>NZ_JBIRQF010000007.1:0-347120 GCF_044333065.1 Streptomyces sp. NPDC021115
GGTTGATAGGCCAGATATGGAAGCCGGGTGACCGGTGGAGTTGACTGGTACTAATAGGCCGAGGGCTTGTCCTCAGTTGCTCGCGTCCACTGTGTGGTTCCCGGGTTGCGAACAGTCGCACCGGTGAATCAGTTCCACTTACTTAATTGAAAAGTGTGCTTGTTCGCTAGAACCCGATAGGGTTTCGGTGGCCATTGCGTTAGGGAAACGCCCGGTTACATTTCGAACCCGGAAGCTAAGCCTTTCAGCGCCGATGGTACTGCAGGGGGGACCCTGTGGGAGAGTAGGACGCCGCCGAACAATCTTTGGAGGACCCCTGGTCCCAGCGTTCATGCTGGGACCAGGGGTCCTTTTTGTTTTGGCCAGAAGACAGGAGTCACGTAGATGCCCACCAACTCTTCCGACGACCGGGGGGACCGCGAGCCGCGGCGCCGGGACGGCGGCGACCGGAGGGACTTCCGCGACTCCGGACCGCGCCGCGATGACCGTGATCGTGGTGGGTTCCGTCGCGACGACCGGCGTGATGATCGGCCTCGTGGGCCGCGTCGCGAGGACGACCGTGGTGGACGTCCCACTGGCGGTGGCTACGGTCGCCGTGACGACCGGGGCGGTCGACCGGGCGGTGGCTTCGAGCGCCGCGACGATCGACGCGACGACCGGCGTGACGACCGCCCTCGTGGTCCGCGTAGGGACGACCGTGATGGTGGCTTCCGTCAGGGTGGGTTCCGTCGTGACGAGCGTCGCGATGACCGCCGTGACGACCGTGGTGGCTTCAGGCGTGATGACCGCCGTGACGACCGGCGTGATGATCGGCCTCGTGGGCCGCGTCGCGACGACGACCGTGGTGGACGTCCCACTGGCGGTGGCTACGGTCGCCGTGACGACCGTGGTGGCCGACCGGGCGGTGGCTTCGAGCGCCGGGATGACCGGCCCGCGTTCCGGCGGGATGACCGTCGGGACGATCGTCGGGATGACCGGCGTGATGACCGTGGTGGGTTCCGCCGCGATGACCGCCGGGATGACCGCCGTGACGATCGTGGTGGGTTCCGTCGGGACGACCGGCGTGATGACCGTGGTGGGTTCCGCCGCGATGACCGCCGGGATGACCGGCGCGATGATCGCGGTGGGTTCCGCCGCGACGACCGCCGCGACGATCGGCGCGATGATCGCCGGGACGACCGGCCCCGTGGGCCGCGTCGCGACGACGACCGCGGCGGCTTCCGCGGTGGGCGGGACGACCGTGGGTCTCGGCGTCCGTACGGCGGCGGTGGCGGCGGTGGCGGTCAGGGCCGGGGGCGTGACGACCGGGGCCGTGGGCCGCGTCGCGACGACCGGTCCGGTGGCTACGGCCGTCGCGACCGCGACGACCGCGGCCGGGACCGCGACCGCGAGCCGATCAAGCGGCTGCCGATCCCCGAGGACGTGACCGGGGACGAGATCGACAAGGACGTGCGGCAGGAGCTGCTGAGCCTGCCGAAGACCCTTGCCGAGGACGTCGCCAAGAACCTCGTGATGGTCGCCAAGCTGCTGGACGAGGAACCGGAGCGGGCGTACCAGTACTCGCGCGTCGCGCTGCGGCTCGCCTCCCGCGTCGCCGCCGTCCGTGAGGCGGCGGGGTTCGCGTCGTACGCCGTCGCCAAGTACTCGGAGGCGCTGGCGGAGTTCCGTGCCGCGCGCCGTATGACCGGCAACAACGACCTGTGGCCGGTCATGGCCGACTGCGAGCGCGGCATGGGCCGTCCCGAGCGGGCGTTGGCCATGGCCGGTGAGCCCGAGGTGCAGAAGCTGGACCGGGCCGGGCAGGTCGAGATGCGGCTGGTGGCCGCCGGTGCCCGGCGCGACATGGGTCAGGACGACGCCGCCGTCGTCACCCTCCAGAGCCCGGAGCTGGCGTCGAACTCCGTCCAGCCGTGGACCGCCCGGCTGCGGTACGCCTACGCCGACGCGCTGCTGGCCGTCGGTCGCGAGGACGAGGCGCGGGACTGGTTCGCCAAGGCGTTGGAGGCGGACCAGGGCGGCACCACGGATGCCTCCGACCGGCTCGCCGAGCTGGATGGTGTCGAGTTCGTGGACGTTCTCGACGATGATGAGACCGACGAGGACGTCGCGGAGACGACCGAGGCCGCCGAGGCCGCGGAGAACAGCGAAGAGGTCGCGGACCGCAAGGACGGCGACGACAACAGCGGCAGCTGATACCTGAGGGCGGAACCCCGGCCACCACCCCCGGCCGGGGCTCCGCCCTCTTCGCTTTGCGGGCTCAGCCCAACGTCAGACTGCGCAGTACAAGACCCGTGGCGGGCTTCGGCCCGAAGGACGTCGACTTGCGCGGCATCGCGACCCCCTGCCGCGCCAGCTCGCGGACGACCTCCTCGCGCACCGGATGCATCAGCACCGCCGTGCCGCCGTGCCGCTCCGCCTGTTCGACGGCCGCCTCCGCGTTGTGGATGTAGCCGATGTGCTCGGCACTGTCCGGGATCTGCCAGAGGTGGTCCAGGAGCAGCGAGTGCAGGACGGTCGCGTCCAGCGTCCGCCACGCCTCGGGCCGTCCCTCGGGGACCGTACGGGCCAGCAGCCCGGGGTCGGGTCGGTCGAGCAGGTGGAACCGGCCGTCGCCCGCGAGCAGGAAGGCGTTCGTGGTGGACGCCTCCGCGAG
This sequence comes from Streptomyces sp. NPDC021115, assembly GCF_044333065.1. Lineage (NCBI taxonomy): Bacteria > Bacillati > Actinomycetota > Actinomycetes > Kitasatosporales > Streptomycetaceae > Streptomyces > Streptomyces sp. NPDC021115. The sequence continues at coordinate 2,654 of NZ_JBIRQF010000007.1, forward strand.
GGCGTCCAGGGCGCGTGGCAGCGGGCCGTCGACCGTCCGCACCCGGAAGGCGGTGCGCGCCGTGGCCAGCGCGTCGGCCACCGGGAGGTGGCGCAGCAGCCGGTGGATGGCCCGGACCCGCAACGGGTAGCGGGCGGTGTCGACCAGGAGGACGAGGCCGAAGTTCCAGGGGCCGGGATCGGTGCGCTCCTCGCGCAGTCGCAGATAGGTGGCCCAGCGGTGGTGGCCGTCGGCGATGAGGGCCTGGTGGTTGCGCAGATCGGCGGCGATCTCGACCAGGTCGGCCGGGTCGGTGATCCGCCACAGCCGGTGGTCGAAGCCGTCTTCGGTGGTGGTGGAGAGCAGCGGCTCGTGCCGGATGGTGCGTTCGATGACGTCCGACGCGCCGCCCGTCCCGTTGCCGCGGTAGGCGAGCAGCAGGGGTTCGAGGTTGGCGGCGGTGGCGCGCATCAGGTCGGCGCGGTCCTCCACGATGTGCGGCATGACCTCCTCGTGCGGGAGGACGATGCCCTCCTCGCGCGGGCTCAGCCGCAGGGCGCCGATCAGCCCGCGCTGGAGGATCTGGGCGTCGCGCTGTTCGTAGACGTACAGGGCCGGTTCGGGGTCGGGTGCGAGAATGCCGTCGGCCTGCCAGCGGCGCAGGGTGTCGGCTGCCTGCCGGTGGCGGTCGGCGGGGGCGCCCGCCTGCGGGAGGATGAGCCGGACGATGTTGTGGGGGTCGGCCGTCTCGAGTTCGCGCAGACCGTCGGGGCGTACGACCACGTCGTAGGGCGGTGAGGTGACGGCGGAGAGACTGCCGACCCGTTCCGCGTCGTAGCGCAGCCCCCGGAAGGGGGTGAGCTGGAGACCGTGCCCGCCTGGCCCTGAAGTGGTCATTAGAGAATGTTATGCCCCGGTCGGCGATGCGCCATGATCGGGGGGAGAACGCATGGATCTGCGAGGAGAGTGTCCCCCCATGAACCAGACCGTCCGGATCGCGCCCGAGGGCAGCCAGCGGTCGCTGAACGAGGCGTACGACACCGCGCTGCTCGACCTCGACGGGGTGGTGTACGCGGGTGGCGAGGCCATCGCGTACGCCGTGGAGTCGCTGGTCACCGCACGGGACGGCGGCATGCGGCTGGCGTATGTGACGAACAACGCGCTGCGCACGCCGCAGACCGTCGCCGAGCATCTGACCCGGCTCGGGGTGCCCGCCGGGGCCGAGGACGTGATCACCTCGGCGCAGGCCGTCGCCCGGCTGATCTCCGAGCAGCTGCCGCAGGGTGCGCGGGTGCTGGTGATCGGCGGGGAGGGGCTGCGGGTGGCGCTGCGCGAGCGCGGGCTGCTGCCGGTGGAGTCCGCCGATGACGACCCGGCGGCGGTGGTCCAGGGGTACGGCGGGCCCGACCTGCCGTGGGCGCGGCTGATGGAGGCGGGCTACGCGGTGGCGCGCGGGGTGCCGTGGTACGCGTCCAACACGGACCTGACGATTCCGAGCGGCCGCGGGATCGCGCCGGGCAACGGTGCGGCGGTGGAGGTCGTACGGATCGTGACCGGCCAGGACCCGCAGGTCGCGGGGAAGCCGCTGCCGCCGATGCACCGCGAGACGATCCTGCGGACCGGGGCCCGGCGGCCGCTGGTGGTGGGGGACCGGCTGGACACCGACATCGAGGGGGCGTACGCGGGCGGCGTCGACTCGCTCCTCGTGCTGACCGGGGTGACGACCCCGGCGCAGCTGCTGGCGGCGGAGCCGAAGCACCGTCCGGCCTATGTGGACCGCGACTTGCGGGGGCTGCTGACGCCCCAGCCGCCCGTCGAAGCGGCCGACGGGGGCTTCCGGTGCGGCGGTTGGACGGCGCGCGTGGACGGCGGCGCGCTGCTGCTGGACGGGGACGGCGACGAGCCGCTGGACGGGCTGCGGGCGCTGTGCGCGGCGGCCTGGAGCGAGGCGGGGGAGGGTGTGAGCGGCGCGGACGCGGGGAAGGCGCTGGCTCGGCTGGGGCTGTGAGCGGAAGGCCCCCGGGCCTGGGGTGATGTGACCGGGGCCGCGGACCCGCCTCGGTGTCGCACGTGCAGATTAGGGTAACCTAACCTAAGTCTTGATCGGCCGTGCTGTGAGGTGGAGTTCCGCGTGACCCTGGTCAGTCCGGCGAAAGCCGGGCCCGAGACAGCGACCGATACGGCGGCTCCGCCACCCCGCCGGCAGACCGCGCGTCGAGCGGCCGGGCTCGTCGTCTCGCTCGGCGTGCTGCTGGCCGTCGCGGCCGCCAGCATCGCGATCGGCGCCAAGCCGATCGCGCTGGGGGACGTCTGGCACGGACTGTTCCACTACACCGGCAGCGACACCGATGTGGTGATCAAGGACGTACGGCTGCCGCGCACCCTCCTCGGGCTGCTCGTGGGCGTCGGTCTCGGGCTCGCGGGCGCGGTCATCCAGGCCCTCACCCGCAACCCGCTCGCCGACCCCGGGCTGCTGGGGCTGAACGCGGGCGCGTCCGCCTCCGTCGTCTCGGCGATCAGCTTTCTCGGCGTCACCTCCCTGACCGGCTATGTGTGGTTCGCCTTCCTCGGCACCGCCGTCGCTTCCGTGCTGGTGTACGCGCTCGGCGGCAGCCGGGGCGCCACCCCGGTGCGGCTCGCGCTCGCCGGTACGGCCGTGTACGCGGCGCTCTACGGCTACATCAACTCCGTACAGCTGCTGGACAGCGCGGCGCTCGACAAGATGCGCTTCTGGACGGTCGGTTCGCTCGCCTCCGCCAATATGACGGTGGTCCGGCAGGTGGCCCCGTTCCTCCTGGTCGGCGCGGTGCTGGCGCTGGCGCTCGGCCGTTCGCTGAACGCGGTGGCCCTCGGCGACGACACGGCGCGGGCGCTGGGCACCAACCTGGTCCGCACCCGGGCGATGTCGATGCTGGCGGTCACCCTGCTGTGCGGGGCCGCGACCGCCGCGTGCGGGCCGATCGCCTTCGTGGGGCTGATGGTTCCGCACCTGGTCCGGGCGCTCACCGGACCCGATCTGCGCTGGACCCTGCCGTACGCCGCCGTGCTGTCGCCCGTCCTGCTGCTGGGCTCCGACGTGATCGGGCGGATCGTCGCCCGGCCCGCCGAACTCCAGGTCGGCGTCGTCACCGCGCTCGTCGGCGGGCCCGTCTTCCTCTATCTCGTACGCCGCCGAAGGATGGCCCAACTGTGAACGCGAGCAAGCGCACCACGCCCAGGGCGAGCGGAGTCACGCTGCGCACCGGCGGCCTCTCGCTGCGCCTGGACGTCCGCGCCGCCGTCGTGGGGCTGCTGCTGCTCGCCGTGGCGCTGGCGATGAGCGTGGTCCTGATCGGCACCGGCGACTTCCCCATGGCCCCCGCCGATGTGCTCCGCACGCTGGCCGGGAACGGCACCGTGGCCCAGGACTTCATCGTCCACGACCTGCGGCTGCCGCGCGTCCTGGTCGGGCTGCTGGTCGGCGCGGCCCTCGGGCTTGCCGGGGCGGTCTTCCAGTCCATCTCCCGCAATCCGCTGGGCAGTCCGGACGTGATCGGCTTCGGGCAGGGCTCGGCGGCCGGGGCGCTCACCGTGATCGTCCTCTTCCAGGGCGCCCCGGCCGAGGTCGCCGCCGGTGCGATCTGCGGCGGTCTGCTGACCGGCGTCGGGGTCTACGCGCTGGCCTGGCGGCGGGGCGTCCACGGCTACCGGCTGGTGCTGGTCGGCATCGGCGCCACCGCGATGCTCGCCGCCCTCAACGGCTACCTGCTCACCAAGGCCGACCTGCCCGACGCCACCCGCGCGGTGGTGTGGCTGACCGGCTCGCTCAACGGGCGCGACTGGACCCAGGTCTGGCCGCTGGCCTGCGTGTGCGCGGTCCTGCTGCCCGTCGTCCTCGGGCAGGCGCGGGGGCTGCGGATGCTGGAGATGGGCGACGACAGCGCGTACGCCCTCGGGGTGCGGGTCGAACGGACCCGGCTGGTGCTGATGTTCGCGGGCGTCCTGCTGACCGCCTCCGCCACGGCCGCCGCCGGGCCCGTCGCCTTCGTGGCGCTCGTCGCCCCGCAGCTGGCCCGCAGGCTCACCCGTTCGGCCGGTCCCAATCTGCTGCCAGCGGCCTGGATGGGCGCGGCCCTGCTGGTCACGGCCGACTGGTCCGCGCAGCGGGCCTTCGGCGCCGATCAGCTGCCGGTCGGGGCGCTGACCGCGATGCTGGGCGGCGGCTATCTGCTGTGGCTGCTGGTGACCGAGCGCAGGGCGGGGCGGATATGACGGTTCGTAAGGACGGCAAGGGCCACAGCGGCTACAAGGGCTACAGGGAAAAGGACACCGGGCAAACCGTGGCTTCCAGCAGCAACAGCACGAGTACGAACACGAGCACACGTACGACGGACCGGCAGCGGCTCACCGCCGAGGGGCTGACCCTCGCGTACGACCGGCGCACCGTCGCCGAGGACCTGTCGGTCGCCATCCCCGACCACTCCTTCACGGTGATCGTCGGCCCCAACGCCTGTGGCAAGTCCACCCTGTTGCGCGCCCTGTCCCGGATGCTCAAGCCGACCGCGGGGTCGGTGCTGCTGGACGGCGAGTCGATCGGCTCGCTGCCCGCCAAGAAGGTCGCCCGCACCCTCGGTCTGCTGCCGCAAGCCTCCATCGCCCCGGACGGGATCACCGTCGCCGACCTCGTCGCCCGCGGCCGCTACCCGCACCAGGGGCTGCTGCGGCAGTGGTCGGAGACGGACGAGCGGATCGTCCAGGAGTCGATGGCGGCGACCGGCGTGGCCGAGCTGGGGGATCGCTATGTCGACGAGTTGTCCGGCGGGCAGCGCCAGCGGGTGTGGATCGCCATGGCCATCGCCCAGCAGACCCCGCTGCTGCTCCTGGACGAGCCCACGACGTACCTGGACATCCAGCACCAGATCGACGTGCTCGACCTGTGCGCCCAGCTCCACGAGGAGCAGGGCCGCACGCTGGTCGCGGTGCTGCACGACCTGAACCACGCCGCCCGCTACGCCACGCATCTGATCGCGATGCGGGGCGGCGAGGTCGTCGCGGAGGGCGCGCCCGGGGACATCGTCACGGCGGAGCTGGTGGAGCGGGTCTTCGGGCTGCGCTGCCAGGTCATCGACGATCCGGAAACGGGAACGCCGCTGGTCATACCGGCCGCCCGGAAGTCCCGTACGGCCGTCCCGGCCGCGGGGACGGCGGAGGCCGAGCCGGTGGCCGCCGCGGCGACGGAGTCCTGAGCGAGGGCGGGGGTTACCCGGGGTTACGGGTCAGGGTGGTGCGTACGCGGGAGCGGGCCGCTAGAGCAGCTTCCGCAGCCGCAGCAGGTCGAGGAACCCGGCTTCCAGCTTGACCCGGCCGCTGCCCCAGGCCCGGGCGAAGTGCAGCTCGCCGTCGACCAGGGCGACCAGGTCGTCGCCGGACATGGCCAGCCGGATCTGGGCGCGGTCCTCCGGGGGGCCGGGCGTGGTCGTCACGTCCTCGATGCGGCTGTCCACCAGACGGCCCACGAAGGTCGTGTCGAGGTCGGTGATCCAGCAGCTCACGGAGCGATCGAGCGCGGCGGCGCTGCGGAGGTCCCCGTTCGCGCCCGCGAGGTTCTCCGCCAGTTTGTCGAGTGCGTCGCGGCACTGTTCCAAGGTGGCCATCGCCGACGACGGTACCCCAGGTCGCGCCCCGCCGGGACGCGTCCCCTTCGCGGTAGCGTCGGGGGCATGAGTGAGCCGATGCCGGGCGTACGGCCCGGGCCCGAGCCCGCCCCGGAGTCCGCCGAGCAGGCCCCGGAAGGCCCCGGGACGCCCGAGGGGACGCCTGCGGAGGAGCCAGGCGAGGGGGCCGCCGGGGCGCCGGGCAGGGCCGCCGATCCGGCTCCGCTGGGTGTCGCCCGTACGGCCACCGGCGTGCCCGACGTCGACACCCGGCTCGACCGGCTGGCCGATGCGGACGACCTCCCGGTGAGCAGCCACCTGGAGGTGTACGAGGATGTGCACCGGGGCCTGCGCGACACGCTGACGGCACTCGACCGGCGGCCCGGCCCGCCCGCCCCCTCCCCGTAAGAACGACCCCCGACTCCAGGAGCTGAACCACCCGTGGCAGTGACCCGCCCACGACGCGTACGACTCGACGCGGAGCTGGTGCGCCGCAAGCTGGCCCGCTCGCGCGAGCACGCGAGCCAGCTGATCGCGGCGGGCCGGGTGACCGTCGGCGGGGCCATCGCGACCAAGGCCGCGACGCAGGTCGAGACCAGCGCCGCGGTCGTCGTGACCAAGGACGACAGCGATCCGGACTATGTCTCGCGCGGCGGTCACAAGCTCGCGGGCGCGCTGTACGCGTTCAGCGAGGAGTACCGCGAGGGGCCGGGGCGCACGACCGAACCCACCCCGGTCTCCGGCTCCGGGCTGACCGTCGCCGGGCGGCGGGCGCTGGACGCGGGCGCCTCCACCGGCGGCTTCACCGACGTCCTGCTGCGCGCGGGCGCCGCCCATGTGGTCGCCGCCGACGTCGGCTACGGGCAACTTGCATGGTCTTTGCAAAGTGATGAACGCGTGAGCGTTCTCGACCGTACGAACGTACGCGAGCTGACGCCGGAGCAGATGGGAGGCGAGCCCGTGGACCTTGTCGTCGGGGATCTGTCCTTCATCCCGCTCGGTCTTGTGCTGCCCGCCCTGGTGCGCTGCACCGCTCCCGACGCCGATCTGGTGCTGATGGTCAAGCCACAGTTCGAGGTCGGCAAGGAGCGGCTCGGCAGCGGTGGAGTCGTCCGCAGCGCACGCTTGCGTGCCGAGGCGGTGCGGACGGTGGCTCATCAGGCCGCGGACCTGGGGTTGGGTGTGCTCGGCGTGACCGCCAGCCCGCTGCCGGGGCCGTCGGGGAATGTCGAGTACTTTTTGTGGATGCGCGCCGGGGCGCCGGCACTGGACCCGGACGATGTTGACCGTGCAGTGGCGGAGGGGCCCAGTTGACCACTTCAGAAGCAGCGGCGATGGCGGATGCGGCGACGAAGACCGCAGCGGACAAACCGACGTCCGAGGCGACCGCCGACCGCACCGTGTTCCTCCTCGCGCACACCGGCCGCCCGGCGGCCATCCGCAGCGCCGAACTCGTCGTCCAGGGGCTGGTGCGCAGCGGCATCGGGGTGCGGGTGCTCGCCGCCGAGGCGGAGGACCTGCCTCTGCCGCCCGAGGTCGAGCTGGTCGACGCGGGCCGCGACGTGCTCGACGGCTGTGAACTGCTGGTCGTGCTCGGCGGCGACGGGACGCTGCTGCGCGGCGCGGAGTTCTCGCGCATCTCCGGCGTGCCGATGCTCGGCGTCAACCTGGGCCGGGTCGGCTTCCTGGCCGAGGCCGAGCGGGACGACCTGGACAAGGTCGTGGACCGGGTGGTGAGCCGCCAGTACGAGGTCGAGGAGCGCATGACCATCGATGTGCTCGTCCGCAACGACGGGCACATCGTGCACACCGACTGGGCGCTGAACGAGGCGTCGGTCGAGAAGGCGGCGCGCGAGCGGCTGCTGGAGGTCGTCACCGAGGTCGACGGCCGCCCGGTCTCCCGCTTCGGCGGCGACGGCGTGGTGTGCGCGACGCCGACCGGCTCGACCGCGTACGCCTTCTCGGCGGGCGGCCCGGTGGTGTGGCCCGAGGTCGAGGCGCTGCTGATGGTCCCGATCAGCGCGCACGCCCTGTTCGCCAAGCCCCTGGTGACGACGCCGGAGTCGGTGCTCGCCGTCGAGGTGCAGCCGCAGACCCCGCACGGGGTGCTGTGGTGCGACGGGCGGCGCACCGTGGAGCTGCCCGCCGGGGCGCGGGTGGAGGTGCGCAGGGGAGCGGTGCCGGTGCGGCTGGCGCGGCTGCACCACGCGTCGTTCACCGACCGGCTGGTGGCGAAGTTCGCGCTCCCGGTGGCCGGGTGGCGCGGGGCGCCGCACTAGGGGGTGTCCGGCCGGGGGCGGAGACCGGGAACACCCTTTCGAGGGGATACGTCCGGTACACCCCCGGCCCCGGTGAAGGGGAGGTCATCGGGCGACCCCGTGTTCACCCTGGGTAGGGGCGGGGCCGTCCCCGGGGGTGGCCGTCGCGAGGTGGCCGGTAAACCTCGTATGGTCTTGCACGTGCTGGAGGAGATGCGGATACGTGCCCTGGGTGTCATCGACGATGCCGTGGTCGAGCTGTCACCCGGCTTCACCGCGGTGACCGGCGAGACCGGCGCGGGCAAGACCATGGTCGTCACGAGTCTCGGGCTGCTGCTCGGCGGGCGCGCCGATGCCGCCCTGGTGCGGATCGGCGCCAAGGCGGCGGTCGTCGAGGGCCGGATCACGGTCGACGCCCGCTCGTCCGTCGCCGTACGGGCCGAGGAGGCGGGTGCCGAACTCGACGACGGGGCGCTGCTGATCAGCCGTACCCTCTCCGCCGAAGGGCGGTCCCGCGCCCATGTGGGCGGCCGGTCCGTGCCGGTGGGGCTGCTCGGGGAGCTGGCCGACGACCTGGTGGCCGTCCACGGCCAGACCGACCAGCAGGGCCTGCTGCGGCCCGCCCGGCAGCGTCAGGCGCTCGACCGGTACGCGGGCGCCGCCGTCGCCGGGCCGCTGGAGAAGTACGCGGGCGCCTACCGGCGGCTGCGCGCCGTCGCCGCCGAGCTGGAGGAGCTGACCACCCGGGCGCGCGAGCGGGAGCAGGAGGCCGATCTGCTCCGCTTCGGGCTGGAGGAGGTCGCCGCCGCCGAGCCGCGGGCGGGCGAGGACGACGAACTCGCCGCCGAGGCCGAGCGGCTGGGCCACGCCGAGGCCCTCGCCTCCGCCGCCGCCCTCGCGCACACCGCGCTCGCCGGCAACCCCGAGGACCCCGAGGGCGTGGACGCCGCCACCCTCGTCGGCGGCGCGCACCGCGCCCTGGAGGCGGTCCGCGCCCACGACCCCGCCCTCGCCGGGCTCGCCGACCGCATCGGCGAGGTGGGCATCCTGCTGTCCGACGTGGCCGGTGAACTGGCCGGGTACGCCGACGATCTGGACGCCGACCCGCTGCGGCTCGCCGCTGTCGAGGAGCGCCGCGCCGCGCTGGGCCAGCTGACCCGCAAGTACGGCGAGACCATCGGCGACGTGCTGGCCTGGGCCGAGCAGGGCGCCACCCGGCTCGCCGAACTCGACGGCGACGACGACCGCATCGGCGAGCTGACCGCCGAACGCGACGCGCTCCGCGCCGACCTGAGCGAGCTGGCCCAGGCGCTCACCGACGCCCGTACGGAGGCCGCGGCGCGCTTCGCCGAGGCCGTCACCGAGGAACTGGCCTCCCTCGCCATGCCGCACGCCCGGGTGACGTTCGCCATCCGGCAGACCGAGGCCGCGGACGAGGCGTCCGGGGTCGAGGTCGGCGGGCGGTCGGTGGCGTACGGCCCGCACGGCGCCGACGAGGTCGAACTCCTCCTCGCCCCCCACCCCGGCGCCCCGCCCCGCCCCATCGCCAAGGGCGCCTCCGGCGGTGAGCTGTCCCGGGTGATGCTCGCGGTCGAGGTCGTCTTCGCGGGCTCCGACCCCGTACCGACGTATCTCTTCGACGAGGTGGACGCCGGTGTCGGCGGCAAGGCCGCGGTCGAGGTGGGCCGCCGCCTGGCCCGCCTGGCCCGCTCCGCCCAGGTCGTGGTCGTCACCCACCTGCCGCAGGTCGCCGCCTTCGCTGACCGGCACCTGGTGGTGGAGAAGACGAACGACGGTGCGGTGACGCGGAGCGGTGTGAAGGCCATGGAGGGCGAGGACCGGGTCCGCGAGCTGTCGCGCATGCTGGCGGGCCAGGACGACTCCGAACTGGCCCGCGCCCACGCGGAGGAACTGCTGGAAGCGGCCCGCACCCACCACTGACGGGCCACCCGCCCCTTCCCATTGGCCCGGCCCCCGGGGGCCCTGCCCAGCGGGGTTCGGGGCTGGTCCGGGTGTTGTCGGGGGTGTGGAGTTCACCCTTATGGGTGGTGTTGCGGACGTACGGGCGAGCGGGGGGTGGGGGTGGCGTGGGAGCGTTGCGGCGAGCGCGCCGTGAGTGCTGGCATTCTTGGCGCAGTAAGCGCACGTTCGACACCGCCCCAGGAGCTCCGCCCGAGTGAGCAGTACCGTGAGCAACACCCCGGTCCCGCCGCACGGGCAGCCGTCGCTGCATGCCGTTCAGGTGTTGGGCCACGGCAGTTCGGGCAGCGGGGTGCATGTGCGGTCGCTGTCGGCCGGGCTGGTGGCGCGGGGGCTGCGGGTGACCGTCTGCGGGCCGTGGAGCGCCGAACAGGGGTACGGGTTCACGGAGGCGGGCGCGCGGTTCGCGCCGCTCGACGGCCGTACGGACGCCGGGAGCATCGCGTCGCTGCGGACGGCATCCGTCGGGGCGGGGCTGGTGCACGCGCACGGGTTGCGGCCCGGTCTGCTGGCCGCGCTGGCGCTGCGCGGCCGGGGCATTCCGCTCGTCGTCACCTGGCACACCAAGCGGGAGGCCGAGGGGCCGCGGGCCCGTGTCGTACGGCTGATGGAGCGGCAGGTGGCGCGGGCCGCGTCCGTGGTGCTGGGCGCGTCGTCGGACCTGGTGGACCGGGCCCGCGACCGCGGGGCGCGGGACGCCCGGCTCGCGCCGGTCGCGGTGCCCGCGCCGCGCCGTGCGCCCGAGGCGGGCGACGGCGCCCGCCAGAAGGCGCGCGCCGAACTGGGCGCGGTGGAGCGGGGGCTGCTGGTCGCGGTGGGCCGTCTGGAGGCCGCCACGGGCCACGGTCCGCTGCTGGACGCGGCGCGCCGCTGGCGCACCCTCGACCCGCCGCCGCTGCTGGCGATCGCGGGGGAGGGGCCGGACCGGGCGGTGTTGCAGCGCCGGATCGACGCCGAGGGCCTTCCGGTGCGGCTGCTCGGCCGCCGGGAGGACGTACCGGAGCTGCTGGCCGCCGCCGATGTGTGCGTGCTGTCCAGCCGCTGGGAGGCGCGCTCGCTGCTGGCCCAGGAGGCGCTGCACGCGGGGGTGCCGCTGGTCGCCACGGCGGTGGGCGGGGTGCCCGAACTGGTGGGGGACGCCGCCGAACTCGTCCCGTACGACGACCCCGACGCGCTGGCCGACGCGGTGATGCGGCTGCTGGCCGACCCCGTGCGGCGCGCGGAGCTGACCGCGGCGGGGCGGGCGCGGACCGCGCAGTGGCCGACGGAGGACGACACGGTGGCCCATGTCCTCAGCGTCTACGACGAATTGGTGCAGACCTTTCTGTGCTAGGGGGTTGACGCCCCTGGTCGTTGATCGGCAGGGTGCTGCGCGGTGGACAAGAGAGCGCTCTCCGGGCGCTTTCCGCGCACCACCGCTTCCCGTCATGTCCCGGCTATCCCCCACTACGCCGAGGAGATTTGTCATGATCACGCGCAGGATGCTGCTGTCCGGAATCGCCGCAGCGGGCACCGGCCTGACGCTCGCCGGCGGCCGCGCCGCCGCGGCGCCGACCGCCGCGCCGGGCTCGGCCCGCGCCGCCGACACGCTTCCCCTCACGGTCGTCAACAAGACCGGCCAGTTCGGCAATGAGTCGATATGGCTCTACATCGTCGGCAACGCCGACAACCAGCAGGTCCGCGTCACCCCCGACGGCAAACTCGCCCCCGTCGCGCTCTCCGACAACGGCGCGGACGGCTTCGCCGACTACGCCATCCCGCTCTCGTCAGGCGGCGACACGAAGCTGACGCTGCCCCGGATGTCGGGCCGGATCTATGTCGCGCTGGGCGACAAGCTCAAGTTCAAGGTGGTGGCGGACGGGGCGGGCAAGGCCGCGCTCCAGTACCCGGCGGGCTGGGTGTCCGGCGACCCGAACTACAAGATCCTGCACGACTGCGCGGAGTTCACCTTCAACGCCTCCGGCATGTTCTGCAACACCACCATGGTCGACATGTTCAGCGTCCCGCTCGCCATCCGCCTCACCGGCGCCAAGGACCAGACGACCGGCGCCCTCAAGGACGGCGCCCGCGCCCGGGTCTTCTCCGATCTGCGCGCGGCCGAGGGCTTCGACAAGCTGGTCATCGGGGACGATCTGCGGGTCATCGCGCCCGGCCACGGCCTGGGCGCCGGGCTGTTCTCACAGGACTACTTCGCGCCCTACATCGACCAGGTCTGGGACACCTACTCCTCGAAGGACCTCAAGGTCACCACCAACGCGGGCACCTTCACCGGCCGGGTCGGCGGCGGCAAGTTCTCCTTCACAGGACCCGCCTCCGTCGCCTTCGACAAGCCCTCCACCAAAGACGTGCTGTTCTGCGACGGCGCCCTCGCCGCGCCCAACGACGGGACGACGGGGCCGGTCGCGGCCATCCTCGGCGCGGGCTTCAACCGCACCACGCTGCACGACACCGCCGCCCAGCCGACGACCGACCCGGCCGCCTTCTACGGGGAGCGGATCACCCACCACTACGCCAAGGCGATGCACGCGGCGACAGCCGACGGCAAGGCGTACGGCTTCGCCTTCGACGACGTGGCCGACTTCGCGTCGTACATCCAGGACACCGCCCCGACCGCGTTCACCCTCACCCTGACCCCGTTCTAGAGCCGGGGATCAGCGCACATGGCGGCGGGCCTGGAGGGCCACCCCCAGGGCGAGCACCGTCTGGGGGTCCTCCAGGTCCGTGCCGAGCAGCCGGGCGATCCGGGCCAGCCGGTCGTACAGCGTCTGGCGGTTGAGGTGCAGCGCGCGGGCCGTCTCCGCCTTGCGGCCCGCATGCCGCAGATACACCTCCAGCGTCGGCACCAGCGGCGGACGGGCCTCCCGGTCGTGGGCGAGCAGCGGGCCGATCACCCGGTCGACGAAGGCGGCCAGATCCCCGTGCTCGCGCAGTCGCCACAGCAACAGGTCGACATCCAGGCTGCGCACGTCGTACCAGTCCCGGTCCGCGAGACCGTGCGCCGCGTACGCGGCCTCCGCCGCGTGCCGCAGCTCGCCGCCGACGCCGTCCCAGCCCGCCGCGAGCCCGGCGATCACCACGGGCGGATGCGCACCCGCGGGACGGTCCGGCCAGGCCCGTTCGACCCCCGCCCGCAGGGCCGTCGCGACGCGCATCGCCACCGCGCCGCGGTCCGCCGCGGTCCGCAGGCCCACCAGCAGCGGCACCCGGCCCTCCGGCAGCCGCACGCCCAGCAGCACCGGCACGCCCACCGCCGCCAGCTCCTCCCGCAGCGCGTGGGCCAGCGCCGCCCAGCCCTCCGCGCCACCGCTCACCGCCACCCCGCCGACGCCGCCGCCGCTCAGCGGATGCGGGTCCGCCGCGAGCCGCATCACCACCGGCAGCAGCGGGCCGTCCCCGGACGGCCGGAAGCCCAGCACCCGCGCCTGCGCGGGCGCGTCCGACGGCTCGACGCGCCCCTCGGCGAGGTCGGTGAGGAAGTCGCCCCGGCCACGCGCCGTCAGCTCCTCCTCCTGGCGCGCCCGCAGCAGCACCACTGCCAGCAGATCGGCGGTCCGCTCGGCGGCGATGCGGTGGACCGGGCCTAGCGGCGCGGCCACCGGCAGCACGGTCAGCCGTGCCCGTACCGCGCCGGGGCCCCGGCCGCCGCCCGGCACATCGGCGGACACGCTGCCCGCCGGAAGTCCCGCCGGAAGCCCCGCCGCAAGCCCGGCCGAGGATTCCGAGGGCCGCCGGTCCGCGTGGCGGGCGCGCAGCCCCTCCCACGCCTGGAGCGGATCGGTGGCGCCGGGGCGTACGCCCACGGGCCCGGCGGCGTACAGCAACCGGCCGTCGGGGGTCTCCAGGAACACCGGGTTGCCCGCGAACTCCGCGAAGTTCCGCAGGATCTCCGGCACCCCGCCGCCCCGCAGCAGCACCTCGGTGCCCTGCCGGTGGACGACGTCGGCCTGCTGGAGCAGGGCGTAGTGCTCGTTGACGATCTCGGTGTGGATCTCCTCGGTGACCGCCACGAACGGCACCTCGCGGTGCAGCTGCACCAGCGGCAGCCCGCACGAGCGCGCCGCGTCGACCACGGCCACCGGGAGCGTACGGAACCGCGGCCCCAGCTCCACCACCAGCGCCGCGATCCCGCGCTCGGCCAGCCGCCGGACGAAGGCGCGCTGCTCGGCGGGGCGCGGCCCGACGCCGAGACCGGTGGTCAGCAGCAGCTCACCGCCCTTGAGGAGGGCGGCGATGTTCGGCGCCTCGCCCGCGTGCACCCAGCGCACCGGGCGGTCCAGCAGCTCGTCCCCGGTCACCACCTCGGGGAGGCCGCGGCGCAGCGCGGGCAGGTCCAGCGCCCGCGCCACGGTGATCGTTCCTTGTGCTTCCATCCGGTTCCGGCCGTCGATCGCGCTCAGAGGTACTCAGGACCGCCCGTCGTCCGCCCGCAGCCGCCGCGCGGTGTCGATGTCCCGCTGAAGCGCGCTGAACCGGGGCGGTTCGCGGTCGGCGTCCAGCACGACGACGTGCAACGCGTCGCCGTCCCGGACCGGTGCGACGCTCTCGTCCCACCACGAGGGGTGCTTCACCTGGTCGACGAATCCGGTCACGCCGTCCACCTCGACCCTGGCTCCCACGGGAGCCACCGCGACCACCGTCACATCCAGCTCCTGGTGATTGCGGAATGTCACTTCGGCCCTCCGTAAATCGATACCCGACTTCGCCCCTGGGTCGCTCAGCCGCCGTACGCGCCGGAGGCGGTCAGCCGCAGGGCGGTGTCGATCAGCGGGACATGGCTGAACGCCTGCGGGAAGTTGCCCACCTGGCGCTGGAGGTTCGGGTCCCACTCCTCGGCCAGCAGGCCCAGGTCGTTGCGGAGCGCGAGCAGCTTCTCGAAGAGCCTGCGGGCCTCGTCCACCCGGCCGATCATCGCCAGGTCGTCGGCGAGCCAGAACGAGCAGGCGAGGAACGCGCCTTCGTCGCCCTCCAGGCCGTCCACGCCCGCGTCCTCGCCCGCGGTCGGGTAGCGCATCACGAAGCCGTCGGAGGTCGACAGCTCGCGCTGGATCGCCTCGATGGTGCCGATGACCCGCTTGTCGTCCGGCGGCAGGAAGCCCATCTGCGGGATGAGCAGCAGCGAGGCGTCCAGCTCCTTGGAGCCGTAGGACTGGGTGAAGGTGTTGCGCTCGGCGTCGTAGCCCTTCTCGCACACGTCCCGGTGGATCTCGTCGCGCAGATCCCGCCAGCGGTCCAACGGGCCGTCCACATCGCCCGATTCGATGAGCTTGACGGTGCGGTCGACGGCGACCCAGGCCATCACCTTGGAGTGCACGAAGTGCCGGCGCGGGCCGCGGACCTCCCAGATGCCCTCGTCGGGCTCGTCCCAGTGCTCCTCCAGGTAGCGGATCAGCTTGAGCTGGAGCACGCTCGCGTAGTCGTTGCGGGCCAGGCCGGTCATATGGGCCAGGTGCAGCGCCTCGGTGACCTCGCCGTAGACGTCCAGCTGGAGCTGGCCCGCCGCGCCGTTGCCGACCCGGACCGGCTGGGAGCCCTCGTAGCCGGGCAGCCAGGTCAGCTCGGCCTCGGACAGCTCGCGCTCGCCCGCGATGCCGTACATGATCTGGAGGTTCTCCGGATCGCCCGCGACCGCGCGCAGCAGCCATTCGCGCCAGGCGCGCGCCTCCTCGCGGTAGCCGGTGCGCAGCAGGGAGGACAGGGTGATCGCGGCGTCCCGCAGCCAGGTGAAGCGGTAGTCCCAGTTCCGTACGCCGCCGATCTCCTCGGGCAGCGAGGTGGTGGGCGCCGCGACGATGCCGCCGGTGGGGGCGTAGGTGAGCGCCTTGAGGGTGATCAGCGAGCGGACCACCGCGTCCCGGTAGGGGCCGTGGTACGTGCAGTGCTCGACCCACTCCCGCCAGAACGCCTCGGTCGCCTCCAGCGCGGTCTCCGGCTCGGGCAGCGCGGGCGGCTCCTTGTGCGAGGGCTGCCAGCTGATGGTGAAGGCGATCCGGTCGCCGGGGGCCACCGTGAAGTCGGCGTAGGTGGTGAGGTCCTTGCCGAAGGTGTCGACCTCGGTGTCCAGCCACACCGAGTCGGGACCGGCGACGGCGACCGTCCGCGAGTCCACCTTGTGCACCCACGGCACGACCCAGCCGTACGAGAAGCGCATCCGCAGCGCGGAGCGCATCGGCACCCGGCCGCTGACGCCCTCGACGATCCGCACCAGCTGCGGGGCACCGTCGCGCGGTGGCATGAAGTCGATCACGCGGACCGTGCCGCGCGGGGTGTCCCACTCCGACTCCAGTACGAGCGAGTCGCCCCGGTAGCGGCGGCGGTCGGCGGTCGGCGGCTCGCTCCCGGCGGCGTGGGCGGGGCCCAGTCGCCAGAATCCGTGCTCCTCGGTGCCCAGCAGACCGGCGAAGACGGCATGGGAATCGAAACGCGGCAGGCACAGCCAGTCGACCGTCCCGTCCTTGCAGACGAGGGCGGCGGTCTGCATATCCCCGATGAGTGCGTAGTCCTCGATACGCCCGGCCACGTGCTTTCCCCTGTTCGACGGCCGTACTGCCCCTTGCGGGTGTCCTTACGGTCTCCGGAAATATTGGACGAGCTCTGGTTCCGGGGGCGTGCTGGTGGTGCCGTGCCGGGGCTCGTAGCGTTTCGTCCGAGCAGGATACGACGCGGGACAGTGATCCGCTTGAGCCCGTCCATATCGTGGCTCGCGTCACGACCCCCGATCGGGTGGCCGGTCACGGCCGCCGCCCGGCGCCGGCGAGCGGTACGCGTACGGGGCGTGGCCGCCGCGCTACGCGAGGTGACCCGGGATGGTGTGCGGGTGGCGCGGACATGGCGTGGGTGAGACGGGGCTCCAGCGGCCGCCCCGGGGCACTGATACCCTGGTAGCCCGTGGAGCGGCGGGCACCAAACCCCCGAACCTCAGCGACGGCGCCCCCGTGAAAGCGGGCCGGCTGCCGGACCGCACCCTTACGACGCGACCACGGGAGCCCCCTTTTGGCCATTGCCGCTAAGCCCATGACGACCAAGCACCTCTTCGTCACAGGGGGTGTCGCTTCCTCACTCGGCAAGGGCCTGACCGCCTCCAGCCTCGGTGCGCTGCTCAAGGCGCGGGGTCTGCGGGTCACCATGCAGAAGCTCGACCCGTACCTGAACGTCGACCCGGGCACGATGAACCCGTTCCAGCACGGTGAGGTGTTCGTCACCAACGACGGCGCCGAGACCGACCTGGACATCGGCCACTACGAGCGGTTCCTCGACGTCGACCTCGACGGCTCCGCCAACGTGACCACCGGCCAGGTCTACTCCAGCGTGATCGCCAAGGAGCGGCGCGGTGAGTACCTGGGCGACACCGTGCAGGTCATCCCGCACATCACCAACGAGATCAAGCACCGCATCCGGCGCATGGCGACCGACGACGTGGACGTCGTCATCACCGAGGTCGGCGGCACCGTCGGCGACATCGAGTCGCTGCCCTTCCTGGAGGCCGTCCGCCAGGTCCGCCACGAGGTGGGCCGGGACAACGTCTTCGTCGTGCACATCTCGCTGCTGCCGTACATCGGCCCGTCCGGCGAGCTGAAGACCAAGCCCACCCAGCACTCGGTCGCCGCCCTGCGCAACATCGGTATCCAGCCGGACGCCATCGTGCTGCGCGCCGACCGCGAGGTCCCCACCTCCATCAAGCGCAAGATCTCGCTGATGTGCGACGTCGACGACGCCGCGGTGGTCGCCGCCATCGACGCCAAGTCGATCTACGACATCCCCAAGGTGCTGCACTCCGAGGGTCTTGACGCCTATGTCGTCCGCAAGCTGGACCTGCCCTTCCGCGACGTGGACTGGACCCAGTGGGACGACCTGCTGAAGCGGGTCCACCAGCCCGACCACGAGGTCACGGTCGCGCTCGTCGGCAAGTACATCGACCTGCCGGACGCCTATCTGTCCGTCACCGAGGCGCTGCGCGCGGGCGGGTTCGCCAACAACGCCCGCGTGAAGATCAAGTGGGTCACGTCCGACGACTGCAAGACCGCCGCCGGTGCCCGGCAGCAGCTGGCGGACTGCGACGCGGTCTGCATCCCCGGCGGCTTCGGCGACCGCGGCGTCATCGGCAAGGTCGGCGCGATCACCTATGCCCGCGAGAACAAGATCCCGCTGCTGGGTCTGTGTCTCGGCCTCCAGTGCATCGTCATCGAGGCCGCGCGGAACCTGGCGGGCATCTCCGGCGCCAACTCCACCGAGTTCGAACCGGCCGCCACCGACCCGGTGATCTCCACCATGGCCGAGCAGCTGGACATCGTCGCGGGCGAGGGCGACATGGGCGGCACCATGCGGCTGGGCATGTACCCGGCCAAGCTCGCCGAGGGCTCGATCGTCCGCGAGGTCTACGACGACCAGCCGTACGTCGAGGAGCGCCACCGCCACCGCTACGAGGTCAACAACTCCTACCGCGGTGAGCTGGAGAAGAAGGCCGGGCTCGTCTTCTCCGGGACCTCCCCCGACAACAAGCTGGTCGAGTACGTCGAGTTCCCGCGCGAGGTGCACCCGTACCTCGTCGGCACCCAGGCCCACCCCGAGCTGCGCTCCCGCCCGACCCGCCCGCACCCGCTCTTCGCGGGCCTGGTGAAGGCGGCAGTCGAGCGACTCACCGCTGGTCAGGGGCGGACCGCCGAGGGCTGACCGATACGGTTGACGGGGGGCGCGGGCGGTTCAGGCCCCCGCCCGCATCCCCCGCTCGACCGCATGGTCAACTCGACCGCATGGTCAACCGCACGCTGAAAGGACGCTGAGGCTGAGCAATGGGTATCCAGGACACTCCCGAGGAGTGGCGGACCGTCGCCACCGCCACGCCGTTCACGGGCAACAAGACGAGCGTGCGCACCGACGAGGTCGTCATGCCCGACGGCACCACCGTCAAGCGTGACTACCAGGTCCACCCCGGCTCCGTCGCCGTCCTGGCCCTCGACGACACCGGCCGCGTCATCGTCCTGCGCCAGTACCGGCACCCGGTCCGGCACCGGCTCTGGGAGATCCCGGCCGGACTCCTCGACGTCCCCGGCGAGAACCCCCTGCACGCGGCGCAGCGCGAGCTGTACGAGGAGGCGCACGTCAAGGCCGAGGACTGGCGCGTGCTGACGGACGTCTACACGACGCCCGGCGGCTGCGACGAGGCCGTGCGGGTCTTCCTCGCGCGGGAGATCTCGGCGGCGGACGGTGAGCGGTACGAGGTCTCCGAGGAGGAGGCCGACATGGAGCTGGCCCGGGTGCCGCTGGACGAGCTGGTGCGTGCCGTGCTGGCCGGTGACCTGCACAACAACTGCCTCGCGGTGGGCGTCCTGGCGCTGCACGCCGCGCTGACGGGCGACGGCGTGGACGCCCTTCGCCCCGCCGACGCCCCCTGGCCCGCCCGCCCCTTCGAGGCGTAGCGCCTGGGTTTTGCCGGGTGCGCCTGGGTGCGCCTGGGTGCGGCTTTGTGGGTGGGTGCGCCTGGGGCGTGTGGGTGGTGCCGGGTGCGGGGCCTCCGGGGCAGGGCCCTGGACTCGTATATTTTTGGCGCCGGTGCCCGGAGACGTGGGGTGGGCCGGGAGTAGGCGCCGCAAATACACGTCATCGTCCAGGACCCCACCCCTGCGACCCCACCCCCTCCCGTCGCGTCGGCGGCTCCCTGCTGGTGGCTCGGGGCCGGGTCGCTTCCGGTCCGCCCGGTGGGGCGGGCGCCGGGCGGGGGTGGGATGCGGCCCCGGCCCCTCCCGTCTCGTCGGCGGCCGCGGCCCGGTGGTCCGCGATCCCACCACGCGGGTGGACCAGGGCAGACGTGGCCCGCCCCGCCCCGCAGATGGTCCCAGCTCCCGGCCCGCCACTGGCGGGCGGCTGGGGCGTCGGTGCCTCGCGCCCCGCGTCGTTGGCCGGGCGGCCCGTGCCTCATTCGTCGGACGGGGCCACCGCACATGTTCTATCCCTCCCGCCGACTGGCCATTCCTCTCGGGGGCCGGGGTGTCCCCGGGTAGGGGCGGCGGTGGGGAGAGGACCCGTCGCACCATCCGATGGGGTGATTTTCGGTCCGGATCACCGGCCCGGAGTGCCCGGGACCTGACGCGGAGTGAACTACGCTCGTACGCACCCAGACCGCAGCCGCGGCGGGCACGTATGCGCAGGTGGACGGGAGTGGGGCCCGTGGCGGAGCAGGCGGTCGACACCGACGGGGAGCCCCTGGGCGAACCCGCGGACGGGGATGCGGACGGGGTGCCTCCGGCGCGCGGGGCGGGCGACGGCGGGGTGTGGAGCGGGGCGACGCGCGCCGTGCTGTTCGCGGCCGCGGCCACCGTGGGCCGGGGGTTCGCGGGCCGCCGCCGGGAACTGCTGGCGCTGCGGGCCGACATCGACCGCGCCGGACTGGACACGATCGCGGGCCGCAAGGCCGCCCGCTGCCGGGTGCTGCTGATCGCGGGGCGCCCCGGCTGGGGCCGTACCGCGCTGGCCGAGGAGCTGGCCCGGCGGCTGGCGGACGACTACCCCGACGGGGTGCTCAAGGCCCGCCTGATGACGTCCGCCGGCGACCCCGTGCCGACCGAGCGCACCGCCCGTGACCTGCTGGTCCGGCTGGGGGTGACCGCCCCGCCCGGGGCGGACGAGGACGAGCTGGGCGAGATGCTGCGCGGCGCGCTGGACGGCAAGCGGGTCCTGCTGCTGCTCGACGACGTGGCGGGCGCCGAGCAGGTGGACGCGCTGTTGCCGGACGAGCCCGGCTGCCTGGTGGTCGCGGTCTCGCGGGGCCCGCTGACCGGCGTGCCGGACGTCCGTCCGTGCACTGTGGGCGGGCTGGACGTGAGCGCGGCGGTCGGGGTGCTGGCACAGTACGCGGGGCCGACCCGGATCACCTGCGATCCGGTGGCCGCGCAGACCCTGGTCGAGGAGTGCGCGGGGCAGCCCGCGGCGCTCGTGCTCGTCGGCGGCTGGCTCGCCGCCCGGCCCAAGGACTCGGTGGCCGACGTCATCGAGCGGCTGCGCGAACTGCCGCCGTCCGAGGGGGACGTGGACCGCGGCGTCCGCCCGCTGGCCCGCGCCTTCCGGCTGGCGTACGGTTCGCTGCCCCCGGCGGCGGCCCGGATGCTGCGGCTGCTGTCGCTCGCGCCCGCTGGGTCGGCCGACGCGCACACCGCGTCCGCGCTGGCCGGGTGTTCGCTGGCGGACGGCCGGGCGGCGCTGGAGGGCTTCGCCGCGTACGGGATGCTGCGGCCGCGCGAGGAGGAGCGGTACGAGCTGCCGGGGTGCCTGGACCCGCTGCTGCGCGCGCTGCTGGAGGCGACGGAGCGCCCGGCGGAGGTGGAGCTGGCCCGGGCGCGGATGCTGGAGCGCACCGTACGGCAGCTGCACGCGTGCCGGTTGGCGACCGAGCCGCCGGGGTCTCCGGCGCGCAAGAAGCTGGCGGCGCTGCCGGGGTCGCTGCGGTTTCCGTCGGCGGAGGCGGCGGGGCGGTGGCTGGAGAGCCGGTTGCCCGCGCTGGTCGAGGCCGCGCGGGTGGCCGTCGAGGCCGGTGAGGTCGACACCCTCGCCCGGCGGCTGGTGGCGGCGCTGACCCACGCGCTGACCGCGCACCGGGGTGCGGAGGGCGCGGCGCCCGAGCTGTACGGGCTGCACCAGCTGGTGCTGGACGTGGCCAAGCGCCGCGATCTGCCGGTGGAGCGGGCGGCGGCGCTGCTGAACCTGGGCGATCTGGACGCGGGCGCGGGCCGGATCGACACGGCGCTCGCCCGCTACAAGGGCGCGCTGGAGGCGGCCCGGGAGGCGGACGATCCGTATACGACCGGGCGGGCCCTGGAGTCCATCGGCGGGACGTACCAGGAGCTGGAGGACTGGAGCCGGGCCGCCGACTGGTACGGCCGCGCCCTGGAACTGCGGCTGAGCCGCCGTGACTTGGCGGCGGAGGCCCGGGTGTACGCCCGGCTCGGCACCGTACGCGGCTATGCGGGCCGGTGGGCCGAGGCGCTGCGCGACTGGCGGGCCGCCGCGGCCGCCTGCCGCCGGGCCGGGGACCTGGAGGGGTACGCGCGGGCGCTGAGCGGTACGGCGAAGGCGCAGGAGAAGACCGGCCGGTCGAAGGAGGCGCTGCGCACCTGGGCGGAGGCGGCCGCGGCGTCGCGGCGGGCGGACGAGTGGGCCAGGTCACGGCAGGGTGAGAGCCCATGACCTTGGGGGGCCACAACCCCCGCGACTGAGGGGAGATCGCGAGTCGACCTACGAAATCAGTGGTGGTCTCGCGAAAGATTAAAGCAATGCAAGGCTAGACAGCGCGACGTCCTTCATTACACTGGCTGTACCCGCGCTCGCTGCGGTTGTCCTCGGCATGCGGACATGCTCCGTTTTGCTGGTCTATGGCCGGTCCCGGCCGGTCTATGGCCGGTTGTGGCCGGTCAAGCCCTTAGTCCCCCCATATCAAGGACCGTGATCGACGTGAAGGTCGGTATCCCCCGCGAGGTCAAGAACAACGAGTTCCGTGTGGCCATCACCCCCGCCGGTGTGCACGAGCTGGTACGTAACGGCCACGAGGTCTTCGTGGAGCAGAGCGCCGGTCTGGGCTCCTCCATCACCGACGAGGAGTACATCGCCGCAGGCGCGGGCATCCTGGCCACCGCCGACGAGGTCTGGGCCACCGCCGACCTGCTGCTGAAGGTCAAGGAGCCGATCGCGGAGGAGTACCACCGGCTGCGCAAGGACCAGACCCTCTTCACCTACCTCCACCTCGCCGCGTCCCGCGCCTGCACCGACGCGCTGCTGGAGTCCGGCACCACCGCCATCGCGTACGAGACCGTCGAGGCCGCGAACCGCGCGCTGCCGCTGCTCGCCCCGATGTCCGAGGTCGCGGGCCGGATCGCGCCGCAGGTCGGCGCGTACCACCTGATGCGCTCGGCCGGTGGCCGCGGCGTGCTGCCCGGCGGCGTCCCCGGCGTGGCCGCCGGCCGCGCGGTCGTCATCGGCGGCGGCGTCTCCGGCTGGAACGCCGCGCAGATCGCCATCGGCATGGGCTTCCACGTGACCCTGCTCGACAAGGACATCAACAAGCTGCGCGAGGCCGACCGGATCTTCGGCAACAAGGTGCAGACCATCGCCTCCAACGCGTACGAGCTGGAGAAGGCGGTCCTCGAGGCCGACCTCGTCATCGGCGCGGTGCTCATCCCCGGCGCCAAGGCGCCCAAGCTGGTCACCAACGAGCTGGTGTCCCGCATGAAGCCGGGAAGTGTCCTTGTCGACATCGCCATCGATCAGGGCGGCTGCTTCGAGGACTCCCGTCCCACCACCCACGCCGAGCCGACCTTCACGGTCCACGAGTCGGTCTTCTACTGCGTCGCCAACATGCCGGGCGCGGTGCCCAACACCTCCACCCACGCGCTCACCAACGCCACGCTCCCGTACATCGTCGAGCTGGCCAACCGCGGCTGGCGCGACGCGGTGCGCCGGGACGCGGCGCTGGCCAAGGGGCTCAACACCCATGAGGGCCAGGTCGTCTACGGCCCTGTCGCCGAGGCCCACGGGCTGCCCTCCGTCGAACTGGCCTCGCTGCTCGGCTGAGGCCGCGCGGCCGGTCAACTCCGGGCGACGGCAGGTCAACCAGAGCCGTCAACATCAGGTCAACACCGAGCATCCGGCCGGGTCTTGTCGCGAGGCGGGACCCGGCCGCGGGCGTGTCCGGAACGCCCCGGATCAGGCCCGGCCCGGCACTCGCTCAACTCGCCCTGAATGTAACTATCCAGACGCTTTGGGGGGTGGTGGAATCTCCGCGCCGCCGTCCATACGCCCTTGACATCGGGGTGTTCGATTGCCGACACATCGTGCCGTGTCCGGTGGATTGTGTTGCTGAGGACCGCCGACACGCCATAGAGTCGCCAACCGTCGGCATGGTGTCACGCTGACCTATCGAGAAATTTCCTGGTCACCAAGGAGGTAGGACGACTTGTGAATGAGTCGACATTTTCTCCCGGGGGTGGTCAACCAGGACCGGCTGCGCGGGGCCAGGGCCCCTCGGGGCTGGAGGCTGTCGGCTCCGTCGCTGTCCGTACCTTCGCAACCCACCAGAGCGTGACGAGCATGACGACAGCCCACCAGAGCCACAGCATGGACGGCCATCACGTGAACGCCATGGCCGGCGACCAGGGGGGCAACGAACCCGCCCGCTTCGCCGACTACGACGACCTGCCCGACGGGCACTTCTACGACCCGGACGCCGAATACGAGCCCGATCCCGAGTACGCGGCCACCCTGGCCCCCGACGCGGCCCGCCAGCGACGCGAGCGCATCGGCCCCACCGGGCGGCCGCTGCCGTACTTCCCGATCCCGGGACCGCTGACCGACCACGGCCCCGCGAAGATCATCGCGATGTGCAACCAGAAGGGCGGCGTCGGCAAGACCACCTCCACCATCAACCTGGGTGCGGCCCTCGCCGAATACGGGCGCCGGGTCCTGCTCGTCGACTTCGACCCGCAGGGCGCGCTGTCGGTCGGCCTCGGCGTCAACCCGATGGAGCTGGACCTCACCGTCTACAACCTGCTCATGGAGCGGGGCATGTCCGCCGACGAGGTGCTGCTGAAGACGGCCGTGCCCAACATGGACCTGCTGCCCAGCAATATCGACTTGTCGGCCGCCGAGGTGCAGCTCGTCAGCGAGGTGGCCCGCGAGTCCACGCTCCAGCGGGCGCTCAAGCCGCTGATGGCGGACTACGACTACATCGTCATCGACTGCCAGCCCTCGCTCGGCCTGCTCACCGTCAACGCGCTCACCGCGGCGCACAAGGTGATCGTGCCGCTGGAGTGCGAGTTCTTCGCGCTGCGCGGTGTGGCGTTGCTCACGGAGACCATCGAGAAGGTCCAGGAGCGGCTCAACCCCGACCTGGAGCTCGACGGCATCCTCGCCACGATGTACGACTCGCGCACCGTGCACAGCCGTGAGGTCCTCGCCCGTGTGGTCGAGGCGTTCGACAATCACGTCTACCACACGGTCATCGGCCGTACGGTCCGCTTCCCGGAGACCACGGTCGCCGGTGAGCCGATCACCACGTACGCGTCCAACTCCGTCGGTGCCGCCGCCTATCGCCAGCTCGCCAGGGAGGTGCTCGCCCGGTGTCACGCCGAGTGAGTCTGCCGGGAGCCGACGAACTGTTCCGCACCACGGGAGGGATGGGGCTCCAGTCCTCCTCGCCCGCGTCCGGCCGCCGCCAGGCGAACGGCGAGACCCCACGGGTGCCCGCCCCCGCCACCGAGTCCGACCCGGGCGGCGGCGAGTCGGCGCCGGGCGGCGCACCGGCCGACAACGGCGAGCAGTCCGGCGCGGCCGAGCACACGGGCCGTGAGGCCACGCCACCGGACGCGGGCGGCGGACGCCCCGCCGCGGCGGCCGCGGCCGGGGAACGGCCCGCCAAGGGCCGCCAGGCGTCCGACGGCACCTCCCCGCCCGCCCAGGGCGGCCCCGCCCGCCGCCGGGCCCGCGCGGCCAACCGGCGCCCCAGCGGGCGCGAGCGCCACGACGAGAAGATCACGGTCTATGTCTCCGCCGAGGAGCTGATGGACCTCGAACACGCGCGACTGGTGCTGCGGGGCGAACACGGACTCGCGGTCGACCGCGGCCGGATCGTCCGCGAGG
Organism: Streptomyces sp. NPDC021115; assembly: GCF_044333065.1. NCBI lineage: Bacteria > Bacillati > Actinomycetota > Actinomycetes > Kitasatosporales > Streptomycetaceae > Streptomyces > Streptomyces sp. NPDC021115. The sequence continues at coordinate 28,122 of NZ_JBIRQF010000007.1, forward strand.
CGGTCGCGGTCGTCCTCGCCGACCTCGAATCGCGCGGCGACGCGAGCATTCTGGTGCGCCGCCTGCGCGGCCGCTGACCTGGCCGGGCGATACCCTGCCCGGATCGCGGGCTGACCGCCCGGCCCTGCGCACCACCCTGGACCGCGATGCCGACCAACGACCGCCCGCACCGCCGCCGCCCCCTGGGCCAAGGCCCCGGCACGCCCCGCCCCGCGGCGGCCCCGGCCCCGGCGGAGCCCGAGGCCGCCCCGGCCCATGACGCGCCGAGCACCCCGGTGGAGCCCGCGTCGGTCGAGCCGGAGGCGGCACCCCAGGAGGCGGGCGTACCCGCCGATCCCGCCGAGCCAGCGCATGAGCGGGCGGGGGCCGGGGACGACGGCGGCAGCGCGGACGTACGGCCCTCCTCCGCCGCGCGGGACCACGGGGGCCAGGCCGAGGACGGCGAGGCGGGCGAGGCGGCCGAAGAGGCCAACGGCACCTTCACCGTGCGGCTGGACAACTTCGAGGGGCCCTTCGACCTCCTCCTCCAGCTGATCTCCAAGCACAAGCTGGACGTCACGGAGGTCGCCCTCTCCAAGGTCACCGACGAGTTCATGTCGTACATCCGGGCCATGGGGCCGGACTGGGACCTCGACCAGACCACCGAGTTCCTGGTGGTGGCGGCGACCCTGCTCGACCTCAAGGCGGCGCGGCTGCTGCCCGCCGCCGAGGTGGAGGACGAGGCGGACCTGGCGCTGCTGGAGGCGCGGGACCTGCTGTTCGCGCGGCTGCTCCAGTACCGCGCGTACAAGCGGATCGCGGACATCTTCAACGACCGGCTGATCGAGGAGGCCCGCCGCTACCCCCGTACGGTCGGCCTGGAGCCGCACCACGCCGAGCTGCTGCCCGACGTCGTCATCCGGGTCGGCCCGGAGGGGTTCGCGAAGCTGGCCGTCAAGGCGATGCAGGCCAAGCCCAAGCCCCAGGTGTACGTCGACCACATCCACGCCCCGCTGGTGAGCGTGCGGGAGCAGGCGGACGTGGTGGTGGGGCGGCTGCGGGAACTGGGGGAGGCCAGTTTCGCCGCGCTCACCGAGGACGCGCCGGACGTGCTCACCGTCGTCGCCCGCTTCCTGGCGCTGCTGGAGCTGTACCGGGAGCGAGCGGTCCTGCTCGACCAGTCGGAGGCGCTGGGGGAGCTCATGGTGCGCTGGACGGGCGCGGAGGACGGACAGCGGCCGCTGGTCACCGATGAGTTCGACCAGGAGTCCCAGCCGCGGAAGCGACAGGCAGAGGCACAGGAGGCACGGACATGACCGAGCCGGAAAGCGGGCCGAAGGCCGAGACGGAGCTCTCGGAGGTCGCGGCGCTCGACCTCAAGCCCGCGCTGGAGGCCGTCCTCATGGTCGTCGACGAACCCGCCACCGAGGAGCACCTCGCCAAGGTGCTGGACCGCCCGCGCCGCGTGGTCGCGGACGCGCTGCGCGAGCTGGCGGACGAGTACACGGTGCAGGGCCGCGGCTTCGAGCTGCGGCTGGTCGCGGGCGGCTGGCGGTACTACACCCGGCCCGCGTACGCCGCGGCCGTCGAGGGCTTCGTCCTGGACGGCCAGCACGCCCGGCTCACGCAGGCCGCTTTGGAAACCCTCGCGGTGGTCGCGTACCGTCAGCCGGTCAGCCGTTCCCGCGTCTCCGCCGTCCGCGGCGTCAACTGCGATGGCGTGATGCGCACCCTTCTCCAGCGCGGGCTGGTGGAGGAGGCGGGCACGGAACCCGAAACAGGTGCGATCCTGTACAGGACGACGAACTACTTCCTGGAGCGGATGGGCCTGCGCGGCCTGGACGAGCTTCCCGAGCTGGCCCCGTTCCTCCCCGAGGTGGACGCGGTCGAGGGCGAGTCCCAGGAGGGCGTGCCCTCGTTCGACCCGGACGCACCGGACACAGACGTAACACCCGTAGACGCAGACGACAGCAGCCACTCTCAGACGGAAACTTGATGCGAAGCAGCGGCAGGAACAGCAGGGGCAGCGGTAGCGGCGGCAGCGGCAGCAGCGGCGGCAAGAACTACCGGGGGGCCGGGAACGGGCGCGACGACAAGCAGAAGCGCACCGGTCGCCCCCGCCCCGAGGAGCGCCGCTACGACGCGGGCGCCCCGAAGCAGAGCGGCGGCGGCCCCCGGGGCGGCGCGGCCAAGAGCGGCGCCCCCAAGGGCACCGGCGGCCGCCGGAAGCCGACCGCCCCGGCCCGCCCGCGCGAGTACGAGGCCCAGATAGAGGAGCGGAACCGGGCCCGCCACAACAAGCCGCAGACCAAGCTGCCCAAGACCTTCGGCGAGCAGGACGGCGAGCGCCTCCAGAAGGTCCTGGCCCGCGCGGGCATGGGTTCGCGCCGCGCCTGCGAGGACCTGATCGACCAGGCCCGGGTCGAGGTCAACGGCAAGATCGTCACCGAGCAGGGGCTGCGCGTCGACCCGGAGAAGGACGAGATCAAGGTCGACGGGCTGACCGTCGCCACCCAGTCGTACCTCTTCTTCGCGCTGAACAAGCCCGCCGGTGTGGTCTCCACCATGGAGGACCCGGACGGCCGCCAGTGCCTGGGCGACTACGTCACCAACCGCGAGACCCGGCTCTTCCACGTCGGCCGCCTCGACACCGAGACCGAGGGCATCATCCTGCTCACCAACCACGGCGAGCTGGCCCACCGCCTCACCCACCCCCGCTACGGCGTCAAGAAGACCTACCTCGCCGCCATCCAGGGCCCCCTGCCCCGCGATCTCGGCAAGCAGCTCAAGAACGGCATCGAGCTGGAGGACGGCTACGCCCGCGCGGACCACTTCAAGGTCGTCCAGAACACCGGCAAGAACTACCTCGTCGAGGTCAGCCTCCACGAGGGCCGCAAGCACATCGTCCGCCGCATGCTCGCCGAGGCGGGCTTCCCGGTCGACAAGCTGGTCCGCACCGCCTTCGGCCCCATCTCCCTCGGCGACCAGAAGTCCGGCTGGCTCCGCCGCCTCACCAACACCGAGGTCGGCATGCTGATGCGCGAGGTCGACCTCTGACCGCGCCGGCCAAGCGCCCGGCGACCGGATCCCTGCTCGGACTGGCGCTCGGTGACGCCCTCGGCTTCCCGACCGAGTTCAACGACGTGCCGTCGATCCTCGCCAAGTGCGGACCGTGGCGCCAGATGGAGCTGCCGGGGCATCCGGGCACCGCGTACGTCACCGACGACACCCAGATGACCCTGGCGCTCGGCCGCGGACTGCGCACGGCGATGGAGCGTGGCTATCTCGCGCCGCTGCGCTTCGCCCGGCCGGTGCGGGAGGAGTTCGTCGAGTGGTGGCGCTCGCCGGACAACAACCGGGCGCCCGGTAACACCTGTCTGCGGGCCTGCCATCTGCTCAGCCAGGAGGAGCGCCCCTGGGCGGAGGCGAGCCAGGTCGGCTCCAAGGGCTGCGGCGCCAACATGCGCGTCGCGCCCCTCGGGCTGGCGCCCGGGCTGACCGGCGACCAGCGGGCGGGGGCGGCGCAGCTCCAGTCCGCGCTCACCCACGGGCATCCGACCGCGCTCGCAGCGAGCGAGCTGACGGCGCACGCGGTGTACGTGCTGGCGCGGGGCGCCCGCCCGGCCGAGCTGCCCGGGCGCTTGCGGGCGTACGCCGAGGAGAACCGCACCCGCTACCGCGAGGACTGGCTGGGCGACCTCTGGCGGCACTCCCACGACCCCTCGCCCAAGACGTTCATGGCACGCGGCTGGGACGACTGCCTGGGCGTCCTCGACCGGCTGGACGACGCGCTGCGCGCCCCCGACCCGGAGGCCGATCCGTGCCTGGCCACCGGCGCGGGCTGGATCGCGGAGGAGGCGCTGGCCACCGGGCTGCTGTGCTTCCTGCTCCTTCCCGAGGAGCCGGTGCTCGCCCTGCGGCGGGCCGCCTGCTCCTCCGGCGACTCGGACTCGATCGGGTGCCTCACCGGCGCCTTCGCCGGTGCGTATCTCGGCGCCGAGGCGTGGCCCGCCGAGTGGACCGGGCGGATCGAGTACCGGGAGGAGCTGCTGGCGCTGGGCTCCCTCTGGGACGCGTGAGCAAGCGTGGGTTTCGGGCTGGTTAGGCTGATCGGGGACACTGGGGACGCGTACGGCGCGGGGAGACGCGTCGGCGCGCAGGCACAGCACGCGCAGGGAGCACAGACGTGGCGGTACGAGCGGTCCGTGGGGCGGTCCAGCTGGAGCGGGACGAGGCGGGGCACATGCGGGAGCAGGTCTCCGAGCTGATGACCGCGATCCTGGAGCGGAACAGCCTGGTGCCGGACGATCTGATCAGCGTCTGGTTCACCGCCACGCCCGATCTGCACAGCGACTTCCCCGCGGTGGCCGCGCGCAAGCTGGGGATCACCGATGTGCCGCTGATCTGCGCGCAGGAGCTGGACATCGCCGGGGCCATGCCGCGGGTCGTCCGGATACTGGCGCATGTTGAGACCGACCTGGCCAAGACCGACGTCGCCCATGTGTACCTCGGCGCCGCGGCGGCCCTCCGCAAGGACATCGCCCAGTGAGAACAGCCCTCGTCATCGGTACCGGACTGATCGGTACCTCCGCCGCGCTCACCCTCGCGGGCCGCGGCATCCATGTGCACCTCGCCGACCACGACGCGGACGCGGCGCGGACCGCGGCGGCGCTCGGGGCGGGGACGCAGGAGGAGCCGGACGGGCCGGTGGATCTGGCGATCGTCGCCGTGCCGCCCGCGTACGTGGCCCGTACGGTGGCCGACGTGCTGCGCCGGGGCGTGGCGCGGGCGGTGCTGGACGTGGCGAGCGTCAAGGGCGGGCCGCGGCGCGAGCTGGAGGAGCTGGGCTGCGACCTGACCCGGTACATCGGTACGCATCCGATGGCCGGGCGGGAGCGCTCCGGGCCGCTGGCCGCCACCGGGGATCTGTTCGAGGGGCGGCCGTGGGTGCTCACACCCGGCGCCGACACCGACACCGAAGTGCTCAATCTCGCACTGGAGCTGGTCGCGCTCTGCCGCGCCGTGCCCGTGGTGATGGACGCCGACGCGCACGACCGGGCCGTGGCGCTCGTCTCGCACACCCCGCACCTGCTCTCCAGCATGGTCGCGGCGCGGCTGCGGGACGCCGACGAGACGGCGGTGCGGCTGTGCGGCCAGGGCATCCGCGATGTGACGCGGATCGCGGCCTCCGACCCGGCGATGTGGATCGACATCCTGTCGGCCAACCCGGGGCCGGTCGCCGACGTGCTGGCCGCGGTCGCCGCCGATCTGGACGAGACGGTACGGGCGCTGCGCGCGCTCCAGTCGGCCGACGACGCCAAGCGCGGCGGGGGAGCGGCCGGTATCGAGGACGTGCTGCGCCGCGGCAACGCCGGGCGCGAGCGGGTGCCGGGCAAGCACGGCGCCGCCTCGGCCGTCTATGAGACGGTGACGGTGCTCATCGGTGACCAGCCGGGCGAGCTGGCCCGGATCTTCGCCGACGCGGGCCGGGCGGGCGTCAACATCGAGGACGTACGGATCGAGCACGCCACCGGCCAGCAGGCGGGCTTGATCCAGCTGATGGTGGAACCGGCCGCCGCCCCGGGCCTGACCAAGGCCCTCCGCGAGCGGGGCTGGTCCATCCGGCAGTGACGTCCGGCAGTGACCGGGAGCCTCGGATGAGCCAGTAACCTTGTCCGGGGCTCAACCAAGCTCCGTTCAACCCAGCCCCGTGCATACGAAAGGTGTCTGTCACCGTGGAAACCGCCGCCCGGACCGCCCCGGCAGCAGTGATTGTCGCGATCGACGGCCCCGCAGGCACGGGCAAGTCCAGTACTTCCAAGGCCGTCGCGGCCAAGCTCGGCCTCGGCTACCTGGACACCGGCGCCCAGTACCGGGCGATCACCTGGTGGATGGTGAACAACGGCATCGACGTCGAGGACGCCGTCGCCGTGGCCGACGCCGCCCGCAAGCCGGTCATCGTCTCCGGCACCGACCCGGCCGCCCCGACGATCACCGTCGACGGCACCGACGTCGCGGGCCCGATCCGCACCCAGGAGGTCACCTCCCGGGTCAGCGCGGTCAGCGCGGTTCCCGAGGTGCGCCAGGTGATCACCGAGCTTCAGCGGACGATCGCCACCGAGGCGCCCCGCGGCATGGTCGTCGAGGGCCGGGACATCGGCACCACCGTCCTCCCGGACGCCGACCTCAAGGTCTTCCTGACCGCCTCCGCCGAGGCCCGGGCCGCCCGCCGCAGCGGGGAGCTGAAGGGCAAGGAGGCCGCCGACCTGGCCGCCACCCAGGCGGCGCTCGCCAAGCGGGACGCCGCCGACTCGGGCCGCAAGGCGTCGCCGCTGGCCAAGGCGGACGACGCGGTCGAGGTGGACACCACCGACCTCACCCTCGACCAGGTCATCGAGTGCGTGGTCACGCTGGTCGAGGAGAAGCGGGCCGCCGCATGACCGCCACCGCCGACGCGGCGCTGCCGAGCGAGGCCGGCGCCGCGGTGGGACGCCGGATCGGCATCGGCCTGATGTACGGGCTGTGGCGGCCGCGGGTGCTGGGCTCGTGGCGGATCCCGTCCGCCGGGCCCGTCATCCTGGCCGGGAACCACTCCCACAACGTCGACGGGCCGATGATCATCGGCACCGCGCCCCGCCCGGTGCACTTCCTGGTCAAGAAGGAGGCGTTCGTCGGTCCCCTGGACCCGTTCATGCGCTCCGTCGGCCAGCTGAAGGTGGACCGGGAGAGTGCCGACCGCACCGCGATCACCCACGCGCTGGGCGTGCTGGAGCGCGGCGGGGTACTGGGGATCTTCCCCGAGGGCAGCCGCGGCGCGGGCGACTTCGCGTCGCTGCGCTCGGGGCTCGCGTACTTCGCGGTGCGCTCCGGCGCACCGATCGTGCCGGTGGCCGTGCTCGGCACCGGCGAGCAGCGGCGGCCCGACGGGCGGCCGCGGGCGCTGCCGAGGCTGCGCAGCCGCGTCGACGTGGTCTTCGGTGACCCGTTCCAGGCGGGGGACGGCAGCGGCCGGCGGACCAGGTCGGCGCTGGACGAGGCGACCGTGCTCATCCAGAAGCGCCTGGGGGAGCACCTGGGGAGCGCCCGGCGGCTCACCGGCCGCCACGACGAGACATAGACCCGCGCGCCCACCGGGGCGCGCGGCACTGAGGGACGACGAGGACATCACTTCATGAACGACCAGATCCACAGCGGCGGCGACGAGCACGGAGAGCTGGGCGACGCCGAGTACGCGGAGTTCATGGAGCTCGCCGCGCAGGAGGGCTTCGACCTGGAACAGGTCGAGGGCGACCTCGCGGCTGCGGGGCACGGCCCGCTGCCGGTGCTCGCCGTCGTCGGCCGCCCGAACGTCGGCAAGTCGACTCTGGTGAACCGGATCATCGGCCGCCGCGAGGCGGTCGTCGAGGACAAGCCGGGCGTCACCCGCGACCGGGTCACCTACGAGGCCGAGTGGTCGGGCCGCCGCTTCAAGCTGGTCGACACCGGCGGCTGGGAGCAGGACGTGCTCGGCATCGACGCGTCCGTGGCCGCCCAGGCCGAGTTCGCCATCGAGGCCGCCGACGCGGTGGTCTTCGTGGTGGACGCCACGGTCGGCTCGACCGACACCGACGAGGCCGTCGTCAAGCTGCTGCGCCGGGCCGGGAAGCCGGTCGTGCTGTGCGCCAACAAGGTCGACGGCCCTAGCGGCGAGGCGGACGCGGCGATGCTGTGGTCCCTCGGCCTCGGCGAGCCGCACCCGGTCTCCGCCCTGCACGGCCGCGGCACCGGCGACATGCTCGACGCGGTGCTGGAGGCGCTGCCCGAGGCCCCGGCCCAGACCTTCGGGGCCACGGTCGGCGGCCCGCGCCGCATCGCGCTCATCGGCCGCCCGAACGTCGGCAAGTCCTCCCTGCTGAACAAGGTCGCGGGCGAGGAGCGGGTGGTCGTCAACGAGGTCGCGGGCACTACCCGCGACCCGGTGGACGAGCTGATCGAACTCGGCGGGACCACCTGGAAGTTCGTGGACACCGCCGGTATCCGCCGCCGCGTCCACCTCCAGGAGGGCGCCGACTACTACGCCTCGCTGCGCACCGCGGCCGCCGTGGAGAAGGCCGAGGTCGCGGTCGTCCTCATCGACACCAGCGAGTCCATCAGCGTCCAGGACCAGCGGATCATCACGATGGCCGTGGAGGCCGGGCGCGCGCTGGTCGTCGCGTACAACAAGTGGGACACCCTCGACGAGGAGCGGCGCTACTACCTGGAGCGCGAGATCGAGACCGAGCTGGGGCAGATCCAGTGGGCGCCCCGGGTCAATGTCTCGGCCCGTACCGGCCGCCACATGGAGAAGCTCGTCCCGGCGATCGAGACGGCGCTGGCGGGCTGGGAGACCCGGGTGCCGACCGGGCGGCTGAACTCGTTCCTCGGCGAGATCGTCTCCTCGCATCCGCACCCGATCCGCGGCGGCAAGCAGCCCCGCATCCTGTTCGGCACCCAGGCCGGAACCCGGCCGCCGCGGTTCGTTCTCTTCGCCTCGGGCTTCCTGGAGGCGGGCTACCGCCGCTTCGTCGAGCGGCGGCTGCGCGAGGAGTTCGGATTCGAGGGCACCCCGATCCAGATCTCGGTGCGGGTACGCGAGAAGCGCGGCCGTAAGCGGTAGCACCGCCCGACGGCCGCGCGGGGCGCCACCCGGCGGGTGGCGCTCAGGCGTTCAGTAGCGCCCGTCCCGCTGGCCGGGCGGCAGGGCGGGCAGGTAGGTGCGGTAGTACAGCCCGCCGGTGTCCCAGGCCCCGCCGTGGCCGCCGCTGGTCAGGCCGCGGGGCTGGCCGATGGCGCTGAACGCGACGAACCCCAGATCCTCCTCGTCCGACCGGTCACCGGGCAGCGCCCGGAACAGCCGCCGGTACTCCGCGTACAGCGCGTCGTAGATCGGCGTCGCGGAGTGCCGCCACGGGTCGGGCGACGCCTCCAGCGCCGGGCGCATGGCCGGGATGTGGGCGTACGAGGGGGAGCGGTAGGGGAGGTCGTATCCGTGCACGTATGTGCCAACGACCAGGCCGCCCAGGGGATGCGGCATCGGCGGCGAATGGGCCGCTTGGGTCAGGCAGCGGCAGCCCGGGACGGGGTGGGCCATTCGGATCAGGTGCCCGCGAGCGGCATCGAGGCACCGACCAGCGCGCCGCGCGCCGCGGCCCGGTCCAGGGCGGCGCGCAGCTGGTCCTCCCGCGGCTGGGTGCCGATCGTGCCCGCGGCCGCCGCGTACACCAGCACCTGCTGGGAGCGGCCCACCGCGCTGCGCCAGCCCTCGCTGAGCGGCATGGGGCTGTGCGCCTGCCACCAGGCCACCGGGGAGCCGCCGTTCGCCACGGGCATCAGCACCGCGTGCAGCTGCCCCATGGCGAGCAGCACCGACCAGCCGGGGATGGCCACCGGCGGGCGGCTGAGGTCGACCACCGGCAGGAAGCCCTGCTCGGTGAGGAGCGGCAGGAAGTCGTCGCCGTGCCCGGTCGCGCCGGGCCGGGTGATCGGCCCGGTCGGCTCGACGACCAGCGCCGGGCGCTGCTCCCCGCCCACCAGCACCACCCCGCTGGTGACGCCGAGCACCGCCTGCTGGGGCGGCGGGGTGGCGTAGGGGTGCGCGGACTGCGCGGGGATCGGGTCGGCCGCGTACGGCGAGGGCTCCTCGGCGGTGATGGACCGGACCGCACCGGCCAGCTGCTCCTCGGAGACCGGGACGACCTGGGAGGGAACGCAGGTGGCGTGCGCGAACGCGAGTACGGCCGTCTCCTGCCCCACGAACAGCACCGTGCTGGTGCGCTCCTGGTCGGAGTTGCCGGGGGTGCGGCAGGACGTGCAGTCGTAGGCGCCCGGGGCGTTGTCACCGGCGAGCAGCCGGTCGGCTTCTTCGTCGCCGATCTCGGCGCGTACGTCATCGCTGACGTCGAGCATGCGCGGCACGGGTGGCTCCTCGGTCTCGGTCCGTGGGCCGGGCGGTCCCCGGCTCATACGTAGACAACGGCCATCCACGGCGGGGGGTCACGCGACCGGAAGCCCGCCGCACCTCTGATGCGAACGCTCCCCGGGAAGTTCCCTGAATTGGCTACCGATTTCCTATCTGTTGGGGAACAAGACGGTCATGGCACCCAACCCGGAGGCACCTTTGGGGGTCTTACCCCTTGGTAGGCGGACGAGGCACCCTGTCCGCATAAAAACGGCGGGATACGGGACGGATGCACATCTCATTCCTGATTCATAACGCGTACGGGATCGGCGGGACGATCCGGACCACGTACAACCTCGCCCGCACCCTGGGCGAGCAGCACGACGTGGAGATCGTCTCGGTGTTCCGGCACCGGGACCGTCCGGTCTTCGACCCCGGTCCGAACGTGCGGGTCAGCCATCTCGTCGACATCCGCAAGAACAGCCCCGGCTACGAGGGCGACGACCCCGCGTACTCGCGGCCCGCGAAGGTCTTCCCGGTCACCGAGGGCCGGTACAAGCAGTACAGCGCGCTCACCGACCGCCGGATCGGCGAGCATCTGCGCGGGCTCGACGCCGATGTGGTGGTCGGCACCCGCCCGGGCCTCAATGTGCACATCGCCCGGGAGGCGCGCCGCGGCCCGGTCCGGGTCGGCCAGGAGCATCTGACGCTCAGCACCCACTCCAAGGGGCTGACGCAGACCCTGCGCGGCTTCTACCCCCGGCTGGACGCGGTGACCACCGTCACCGAGGCCGACGCGAAGGACTACCGCGCCGAGATGCGGCTGCCGGGCGTACGGGTGGAATCCGTACCCAACAGCGTCCCCGAGCCCGGTCTGGAACCGGCCGACGGCACCGGCAAATGGGTTGTCGCGGCCGGGCGGCTCGCCCCCGTGAAGCGGTACGACGTGCTGATACGGGCGTTCGCCAAGGTCAGCGCTGCCCGCCCGGACTGGCGGCTGCGGATCTACGGCGGCGGCGAGCAGCGGGCCAAGCTGCGCGCCCTCATCGACAAGCTCGGCCTCTACAACCACGTCTTCCTCATGGGCCCCGCCAACCCGCTGGACCCCGAGTGGGCCAAGGGCTCGATCGCGGCCGTCACCTCCAGCCTGGAGTCGTTCGGCATGACCATCGTGGAGGCGATGCGCTGCGGCCTCCCGGTGGTCGCCACCGACTGCCCGCACGGCCCGGCCGAGATCATCGACAACGGGGTGGACGGCCGCCTCGTCCCCACCGGCGACACCGACGCGATCGCCACCGCGCTGCTGGACCTCATCAACAACGACGAACTGCGGCAGCAGATGGGCCAGGCGGCGCTGAAGGACTCCGCCCGCTTCGACCCGTCCCGGGTGGCCGGCCGCTACGAGTCCCTCTTCGCCGACCTGACGGGGGTGCGCGGCGGACTGCGCGGTTCGCTGCACCGCGCCCGCGGCTCGCTGGTCGGCGGGGCGATGGCGACGACCGAGGCGATGCGAAGGGTGCGCATGGCATGAGTACGACAACGAGACCGGCCGGACGTGTCGAGCGCATCGAGCCCATCGAGCGCATTGAGGGGGACAGCATGAGGGAAGCCACCGAGGCCACCGTGACGCGCGCCGACTGCGTCGCGGACTCCGCCGGTGGACTCACCTTCCACATCTCCGACTGGGCCCGCCCGGAGCCGGGGAGCTACGACGACTGGAAGGGCGCCCTGGTCCTACGGCTGCGCGGCGCCGGGGCGGGCGACGACGGCGAGGTCCGGTTGCCGCTCGGCCCCACCGCCGACGGGCGGCTCCAGGCGGCGCTGCCCGGCACCGTCACCCTGCCGGAGGGCCGCTGGGACGTGTTCGCGGCGTACGGGGAGCAGGAGCCGCAGCGGCTCGTCCCCGGGTTACACGATCTGCGCTCGCTGGTCGACCGCAGGCCGGGGCCCAGCACCTCGCCGCTGTCCGTCCGCATCCCCTATGCCACCAAGCACGGCAACCTCAGCCTGCGCACCTGGCGCCGGGCGCCGCACGCCGAGGCCGGGGAGATCCGGCTGGAGGACGGCGCGATGACGGTCGGCGGGCGGCTGTACCGGGTAGAGCGCCCGGCCGACTGGCTGGACGGCGCGGTGGCCGAGGCCCGCTGCCGCCGGGACCGGGACCTGGTGCGTACGGCGCCGGTGACGGCGGACGGTGCCGCGTTCTCCTTCACCCTCGCCTCCGCGCCGCTCGCCGAGAGCTGGGGCGGCGGCGCGGAGGCGTGGGACCTGTGGCTGCGCCCGGCGGACGGCACGGCCACCCCGGTGCGGCTGGCCCGGATACTGGACGACGTCGCGGACAAGAAGGAGATCTTCACATATCCGGCGCGGACGGTCGACGCCCCGCACGGCACCGCCGCGGTCCGTCCGTACTACACCGTCGACAACAACCTGTCGGTGCGGGTCTCCGACCCCGACTAAGGGACCTCCCGGCCCTTGAGGACAGAAACCGTCCTCAAGGGCTGGCAGACTCGGCCCCATGTTGGAGACCTCGGCCCGGCTGCTCCGTCTGCTGTCCCTCCTCCAGGCCCACCGCGAATGGTCCGGCGCGGACCTCGCCGACCGGCTCGGCGTCACCCCGCGCACGGTCCGCCGCGACGTCGACCGGCTGCGCGAGCTGGGCTATCCCGTGCACTCCGCCCCCGGCACGGCGGGCGGCTACCGGCTCGGCGCGGGCGCCCAGCTGCCGCCGCTGCTGCTGGACGACGAGGAGGCGGTGGCGGTCGCGGTGGGGCTGCGCCAGGCCGCGGGCGGCGTCGACGGCATCGAGGAGACATCCGTACGGGCCCTCGCGAAGCTGGAGCAGGTGCTGCCGGACCGGCTGCGCCGCCGGGTGAGCGCGCTCAGCTCGTTCACCGTGCCGATGTCCGGGGCGGTCCGGGGCCCCGTCGCTGACCCGGCCGTCCTGACCGAGCTCGCGGGCGCCTGCCGGGACGCCCAGCAGCTGCGCTTCACCTACCGCGACCACGGCGGTACGGTCACCCGCCGCACCGCCGAACCGCACCGCCTCGTCGCCGCGCAGCGCAAGTGGTACCTGGTCGCCTGGGACGTCGACCGGGACGACTGGCGTACGTACCGGGCCGACCGCATCACCCCCACCCCGCCGCACGGCCCCCGCTTCACCCCGCGCCCGCCGCCCGCCGACGACCTCGCGGCGTACGTCTCCCGGGGCGTGTCCCACGCCGTCTACCGGGAGCGGGTCACCGTGCTGCTGCGGGTGTCCGCCGAGCGGGCGGCGGAGCGCATCTCGCCCCTGGTGGGGGCGCTGGAGCCGGTCGACGAGCACAGCTGTCTGCTGCACACCGGGGCCCACGCCCTCGACGCGCTGGTGGTCCACATCGTGCTGGCCGGTTTCGACTTCGAGGTGCGCGAACCGGCCGAGTTCACCGAGCACATCCGCACGATCAGGGACCGCCTGGACCGCGCTCTGGGCGACCGGGCGCCGGGCTGACCGCACGGCGCCCCTCCAGTTCCTGCTCGGCCTGGGTCACCTCCGGATGGTGGAGATCGAAAGCGGGCGACTCGGTGCGCACCCGCGGCAGCGTCAGGAAGTTGTGGCGGGGCGGCGGGCAGGAGGTCGCCCACTCCAGCGAGCGGCCGAACCCCCAGGGGTCGTCCGCCTCCACCCTGGTGCCGTACCGGGCCGTCCTCCAGACGTTGTAGAGGAACGGCAGCGTCGAGATCCCCAGCAGAAAGGCGCCGATCGTGGAGACCGTGTTGAGCGTCGTGAAGCCGTCCGCCGCCAGATAGTCGGCGTAACGGCGCGGCATCCCCTCGGCGCCCAGCCAGTGCTGCACCAGGAACGTGGTGTGGAAGCCGGTGAACAGCGTCCAGAAATGCATCCGGGCCAGCCGCTCGTCCAGCATCTTCCCGGTGAACTTCGGCCACCAGAAATAGAAGCCCGCGAACATCGCGAACACCACGGTCCCGAAGACCACGTAATGGAAGTGGCCCACGACGAAGTAACTGTCCGTGACCTGGAAATCCAGCGGGGGCGAGGCCAGGATGACGCCGGTGAGCCCGCCGAACAGGAAGCTCACCAGGAAGCCCACCGCCCACAGCATGGGCGCCTCGAAGGACAGCGAGCCGCGCATCATGGTGCCGGTCCAGTTGAAGAACTTCACCCCGGTGGGCACCGCGATCAGAAACGACAGCAGGGAGAAGAACGGCAGCAGCACCGCCCCGGTGGCGAACATGTGGTGCGCCCACACCACCACCGACAGGGCGGTGATGGCCATCGTCGCGCCGACCAGCGTCAGATAGCCGAAGACCGGCTTGCGCGAGAAGACCGGGATGATCTCCGTGATGATGCCGAAGAACGGCAGCGCGATGATGTAGACCTCGGGATGGCCGAAGAACCAGAACAGGTGCTGCCACAGCAGCGCCCCGCCATTGGCCGCGTCGAAGACCATCGCCCCGAAATGCCGGTCCGCCTCCAGCACCAGCAGCGCCGCCGCGAGCACCGGGAACGCCATCAGGATGAGGATCGAGGTGAAGAGGGTGTTCCAGGTGAAGATCGGCATCCGGAACATCGTCATCCCGGGCGCGCGCATCGTGATGATGGTCGTCACGAAGTTCACCGCGCCGAGGATCGTGCCGAAACCGGCGAGCGCGAGCCCCATGATCCACATGTCGGCGCCGACGCCGGGGGAGCGCACCGCGCTGTTCAGCGGGGCGTAGGCGGTCCAGCCGAAGTCCGCGGCGCCCCCGGGCACCATGAGGCTGCCCACCACGAGCAGCCCGCCGAACAGGTACAGCCAGTACGACAGCATGTTGAGGCGGGGGAAGGCGACATCGGGCGCGCCGATCTGGAGCGGCATGATCTCGTTGGCGAACCCGGCGAAGGCGGGCGTCGCGAACAGCAGCAGCATGATCGTGCCGTGCAGGGTGAACGCCTGGTTGTAGACCTCCTGGGAGACGATCTGGAGCCCTGGCCGGGCCAGTTCGGCGCGCATCACCATCGCCAGCGCACCGCCCGCCAGGAAGAAGCCGAACGAGGAGATCAGATAGAGATGGCCGATCTTCTTGTGGTCGGTGGTGGTCAGCCAGTCGACCAGCAGCCGGCCCCGGCGCCCCAGCCGTGCCGGTCCGGCCGGGGGACGCGCGGTGTCTGTCACCATCGGGGCTCCCTGTGGCGGTCGCTGGGTCGGCTCCGGCCATGATCGCCCTGTTTGGCGTGTTCTGCGAGGTTATGTCCCGAGTGTCACCCTCTCCGGGCGCTGTCACTCTCTCGGGGGCAGCAGCGGGCCGAGCGGTCCGAGGTCGAGGTTGAGGTCGGACTCCTTGATGCCGTAGCGGGCGCACAGCGTCCCCATGCGGTCCTCCAGCAGCATCAGGGTCTGCCCGATCCGCTCCTCCTGGTCCTCCGTCAGATCCCCCTGGTCCACCCGGCGCAGCGCCTGCCGCTCCATGAGCTGCCGCAGCAGCTCGACGACGGTCAGCACCAGCTTCATCAGATCGCGCTCGACCGTGTCCTGGTCCAGCTCCAGCTTCCGGCTCACGGTTCCTCCGGTCCTTCCGGTTCTTCCCAGGGCGACGGCACGTTCTCGTTCACGGAGCTGATGAGCGCGCGCAGGTCGATGCGTACGAGGTCCACGTCGGCGATGCGCAGGGTCACATCGCCGGTGATGACCACGCCGCCCGCGAGCAGCCGGTCCAGCAGGTCCACCAGGGCGATCTGCCGGTGGGCGAGCGGGGCGCTCGTGGTCATGACCCGGCCCGTCCGTTGCCCTCGGCCGCGACGAAGGAGTACGGCGCCCATGGGCCGGTCAGCTCCAGCCGCAGCCCCGGCTCGCGCCCGGCCAGCTCGCCCACCCGCTCCGCGAACGGCTCGCTCTCCTCGTGCGGGATCAGATACGCGGCGTTGAGCACATTGCGGTCCGCCTCCCCGGACAGCCGTACGTCCTGCGGCGGGTGCAGCCGGGCGCCCTCGGCGAGCGCGGTGAGCGTCTCGTGCACCCGGCGCGCGCCCTCCTCCGTGTGCTCATACGCCCGCTCGGAGGCGCGCCGCTGGGCGCCGCGGCGGCGCAGATAGTCGCGGCCCGACGAGGCGGCCGAGGGCGCCGTGGACGGCTCCTCGGGCGGGGCGGGCGCCGCGTACACCTTGACGCCCCACTCGACCCGGCCCTCCAGCCGGTCCAGCGCCCCCGCGAACCGGTCCCGCCCGGTGGCGAGCAGCCGCCGCAGCCCCTCCTCGCCGCGGCAGACGGTGGCCATCCGGACCGGGATGACGCAGGTCTCCGCACCGGCCGCGTCGACCACCCGCTGATGGGCGCGGGCGACGCCCTCCAGCCACGTCAGGTCCTCCAGCCGGGCGCGCAGCGGCTCCTCGTCGAAGTCGGCGGCCGGTACGGGGCCCGCCAGCACGGCGAGCCCCAGATGCGGGACGGCGCGCACCGGTTCGCCCGCGGCCCCGCGCACCCGCTCCAGGGCGGTGCGCGGGACGTCGGCCTCGCGGACGACGGCGTACGCGTACTCCAGCGTGCCGATGGCCTCCGTCGCTCCGGCCTTCTCCGTCGCGTCGGTCATCCGGCCGCCTCCTCGCTCGTGCCGTTGCCGTTCCCGTTCCCCGTTGGAGGCTCCACCGGGGCTTCCACCGGGGTGCGGCGGGCGCGCGACGACAGCGACGGGTCGTGCTCCCACCAGTCGATGCCCATTTCCTTGGCCTTGTCGACGGAGGCCACGATGAGCCGCAGCTTGATCGTGAGGAGTTCGATGTCGAGCAGATTGATACGGATGTCGCCCGCGATGACCACGCCCTTGTCGAGCACCCGCTCCAGGATGTCGGCGAGGTTGGCCGATTCACCACGGGTGGCGAGCCCGGACGGCCCGGGGGCGCCGTACGGCGCCGACCCGCGCGGCGCCGTCGACCCGTACCCCGCCGGGGAGCCGTACGCGGTGGTCACAGGGTCCCGTTCGCCCATTGCTGCGCCTCCTCCAGCCGGTCGAGCAGCGCGTCCTCCTGCCGCTCGAACTCCGCCTCGTCGATCTGCCCGTCCTCCAGCCGCGTGGCCAGGGCCATCAGCTCGCGCTGGATCGCGGCCGGGTCGTAGTACTCGCGTTCCGCCGCGGCGAGCACCTGTCTGAGCACCCAGCCGATCAGCAGCATCAGGCCTCGACGAAGCTGTAGGGCGGCAGCGGGCCGTTCACCCGCAACCTCATCCAGGGGTGGGTGTTCTCCAGGTCGGCGACCGCCTCCAGCAGCGGCTCGACGCCGTCCTTGGCCAGCAGCGCCGACAGGCTCAGGAACCAGCCGCCGCCCTCAGGGCCTGGCCGCACCGCCTCGGCGGCGGGGGCCAGCGCCTCCTCCACGATCCGCGCGTCGCGCACCTCACGGGCCCGCACCGCGTTCGCCACCAGCTCGCCGAAGCGCATCCGCTCCTCGTACGTGCCGCCGCCCGCGGCCCGGTTGGCCTCGGCCATCAGCCGCAACTCCGGCTCCTCGGAGAGCACCTGCTGAAGTACCGCGTCCTCGTCGTGCACGGCCTTGACGTTGTACTCGACCCGGTCGGCCAGCCTCCGCAGCTGGTCCTCGTAGCGGTCGGCGTGCTGGGTCAGCACCGTGCGGACGTCCTCGTCGCTGGCGGAGACCGAGCCGAAGCGCATCGGCAGCACCGAGCGCTTGTCGCTCACCTCGGTCAGCACGTGCTGGTGGGCCAGCAGATCGCGGCGCCTCGGCTTCAGCTCCGGCGGGCAGTCGCTGACGATCGCGGCCAGCTCGCCCTCGTTCAGGGCGCGGACCGGCAGCGGCGGATCGCCGATGCCGAGCAGCGTGTCGCCGAGGTCCGGGAGGGCGCCGCGGGCGATCCCGTAGACATAGGTGCTCATCAGCTCTCCTCAGCTCTCCTCAGTCTTCCGCGGACTTCTTCGACGCGGACTGCGCGGACTTGCGGGCCGCCGGGCGCCGGGAGCGCGAGCGCGCGGGCTCCTCTTCCTCCTCGTCGCCCCGGAGCGCCTCGGCCACCGAGTGGGCGGCCTTGGAGACGGTCTCCCCGGCCCCGGACAGCGCGCCCTTGGTCTTGCTGCGGGCGGCGCCCTCGGTGGCGCCGTCGAGGATCTCGGGGATGCCGGGGGACTTGTTCGGACCGGCCTCCAGGTCGAGGCGGTTGCACGCCTCGGCGAACCGGAGGTAGGTGTCGACGCTCGCCACCACGACCCGGATGTCGATCTTGAGGATTTCGATGCCGACCAGGGAGACGCGGATGAACGCGTCGATCACCAGGCCGCGGTCGAGGATCAGTTCCAGGACGTCGTACAGACCGCTGGTACCGCCGCCCCCGCCCCTGCTCTGCTGTGCCGGAACAACCGTGGTCATGTCGTGTGTGTCCTCTCGTCTCCGGCCGGGCCGGCCGTTCCTGCTGCCGGTCAGCCGCGGTCACTTCGCCCGCGCTCGTAACGGCGGATGCGGCGGTAGCCGGTGAGCTGCCCGTCCGGGTCGAGAGTCACCTCGTACAGGGCCATCAGGCTCATCGTCTCCGGCACCCGGGCCAGCTCCACCACCTCGGCGTCCAGCACCCAGCCGTCGTCGGTCTGCTCCAGGCGGGGCAGCGACTCGGGGTACAGGCCCGTCAGTTCGGCGAGCTGTTCCCGGGCGGAACGCAGGAGCGCCAGGGTGTTCGGGCCACTGGTCGCCGTCTTCTTGCGGGTTCCATCGGATGTGTCTGTCATGTTCGCCTCGGTGGCGCCGGGTACCGCGGTCCCGGCGGGGTAAACCTCGGGGTTCGAATTCCCCGATTTGTGTCGGAATTGTGCGCTCCGGATCCCGGGTGCCCACTCGGTGGCGGCATATTCCGGTGGCCGTTGAATTCCCCGACGGCATGCCATGGGCCACCCTGTGCCCCTACCAGAACCCCGCCTTTGGCAGGGGATATCGGCGAAAACTCTCCGTCATCTTTCGCGCGTCAACACGCGGCTCGTAAGAGTGACAAAATCGATGACAAACCCGGGCGTGTTTTCTGTGACACAAGTGTGACGAATGCCTACGGTGGCTCGCATGGGATCAGTACCGAACCTTCCGGCCGAACCCGATGACGACCTCGACAGCTATGTGGGACTCGATGCCCGGACCGCCGAGGACGTGGCGCGCGAGCGCGGCTGGAGCACCGTACGGGCGCTTCCGCCGGGCGCGATCATCACGATGGAGTACCTGAGCGGACGCATCAACTTCGAGGTCGCCGATGACGCCGTACGGCGCTGCTGGCGCGGCTGACACGGCCCGGGCCGACGGACCGGCCCGGGCAACGGCGAACGGCCCCGGAGCCTCTTCAGGAGGCTCCGGGGCCGTTCGTCCGTGCTGTGCGCGGGCCGCGGGGGTGTGCGTACCGGCCCGCGGTGGGGCGGGCGGCTACCCGCCGGTCGCCGTGGTGCGGCCGCGCCCGGCCGAGGGGCCGAACGGGTTCGTGGTGCGCGGTACGCGGTCCGCGTGCGGCGGGCGGCGGCTGCCGACCGGGGTGACCGGGGTGCGCTCGGAGCGGACGGTGTGCTGCCGCCCCGCGTGGTGCGGCCGCGCCTCGGGCACCCGTCCGGAGGCGCCAGGACGGCCGACCACGCTGACCGGCTCGCGGACCGGGGGCTCGTTGTCGCGCGCGGCCCGCGGCGTGGCCAGGACGGGCCCTGGGACCGGGCGCGCGGACGGTACGGGCGCCGTCGACCGGCCGTCGCGCACCCGCCGGTACAGGCCAAGCAGCAGCATCTCGGCCCGGGCCATGGCGGGCTCCAGCCACGGCAGGGCCAGCAGGACCAGGACCCCGGCGGCCCAGCCGAGCACCACGTCGCTCAGCCAGTGGGTGCCGAGGTAGACGGTCGTCATGCCGACGCCGAAGGCGAAGCCCGCGGCGATCAGCGAAGCGATCCTGCGGGCCAGCGGAGTGGTCGCCAGATAGGCCAGCACACCCCAGGTGACCACCGCGTTCGCGGTGTGACCCGAAGGAAATATATCGCCGGTGGCCCACATCTCATTGGAGCCGACGCTGGTCGCGTAGTGCGGACCGAGCCGGCCGAAGCCGATCTTCACGGCGCCCACGGTCATGTTCAGCAGCAGCAGTGAGGTGCCCAGCACCAGCCCCGGACGCAGGGTGCGCTGCTGGTAGCAGCACCATCCCAGCCAGGCCGCGACCGCCACCGCGGTGGGGCCGCGCTGTCCCATGACCACGAAGTAGTCCAGGAACATGTGGAACTCCGGCCACTGCTTGTAGGGCCGGAAGAGCATGATCTGCCAGTCGAGCGTCACCAGCCACGAGGTGGTGAGCACGCCGATCACGGTCGCGGCGTAGACCGCGAGGGTGGTTCCGAGCAGCCAGAAGCGTGTTCGGGTCATCCGCGGTCGCGCGAGATCGCGCCGCGCGAGATCGGTAGGTCGCTCCTCCTTGAGGAGCTTGTCTTCGGTACGCACCTAATCGACGTTACATTGCGTGACAGGGGGGTTCAGTCGATCAGGTCGCTTTGTGATGACGATGTGATGTGGGGTGCGTCTCGTCGGGCGGCTTTTGGCCGCCCCTTATCCAGGAATGCACGAGGCCCCGGCACATTTGTGCGCTGGCGTTCCTATCAGCGATCGCCGATCTCTTTATGGATTTCTTACAGGGGTGTTTATCGGCGATTGGCCGTGGCGTTCCTCACCGTTTCCCGGCGCGTCGCCGGGGCGACAGGCGGGCTCCCGGGCCGGGTGCGGCGGACCGCCGCCGGGCCGGACCGGGTGGCCGGATCATGGCGGTCCCGAACCGTGCAGCCACCAGGCCCCGTACACCGCGGAGGCCAGCCCCACCGAGCCCAACAACAGCGCGGCGCGCGCCGGACGCAGCCGGGCCAGGGCGATCGCGAGCGGGATCAGCACCGGGAAGGCGGGTATCAGCAGCCGGGGCTTGGAGCCGAAGTACCCCTTGGCCGCGAGCGCGAGGACGAGCACCCCGCCGCCGTACACCAGCAGCGGCAGCGGCTGGCGCTGCCGTATGCAGCAGACATACAGCCAGAGCAGCGCGGCCACGCCGAGGAGCAGCGCGATTCCGGCCACGAACGGCGGATGCACCAGCAGCCCGCCGATGAAGACCGCGAAGGCCAGCCCACCGTCGAACCCGTTCCCCCAGCCGTTCTGGACGTCGAAGTAGCCGGTGAGGCTGTCGGTCCGAAGCCCCACCCAGGCCACATAGCCCAGCCAGCCCAGCGGCGCGATCGCCACCCCGGCCAGCACCCGCCAGTTGGGACCGAGCGCCCGGCGCCACCGGCCGCCGGGCAGCAGCTCCACCGCCGCCGTGAGCCACACCGCGGCGACCACCGCGGCCCCCACCGGCCGGGTGAGCCCCGCGAGCGCCGCGAAGGCCCCCGCCCACATCCAGCGCCGGGTCAGCACCGCGTACACCGACCAGGCGGCCAGCGCCGTGAACAGCGACTCCGAGTACGCCATCGACTGCACGATCCCGACCGGCAGCACGCCCCACAGCACCGCCAGCGTGATCCCCACCCGGCGGCCCCACACCAGATCGCCGACCGCGAAGATCCCCCACGCGGCCAGCAGCGAGGTGACCGAACTCACGGCCAGCCCCGCGTCCGGCGCGCTCAGCGGCGTCAGGGCGGAGATGCCGCGCTCCAGCCCGGGGAGCAGGGGGAAGAACGCCAGGTTGGAGTGGACCGCCCCGTCGGGCAGATGGATCGTGTAGCCGTATCCCTCCTCGGCGATGCGGGAGTACCAGAGCGAGTCCCAGCGGGCCGTGAGGAGCTGGTGCGGACTCCTGCCCGCGGCCGCCCCCCAGACCGCGAGGACCACGAGGCCGAGCGCGCGCGTCCCGGCGTACAGCAGCAGCGCCGGGGCGGCCCGGCGCAGCGCGGCGAGCGCCACGCCGCCCGGCCGTCCGGCGCCGGGCGGCGCGGTGTCGGCTTGGGCGAGATCAGTCACGGCGACGATTATCGGGGATCTTCTCCGGGGCCGCCCGGCCTGTGGACAACCAGCGGAAGAACAACCGGCGGACGCGGGGAGGACGGGAGGGGACTGTGGAAAACGGGCAGGGGCGGAACCGGCTCCACCGTCCTGGCCTGCGGTGATACCCGGAACATGACCTGCGGCACACGCCCCGCGCGGCGACTCGCGTACCCTGACCTCTCCACTCGTGCCTTCGCCGCCGGGCCGCCGGACGTCCCTACGAAGTGACGTTCGTCCCGTCCCGGCACGCGGCGCGAGCGCAAGACCAGGGAGGTGCGTACATGTCCGGGACGACCACGGCCCGCACTCGGCGGACGGCGGCCGTTCCCCGGCAATGGCGCGGTACGGAGGCGGGCGGCGGCGCGAACCGCTGGATCGTGCTCCTCGTGCTCTGCGTCAGTCTGCTGCTCGTCGCCGTGGACGCGACCGTGCTGCACGTCGCGGTTCCGGCCGTGACCGAGGACCTGCGGCCCGGCGCGATCGAGCTGCTGTGGATCGTGGACGCCTACCCGCTGGTCTGCGCCTCGCTGCTGATCCTCTTCGGCACCCTCGGCGACCGGGTCGGCCGCCGCCGGGTGCTGCTGCTCGGCTACGCGTTGTTCGGCGCGGCATCGGCGCTCGCCGCCTTCGCCGCCACCCCCCAGATCCTCATCGCGGCCCGCGCCCTGCTGGGCGTCGGCGGTGCGATGATCATGCCCGCGACGCTGTCGATCCTGCGGCAGGTCTTCCCTGACCGCCGGGAGCGGGCCCTGGCCATCGGCGTCTGGAGCGCGGTCGCGGCGGTCGGCGCGGCGGTCGGGCCGCTGCTCGGCGGCTTCCTGGTCGAGAACTTCTGGTGGGGCTCGGTCTTCCTGGTCAACCTCCCGCTGATGGCCGTGGCGCTGCCCGTCGGCCGCTGGCTGCTGCCGGAGTCCACCGGCGACCGGGAGGGCCCCTGGGACGTGCTGGGCGCGTTCATGGCCGCTGGCGGGCTGTTCTGCCTCGTCTTCGGGGTGAAGCGGATGGGCAGCGGCTCGGTGCCGCTGGACGCCCTCACCGGGACTCCGGTCCTGGTCGGCCTGGTGGTGCTGGTGCTCTTCGTCCGCCGCCAGCGGCGCCGTACGCATCCGCTGATCGACCTCAAGCTGTTCGCCCGGCCCGCCTTCTCGATCTCCGTCGGCTGCATCGTGGTCAACCTGCTCGCGCTGGTCGGCCTGGAGCTGATAGCCGCGCAGTACCTTCAGCTCGTCCTCGGCCTCACCCCGCTGGAGACCGGGCTGAGGCTGCTGCCGCTCACCCTCGCCGCCATGGCCGCCGGGCTCGTCGGCTCCCGGATGCTCCAGCGGCTCGGCCCCCGCGCGATGGTGGCGTTCGGCTTCGTGCTCACTGCCGCCGGGGTGCTGTCGCTCCTCAGCATGGGCCAGTCCGACCGGCCCGTGGTCCTCGTGGGCGCCTTCCTCGTCCTCGGCTTCGGCCTGGAGACCACGCTTTTCAGCGCGTACGAATCCATGCTCAACGAGGCTTCCGCCAAGTCGGCGGGCGGCGCCGCGGCCATCGGTGAGACCTCCTACCAGCTCGGTGCCGGGATCGGCATAGCCTTCCTGGGCAGCGTCATGAACGCCGCCTACAAGCCGGGCATCTCCTCGGTCGCCGGGGTGCCCCACTGGGCCAGCTCCGACGCGCGGCAGTCGCTGGGCTCGGCGTATGACGTCTCCGCCCAGCTCGGGGGCAAGCCCGGGGCCGCGCTGCTCGCCGCGGCCCGCGCCTCCTTCGTCCACGGTCTGCACGTCACGCTCGCGGTCAGCGCCGCACTGCTGCTGCTCGGCGCGGGGGCCGCGCTGAAGCTGCCGAAGACCATGGAGTGCGCGCCCGCCGACGAGGACGACGCCGGCGAAAAGCCTTCCGCCGGGACCGCCGACACCGAAGCCGCCGACGCCCCGGAGGCCGCGGACGCTTCGGCGCGCCGCGACCCGGCCGCCGTCGTCGGCGCCGAGTCCCGCAGCTGACGCCCGACGCCACGGCCACGGCGCCCGGCTGATCCACACGGTCTGGACGCCGGGCGTTACCCGGCCGTAGCGTCAGCGGCCGGAAGCCATACCGAACCGAAGGCCACACCGAACCGGAGGTCGCTGCTCATGTCCGCTGGCACCCTGCCGCCGTTCGACCCCGACGACCCGCTGGGCATCGACGACCTGCTGGAGCCGGAGGACCTGGCCGTCCGGAGCACCGTGCGGCAGTGGGCCGCCGACCGCGTCCTGCCCCACATCGCCGACTGGTACGAGCGCGGTGAACTGCCCGGCATCCGGGAGCTGACCCGTGAACTCGGTTCCCTCGGCGCGCTCGGCATGTCCCTCACCGGCTACGGCTGCGCGGGCGCCAGCGCCGTCCAGTACGGGCTGGCCTGTCTGGAGCTGGAGGCCGCCGACTCCGGCATCCGCTCCCTGGTCTCGGTGCAGGGCTCGCTCGCCATGTACGCCATCCACCGTTTCGGTTCCGAGGAGCAGAAGCAGCAGTGGCTGCCGCGGATGGCCTCCGGCGAGGTCATCGGCTGCTTCGGGCTGACCGAACCGGACCACGGCTCCGACCCGGCGGGCATGCGGACGTACGCCAAGCGGGACGGCACGGACTGGGTGCTGACCGGCCGTAAGATGTGGATCACCAATGGCTCCGTGGCCGGGGTCGCTGTGGTGTGGGCCCGCACCGACGAGGGCATCCGCGGGTTCGCCGTCCCCACCGATACGCCCGGCTTCTCCGCCCCCGAGATCAAGCACAAGTGGTCGCTGCGCGCCTCGGTCACCAGCGAACTCGTCCTGGACGAGGTGCGGCTGCCCGCCGACGCCGTCCTCCCCGAGGTCACCGGGCTGCGCGGACCGCTGAGCTGTCTGAGCCACGCCCGCTACGGCATCATCTGGGGTGCGCTGGGCGCGGCGCGCGCGTCGTTCGCGTCGGCGCTGGAGTACGCGCGGACCCGGGAGCAGTTCGGGCGGCCCATCGGGGGCTTCCAGCTCACCCAGGCCAAGCTCGCCGACATGGCGGTGGAACTGCACAAGGGCGTGCTGCTCGCCCATCACCTCGGGCGGCGGATGGACGCGGGGCGGCTGCGGCCGGAGCAGGTCAGCTTCGGCAAGCTGAACAACGTGCGGGAGGCGATCGAGATCTGCCGCACGGCCCGGACCATCCTGGGCGCCAACGGGATCTCACTGGAATACCCGGTGATGCGGCACGCGACGAATCTGGAATCGGTGCTCACCTACGAGGGCACCGTCGAAATGCACCAACTGGTGCTCGGCAAGGCGCTCACCGGTCTCGATGCCTTCCGGTGAGCCACCCCGCCGGGCTCAGCTCTGGTTGAAGAAGCCGCCGATCCCGCGGCTGTTCTCCCCGCTGACGATCTGGTAGTCGGCGGGGGTGAGGAGGAAGACGCGGTTGGCGACGCGCTCGATGGAGCCGCGGAGCCCGAACGTCAGTCCGGCCGCGAAATCCACCACGCGCTTGGCGTCGGCGGGCTCCATCGTCGTCAGGTTGACGATGACCGGAATGCCCTCCCGGAACATCTCACCGATTCCACGGGCGTCCCGGAATCCGTCCGGGGTGACCGTCGCGATCCGCGTGCCCTGGTCCTGTGCGGCCTGGTCGGCCACCCGCACCCGCGGGTCGGTCACCCAGGAGTCGCCGGGCTCGGGTCCCTCGGCGTAGTCGTCGTCGTAGTAGCGCTCGTCATCGCTGTCGTCGACGAGGCCAAGCCAAGCGCTCGCCTTGCGCACCGATCCCATGGACGCCTCCTCTCCTCTTAACGGTGTGTACTGTCCGCCCCTCTATGGTCGTCCATGATGCGGATGATGTGCCACGTGGATTGCGGCCGCACAGCGGATTTGTGACGTTACCGGTGCACAACGTCTGGCGCCATATCAGGGTCGCACCTGATGAAGGGGGCTGACGGGGCGCTGGATAGACTTCGCAGGCCGGACGGGTGACACCGGGGACGTACGGGTGAACGGGGACAGTTTTGTTTGGCATTATCCGGCCTTGTCGGCACCGGCTGTCGCAAAACCTCCAGACGGAATGGATGGCGCATCTGTGCGGGTTGTGCCTCGCGCTGCGCGGTGACCACGGTCAGTTCGCCCGCATGGCCACCAACTACGACGGGCTGGTCATATCGGTTCTGGTGGAGGCCCAATCCGGCCGCTCCGAGGACTGGCGGCGCACCGCCGGGCCGTGTCCGCTGCGCGGGATGCGCACCGCCTCGGTGGCCCGGGGCGAGGGCGCGCGGCTCGCGGCGACCGTCTCGCTGGTGCTGGCCTCCGCGAAGGTGCGCGACCATGTGGCGGACGGCGACGGGGCGTTGGCGCGCCGACCGGTCGCCGCGGTTGCCGGCCTGGTGGCCGGGCGGTGGGGCCGGGCGGGGGCCCGCAGCGGCGCCGAGGTGGGCTTCGACACGGCAGTGCTGCTGGACGCGGTCGGGCGGCAGCAGGAGGTCGAGGAGCTGGCGGGCGCCGGTACGTCGCTGCTGACCGTCACCGAGCCGACCGAGACCGCGACCGCCGCGGCCTTCGGGCACACCGCCGTACTGGCCGGAAAGCCCGGCAACCGGGCGCCGCTGGAGGAGGCCGGACGGCTCTTCGGCAGGCTCGCGCATCTGCTGGACGCGGTCGAGGACCGATGCGAGGACGCCGAGACGGGCGCCTGGAACCCGATCGCGGCCACCGGGGCCGACCTCGCCGAGGTGCGGCGGCTGTGCGACGACGCGGTGCACGGGGTGCGGCTGGCGCTCCGGGACGTCGCGTTCGCCGACAAGCAGTCCGGCAAGCTCGCCCATGTGCTGCTGGCGCACGAGCTGCCGCGCGCGGTGGACCGGGCGTTCGGCACCACGGCCTGCGCGCACAGCGGACACGCCCCCGAGTCGTCCCAGGGCGCGCCGCCGCCGCAGTCGCCGTGGATCACCCCGCCGGGGCCCGGCGGCGGCCCCGGCGGTACCCCGCCCGGGCCGCCGGACCGGGGCAGGCGGCGCGGGCTGATCGCCGGATGCGCGGTGTGGGCCGGGCTCTGCTGCACCTGTCAGGTGTGCTGCCGGGACCCGTACCACGACCCGTGGTCGGGCGAGCCGCGCGAGGGCTGGTGCCACAAGTGCGACGACTGCTCGGACTGTTGCGACTGCTGTGACTGTTGCAGCAACTGCGGTGACTGCTGCGGGAACTGCTGTGACGGTTGTGACTGCGGCTGCGATTGCGGCTGCTGACACGGGGTGCGCGAGGGGAAGCGCGAAGCGCTGAAGCGTGTGTGGAGGCGCGTGACGACGCGGACGTGACGGCCGCACCGGACGAACCGGCGGGCGGGCGAAGCCTCAGGAAGCCCAAAGGGCGGAAAGCCCAAAGAGAAAGCGAAGAGGCAGCGGAGGCGGGCGGCGTCAGCCCGAACAGGACGACGACCACACCCGACCGAAGTCGATGTGGTCGCGCGTGACCAGTCGCTGCCATGAATGCATGAGGTAAGTGGAGCAGCCTTCCGGTTCCGCGTCAACCGCGCCGAGACGCCGCGCTCACAGTGTGGACAGTCTTGACAACGGGCCGTGGCCACGCCTTAACCTCGGCGGCATGCCGTGCTGAGGGGCGCGGCCGATGTGTGTGTGCAGGCAATGCGTGTGTTCCTTCACGAACTCACGGAGCCTTCGCATGTCCGCCACCCCGGACCTCGCTTCACCTTCCCCGCACGCCCCGCACGCCGTCGTCATCGTCGGCGCGGGCCCGCGCGCCACCGGCCTCGTGGAGCGGATCGCCGCCAACGCGCCCGAACTGTACGGCGACGGAGTCCCGTTCACCCTGCACCTGGTCGACCCGCATCCGCCCGGCGGCGGCCGGGTCTGGCGCCCCGACCAGTCCCCGCTGCTGTGGATGAACTCCATGGCCGAGGACATCACCATGTTCACCGACGAGTCGGTGGAACGGGACGGCCCGGTCCGCCCAGGACCCTCCCTCGCCGAGTGGGCCGACCGCGTCCGCCGCGGCGCGCTGCCCGCCGGTGAACTGGCCGCGCTGCCGCCCGAAGCCGTCGCCGAGGCCACCTCGCTGACCGGCCGGAGCTTCGCCACCCGGCGGCTCCAGAGCGCCTATCTGCGCTGGGTGTACGGGCGGTCGGTGGCCGCCCTGCCGCCCGGGGTCACCGTTCAGGAGCACGCGTGCCGCGCCGTACGGATCACCGGACCGCGCGACGGGCGCCAGCGGGTGTGGCTGGAAGGGCGCGCCGCGCCGCTCGTCGCCGACGCCGTGGTCCTCACCCTCGGCCATCTCGACGCCGAACCGGGCCCCGAGCAGCGCGAGCTGTCCGCCTTCGCGGCCGAGCACCGGCTGACGCACCTGCCGCCCGAGTACACCGCCGACAGCGATCTCAGCAGGCTGCGGCCCGGCGAGCCGGTCATCGTCCGCGGCTTCGGCCTCGCCTTCGTCGACCTGATGGTGCTGCTCACCGAGGGACGCGGCGGACGGTACGACCGCGGGCCCGGCGGAGAGCCGGTCTACCGGCCTTCCGGGCGCGAACCCGTGCTGTACGTCGGCTCGCGCCGTGGCGTCCCGTACCACTCCAAGATCGGCTACGGACTGACCGGCGAACGGCCGCCCGTGCCCCGCTTCTTCGGCCCCGCCCAGGTCGAGGAGTTGCTGCGGCGCCCCACCCCGCCCGACTTCCGGCGCGACATCCGGCCGTTGATCGACAAGGAACTCGGATTCGCCCACTACCACCGGCTGTTCACCGCCCACCCCGAGCGCACGGCCGGTGACCGGGCCGTCTTCGAGGAGCGGTACGCCGCCTGCCCGCCCGGCAGCGCCGAACTGGATGCCCTGGTGGCCGCCGCCGTCCCCGACCCGGCCGACCGGCTCGATCTCGACGCCGTCGACCGACCGCTCGACGGGCTGCGCTTCCCGGACCACGACGCGCTCCAAGAGGGGCTGCGCCGCTACATCGAGGCCGATCTCGCCCGCCGCCACGACCCCGCGCACAGCACCGACCTGGCCGTCTTCCTCACCCTGCTCTCCGTCTACGGCCAGCTCACCCGGCTCGGCGACCTCGGCGACGGCGGCTGGTGGCACGGCTTCTTCAGCTACTTCGCCTCCGGCCCGCCCGGCCCGCGTCTTCAGCAGCTCCTCGCGCTCTCCCGCGCCGGGGTCGTCCGGTTCCTCGGCGCCGACATGACCGTGACCGCCGATCCGCGGCGCGGGGTGTTCCGGGCGGGCGGCGCGAGCGTCCACGGGAGCCAGGTCGAGGCGCGCGCCCTGGTCGAGGCCCGGCTGCCGGAGCCGACCGTACGGCGCTCCCGCGATCCGCTGCTGCGCGCCCTCCACCGGGACGGCGCGGCCGCCACCCCCGCGGGGCTGCTCGCCGTCAGCCCGGACGACGGCCGGATCCTGGACCGGGCGGGCCGCCCGCACCCGTGCCGCTTCGCGCTCGGCCCGTACACCGACGCCCGCTCCTCCGGCGCGTTCGCCCGGCCCCGTACCAACGCCCCCGCGTTCCGGCAGAACGACGCGACCGCGCGCGCCCTGCTGCTGACCCTGCGCGACCTGTCGCCCTGTCGCGCCGCGCTCACCGCCTGAGCCGTACGCCCCCACAGCTCTGTCCCCATCCCCGCTTCCCTCAAGGACCTCCCGTGTCTCTGACCTCCGATCCACCTCTCCGCAAAGCCTCCGAACGCGCCGCGCACGAGGACTACTCCGCGCTCACGGTCGTCCCCGTACGCAACCCCTGGCGCTGGGTCGCCGTCGCCGTGACGGCCGTCCTGGTCGCCCAGTTCGCGCACGGACTGATCACCAACCCCGGCTGGGAATGGGACGTCTTCGCCGACTTCTTCACCACCGAGACGATCCTCAAGGCCGTCTGGATCACCCTCCAGCTGACGTTCTACGGCACCGCGCTCGGCTTCGCCCTCGGCATCGTGCTCGCCTTCATGCGGCTGTCGCGGAGCCCGTTCCTGAAGTCGGTCGCCTTCACCTACATCTGGGCGTTCCGTTCCATCCCGCTGATCGTCCAGCTGCTCTTCTGGTTCAATCTCACCTATCTCTACAAGCGGCTCGACTTCGGCATCCCCTTCGGGCCCGGCTTCTTCTCCTTCGACACCGCGGGCCTCGTCGGCGCGATGAGCGCGGCCGTCCTCGGACTCGCCCTGCACCAGGCGGCGTACGCGGCCGAGATCGTGCGCGGCGGCGTCCTCGCCGTCGACGCCGGACAGCTGGAGGCGGCCGCCGCCCTCGGCGTCCCCCGGCTGCGGCAGCTGCGCCGCATCGTGCTGCCGCAGGCGATGCGCTCGATCCTGCCGAACGCCGCCAACGAGGTCATCTCCCTCTTCAAGGGCACCTCGATCGTCTCCGTCATGGCGATCGGCGAACTCTTCTACCAGGTGCAGGTCATCTACGGGCGCAACGGCCGGGTCGTGCCGCTCCTGATGGTCGCGACCGTCTGGTACATCATCCTGACCACGCTGCTCTCGATCGCGCAGTACTACGTCGAGCGCCACTTCTCCCGGGGAGCCACCCGATGACCGCCATGGTCGACATCCGTTCCGTCCACAAGAGCTTCGGGGCAGTGGAGGTGCTGCGCGGCATCGACCTCACGGTGCGCACCGGAGAGGTGGCCGTCGTTCTCGGCCCGTCCGGTTCCGGCAAGTCCACGCTGCTGCGCACCATCAACCACCTGGAGAAGGTCGACAGCGGCTGGATCAGCGTCGCCGGTTCGCTGGTCGGCTACCGCAGGCGCAACGACAAGCTGTACGAGCTGCGCGAGCGCGACATCCTCAAGCAGCGCACCCGGATCGGATTCGTCTTCCAGAACTTCAACCTCTTCCCGCATCTGACCGTGCTGGAAAACATCATCGAGGCCCCGGTCTCCGCCCTGCGCCGCCCCAGGAAGCAGGCGGTGGAGACCGCGGAGAAGCTGCTCGCCCGGGTCGGGCTGGAGGACAAGGCGTCCGCGTACCCCCGGCAGCTCTCCGGCGGGCAGCAGCAGCGGGTGGCGATCGCCCGCGCGCTCGCCCTGGAGCCTGAGCTGCTGCTGTTCGACGAGCCGACCTCCGCCCTCGACCCCGAGCTGGTCGGCGAGGTCCTCGACGTCATCAAGGACCTGGCCGACCAGGGCACCACGATGATCGTCGTCACCCATGAGATCGGCTTCGCCCGCGAGGTCGCCGACACCGTCGTCTTCATGGACGACGGCCGGATCGTCGAGCAGGGACCGCCCTCCGAGGTGCTCGACCGCCCGCGGGAGACCCGCACCCAGGCGTTCCTCTCCAAGGTCCTGTGAACCAAGGCCCCGTGAACCATCCCATGCGCTATGCAAGGAGCACCCCCGTGACCACCCGCCGCACCCTCCTCGCCGCCCTCGCGGCCGTCCCCGCCACCGCCCTGCTCAGCGCCTGCGGCGACGGCGACGCCCAGCAGACGGTGGGCGGCGACGGC
This sequence comes from Streptomyces sp. NPDC021115, assembly GCF_044333065.1. Lineage (NCBI taxonomy): Bacteria > Bacillati > Actinomycetota > Actinomycetes > Kitasatosporales > Streptomycetaceae > Streptomyces > Streptomyces sp. NPDC021115. The sequence continues at coordinate 59,383 of NZ_JBIRQF010000007.1, forward strand.
AAGAAGGGCGCCGGTTTCAACGTCAGCCCGCAGCAGCACCGGATCAGAGGCAAGAAGGTCGCCGCGATCGCCGCCGAGGTGCCCGGGGCGATCCGCCGCCGCGGCACGCTGCGGATCGGCGGCAGCGCCGACGCCTCGCCGCCGCTCGGCTTCTACGCGACCGACGACAAGACCCGGATCGGCGTCGAGATCGACCTCGCCACCCTGGTCGCCGACACCCTCGGGCTCAAGGCCGACTTCCAGGCGGTCTCCTGGGAGAACCTCTTCGTCGGCCTGGACAGCTCCAAGTTCGACGCCGTCTTCTCCAACGTCACCGTCACCGAGGAGCGCAAGCAGAAGTACGACTTCGCGACCTACCGGCTGGACAACCTCGCCTTCGAGGCCAAGAAGGGCACCTCGTGGCGGATCAAGGGCCCCGAGGACGTCGCGGGCAGGACCATCTCCGTCTCCTCCGGCACCAACCAGGAGAAGATCCTCGTCGACTGGAACAAGGAGAACGAGAAGGCGGGCCGCAAGCCCGTGGACATCAAGTACTTCCAGAAGGACACCGACTACTACCTCGCCCTCCAGTCCGGGCGCATCGACGCCTATCTCGGCCCCCACCCCACCGCCGCCTACCACGTCGCCTCGGCCGGTCAGACGCAGATCATCGGCACCCTCTCGGGCGGCGGCGACCTGGTGCAGGGCAAGATCGCGGCCACCACCAAGAAGGGCAGCGGGCTGGTCGACGCGTACGCCGCGGCCATCGACCACATCATCCAGGACGGCTCGTACGCCCGGGTCCTCAAGCGGTGGGGACTGTCCAGCGAGGCCGTGAAGAAGTCCGAGATCAACCCGCGCGGCCTGCCCACCAGCTGACCGGCTCCCCGACTGAGGAAGGGCCCCGACCATGGCCACACCGACCGGCCCCCTGCACCTGGCCGCCGCCATCGACGGCGTCGGCAGGTACGCGGCGCCGTACTACGTCGAGCTGGCGCGCCTCGCCGAGCGCGGCACCCTCGACTTCGTCACCCTGGACGACACGTTCGGCCCGCCGGGGGACGGGCAGGGCAGGCTCGACGCGCTCGCCGTCCTCGCGCGCGTCGCGCCCGCCACCGAGCGGATCGGCCTGGTGCCGACCGTCACCACCACCCACACCGAGCCGTTCCACGTCTCGTCCGCCGTGGCCACCCTGGACTGGGTGAGCCGCGGCCGGGCGGGCTGGACCGTCGAGGTGTCGGCCACGGAGGCGGAGGCGCGGCTGGTGGGCCGCCGCCCCGCCGCCCCCGCCCCCGAACTCTGGGCGGAGGCGGGCGAGGTGGCCGAGGTCTCCGCCCGGCTGTGGGACAGCTGGGAGGACGACGCGGAGATCCGCGACACCGCCACCGGGCGCTTCGTCGACCGCGACAAGCTGCACTACGTCGACTACGAGGGCGCCGCCTTCCGGGTGCGCGGCCCGGCCATCGTGCCCCGGCCGCCGCAGGGCCACCCGGTGGTCGCCGTCGCCGCCACCGACCCGGTGACCTGGGACACCGCGGCCCGCCACGCCGACGTCGCCTGGATACGGGCCACCGGCCCGGAGGCGGCGGGCCGGACCCGGGACGAACTGCGCCGCCGCGCGGCGGCGTTCGGCCGGGACCCGGGCGCGCTCACCGTGCTCGCGTCCGTCGCGGTGGACCTCGGCGACGGCGAACGCGCGGCCGGGACCGCCTCCGCCCGCGATCCGCTGACCGCCCGGGACGGTGCCCCGCCGCTGTACCGCGGGGGACCGGTCGACCTCGCGGACCTGATCGCCGGATGGCATGAGGCCGGTGCCGTGGACGGCTTCCACATCGCCCCCGTCGTCCCGCGCCGCGACCTGGAGCGCTTCGTCAACGGAAACGTCGCGCTGCTCCAGCACCGCGGGCTGTTCCGCACGTTCTATCCCGGCACGACGCTCCGCGAGCACCTGGGGCGGCCGCGCCCGGCCAACCGCTACGCCCTCGCGAGGGAGACAGCCCTGTGAACGACCGACAGCAGCCGCACGACCGGCAGATCCATCTGGCCGCGCACTTCCCCGGCGTCAACAACACCACGGTGTGGGCCGATCCGAGGTCCGGGAGTCAGATCGACTTCAGCTCCTTCGAGCATCTGGCGCGCACCGCCGAGCGCGGGCTGTTCGACTTCTTCTTCCTCGCCGAGGGGCTGCGGCTGCGCGAGCACGGCGGCCGCATCCACGACCTGGACGTGGTGGGCAGGCCCGAGTCGATCACCGTGCTGAACGCGCTCGCCGCCGTCACCGACCGGCTGGGCCTCGCCGCCACCGTCAACGCGACCTTCAACGAGCCGTACGAACTCGCCCGCCGCCTCGCCTCGCTCGACCACCTCAGCGGGGGCCGCGCCGCCTGGAACGTCGTCACCTCCTCCGACGCGTTCACCGGCGAGAACTTCCGGCGCGGCGGCTACCTCGACCGGGCCGACCGCTACACCCGGGCCGCCGAGTTCGTCGCCCTCGCGCGCGAGCTGTGGGACTCCTGGCCGGAGGGCGGTTCGCCGCGCCCGTTCGCGCACCGGGGCGAGCAGTTCGCCGTCGAGGGGCGGTTCGGCGTGCCGCGCTCCCCGCAGGGCCATCCGGTGGTGATCCAGGCCGGGGACTCCGCCGAGGGCCGGGAGTTCGCGGCCTCCGCGGCCGACATCATCTTCACCCGGCACGGCACCCTGGAGGCGGGCCGCGCCTTCTACGCCGACGTCAAGCGGAGGCTGGCGGCGTACGGCAGGGCGCCCGGCGATCTGAAGATCATGCCCGGAGTGACCTTCGTCCTCGGCGACACCGCCGCCGAGGCCCGGGAGCGGGCCGCCGAGATCCGGCGGCAGCAGGTCTCGCCGCAGAACGCGATCCTCGCGCTGGAGCAGGTGTGGGGCGTGGACCTGTCCGGATACGACCCGGACGGGCCCCTTCCGGACATCGACCCGGACCCCACGTCCCAGGTCGTCCAGGGCCGGGTGCGGCACGCCGATCCGCTGGCGCTCGCCGCCAAGTGGCGGGCGCTGTCGGAGGAGAAAGGTCTCTCCATCCGGCAGACCGTCATCGAGACGACCGGGCGGCAGTCGTTCATCGGCACCCCGGAGGCGGTCGCCGCGGAGATGGCGCGTTTCGTGGCGGACGAGGCCGCCGACGGCTTCATCCTGGTGCCGCATCTGACCCCCGGCGGGCTCGACGAGTTCGTGGACCGGGTGGTTCCGCTGCTTCAGGAACGGGGCGTCTTCCGCACCGCGTACACCGGCCGGACCCTCCGCGACCACCTGGGACTTTCCCGCCCGGGCGCCCCGGAATGAGCGGTACCGGAGGCGGTCGGCGGCCGGGGAGTTTTCCGTATCGCCCTCTTGCTCTTTGCGGCCGTGGCCGCGAATACTTCCGGGCAGCGCTTGTCAGGAGCACGTCGGAAAATCCCGTCCGGCGTGCTCGCTGACTGCGCCTCACGGGCCTGCCCACCCAAGCAGACCCCCGATTCCCTCGGAGGAAGAGTTGAGGATCAAGCGCATTACCCCCCACGGCAACCGGGCGAGACGCATCGCACTCCTCGCCGCCACCTCGGCCCTCGTGGCCGGGACGGCGCTCGTCGCCCCCGCCGCCTACGCGGGGAACGACTGGCCCCACACCTTCACCGCGACCGAGGCCAAGGCGGCGAGCAACGCCGTTCTGGACGCCGATGTCGCGGGCACCGCCTGGTATGTCGACAAGGCGACCAACACCCTGGTCGTCACCGCTGACAGCACCGTCTCCCAGAGCGAGATAGCCAAGATCAAGGACGCGGCGGGCAGCAACGCCGACGCGATCGAGGTCAAGCGCACCTCCGGCAAGATCCAGAAGCTGATCTCCGGCGGAGACGCCATCTACGCGAGTAGCTGGCGCTGCTCGCTCGGCTTCAACGTGAAGAACAGCAGCGGGGCGAACTACTTCGTCACCGCTGGTCACTGCACCGACGGCGCGGGCACCTGGTGGTCGAACTCCGGCCACAGCACGACCATCGGCCCGACCTCCGGCTCCAGCTTCCCGACCAACGACTACGGTCTGGTCCGGTACAGCGGCTCCGTCACCCCCCAGGGCACGGTCGGCAGCCAGGACATCACCAGCGCCGCCAACCCGACCGTCGGCCAGACGGTCACCCGGCGCGGCAGCACCACCGGCATCCACAGCGGCCGGGTCACCGCGCTGAACGCCACCGTCAACTACGGCAACGGCGACATCGTGTACGGCATGATCCAGACCACCGTCTGCGCCGAGCCCGGCGACAGCGGCGGCCCCCTCTACGCCGGTTCCACCGCCCTCGGCCTCACCTCCGGCGGCAGCGGCGACTGCACCTCCGGCGGCACCACGTTCTTCCAGCCGGTCGTCGAGGCGCTGAACGCGTACGGCGTGAGCGTCTACTAAGCGCATCCCGTACTAAGCGCATTCCGCGGGACGACGACACGGTCGGCGCACCGACCGACGCAAACCCCCGCCCGGGCCGTCCGGGCGGGGGTTCTCCGGTTTTCCACAGGCCTCCCGAGCCGGTCGGAGCGGGACTATCGTGGACATCGGTACCCCAGGTGGGGCATCGTTCGCGATACGGACGGCAGGTGGCCGTGATGATCGGTGCACTCGTGACAGTGGTGGTGATCCTGGCCTGCGTCGGCGCCGTCTGCGCCCTGGCGTCGGCCCGGGTGGTCAAGCAGTTCGAGCGGGGGGTGGTCTTCCGGCTCGGGAGGCTCCGCTCGGACGTCCGGGGGCCCGGTTTCACGATGATCGCTCCGTTCGTGGACCGGCTCCAGAAGGTGAACATGCAGATCGTGACGATGCCGGTGCCCGCCCAGGAGGGCATCACCCGCGACAACGTGACGGTGCGGGTCGACGCGGTCGTCTATTTCAAGGTCGTGGACCCGGCCGAGGCGATCGTCGCGGTCGAGGACTACCGCTTCGCGGTCTCCCAGATGGCCCAGACCTCGCTGCGCTCGATCATCGGCAAGAGCGATCTGGACGATCTGCTCTCCAACCGGGAGAAGCTCAACCAGGGGCTGGAGCTGATGATCGACAGCCCGGCCGTCGGCTGGGGCGTCCACATCGACCGCGTCGAGATCAAGGACGTGTCGCTGCCGGAGACCATGAAGCGGTCGATGGCCCGCCAGGCGGAGGCCGACCGGGAGCGCCGGGCCCGGGTGATCAACGCGGACGCGGAGCTCCAGGCGTCGAAGAAGCTCGCCGCGGCCGCCGAGCAGATGGCCGAGACCCCGTCCGCCCTCCAGCTGCGGCTGCTCCAGACGGTGATGGCGGTCGCCGCCGAGAAGAACTCCACGCTGGTCCTGCCCATCCCGGTGGAGCTGCTGCGCTTCCTGGAGCGGGGTCAGCAGCCCCCGGCGGAGGCCCGGGCGGACGGCGGCGCCAAGGAGTCGGTGCCCGCCGGGCGGGAGGCCCCACGCGCCGCGGAGGAGAAGGCCGTGGAGGGGAAGGCCGCGCCCGCTGCGGCCGTCCCCACGCTGACGGAGTGCGAACCGGAGCGTGCCGTGGAGCGGTGACCCGCGCATAAGCCCCGTGCCCGCGTGCCCGTTTGGGGCGCGCGGGCACCATCATGTCCGGATATGAGGATCGATGCTCCATCGTTGATCTTGCATGGGTATCCCCGGCTTCAGCCGGGGAGGGAAATGTGTGCTCGGTCCGGAGGGGCCGCAGCGCCGGAGTTCGCTGCTCCTCCCGGGGTGGCGGTCAAACGGGCCGCTTCTGGCCCTCGATGTACTGACGGATCATGGTTAGCGGTGAGCTTCCGCAGCTTGCCGCATACCTCTCGCATGATCTTCTCGCACCGCTTGAGTATGGCGTCATCGCAGACACCACGCCGATTCTTCATGACGGCCACCAAGTGCGCGTGAAGGTTGTAGGTGACGTGGCGGCAGTATGAATATCAGAGTTTGGTCCTCAATGTGGTGACATGCGCCATGCGTCGTATGATCTCGTGAGTTGACCAGGAAGGGGGTGGGCCGGATGATCCGTGCGTTCAAATTCCTCATGCGGCCCACCGTGCGCCAGCAAGGCGCGCTTGCCGAGATGCTGCGCGGTCACTGCTCGCTCTACAACGCCGCGTTGCAGGAACGCCGCGACGCCTACCGGCACGCCTCGAAGGCAACGGTCCGGTACGGGCAGCAGTCCGCACAGCTCAAGGACATCCGGTCCTTCGATCCCGAACGCCAGGGACGTTGGTCGTTCTCCAGCCAGCAGGCGACGTTGCGCCGTCTGGACAAGGCGTTCGCCGCGTTCTTCCGGCGGATCAAGGCCGCAGAGGTGCCGGGCTATCCGCGCTTCCGGTCGGGCAAGCGGTTCGACACCGTGGACTTTCCGAAGAACGGGGATGGCTGTCGTTGGGATGCCACCCCGCACGATCCCGTTACCCGCGTCCGCCTGCAAGGCGTCGGCCACGTCAAGGTGCATCAGCACCGCCCGGTGGTCGGCAGGGTCAAGACGATCAGTGTGAAGCGCGAAGGCCGACGCTGGTACGTCCTACTGACCGCCGAGCAGACCCCGCCCGAGCCGTTCCTCCAGACCGGTTCCGTGGTCGGCATCGACATGGGGATAGCCAACTTTCTCGCCGACTCAGGCGGGGGGTTCGTGCCCAACCCCCGGCACGGAGCGAAGGCCGCCGCCAGGCTGAAAAAGGCCCAGCAGGCACTGTCCAGGCGCAAGCGCGGCTCGAAGCGCCGACGCAATCCGCAATATGAGCAAGGTCCCGGCGCCAAAGCCGGACCCCGAGACGTCGGGCAGCTTTCTGCCTAACGGGGGCGCCGCGAAGGCCGGGCTGAACCGATCGATCGCTGATGCCGGATGGGGGGTGTTCCTCGCGATCCTGGCTGCCAAGGCGGAAGGTGCCGGACGGCAAGTGACAGCGGTGGACCCCCGCAACACCTCCCGGAGGTGCCCCGCATGCGGGCATACCGCCAAGGAGAACCGGCCCACACAGGAGAAGTTCCACTGCGTCTCGTGCGGCCACAACGCGCACGCTGACACGGTGGGCGCCCTGAACGTCCTACGGGCCGGGCTGGTCCGTCGTGAAGCCACACCGGCATAGCGAGAAGCCCCCTCGTTTACGAGTACGAGGGGGAGGAGTCACAAATTTCACGCAGATGACGTGAACGCGGTCTTGTGCGCCCCCGGCGCCGCTGGGAATACTCGGCGGCGCAATTTGGCATGGACGCGCTCCCGCATGGGCAAGCGCGCCCCCGTGCCGTACGCCCTCCGGGCCGGGCACCCCACTGCCTCACGGCCCAACCCCCCACTGGAGGACCGAAAGTTGAAGCACCGCCGCATACCCAAGCGCCGTGTCGCCATAGCCGGGACCGGAGCCGTGGCCCTGGTCGCCGCCGCCCTCACCCTGCAGAACGCCAACGCCGCCCCCGCCGAGCCGCAGCCCCACACGCTCTCGGTGAACGCCGCGGGCAAGCTCGCGAACACCCTCACCTCGGCACTGGGGGGTGACACCGCTGGTTCGTACTACGACACCAAGGCCAAGAAGCTCGTGGTCAACGTGGTGAACAAGGCCGCCGCCGAGCGGGTCCGCGACGCGGGCGCCGAGGCCAAGGTGGTCGAGCACACGCTGGCGCAGCTCAAGCAGGCGCGCACCACCCTCAAGGACAAGGCGACCATCCCCGGCACCTCGTGGTCGGTCGACCCCAGAGCCAACAAGGTCGTCGTCACCGCGGACAGCAGCGTCAAGGGCGGCCGGATGGCCACCCTCGACAAGGTGGCCAAGAGCCTGGGCGACAAGGTCGAGGTGAAGCGCTCGGCCGGTAAGTTCTCCACCTTCCTCGCGGGCGGCGACGCCATCTGGGGCGGTGGCGGGCGCTGCTCGCTCGGATTCAACGTGGTCAAGGACGGTCAGCCGTACTTCCTGACCGCCGGTCACTGCACCGAGTCCATCAAGAGCTGGTCCGACTCGCAGGGCGGCGACGAGATCGGGGCCAACGAGGCCAGCGACTTCCCCGGCAACGACTACGGCCTGGTCAAGTACACCAAGGATGTCGCGCACCCGAGCGAGGTGAACCTCTACAACGGCGACAGCCAGGCCATCTCCAAGGCCGGTGAGGCCACCGTCGGCCAGAAGGTGACCCGCAGCGGTTCCACCACCCAGGTGCACGACGGCGAGGTCACCGGCCTCGACGCGACCGTCAACTACCAGGAGGGCTCGGTCAGCGGGCTCATCCAGACCAACGTCTGCGCCGAGCCCGGCGACAGCGGCGGCGCGCTCTTCGCGGGCGACACGGCGCTCGGTCTGACCTCCGGCGGCAGCGGTGACTGCTCCGCGGGCGGCGAGACGTTCTTCCAGCCGGTGCCGGAGGCGCTGGAGGCGTACGGCGCCAAGATCGGCTGACGTACGCAGCCGACGCGATCTGCCCGCACAGGGACAGGCCCCCGGACACCCGTGGACGGTGTCCGGGGGCCTTCGCTCCGCTCAGGCCCTTCGGCCCGGTCGGCCCGCGCGGTGGCTCAGAACTCGTAGAGCTCGGTCGCCGCCGCGCTCTTGACGCAGTTGTTGGCGAAGGTGTGCGCGTACGAGATCCGCTGGCCGTCCCAGACGCCCTCGGCGGTGACGGTCACCGGCCGCCACTCCTTGGTGCACATCCGACCGGGCTCGGTCGTCTCGGTCAGCGTCGAGAACTCGCCGTTCACGGCGCGCAGTTCGGCGCAGGCACGGGCGGGCGCCGGATGGGTACCCGTGGGGGTGGGCTGACAGCTCAGCGTCACCGCTCGCTGGACGGCCAGCGAGGACGCGTCGTCCCCGTAGCCGACGCTGAGGACCAGCGCGGAGGGCGGATACAGGCTCTTCGGCGTCGCGGGCGCGGCGTGTGCCGTGCCGCTCGCCCCCAGCCCGAGCGCGGCGCTCATGGCCAGCGCGGCGCCGAGACCGCCGATCGCTCCTGTCGTCTTCCGCATATCGAACACTCCCTTGCTCGTGGTTGCAGATACCGGACGGAGTTCTACGCCCCACGGATCGGGAACGCATGTTGATCGAGCACTTCCGGTCGCTACAAGTAGTCATTTGGTGGCTCATTGTCGCGTGCGCAGGGTGTGGCCCAGGGGAACGCCGCGTGTCGACCGGGTGCGTGCTGATGTGCGGGCCGGGGGAGTGCGGGCGGGGCGCCGATCTGTCGAACGACAGTTCAGCGGCGCTCAAATCGATTCAGGCGCGCTCAGCTGAGGGGTGTGCCGGTGATGCCGGTGCGTGAGTGACGGCAGAGCGAGAATCTGCCAGGGCAAGCCGACCGTATCGGGACGAGTCAGCGACTTTTCCGGCGCCGGATTCGCCGGGTCCGCCGGGCCGGTCGAACCCGCCGGGCCGGTCGAGCCCGCCGGGTCAGTCGAGCCCGCCGCTGAGCGGGCCGGTGTGGCGGCCCCAGCCGTATGCGTGGCCGACCCGCAGCCGCACCACCAGCCGGCGGTCCGCCACCATCGCGGCGCGGAACTCCTCCCAGTCCGGATGGTCGCCCTGGATGGCGCGGTAGACCTCGACCAGCTCGTCGGCGGTGGCGTCATGGGGGTCGGTCGTCACCGGCGTCAGCTCGGCGTCGCCCTCGGCCACCAGATAGGAGAAGCGGTCGCCGCTGGTGACGTAGAAGCTCGCGCGCGGGTCGCGGCGCAGATTGCGGGTCTTGGCGCGGTCGTCGGTGACCGAGATGCGGATCAGGTGCTCGGCCGGGTCGTAGCTGTAGGCGACGTTGGACAGCTGGGGACGGCCGTCGCGCTTGAGGGTGACGAGCGCGCCGGTGCGCTGCTCCCGTAGCAGGTCGAGCAGGGTCGGCTCCGTCATGGTGATCAGAGTACGCGCGCCGATGGCCGATTTCCCGGGATACGACACGCGGAATGAGGGGGCATTTGCGCGCTTATGGTGTATATGGAAGCGCCGCGAGGGGCGTTCGATGTCACTCGCACGCTTGTTCGAGAAGAGGTTAAGGTGGGGTCCGGGGAGGACGAGCAGAGCAGGATCGGCCAGGGGGTGTGAGCAGCGGGAGGTGCGGATGTCAGGCTTCACGCATCTGCACACCGCCTCCGGGTTCTCCATGCGGTACGGCGCCGCACACCCGGAGCGGCTGGCGGCGCGCGCCGCCGAGCGCGGCATGGACGCCATCGCGCTGACCGACCGCGACAGCCTCGCCGGGGCGGTGCGGTTCGCCCGGGCGAGCGAGGCCGCGGGGGTCAGGCCGCTCTTCGGGGTGGATCTGGCCGTCCGGGCGGAACCCCAGGACCCCGGGCGCACGGCCCGGCGGCGCACGCCGGTGCGCGGCGGGGCGTTCATCGACGACTCCGCGCCTCGGGCGGTCTTCCTCGCCCGGGACGGCGCCATGGGCTGGGCCGCGCTGTGCGGGCTGGTCTCCGCCGCCCACGCCGGGCTCGACCACCCCGGCTCCGCCCGCACGGGCGGCGACGGGCCGCCCCTGCTGCACTGGCGCGATCTGGTCGCTGCCGCCGATGCGCTCGCCCCGGTGACCGCGCTCCTCGGCCCGGACTCCGACGTCGGCCGCGCCCTGGCCGCCGGGCGCCCCGACCGGGCCGCACGGCTGATCGCCCCCTGGCGCGAACTGTTCGGCGACGCGCTGCGGCTGGAGGCCGTATGGCACGGCCGCGCCGGTACCGGCCCTGGCTCGCTGCGGCTGGCCGCCCGTACCGTCGGCTTCGCCGCGGACCAGGGCGTCCGGGCCGTCCTCAGCAACGCCGTCCGCTACGCCGACCCCGGCGAGGGCCCGGTCGCCGACGTCCTGGACGCCGCCCGCCGACTGGTCCCCGTCGACCCGCGCACGCCTGGGGCGCTCGACAGCGGCGAGCGCTGGCTCAAGGGTCCGCGCGACATGGCGCGCGCCGCCGAGCGCATCGCGGAGGCGGCCGGGCAGCGGCGGGACGGCGCGCACCGGCTGCTGGAGGAGACGGCTCGTACCGCCGCCGCGTGCCTGGTCGACCCCGAGGACCACATCGGCCTCGGCACCGTCCACTTCCCCGAACCGCGCCTGGTCGGCGCGGGGCGGCGGAGCGCCGAGCGGGTGCTGCGGTCGCGCTGCGCCGCCGCCATGGTGCTGCGGGGGTACGACCGCGACCGGGTGCGCTGGGAGCGTCTCGAGGACGAGCTGCGCACCATCGAACGGCTCGGCTTCGCCTCGTACTTCCTCACCGTCGCCCGGGTCGTGGACGACGCCCGGGAGCTCGGGGTGCGGGTGGCCGCCCGGGGCTCCGGCGCGGGCTCGTTCGTCAATCATCTGCTCGGCATCGCCCACGCCGACCCCGTGTCGTGCGGGCTGCTGATGGAGCGCTTCCTGTCGGTGCGGCGGGCCGCGCTGCCCGACATCGACATCGACGTGGAGTCGGCGCGCCGCCTCGACGTCTACCGCGCGATCTTCGACCGCTTCGGGGCGGAGCGGGTCGCGACCGTCTCGATGCCCGAGACCTACCGGGTACGGCACGCCGTACGGGACGTGGGCGCGGCCCTCGGCATGGACCCGGCCGAGGTGGACCGGCTCGCCAAGTCCTTCCCGCACATCCGCGCCCGCGACGCGCGTGCGGCGCTCGCCGAACTGCCGGAGCTGAAGGAGCTGCGCGAGGCGACCGAAGGGCAGGAACGTTTCGGCAGGTTCTGGGAGCTGGTCGAAGCCCTTGACGGACTGCCCCGTGGCATCGCCATGCACCCCTGCGGGGTCCTGCTCTCGGACGCCGGGCTGCTGGCCCGTACCCCCATCGTGCCGACCAGCGGCGAGGGCTTCCCCATGTCGCAGTTCGACAAGGACGACGTCGAGGAGCTGGGGCTGCTCAAACTCGACGTCCTCGGCGTGCGCATGCAGTCCGCGATGGCGCACGCCGTCGCCGAGATCCGGCGGGCCACGGGGGAGACCGTCGACCTCGACGACCCCGCGCAGGTCCGGCCCGGCGACCCGGCCACCTACGACCTGATCCGCTCCACCGAGACGCTCGGCTGCTTCCAGATCGAGTCGCCCGGCCAGCGCGACCTCCTCGGCCGCCTCCAGCCCGACTCCTTCCACGACCTCGTGGTCGACATATCGCTCTTCCGGCCAGGACCGGTCGCCGCCGACATGGTGCGCCCCTTCATCGAGGCCCGGCACGGCCGCCGCCCCGCCCGCTATCCGCATCCGGACCTGACGGACGCGCTGCGCGAGACGTATGGGGTGGTCGTCTTCCATGAGCAGATCATCAAGATCCTGTCGATCATGACCGGATGTGAACGTGACCTCGCCGACGAGGCGCGCCGCGCCCTGTCCGACCCCGATCGGCAGGGCCGGGTGCGGGCCTGGTTCCATGCCGAGGCGGGACGGCGGGGCTACTCGGCGGAGGTGCTGGGCCGCACCTGGGAGATCGTCGAGGCGTTCGGTTCGTACGGCTTCTGCAAGGCGCACGCGGTCGCCTTCGCGGTCCCCACGTACCAGTCCGCCTGGCTCAAGGCGCACCATCCGGCGGCCTTCTACGCGGGACTGCTCACGCACGACCCCGGGATGTACCCGAAGCGGCTGCTGCTGGCGGACGCGCGGCGGCGGGGCGTGCCGATCCTTCCGCTCGATGTGAACCGTTCGGGCCCCGATTATCGAATCGAACTGATGTCCGGTGGCGGTGCTGTGGGCGTCCGGCTGGCGCTGAGCGACGTCCATGGCATCAGCGAGGCCGAAACGCGGCGGATCGCCGCCGGTCAGCCCTACTCCTCGCTCCAGGACCTCTGGCTGCGCGCCCACCCCGGGCGGCCCGTCGCCGAACGGCTCGCCCAGGTCGGGGCGCTGGACGCCTTCGGTACGGGCCGCCGCGACCTGCTGCTGCACATCGCCGAACTGCACCGGCAGCGGAGCGGGGCGCGGGGCGAGGGTCAGCTTCCGCTGGCTGAAACCGGCCCACCCGCCCCCGCCGGGCTGCCCGACCTCGACGACAGCGAACGCCTCGGCGCCGAGCTGGGCATCCTCGGCATGGACGTCTCCCGCCATCTGATGGCCGACCACCGGGCCTTCCTGGACGAGCTGGGTGCGATGCCGGCGAAGCGGCTGCGGTCGGCCCGGCACGGTGAGACGGTGCTCGTCGCGGGCGCCAAGGCCGCCACCCAGACCCCGCCGATCCGCTCCGGCCGCCGGGTCATCTTCACCACCCTCGACGACGGCACGGGCCTGGTCGACTGCGCCTTCTTCGACGACAGCCACGCCGCGTGCGCGCACACCGTCTTCCACTCCTGGCTGCTGCTGGTGCGCGGCGTCGTCCAGCGCCGTGGCCCGCGCAGCCTCAGCGTCGTCGGCTCGGCCGTCTGGAACCTCGCCGAACTGGCCCGGCTGCGGAGCGAAGGCGGCCTGGAGGCGGTGGCCGCGGAACTGGCGGGTGCGGGTGCGGACGCGTCCGTGGGCTCGGATGTGGACCCGGGCGTGGACGCGGAATCGGACGAGGCGGACTCCGGCCGCCGCATCCACCTGCCCACCGGCTACGCCATGCACCCCTGGGCCGACCTCCAGCCCGCTGGCGACCAGTCGGCCACCGGCCGCAAGCTGTGGCACGCGAGCCCGGGGAGCGCGGGATGACCACCGAGAACCCCCACCCGACCGCCCCGCGTTCCACCGGGGCCGATGGCGCCGCGCCCGGTCGTGAGCCCGATGCGTGTCCGGCGGCGCATGTGCTGTACGTGCGGTTCCAGGGTGAGGCCGTGCTCGCCGAGGACGTCTACCAGGGGCTGCTCGCGCTGCTCGGTGAGGTGACGCCCGTCGTGGAGGCGTTGCCGCCCGATGCCGCGCTCGCCGATGTCCAAGGGGCACTGCGGTACTTCGGGCGGGACGCGGCCGGGCTCGCGGAGATCGTGCGGGTACGGGCGCTGGCCCGGTACGGGGTCGACTGCACCGTGGGCGTCGCCGCCAACCCCATGCTCGCCCGCATGGCCGCCCACGACGCCCCGCCGAACACGCCCGGCACGGTCCGTACCGTGCCCGACGACCCCGGCGCCGTCGCCGGGTTCCTGGCCCGTAAGCCGCCCATCGCCCTGCCCGGCGTGGGGGCCGCGACCGCGAGGGCGCTGTGTGCGTACGGGCTCGACAGCACCGAGCGGATCGCCGCCGCGCCGCTGGCCACGTTGCAGCGGATCCTCGGTGCGGCGACCGCGCGCCGGGTGCACGCCTGGGCGCACGGCATCGACCCCGCGCCCGTCACCCCGAATGCCCCCGCCCGCGCCATGGGCGCCGAGCACCGCTTCGACCGCGATGAGCTGGACCCGGTCCGGCGGCGCCGGGCGCTGCTGACGCTCGCCGACGGGCTCGGCGTCCGGCTGCGGACGAGCGGGCAGATCGCGGCCCGGCTCAGTCTCACCGTCCGGTACGCCGACCGCTCCTCGACGACCCGTTCGCGGACCCTGACCGAGCCGACCGCCCACACCCCGGTGCTGACCGCCGCCGCGTACGCGCTGCATGACGCGCTCGGGCTCCAGCGGGCCCGGGTGCGGTCGGTCGGTCTGCGGGCCGAGGGGCTGATGGGCGCCGAACTCGCCTCCCACCAGCTGTCCTTCGACGCCGCGGACGACAAGGCCCGCCGGGCGGAGGCCGCCGCCGACCGGGCGCGGGCCCGGTTCGGGGTGGACGCGGTCCGGCCCGCCGGGTTCCTGGGCGACGGCTCCCCGGGCAGCGGATTCCTGGACGTCGCGTAAGAGGTGCGTGAACCTTTCTTCACCGGCCGATGGCTGGAAGTCTCCGCTACTCACGCGTAATTTGATCCCCGCGCCACACGCTTGTGATCCGGGTCACAGGGTGCACCGCCGATGCGACTCTCTCCCGACCGCGAGGAGTTCATGTGATGCTGCCCTGGAGGCACATTCGTACCTTACTGCCCGCCCTGGCCCTGGCCGCCGCGGCGGTGACCGCGGCCCCCGCCGCCGCGGCCGCCCAGTCGCCGCAGGTCGCCGACAGCGGGCAGACCACTACCAGCAGCGGCTGGAACGACTACTCCTGCAAGCCCTCCGCCGCGCACCCCCGCCCCGTCGTCCTCGTCCACGGCACCCTCGGCAACTCCGTCGACAACTGGCTCGGCCTCGCCCCGTACCTGGTCGACCGCGGCTACTGCGTCTTCTCCCTCGACTACGGCCAACTCCCCGGCGTGCCCGTCTTCTACGGGCTCGGTCCCGTCGACCGGTCCGCCGGGCAGCTGTCCTCGTACGTCGACCGGGTGCGCTCCGCCACCGGCGCCGCCAAGGTCGATCTGGTCGGCCACTCCCAGGGCGGGATGATGCCCCGCTACTACCTGAAGTTCCTCGGCGGCGCGGCGAAGGTGAACGCCCTCGTGGGGCTCGCGCCGTCCAATCACGGCACGACCCTGTCCGGGCTGACGAAGCTGCTGGACTACTTCCCCGGCCTCGACGACGCCATCGCCAAGGCGGCCCCGGGGCTGAGGGACCAGGTGGCCGGGTCGGACTTCCTGAACCGGCTCAACGCGGGTGGCGACACCGTACCCGGGGTCCGGTACACCGTCATCTCCACCCGGTACGACGAGGTGGTCACGCCGTACCGCAGCCAGTTCCTGACCGGTCCTGACGTGAAGAACGTCGTGCTCCAGGACCTGTGCGCGTCCGATCTGTCGGAGCACCTGACCATCGGGATGACCGACCGCCTCGCCTTCCACGAGGCCGCCAACGCCCTCGACCCGGAGCACGCCACCCCGACGACCTGCGCCTCGAAGTAGCCGCCGCGGGGGCTACTCGGCGATCAGCTCTACCTCGATGTTGCCCTGCGTCGCCTTGGAGTACGGGCACACCTGGTGCGCCTGCTCGACGAGCTTGCGGCCGGTCTCGTTCTCCAGGTCGGCCGGCAGCTCGACGCGCAGCGTCACCTTGAGGGCGAAGCCGCCGTCCGACTCGTCCTTGCCGATGCCGACCTCGGCGGTCACGGAGATGTCCTTGGTGTCCACCTTGGCCTGGCCGCCGACGAGGCCGAGCGCGCTCGCGAAGCAGGCGGCGTAGCCCGCGGCGAACAGCTGCTCGGGGTTGGTGCCCTCACCGTTGCCGCCGAGGGCGGGCGGCATGGCGAGGGGCAGGTCGAGGCGGCCGTCGGAGCTGACGGCGCGTCCGTCGCGGCCGTTCGCCGTGGCCACCGCGGTGTAGAGCGCATCCATGAAGACCAATCCCTTTCGAATCCCGTGGCCCCCGGCCGGCCGGGGGAGTGGGGTCAGTAGAGCACACAATTAAATTGTGCACAACTAAGAGGTACGCTGGTGATATGCCATCTCAGCCCGACCCGCTTCCCGCACAGAGCGGAGCCGTCACCGCGGACGATCCGCTCCGTCTCGACCTCCAGCTCTGCTTCGCCCTGCACGCCGCCTCGCGCGCGTTCGGCGGCATCTACCGACGGGTGCTGCGCGACACGGAGCTGACGTATCCCCAGTACCTGGCGCTGCTGGTGCTGTGGGAGCACGGCGAGATGCCGGTCAAGCAGCTGGGCGAGTATCTGCGGCTGGACTCGGGCACCCTGTCGCCGCTGCTCAAGCGCATGCAGTCGGCCGGACTCGTCGAACGCGAGCGCAGCGCGCACGACGAGCGCTCGGTGACGGTCCGGCCGACGGCGGAGGGCGTGGCGCTCAAGGAGCGTGCCCGGGAGGTGCCCCTGAAGGTGATCCAGGCGACCGGCCTGGACCACAAGGAGCTGGCCGCGCTGCGGTCGCAGGTGCAGCGGCTGACGGCGGCGCTCGACGCGGCGCTCGCCGACGACGAAGGGTGAGCGCGCGACCGTGAGGGGCGCGTGCGGTGATGCCCGGAATGATTGAGCGGCGTCGGGTGGGTGGAAGGTGTCAGGCATGACCGGAACTCATCCCCGCGCGGGCACCCGTAAGTCCGCCATCGACCTGGTCGAGACCTTCCTCGACCCCGGCAGCCGGCGCGGCTGGGACCAGCCGGTCGAGATCATCACGACCGACCCCGACTACCGGGCCGACCTGGAACGGGCCCGCGAGCGAACCGGCCTCGACGAGTCCGTGATCACGGGCGAGGGGCGCGTTGAGGGGCGGCGGGTGGCCTATGTGGCCTGCGAATTCCGCTTCCTGGCGGGCTCGATCGGGGTCGCGGCGGGGGAGCGGCTGGTGCGCGCCGTCGAGCGCGCCACGGCGGAACGGCTCCCGCTGCTGGCCGCCCCGGCGTCGGGCGGGACCCGGATGCAGGAGGGCACGGTCGCCTTCCTCCAGATGGTGAAGGTGGCGGCGGCGATAACCGACCACAAGGCCGCGGGCCTGCCGTACCTGGTGCACGTACGCCATCCCACCACCGGCGGCGTCCTCGCCTCCTGGGGCTCCCTGGGTCACGTCACCGCCGCCGAACCGGGCGCCCTCATCGGCTTCATGGGCCCCCGGGTGCACGAGGCCCTGTACGGCGAGGAGTTCCCGGCGGGCGTCCAGGTCGCCGAGAACCTGATGAACCACGGCCTGATCGACGCGGTGCTCCCGACGAGCCGCCTCGCGGAGGTGGCGGCGCGAGTGCTGAGGGTGTTGTGCGGCGACCAGGACCCGTCGCCCCGGGCTCCCGGGGAGGCCGATTTCCGGCCAGCCACCGAGCCGGGCGCGGCTGCGCCGGGCGCCGCAGGACCGGGTGGTGGGGCCACGGCGGTGGGGCCCTCGGCCGAGGAGTCGATCCGGGCCTCGCGGCGGGGGGACCGGGCCGGGGTGCGGGATCTGCTGCGGGTGGCCGCGGAGGACGTGAGTCCGCTCAGCGGGACGGGCGCCGGGGAGCACGACCCCGGGCTGCTGCTCGCTCTCGCGCGGGTCGGCGGCGTGCCCTGTGTGGTGCTCGGGCACAACCGGCGCGGGCGGCCGGGCGGTGAGCGGGCCTCGACCGAGGGGCAGCCGCTGGGGCCCGCCGGGCTGCGTACCGCCCGGCGCGGCATGCGCATCGCCGCCGAGCTGGGGCTGCCGCTGCTCACCGTCATCGACACCGCCGGTGCGGCGCTCAGCCGGGAAGCCGAGGAGGGCGGGCTGGCGGGGGAGATCGCCCGGTGTCTCGCCGACATGGTCACGCTGCCCGCGCCCACCCTCTGCCTGCTGCTCGGGCAGGGCGCGGGCGGGGCCGCGCTCGCGCTGCTGCCCGCCGACCGGGTCGTGGCGGCGCGGCACGCCTGGCTGTCGCCGCTGCCCCCCGAAGGCGCGTCCGCCATCCTCTACCGCTCCACGGAGCGGGCGTACGAGGTCGCCGACCGGCAGGGGGTGCGCTCCGCCGACCTCCTGGCCAACGGCATCGTCGACCGTGTGGTGGAAGAGGAAGGGAACGGAGAGGGGGAGGGGTTCCTCGTGGGGCTCGGGCGCATCCTCGGCGCCGAGCTCGCCGCCCTCCGTGCCCAGGACCCCGGCGACCGCATGGCCGCCCGCCGGGCCCGGCACCGCCGCATCGGGGTGCCGAGTTGACGCCGTAACAGGGCCAAACGGGCGCACCGGCCAGCCCAATTGGCAGTCTTAGGCATGCCTAACCTAATCTCGGCTCGTGAACGAGAATGATCTCGACACGGCACCCCGGCCGTCCTCCTCCCCTGCCCCTGCCCACCCCGCGCCAATCCACCTCCTCGCCCTCAATCCCACCGACTCCGTCACCGAAGGCTTCCTCCCCGCCGCCGCCCGCCTCGCCCTGCCCGTCACCCTCCTCACGGACCAGCCCGAGGCGCACGAGCGCGCGTACGCCCGTCACGCCGCCCGCGGCGGGCGGCTCCCCGCGACGCTCGACATCGCCCCCTGCGACGTACGGGACTTCCGCGAGGTCATCAGCCGGATCGCCGCCGCCCCGGACGGCCGACGGCCCCGGGCGGTCTTCACCAACAGCGACCACCTCCAGACCCAGGCCGCCCTCGCCGCCGCGTACTTCGGCCTCCCCGGCAAGGATTGGCGCGCCGCCCTCCGCACCAAGAACAAGGCCGAGCTGCGCCGCGCCCTCGCCGCGGCCGGTGCCGACACGATCTGGTCCACCGAACTCGGCACCGGAGACGACCCGGCCACCCTCGCCGCCCTCGACGCGCCCTACCCCTGCGTCGTCAAGCCGCGCGAGGGCGTGGCCAGCGAGGACGTCGTCCTCGTCGCCGACGCCGACTCCCTCGTCCGCAGCTGCCACGTCATACGCGCCCACCGGCCCGACGCGGCGCTGGTGATCGAGGAGTACCTGGACGGCGAGCTGCGCACCCTCGAAACCCTCGGCGACGGCCGCACCCTCCACGTCCTCGGCGCCTTCCGCACCGACGTCTCCCCGCCCCCGCACTTCATCGAGGAACGGCTGCACCTCCTGCCCGCCCCGCCCCCACAGCCCCACACCGATCAGGTGCTGGCTCAACTCCGGGCGCTGGGAGTAGGATTCGGCGCTTGCCATTCCGAATACGTCGTCCAGGGCGACCGGGCCCGCCTCATCGAGGTCAACTACCGTGCCATCGGCGACCAATGCGATCTGGTACTGGCCGAACTCCTCGGCATCCCGCTCTTCGAGCACATCCTCCGCACCCACCTCGGCGAACCGCTCCCGGCCGACCTCGGCGCCCGCCGCGACGGCCGGGTCCGCATGGAGTACGTCACGGCCGACCGCCCCGGCCGTCTCGTCGCCGCCCCGGCGGCGAGCGTGACCGAACGCGACGGCGTACGGCTCGACTACCGCCCGCTGCGCGAGATCGGCGAGGAACACCCCCTCTACCGCACCAACCGCGACTTCCTCGGCGTCCTGCGCGCGACCGGCACCGACCAGGGGCGGATCGACGCGGCCGTGACGGAGTTCCTGGCGGCCCACCGGTGGGAGATCGCGTCATGAGTCGCGCGGAAGTGAGCCGCGCGGCAGGGGAGGAAGCCGAGGAGGAGCTGCTCGGCCGGGTGCTCGACACCCTGTTCCGCGAGGACGCGTACCGCCTGCGCAGCCGCGCCCGCACGGTGCGCCGCCCGGACGGCACCTGGCTGCGCATCGCGCCGGGGGAGGGCGGAGATGTGCTGCTGCCGGTGGAACCGGAGGGCTTCCAGTGCGAGATCCGCGCCCGCCGCCCGGTGACCCTGCGTTGCGAGCAGCCGTGGTCCCCGGCCGGGGCCGCGCGCCCCGCCCCGGACGGCGCCGGGAGCGTCGTGCTCATGGGGCTCGACGCCGTGCTCGGGCGGCTGCGGGGGGGCGTGGCGGACGAGGACCGGGAGCTGTACGACGCCTTCGTGGGGGAGTGCCATCAGGCGCTGGAGGCCGCCCGGCTGCACGGCCGCATCCGGCCCGGCGTCGTCGAGACGCTGGTCGCGCGGTACGGGGAGGAACGGCGGTGGGCCGGGATGGGCGGTGGCGTCGCGTACGACACGCTGGCCGCCTTCCGGGACCATCCCGTCTACCCGACCAGCCGCGGCCGGGCCGCCTTCGGCGAGGACGACCTGCGCGCCCACGCGCCCGAGTTCGCGCCCGCGTTCGCGCTGCGCTGGCTCGCGCTCCCGCGCGCGGCGATCGGCGGGGCGCCGGGGCGGCTGCCCGGGTGGTGGCCGAGCCCCGGGGAGCTGGGGCTGCCGCGGGCACTCGACGCCGACCACCTCGCGTTCCCCGTGCATCCGCTCACCGTCGGCCGCTCCCTCACCGCGGCCCTCGACGCGACCGGGCTGCGGGAGCGGGCACGGCTCGCCGAGCGGCCGTGGCTGGGCGTACGTCCCACCCTGTCGATGCGGACCGTCGCCGTCGACGACGATCCGCTCGTCCACCTCAAGCTGCCGCTCACCACCGCCACCCTGGGGCTGCGCAACCGGCGGACCGTCAAGCCGGGCACGCTCGTCGACGGCGAGGCGGCGCAGCGCCTGGTGGAGGCGGTGATCGCGCGCGAGCCGCGGTTCACGGACACCGTGCTGCTCGCCGACGAGACGACCCACCTCCACGCCGGGCACGAGCTGCTGGCCACGCTCGTCCGCCGCTATCCGCCAGGGCTGGAGAACGCCCAGGTGGTGCCGCTGGCCGGGCTGCTGGCCCGTACCCCGGACGGCGGGCTCGTGGCGGACGCGCTCGCCGAACGCCACTACGGCGGGGACCTGTTCGCGCTGCTCGACGCGTACCTCACCCTCCTCTTCGACTTCCACACCACCCTCTTCGCCTACGGCATCGCCCTGGAGGCCCATCAGCAGAACACCTCCCTCGTCTTCGACGGCACCGGCGGCCCGGCCACCCCACGGCTGCGGCTGCTCATCAAGGACCACGACGGGCCGCGCGTGCACGCCATCCGGCTCGCCGCGATGATCGGCGGGGCCGACGCCGCTGATCTGTGCGGATTCGACGACCGGCGCATCCTGACCGCCGGCGACGGCCCGGTGGCGGACGTGTTCACCACCATCACCGTCCATCTGTGCGCCGCCGCGCTCGCCTTCGAACTGGCCGCCCTCGGCCGCGCACCCCTGGACGTCCTGCTGCGGCGCTTGCGCGACCGGCTCACCGAGGCCGTCGAACGGACCGGCGCGGTGTACCCCGGCGCGGCCGGTGCCGTGCTGCGGGCCAGGGTGCTGGACGCGGACCGGCTGCCGGTCAAGGCGATGGTGACCGCGGGCACGCTGTTCACCAAGGCCCGGTCGGGCGCCGCCGACGTCAACAAGCACTACGTCACCGGGCCCAACTACCTCCTGCGGGGGCGCGGCAGATGAGTGCCGCGACCCCGTTGTCCCTCCGCCTCTCTCCTCTCCGCACCCGCTGGAGCCGCTCCATGCCAACGACCTCCTCGCCCTCCTCCGCCGCGCCCGCGACCCCGCTGGTCTCCGCCGACCACGCGACCGCCCACACCCTCCTCAACTGTCTGCTGCGCGAGGTCTCGGGCCCGGAACACCAGACCGTCGTGGCCGACGGCCGGCTGCGGCTGCGGCTGCCCCGCAGCGGGGTGCTGCTGCGGGTGGGGCTGCGCCGTACGTCGCTGATCGGCGCGCACCGGTTCACCGGACCGGTGAGCGAGGAGCGTGACGGCGACTGGGCGGAGGTCTCCTGGCGCGGTCTCGCCGAGCGCGTCCAGCGGGAACTCCAGCTGCGCACGGGGGTCCGGAACGACGAGTTCCTGGCGCAGGTCGCCTCCAGCCACGCGGGCATGACGGCCGCGCTTGAGGAGCGGGAGAAGGCCACGGACAGCCCCGCCCCGGACGCCTACCTGGCCTCCGAACAGTCCCTCTTCTTCGGCCACCGCTTCCACCCCACCCCCAAGGCCCGCACCGGAAGCCCCGCCTCCTGGTCGCTGTTCGCGCCCGAGGCCGGGGCCCGCTTCCCGCTGCACCACCTCGCCGTGCGCCGGGAGTTCGTACGGGAGGAGGCCGCGTACGCCGGGGCGCTGGCGCCGCTGGACCGGCAGCGGCCGGTCCCCGACGGCTACCGGCTGCTGCCCGCCCACCCCTGGCAGTACGCCATGCTCCGCGAGCACCGGGTGCTGCGCGCGGCGCTCGACCGCGGCGACGTCCTCGACCTCGGGCCCGGCGGGCCGGACTTCGCGCCGACCGCCTCGGTCCGCACGCTCTACGACGGCCGGGACTTCCTCAAGTTCAGCCTGAACGTGCGCATCACCAACTGCCTCCGCAAGAACGCCGACTACGAGCTGTCCGGCGCCGTCGCCCTCACCCGGCTGCTGGAGCCGGTCGCCGCCGACCTCGCCGCCCGCTTCCCCGGCGCCGACCTGCTGCGCGAACCCGGCTACCGCACGCTCGACCTCGACGACCGCCACCTCTCCGAGGGCTTCGGCGTGATCGTCCGCGAGGGGCTGGCCGCCCGGCTGCGGCCGGGGCTCACCGGGCTGCTGGCGGCGGCCGTCGCCGACGAGTACCCGACGAGCGGCGCCCAGCTGTCCCACCTGCTCGGCGACACCGGGCCCGAGCACGCGCTCGCCTGGTGGCAGGCGTACCTCGACCTCCTCGTACCGCCCGTCCTGGCCGCCTGGTTCGACCACGGCGTGGTCCTCGAACCGCACCTCCAGAACGTCGTCATCGGCGTGGACGCCACCGGCACCCCGCGCCAGGTGCTCTTCCGCGACCTGGAGGGCACCAAGCTGGTGCCCGGCCATCACGCCGCCGCGCTCGCGGCGCTGCCCGAGGCGGTGGCCCGCCCCATGACGTACGGGCGCGAGCGCGGCTGGGACCGGGTGGTGTACTGCCTGCTGGTCAACCACCTCGCCGAGATGGTCGCCGCCCTCGCCGACCGCCACCCCCACCTGGAGCCCGACCTGTGGTCGGCGGTCCGCCGACTGCTGTGGACACGCGCCGCGGCCCACGACGACCCGCCCGCGCTGCGCGCCCTGGTCGCGGGCGTGCCGCTGCCCGCCAAGGCCAACCTGCTGACCCGCTGGGGCCGCAAGGCCGACCGCGACGCCGGTTACGTCCGTATCGCCAGCCCGCTCGCCTCCGACCTGCTGTCCGAGGCGGCCCGCGTCATCGCCCCCGGGAGCGCCCGTTGAACACCCCCGTCGCTTCGTTCGCCACCGCCCTGCGCGGGGACGACCTCCCCGCGTACGTCTACGACCTCACCGCCCTCGCCGACCACGCCCGGGAGGTACGCGCCGCCCTGCCGCCGGACATCGAGCTGTACTACGCGGCGAAGGCCAACCCGGAACCGCCGGTCCTGCGCGCCCTCGCCCCCTACGTCACCGGCTACGAGGTCGCCTCGGGCGGCGAATTGGCGCACGTCCGCGAGGCCGTCCCCCAGCGGCCGCTGGCCTTCGGCGGACCGGGCAAGACCGAGACGGAGCTGCGGCGGGCGCTGGAGCTGGGAGCGGAACGGTTCCATGTGGAGAGCGAGCACGAACTGCGCTTGCTCGCCTCACTCGCCGATCGCCCTGTCGGTGTCCTGCTCCGCGTCAACCTGCCCCTCACCGATGCGGCGCTGGGTGGCGCGGCGCTCGCCATGGGCGGCCGCCCCAGCCCCTTCGGCCTCGACCCGGACCGGGTGGAGCACTGCCTGCCGCTCTTCACCCCGGGCGGCCCGCTCCGGCTGCGCGGCATCCACGCCCACCTCGCGAGCGGCCTCGACGCCCCCGCCCAGACCGCCGTGGCCGCGCGGATCGCCGACTGGACGCGCGAGCTGTCCGCCCGCCACGGCCTGGACCTCACCGAGGTCAACGTGGGCGGCGGCATGGGCGTCGACTACGCCCGCCCCGACGCCCGCTTCGACTGGAAGGCGTACGGCGAGGGCCTGGCCGACGTCGCCGACCGCAACCCCGGCCTGACCCTGCGGATCGAGCCGGGCCGGGCGCTGACCGCGTACTGCGGCTGGTACGTCACCGAGGTGCTGGACCTCAAGCACAGCGGCGGCGAGGCGTTCGCGGTCCTCCGCGGCGGCACCCACCACCTGCGCACCCCGGCCACCAAACAGCACGACCACCCCTTCCAGGTGCTCCCCGCCGCCGACTGGGACCGGGACTGGCCCCGCCCCGCCGCCCGCGACGAACCGGTCACCCTGGTCGGCCAGCTGTGCACCCCGAAGGACGTCCTGGCCCGCGACATCCCGGTCGCGCGGCTGCGCGCCGGGGACCGCGTCGCCTTCGCGCTGGCGGGCGCGTACGCCTGGAACATCTCGCACCACGACTTCCTCATGCACCCGAAGCCGGGCTTCCACTACCTGTGACCTCCGGGGGCGGGGCCCGTGCTGTGGCGGACTACCAGTTCGGTCGGGATCGTCACGCGGACGCCGGGCTCCGGGGTGCGGTCGAGCTGGTCCAGCATCAGGGTCAGACAGCGGCGGCCGATCTCGGTGAAGTCGGTGCGGATCGTGGTGAGCGGCGGGAGGAGGTGGGCGGCTTCGGGGATGTCGTCGTAGCCGACCACGCTGACGTCCTCGGGGACCCGGCGGCCCGCTTCGTGGAGGGCGCGCAGGACGCCCACGGCCATCTGGTCGTTGGAGACGAACAGCGCGGTCAGGCCCGGCTGCCGGGCGATGCGGCGGCCCAGGTCGTAGCCGGAGTCCGCGCTCCAGTCGCCCAGCAGCGGCTCGTGGACCTCGGCGCCCGCGGCCTCCAGGGCGGCGCGCCAGCCGTCGACGCGGGCCTCGGCGGCGATCCAGCCGGTGGGGCCCGCGATGTGGTGGACCGTGCGGTGGCCGAGGCCGAGGAGGTGCGCGGTGGCCTGGCGGGCACCGGAGGCGGAGTCGCCCGCGACGACCGGGATGTGCGCGCCGAAGCTCTTGTCCAGGGTGACCATGGGGACGCCCCGGCCCGTCTCGCCCGCATCGCCCGCCTCGACCAGGGCCTGGCCGACCGAGCGCTGCGGCGCGATGGCGATGATGCCGTCCGCGCCCTGGCCGAGCAGCCGGTCCACCGCGCCGGTGACGGCGGCCTGGTCGGCGGCGGTGAGGGCGATCGTGCTGACGAGGTAACCGGCCTCCTGCGCGGCCTGGTTGATCCCGGCGAGGGTGGCGGCGGGGCCGAAGCGGGCCGCGTCGAAGGAGATCACGCCGAGGGTGCGGCTGCGGCCGCTGGCCAGGGTGCGGGCGCTGGCCGTGGGGCGGTAGCCCAGCTCGCGCATGGCGGCGCGGACGCGCTCGCGGGTCTCGGCGCGGACCCGGGGGTGGTCGTTGAGGACGCGGGAGACGGTCTGGTCGGAGACCCCGGCGAGCCGGGCGACGTCCGCCATGACCACCTTGCCGCCGGTGGTGGGGCGGCGGCGCCGGGTGGGGGCGCGGTGTGGCTCCGCCATGTTCGGTCGTGGCTCCTTTCGGGGGCGTCGCACCGGGTGCGCGTCGCGGGTGCGTACACGGGTGCGCATCCCGGGTGCGGGCCGCGGGGCCCGCACCCGGAGGGGCCGTCAGTCCTGCGCGGTCCAGCCCAGGTCCGGTTCGTCGACGAGGTGTGCCACCCGGGTCGTCGCCGACTGTAGCTCCAGCAGGGTCAGCTCGTTCTCGCCCGCCTTCAGCACCGGCCACGGCACGTACAGCCGCCGCTGCGGGCCGCGCGCCCAGTAGCGGCCCAGGTTGAAGCCGTTGACCCAGGCCAGGCCCTTGGTCCAGCCCGGCAGGTCGAGATACGCGTCGGCGGGGGACTCCACCGTGAACGTGCCGCGGTGGAAGGCCGGGCCCGCGACGGGGGTGCCGGTGGTGCGGAAGGGGAGTTCGGGGAGCCGGTCCAGGGGGAGGCGGTGGCAGGTCCAGTTCTCCAGCGGCTCGCCGTCGAGGGTGACCGGGCCGGTGATGCCCTTGGGGTCGCCGATGCGGCTGCCGTAGTTGGCGCGGCCCATGTTCTCCACCAGGACGTCCAGCCGGGCGCCGTACTCGGGGCTGCGCACATGCAGGCTGTCCTCGTGGCGCTCGCGTTCGATCACACCGGCCGGGGCGCCGTTGACGAACACCTGCGCCCGGTCGCCGACCCCGCCCGTGAAGTGCAGGACGTGGTCGCCGATGGCGGGCAGTTCGGTGCCGTAGAGGACGAAGCCGTAAGGCTGGCCCAGCGCCTCCATGGTGGGCGGATCGGTGAAGTGCTCAGCGGGGGCCAGGAATTCGGCGGTGACCAGGGCGTTCGCCGAGGCGGTCAGCCGGACCTCGGTCGGCGGCAGCTTGGGCGACGGCTCCGGAAGCGGCTCGTCCGGTACGTCCGTGTGGCGGGCGATGACCTCGCGGAACGCCGCGTACTTGGGGCCCGGGTCGCCGCATTCGGTGAGCACCGCGTCGTAGTCGTACGAGGTGACGGCGGGAGCGTAGGCGTGATCGTGGTTCGCTCCGCTGGTGAAGGCGAAGTTGGTGCCGCCGTGGAACATGTAGATGTTCACCGACGCCCCCGCCGACAGCAGCGCGTCCAGATCGGCGGCCGCGTCGTCCGCCGCCCGCACATGGTGCGGCTCGCCCCAGTGGTCGAACCAGCCGATCCAGAACTCCGCGCACATCAGCGGCCCGCTCTCCTGGTGGGCGCGCAGCACCTGGAGCGAGTCGCCGATCCGGCCGCCGAAGGTGCCGGTGGAGAGCACCCCGGGCAGGCTTCCGGCCGCCAGCTTCGCCTTGTCGGCCTGGTCGCAGGTGAACAGCAGCTCCTCGACGCCGCGCTTGCGCAGCGCGTCGGCCAGATGGGCGAGATAGGCGGTGTCCTCGCCGTACGCGCCGTACTCGTTCTCCACCTGCACCGCGATGACCGGGCCGCCGGACGCCGCCATGTACGGGGCGAGCGGCGGCAGCAGCAGATCGAGGTACGCGTCCACGGCACCGGTGAACCGCGGATCGCTGCTGCGCTGCCGGATGTTCGGATCGGCGGTCAGCCAGGAGGGCAGCCCGCCGCCCTCCCATTCGGCGCAGATGTACGGGCCGGGGCGCAGCAGGACGTGCAGCCCCTCGGCCCGCGCCAGCTCCAGGAAGCGGGGGAGGTCGAGCAGTCCGTCGAGGTCGAGCGGGCCGTCCTGGGTGGGCTGGTGCAGATTCCACGGCACGTACGTCTCGACCGTGTTGAGCCCCAGCAGCCGCGCCTTGCGCAGCCGGTCGGCCCACTGGTCGGGGTGGGTGCGGAAGTAGTGGATGCCGCCGGAGAGGATCCGGAAGGGCTCACCGTGGAGCAGGAAGCCGTCATGGTCGAGCGTCAGGGCAGCGGGCATGGCCGGAGGTCCTTTCGGCCGCACGGGCGGGAGCGGGTGCGGTGGCAGTGGTGTTCGTCAGGGATACGGATGAGGTGGTCGCGCGGATCAGCCAGACGGTGGTGAGCAGGCAGACGGCCGAGACACCGCCCAGGACGAGCGGTACGGCACGGATGCCCGACAGCTCGATCGCCTTGCCGAGCACGGGCCCCGCGGCCACCCCGCCGATCATCGACGCCGCGATCACCAGCGCCCCGGCCCGGCGGGCGCGCGGCGCCGCCCGGGCCAGCCAGGGCAGACCGGTGGGGAAGACCGGCGCGATGAACAGGCCGACGCCCGCGTACGCGTACGGGGCCGCGGCCGGGATCGTGGCGAGCAGCAGACAGACCGTCATGCCCGCACAGCTGAACGCGATGATCGCCGGGGCGGACCAGCGCAGCGCGAGCGGGACGGCCAGAAAG
Organism: Streptomyces sp. NPDC021115; assembly: GCF_044333065.1. Lineage (NCBI taxonomy): Bacteria > Bacillati > Actinomycetota > Actinomycetes > Kitasatosporales > Streptomycetaceae > Streptomyces > Streptomyces sp. NPDC021115. The sequence continues at coordinate 87,283 of NZ_JBIRQF010000007.1, forward strand.
CGGCCGACGGTCATCATCAGCCAGTACACGGAGGTCGCGGACGCGGCGGCGGCCGCGCCGTACCCGACCGTCTCCAGGTGTGTGGGCTCCCAGCCCCCGACCCCGGACTCGACGCCGACATGGAGGACGTACAGCAGCACGAACGCGCCCAGGACGGTGGCCAGGCTGCGGGTCCGCACCGCACCGGCGGCGGTCGGCTCGCCCTCCGCACCGTCGCCGCCGTGCGCCGGTGCCCGGTCCCGCACCCCGGCCAGGCACAGCACCAGCGGCAGCGTGAGCACGGCGAAGCCCAGGAACACCGCCGGGTAGCGCTCCGCCCCGGCCAGCCCGACGAGCGCCGGGCCGAGGATCGCGCCGATGCCGAAGTGGGCGTTGAGGACGTTGAGCATGGCGGCACTGCGCCGCCCGAAGCCGACCGCGAACAGCTGGTTGAGCCCGTAGTCGATACCGCCGAAGCCGAGCCCCGCGACCAGCGCCATGACCAGCGCGAACGGCCAGCCGAGGGCGAGCGCGAACCCGGCCGCGCCGCCCGCCATGAGCAGATACGAGCAGCCGAGCATCGTACGGTTGCCGACCCGGCCGAAGAGCCGGTCGAAGCCGAGGACCCCCGCGACCCCGCCGACGAAGTGCGCGCTGAGGGCCAGCCCGGCGGCCGAGGGGGAGAGCCCGTAGGAGTCGCGGAAGGCGGGGATCGCCGGGCCGTAGAGGGCCTGGAGCGCGCCGATGAGGATGAAGCCGACGCAGGACGCGACGATCGCGGCGCGGCTGAACAGCGGTTCCGCGGGGTCGGGTCGGGTCTGGTCCACGTGCTTGTCCACGGTGTCCACGCAGGGAGTGTTACCGCTAACATTTCTGCCGTCAAGGCGTCCTTGGGCGCCCTTGGGGATCGGTGCCAGGCCCTTGAGTACGGATGCCCTTCGTGTCGGGCGTGAGCCTAAGCCGCTTCGCGGGCTGTGAGCGTCACCTGTGCGTCGTCCTCATCGATGGCGATGTTCAAGGACGCGTTCAACCCCTTGGCCAGCTTTGCGAGCAGGGGCAGCGTGGGAACGGTGTCGGACCCCTCGATCCGGGAAATCTTGGCCTGGGTCAGCCCGGTACGGGTGGCCAGCTCGCTCTGCGAAAGCCCGAGTTCCACGCGACGGTCGTAGACGACCTTGGCCAGCGCCATGGACAGCCGGTGCTCTTGGCGCTCCTGTTCGACCTCAGCGGTCTCCCGGTGCCCCTCGGCCAGCTCGCGTTCACGCGCCAACCTCCAACGGCTGTGTCCCATCACTGGTCTCCTTCCGTGCGGATGAACTCTGAATGCGCTGGGCCATGCTCGGCTTCGCATTCCTTCTTCGCCAGTACCGCCCTACTGATCTGGGCTTCCTCATGGGCCCTGGTCTTGCGGAACACGGTCGGCAGGACGACGCGGCGGTCGTCCGTGATCCAGTAAGTCACTCGCGTCTGCACGCCGTCGAGGCTGGGGCGCAGCTCGCTCACTCCATCGCGCAGCGGGCGGGCGTAGGGCATCGGCGTGTGCGGCCCCAGCTCGGCCAACAACTCCGCGTAGGCCTCCACCTTGCGGTAGAGCTTGCCGGGTAAGAGTTCGAGCCAGGTCCTGATCTCGGGCTCGACCTCGACGACGTACAGGGCGTTCATGTCGTGAACGACATATGTCGCCAACGACATCATCAAGCGGGGTCGGAGCCGAGGCGTTGTCGGCGACGGGTGACAACATCGCCCTATGTGCGCTGAGGGATCGACCACCGCCGGTCACGGGACCGCCGACTACGGTGCCACCGATTACGGGACCGCCGACTACTGGGACGCCGCCGCGGCCGGGTTCGACGACGAGCCCGACCACGGGCTGCGCGATCCCGCCGTGCGGGAGGCATGGGCCCGGCGGTTGCGGGAGTGGCTGCCCGGGCGGCCCTCCGACGTCCTCGACCTCGGATGCGGCACGGGCAGCCTGGCCCGCCTCGCGGCCGAGCAGGGCCACCGGGTGACGGGCGTCGACCGGTCGGCCGGGATGGCCGGGCGCGCCCGCGCCAAGCTCACCGGGACGGACGCCACCGTGCTCGTCGGCGACGCGGCGGCGCCGCCGGTCGGGGAGGGCCGCTTCGATGTCGTCCTGGCGCGTCATCTGCTGTGGCTGCTGCCCGGCCAGGAGGCCGTGCTGCGGCGCTGGGCGCGGCTGCTGCGGCCGGGCGGGCAACTGGTGCTGATCGAGGGCCGCTGGGGCGAGTCGGACCCGGTCGGGCTGGCGGCCGGTGACCTGCTGCGCATGGTCGAGCCGCTGGCGTCCCGTACGCACGTCGAACAGCTGGCGCCGGACGCGGCGCTCTGGGGGCGGCCGGTGCGCGACGAGCGCTATGTGCTGCGCGCGGCCCTCGCCCCGCCCAGGCGGCACGCCGAGATCGTCGACGTCCATCTGCTGCTGCGGCGCGGCGATCGGCTCCTGCTCGCGCGCCGCGCGGGCACCGGCTACGCGGACGGTCTGCTGCACGCGCCGTCCGGCCATGTGGAGGACGGCGAGGACGTACGCACCGCGGTGCTCCGCGAGGCGGAGGAGGAGATCGGCGTCCGTCTCACCCCGGACGAGGTGCGGGTGGCGCTCGTCATGCAGCACAAGTCGCCCACGGGCTCGGCCCGTACGGGCTGGTTCTTCGAGGCGCGGCTGGGGGAGGGCGGGCCGGAGCCGGTGAACCGGGAGCCGGACAAGTGCTCGGAGATCGGGTGGTTCGCGCTGGACGCGTTGCCGGAGGACATGGTGGCGTACTGCCGGGCGGGCGTCGAGGCGTACCGCGCCGGGGAGCGGTTCGCCACGCACTGGCACGAGCCGGGGGACGCCATCGCGTTCGCCCCGGCGGGCCCGGACCGACTGGTGGTGCTGAAGGCGACGGAGTGACGGTCACGGGGTGACGCCCGGTCCGTCCGGGCCGCCGGGACACGGCCCCGGTCCGTGGGGGAGGCAGCGGCTCAGGTGCCCGGATCGGGCGGACGGCGGGGTCCGGCACCCCGGTGTGGACCCAGACGTGGGCCCCGTCCGGTCAACGCCGTGGCACGCCCGAGGCCGCCGATCAGTGGCGCAGTTCGCGTACGTAGCGCCGCTCCAGGGCGGCCACGGCATAGCCGAGCCGGGCGTTGATCGCCAGCATCGGGCCGTTCTCGCTGTCGTTGCCCGTGAACGCCTCGGCGCACCCCGCCGCGCGCGCCCGGCGCAGCGAGTCGGTCTTGGCCAGCCTCGCCAGGCCCCGGCCGCGGTAGGCGCGCAGCGTGCCGGTCATGCCCGACCAGTAGCGGCCGCGGCCGTCCGTGTGGGCGAGGCTGAACGCCGCGACCCTGCCGTCCACCACGGCCAGCGAGGTCAGTTCGTGGTCCAGCGCGGGATGGTCCCAGGTCCGGGCCAGCCACTCGGCGTAGGGCATCGGGCCCTCCACCACATCGCTGGGCTCGTCCGCCATTACCGCGACGTCCGCCTCGTACAGCGGGCGTGGATCGTCGGCGAGGTCCGCGGCGGTCCGCAGCTCCACGCCGACCGGCAGGGCGTCCGCGTCCAGCGGCGGCAGGGCCGCCGTGGTCAGGTCCAGCCGCTGGACGCGGGACGACCGGCTGCGGCGGTAGCCACGGTGCTCGGCGAAGGCGACGGAGGCGGGCTCGTCCAGGGTCCACGCGAACACCTTGGCGGCACCCAGCCCCGCCAGATACTCCTCCGCCGCGATCACCAGCGCCGAACCGGCGCCCCGGCCCCGGGCATCGGCGTGCACCGAGGTATTGGCGCAGCCCACGCCCGTCACGCCCGGCTCGTCGCGGCCCGCGTCCGGGAAGAGGCCCAGTTCGCAGGAGCCCACCACCCGGCCGTCCGCCTCCGCGACCAGCAGCCGGTAGCGGCAGGGCCGCGGCGCGCTCGCCACCTCCCATGCCACGGTCCGGGGCGTCGTCAGCAGATGGGGGAAGGCGGAACGTCGCGCCTCCGCGACGGCGGCCGCGTCGGCGGCCCGGAAATCGCGCACGGTCATGGCCATGGGCGGGCAGACTACGGCCCGCCCACCCGCCCCGCCTCCGAATTTCCGGACGTCCACGAAGCGGCACACAATGGATGCGACAAAACCTGCCCGCACCCCCAGGAGCCCCACGTGGCCTTGCAGATCACCGTCGACCCCGACGCGGCGACCGCCCCCTTCGAGCAGATCCGCGCGCAGATCGCCGAGCAGGCCCGCTCGGGGGACCTCCCCGTGGGCTACAAGCTGCCCACCGTGCGCGGCTTCGCCGAGGAGCTGGGGCTGGCGGCGAACACCGTGGCCAAGGCGTACCGCGCGCTGGAGTCGGACGGGGTGATCGAGACCCGTGGCCGCCACGGCACGTTCGTCGCGGCGGCCGGTGACGCGGCCGGGCGCCGGGCCGCCGAGGCGGCGCAGACGTACGCGCAGCGGGCGCACCGCCTCGGCCTGGACCGCGCGACGGCGCTCGCCACCGTCGAGGACGCCCTGCGCGCGACGTACGGTGAGTGACCCGAAGAGACAGGGGGAAGCCATGACCACCAGCCGCATTGCCCTGGTCCGCCGCCCGAGCCCGCGGCTCGCCGACGGGCTCGTCACGCACATCGACCGCAAGCCGGTCGACGTCGCGCTCGCGCTGCGGCAGTGGGAGGCGTACGTCGCCGCCCTCCGGCTGCACGGCTGGGAGACCGTGGAGGCCGATCCGCTCGACGCGTGCCCGGACGGGGTGTTCGTCGAGGACACGATGGTCCTCTACCGGAACGTCGCGCTGATCGCGCGCCCCGGTGCCGAGTCCCGGCGCCCCGAGACCGCGGCCGCCGAGGCGGCCGTGACGGCGCTCGGCTGTTCGGTCAACCGGGTGCGGGAGCCGGGGACGCTGGAGGGCGGCGATGTGCTGAAGATCGGCGACACCGTCTACGTGGGGCGCGGCGGCCGCACCAACGGCGACGGGGTGCGGCAGGTGCGTGCCGCCTTCGAGCCGCTGGGGGCGCGGGTGGTGGCCGTACCGGTCAGCAAGGTGCTGCATCTGAAGTCGGCGGTCACGGCGCTGCCGGACGGGACCGTGATCGGCTATCCGCCGCTGGTCGACGACCCGGCCGCCTTTCCGCGGTTTCTGCCGGTGCCGGAGGAGTCGGGCGCGCATGTGGTGCTGCTGGGCGGCGGCAGGCTGCTGATGGCGGCGAGCGCGCCGCGCAGCGCGGCGCTCTTCGCCGACCTCGGGTATACGCCGGTGCCGGTGGACATCGGCGAGTTCGAGAAGATGGAGGGCTGTGTGACTTGTCTGTCGGTGCGGCTGCGGGAGCTGTACGTATAGCGGCACAGGGCCTTACAGGTACAGGCCCGCGTCCGTCTCGCCAGGCTGGATGGGCACCGAGGCGGGACGCGTGCCGCGGCGCAGGGCGAACAGCTCGGCGAGCGTCGCTCCGTCCCGCCCGATGCCCTCCTCCGTGCCGAGCCAGTTGACCGCCTCCGTACGGTTCAGCTTGCCGACCTCGATGCGGGCGAGGCAGCGGCCGGGGCGGACCACCGCCGGGTGCAGCCGCTCCAGGTCCTCGTTGGTGGTCACCCCGACCAGGACGTTGCGGCCCTGGCCCAGCAGACCGTCCGTCAGGTTGAGCAGCCGGGACAGCGCCTGGCCCGCGGTGTGCTTGGCCTCGCCGCGGATCAGCTCGTCGCAGTCCTCCAGGAGCAGCAGCCGCCAGCGGCCCTTGGCCGAGCCGTCGTCCTCGCCGATGGCGATGTCCATCAGATAGCCGACGTCGGTGAACAGCCGCTCCGGGTCCAGGACGCAGTCCACCTGGCACCAGTCGCGCCAGGAGCGGGCCAGGGTGCGCAGCGCGGAGGTCTTGCCGGTGCCGGGCGGGCCGTGCAGCAGCAGGAGGCGGCCCGCGATGTCGTCCGGGGTGACCTTCATCAGCCCGTCCATGGCCTCGGCGACCGGCGCGGTGTAGTTGTCGCGGATCTCCTCCCACGTCCCGGCCGCGATCTGGCGGGTGGTGCGGTGCGGGCCGCGGCGCGGCGAGACGTACCAGAAGCCCATCGACACGTTCTCCGGCTGCGGCTCGGGCTCGTCCTCCGCACCGTCGACCGCCTGCCGCAGCACCGTTTCGGCCAGGTCGTCCTCGACGGCGGTCACGGTCACGTCCGCGCCCCGGTTCCACCGGGACACCAGCAGGGTCCAGCCGTCGCCCTCGGCGAGCGTGGCGCTGCGGTCGTCGTCGCGGGCCGCGCGCAGCACGGTCGCGGCGGGCGGCAGCAGCGTGGCGCCCGACTTCACCCGGTCGACGGAGTGGCTGCGGGCATACGGCTGCTCTCCGGTCGCGAAGCGGCCGAGAAAGAGTGCGTCGACGACATCCGACGGCGAATCGCTGTCATCGACGTTCAGCCGGATCGGAAGGGACTGTTCGGCGGGTGTAGCGGGCAGGGTCTGCCTCCTGAGCGAGCGGTCCGGTGCGGCGGTCGGCGCACCCCGCCCCATGATCCAGCACGAGGGGCGTCGGCGCACCGGGGTTTACGGCCGTTTACCGAGCTGTTCCGAAGAAGCCCACCGGAATGGGGGCGTTCAGGGATACTCTTACCCTTTGTGGGGCGTCAAGGACGGAAACGGGGCGGGGCGCGGGTGGGATCGTGGGCGGGACCGCGAGTGGGGTCGCGGACGGAATCGCGGTCCGGGTTATCCGGACCCTCGGGAGCGCGGCGGTGGCGGCTCACCGCCCCTCTCGCCATCGGCATGGCCGTGCTGGCCCTGCTGCTGACCACGTGCACCGGCTGGCCGGGTGACGACGGCGCCGGGCGTCCTGGGGCGTCGGCCTCGGCCCGGGAGCGGGCGGCGTCCGGCGGTCTCGGCTGGGGCTTCACCCACACCCAGTACAGCGCGGACCGTGGCACCGACCGGGCCAGGAAGGCCGCGGAGTCGCTGCTGTCGAGTCGTCCGATGCCGCAGAACCAGCACATCATGGGGTGGGGCGCGGGCAACCCCGAGCCGTCCCCCGGCCGCTATGACTTCGTGGACCTGGACCGGCGCGTCGCCCTGATGCGCAAGACCGGCACCGAGCCGGTGCTCACCCTGTGCTGTGCGCCCGACTGGATGAAGGGCGGCGCCGCGGGGGATACGGACTGGTCGCAGGAGGCCCTGGAGACCGCGCCGACCCCCGACCACTACGAGGACTTCGCGAAGCTCGCCGGGAAGGTCGCCGACCGCTATCCGGAGGTGCGTCACTTCATCGTCTGGAACGAGTTCAAGGGCTTCTACGACGACGCCAGGAACCGCTGGAACTACGAGGGGTACACCAAGCTCTACAACCTGGTCTACGACGAGCTGAAGAAGCGGAACCCGAAGAACCTGGTCGGCGGCCCCTATGTGGTCGCCGACAGCGACCCGCCGGGCGCAGCGGGCGGCGACGACACGGTGAGCGGTCCCTGGGGCGCGCTCGACCGCCGCTCGGTCGACGCGATCACGTACTGGAACAAGCACAAGGCGGGCGCCGACTTCGTCGTGGTCGACGGCTCCAGCTACACCCGCGCGGACGATGAGCTGATCCCGAATACGTTCGGCGCCACCCAGAAGTTCGAGGACATCACCCGCTGGCTCGACGAGACCACGAAGCTGCCGGTCTGGTGGGCCGAGTGGTACGTGGAACCGGCCGCCGACACCAGCAGACAGGGCGCCCGCGGCCGCTGGAGCGAGGCGCACCGCGTCGCCGTGCAGGCCACCGCGCTGACCCGGCTGGCCCGCGGCGGCGCCGCCACCGCCTTCTACTGGAACCCGGAGACGACGGGCGCCTCCTGCCCCGGCTGTCTGTGGCGCCCCACCGAACTGGACGACGGCGGCAGCGCGCTGCCCATGATGGAGCTGCTGAGCCGCTTCGGCCGCGAGTTCCCGCCGGGCACCCGCTTCCGCTCGGTGGACATCGCCGCCGACGACCGCCCCAACGTCCAGGTCCTCGCCGACGACGACGCGGTGCTGGTGATCAACACGCTGGGCCGGTCGATCAAGGCGAAGGTCGACGGGCGGTCGTTCGGCATGGACGCGTACGAGGTGCGCTGGCTGCGGCGCTAGCGCCATGCCGTCCTCCCTCATGACATCGTCAGGAACCGCTGCACCAGCGACCCCAGCACCATCAGCAGGAGCGGCAGCGCGAACCAGTACGACGCCTGGAGCCACCGCAGCCGCCGCACGCTCGGCCGCACCACCACCCGCACCACCTCGCGCGCCACGAGCAGCGCCATCAGCACCACCGCCGCCAGCGCGCCGATCACCGACCACGGCGTCCAGGTGATCTGCGGACCGGCCGGGCCCGGCTCCGGCTTCGGCGCCGCCGCGCGCGGCGGCGGCGTCAGCTCGTACAGCGACGCGTCCTCGTTCGACAGCACCCGGCGCAGCTCGGGGCGCTCGTCCAGGGAGCGCAGCAGCCGCTCCTGCCAGCGCGCCCCGTAACCGGAGTCCAGCTGGAGCGAGACCGACTGGCCGCGGCCCACCATCAGATACGAGCGCGACCCGGCGTCGCGCAGCGCCGTCACCAGCCCGCCCACCAGCACCGGATCGCGCGGCGCGAGGGTGGGTTCGTACGCGACCCGCTCCATGTCCCGCGCGCCCCACGGCATCGCGGGGGTGACGCTGTTGACGGGGTCGTCGCTCATCCACAGCACCCGCACGGTCGGCCTGTCGTGCGCGTAGAGGTATTCCATGGCCGCGACCTCGCCGGGCCGCACCCGCTCGAAGGACTCATTGCCCCAGCGGGCGACCAGGAAGCCGGACATCAGCGTCAGCCCCGCCACCAGGGCCGCGACCGGCGCCAACCCCCGGCGGTCAGGGCGCACCCGCGGGAAGAACGCCAGCGCCCCGAGCACACAGGCGCCCGGCAGCGCGAACATGAAGACGCGCAGCGCCATTTCTCCGCCGTAACTCTGCATGCCGAAGCCCAGGAACGGGACGAAGGTCAGCACCAGCAACGCCCGCTCGGTGAAGCCCGCCGCGCGCCGCCGCAGCACCCCCCAGCACGCGCCCGCCAGCACCCCGCCCGCCAGCGCGACCCGCACGTACAGCACCAGCTTGTGCACGCTGCTGCCGCCCTCGATCCGGCCGGAGACGGACGACGACACATTGCCGCCCACCCCGCCGACCCCGCCGAACAGCTCGTCCCAGTGGCCCGACCAGTACGGCTCCGCCAGGAAGCCGATCCACACGACCACCATCACCCCGCACAGCAGCGGCAGCCCGTACAGGTCGGAGCGCCGCACCAGGACCAGCGCGGTCACCACCCCGAGCATCACGAACGGCGTCAGCTGATGCGCCGCCACCGACGCCGCGAACAGCGCGATCAGCAGCCCCAGCAGCGCCGCGCGCTGCCCGCGCGTCGCCTCCGCCACCTCCGCCTCACCGGGGCGGCGCCTGCCGCCCAGCACCCGCGGTTCGCGGAACCACACCAGCAGCACCGCGACGAACACCAGATAGAAGAGGTACGTGAACCCCTGCGGCGAGAAGTAGTCCTGGCCCACCCAGCCGCTCAAGGCGAACAGCCACACCGCCGTCCACTTGGCCCGCCAGCTCGCCCGCAGCGCGCGCATCAGCAGCATCAGCGGGGCGAGGTAGAGCAGCTGGATGACCGTCGGCCACCAGCGCAGCAGCGCGGAGAAGTCCCGTACGCCGCACGCCTCGGCGACGAACGCGGCCCCGGCGAAGAAGCCCGGCCAGCTCCAGCGCGCGTCCAGGTCGGGCACGGCGTCGCCGGTCCGGCCGATGTAGTCCAGGAACCCCAGATGCTGCCACGCGGTCGGGAACCGCGGATGGGTCTCCAGCACGGCGGGCACGGCGTGCAGCGAGACGACGGTGGCCAGCAGGGCGACGGTGAGCAGCGCCCGGCGCTGCCGGGCGAGCGCGAGCGCACCGGCGAACGCGGCGATCAGCAGCGCCGCCCCCAGCAGCGTCGGCCCGGGCAGCACGGAGACCAGCCCGAGCCCGCTCATCCGGTCGAGGTCGGCCTCGTCCAGGCCGAACAGCGGCAGCCAGTAGAGGGCGAGACCGGCGGCCAGCACCGCCCACAGGACGGCCACGCCGGTCCGCACCGTGGTGCTGCGCGGCGGAGGCGCGCCGGGCGCGGCAGAGGCAGAAGTAGCGGAGGCAGCGGCAGCGGGCGGTGGTGCGTGGGCGGGCTGCTGGGGACCGTACCGGCTGTCCGGGCGGCGCTCGGGATGGTCGAAGTCCATGCGGACGCCCTGCGCCAGGGTGTCCGAGTCCAGCGCCGAGCGCAGGGCCCAGCGCGTGCCGTAGCGGGCGTCGTCCGCAGGGCGGGAGCGCTTGACGCGACGGTCGCCGTTCACCGCCAGATCCGCCAGATCACCGTCGGGCGCCGTGCTGCACTCCAGCGGCGGGGGAGGGCCGGGCGGCGGCGGAATCCGGGCCGCGTCCGGCGCCGGATCCGCGGGCTGCGGCTGCGCCCTGACCACCCGGTACAGCTTCACCGACGCGATCGAGGCGATCACCGCCAGGCTGGAGATCTCCGCGACCCCCGCCCCCACCAGCCCCATCCGCGGCAGCAGCAGCAACGTCAGCCCCAGCACCAGCACGCACAACAGCCCCTGGAGATACGCCAGCCCCGACGTACGGCTCTGCGCCCGCAGCACCGCGAAGTACACCTCGATGACCACCCGCAGCGCCGCGCCCACCGCGAACCAGCGCAGCAGCGGCGCGGCCGCGTCCGCGTAGCCCGCCCCGAACACTCCCAGGATCTGCGGCGCGAAGACGAACAGCCCGATACACACCGGCAGCATCAGGCGCGCCATCCGGCCCAGCGCCGCCCGGCAGTTCTCGGCGAGCCGGGCCGGATCGTGCGAACCCTCGACGGTCAGCGACGCGCCCATGTTGATGGCGAGCAGATTGACCGTGCCGCCGATGGTGGTGGTGATGTAGAAGTACGCGTTGTCGGCCGCGCTGACCTGCGAGGCGACGATGACCGGCACCGCGTACACCACGGCCAGCGAGAACAGCGACCCGGTGCAGTCCCCGGCGAGGAAGCGGCCCATCTCCCGGCACGACGCGGGCCGCGCCCGGCCCTCCGTCGCCTTCACGTGCCGCGGCACCAGCCGCCGGAAGACCAGCCAGCCCAGCGGCAGCACGGACACCGCGATGGAGACCACCCACGAGACGAACACCCCGGCGGTCGGGATCGTGGCGGCGAGCGCGACGAGCAGCAGCAGCTTCGCCGCCGAGAACACCGTGTTGCCCACCGGCACCCAGAGCGCGCTGCGCAGCCCGGTGAGCACCCCGTCCTGAAGGGTCAGCAGCGACCAGCCGACGACCGCCGCGATGAAGCCGACGCCGTGGACCGGGCCGTGCAGAAAGCGGTACGAGGGGCCCCAGAGGTTCAGCGTCAGCAGGAAGACCACGGCGGCGCACGCCACGACCACCGAACTGCCTGCGTACGTGGCGGCCACCAGCCGTCGCGTCGTCCGCCCGGCGACCGGGATGAAGCGTGCCAGTGCACCGGTCAGCGTCACCGCGGTGAGCCCCGCGAGGAGCTTCATCGCGGCGATGGCCGCCGAGCCCTGGCCGACCGCGTCCTCCGCGTAGTAGCGGGCGGCGGCCAGCCAGAAGCCGAGGCCGAGGACGGCCGAGATGCCCGTGTTGAGCATCAGCGCATAGGCGTTGCGGAACAGCTGGCTGCCGCCGCCGGGGCCGGTCGGCGGCGGCTGCTCCGTGGCGGGCCGCACCTCGGCGGCGGCCTCGACCCGGGTGGTCGTGTCGGACACGGGCTCAGCGCACCTTCCCTAGAAGCTGACGTGATCTGCGGACGAGGGCATAGCCCTTGGTGAGGGCCCGGTCCCGGGCGAAGGCGCGGCCGACGGCCCGGCCGTGGACCAGCGCGTCGAACTCCTCGATGCGGGTGGTGCGGGCGACCGTCACCCGCCGCAGCGCGTACGGGCCCTGGTGCCGGGCCGCCAGCGCGTTGCCCACCGCGAGCGACACCCCGAACCCGGCCTCCCGCACCACCTGCCGGACCCGGCGGTCGGAGTAGCCGTAGGGATACGCGAACGACACCGGCGGACGGCCCAGCTCGGCCTCGAGGATGTCCCGGCAGCGCACCGCCTCGAAGCGCAGCCGCTCGTCCCCGAGCTGGTCGAGCTGCGGGTGGGTGTGGCTGTGCCCACCGATCTCCATCCCGGCCGCGGCGAGTTCGTGCACCTGCCCCCAGTCGAGCATCAGGTCGAGCGCGCCGTCCGTCTCGTACCGGCCGCGCAGCCACCCCGTCGAGGCGAACAGGGTGGCCGCGAAGCCGTGCCGGTCGAGGACGGGGAGGGCGTGGCGGTGCACGCCCTCGTAGCCGTCGTCGAAGGTGATCAGCACCGGGCGCGCGGGCAGCGCCGGGCCCCCGCGCCAGGCCCGGGCGAGCCGCTCGCAGGTCACCGGGGTGAAGCCGGACGCGCCGAGCAGCTCCATCTGCTCGGCGAACGCCCCCGGCGAGACGGACAGCGCATGCGTCGCCCGCGCCGGTGCGTGGGCCACGGCGTGATACATCAATATCGGCACCGCCCCGGCCGTCATGGCGAGCTCCCACGGCCAGCGCCGCCCGGGCCCGAGCCGCTCCAGCCCACGGCCGTGGTCCTCCGCGGTGCGACGCCGCGCGGCTCCCCGCGCGGCGGCTGCGCCCCGCCCAGCAGGGCGCGGCGAGGGCGCCCGCGTCTTGCCGTCATGCCGCCCCCTCGTGTCCCGGCCCGGCGGGGCTGCCGTCGGCCCGGGCTCCTGGCGTCGAAGCGTCGGACCCGGAAGCACTCGGCCCCGAAGCGTCGGACGCCAAGGGGCCCGGCACCGCCGGGACCGTGAAGCCCGGGCCTGTGCCTCGGCGGGCGCGGACGGTGCCGATCAGGTAGCCGCCCGCCGCGGCCGACACACCGGCCACGATCGCGCCCGCGCGACCGGCCCCGCCCGCCCGGCCGAGCAGGGCGTCCCGCAGCCCGCGGGCCACGCCCGCGGGCAGCACGCGCGTGGTGTAGCGGCGCTCGGTCGCCAGCCCGGCCTGGGCCCCCACGCTGCGGGCGACCAGGGCCTTCGACAGCCCCTCGGCATACGCCCGGCCGCGGAAGTAGGCGAACCGCTCCCGCGCCGCAGGCACCTTGTGGTGGATCACCGCGCGGTCGTCGATCAGCAGCACCGCGTCCGGCCGGGCCCGGGCCAGCCGGATGCACAGCTCGGTCTCCTCACAGCCCAGCGGCCGCTTGCCGGCGTCCCGCCCGATGCCGCTGGCGAACCCGCCCACCGCGTCGAACGCCTCCCTGCGGAACGAGGCGTTCCCGCCGAGTACGTTGCGCACCCGGACCCGGCCGGGCGGCAGCCCCCGGTACGTACACCCCACGACCCAGTCGAACTCCTCCGGGAACCAGGCCGGGCGGCGCCGGGACGCCCACACCGGTTCGGTGCGCCCGCCGACCGCCAGCACCCGCGGATCGGCGTACGCGGCGGCGAAGTGGCGCAGCCAGTCCCGCTCGGCGACCGCGTCGTCGTCGAGGAACGCGATCACCTCGCCGGAGGACGCGGCGATGCCGGTGTTGCGGCCCGCGGACAGGCCGCGGGGGCCCGCGTTGGCGAGCACCCGCACCCCCTCCCCGCCCGCGTCCCCGTAGTGGTCCCGGAGCCGCCGCAGCAGCGCCGGGTTGTGGTCCACCACGAGCAGCGTCTCCTCGGCGGGACGCGACTGGTCGCGCACCGAGGACACCGCGGCGAGGATGTCGTCCCAGCGGTCCTCGGTGAAGACGCAGATCACCACCGAGATCCGCGGCTGCGGCCGGTCGAGGGTCAAGACACCTCCCCTCGGACCGCCGCGGGCGCCACGGCCGGGCGGCGGGGCCGCCGGACGCCGCGCTCGCGCAGGATCACCCTGAGCACCCGCAGCCCGTCGCGGACGGCTCGCAGATTGCTGGCGCCGTGGATGCGCTCGTACTCATGGCTGGGGATCTCCTGGACCCGCAGCCCGGCCTTGACCACCCGGATGTTCATCAGCGTCTCGACCTCGAACCCGGCGCAGTCCAGCGCGATCTCGTCCAGGCAGCGGCGCCAGAAGGCGTTGTAGCCGTAGCAGAGATCGGTGTAGCGGGCGCCGAACTTGCGGTTGACGATGGTGGTGAGCGCGCGGTTGCCGAGCTTGCGGATCGGCGTCATGTCGTCCGTGCCGCCCCCGTTGGCGAAGCGCGACCCCTTCGCGAAGTCGGCGCCCGACACCAGCGCGGAGACGTAGCTGACGATCTCGGACCCGTCGGCGGAGCCGTCCGCGTCCACCATCACCACGATTTCGCCGGTGCAGGCGGCGAATCCGGCGATGAGCGCGTTTCCCTTGCCCTTGCCGCGCTGCGGCACCACCTTCACGTCCGGCCACAGTTCACGGGCCACCCGGACCGTGTCGTCCGTGGAATTGCCGTCCACCAGGACGACTTCCTGAATCCAGCCCGGAAGGGTCTTGAAGACATAGGGAAGATTCTCGGCCTCGTTCATCGCCGGAATCACGACGCTCACCGGCGGCGCGATCGCGAGATGCGAGGAGATGGGCCGGTATCGCGATGATCCGGCCGCCAGTGCGATATCGGACGTGGCCGGTCGCACAAAAGAACTCATGACGATGGTTCCCTCTCGTCCGGTGGACCACCGCCCCCGCGGTGATCCCTTGGTGTATCCGGTTCGAAAGGGGGGTTCTCATCCGCCCGTGACGGCATGACCGCATGACGGCAAGACTCGCGTGCACGCCACGCACGTCATGCACGCCGTGCAGGACGGACGAGCTGGCTGTTACTGGCCTCGCGGCCCGCGCCCCGGTGCCTCCTCACAACAGGCAGGAAAACCGGACGCGGCACCCCCCTACCGCGCCCCGCACGGAATCCATCGCGGCGCTCGAGCCCTCCCCTTGAGCCGCGTTGAATGATGGTCCGCTGCGGGTTGAGTAACGATGCTATTCATCCTGGTGACTCTGTGGCGACACCTCTCTCCGTCATGTCGGCCGTCATTTCTGGTCCCGTATCTTCCCGGCGGCCCGCACACTCCCCATGCGTTTCAGCAGCCGGTCGGCCGGACCGAAAAGCTCCGGCCGGGAAAGCACCGTGTTGCGCAGCGCCCGCACCGGCGCGCGCCGTGCCCGATGCCCCAGCGCCACTGGATGGCGGCGCATCACCCACCCCTCCGACACGCTGAGATCGCGTGTCTTCAGGGAGTCCTTGTAGTCCTTCTCACCGCGCCCGAGATCCAGATAGCCCACACCTTCGGCGGCGGCTCCCTCCGCCATCCGCAGATGCAGCACCAGACCGGGCGAGAATTTGGCGAAGTCCGTGTCGTACGCGGGGAACCAGCACGCCATGACGCGCTGCGAACGCAGCCCGAAGTGCGCGGCGACCGGGCGGCCGCCCGCGTACAGCACGGACAGCAGTCCCGCGAAGGAATCCCCCCTGGTGTGGAACAGCTGCCGCACCAGCCGGATGATCCACGGATGCGCGAAGCGGTCGCTCCGCCCGGTCCTGCGGTACTGCGCGGACTTCCACCCCATCAGCGTGCGCAGCACGGCCGGATCGCGCTCGTCGTGTACATAGGACACCTCGCCGATATCGCGGCCCAGCTTGCGTTCCTTGGCCAGCGTCGTCCGGGTGAACTTCGGCGAGCGGGCGCGCAGATGGGCGAGATACGCCTCGTAACCGCCCTCCACGTCGATCACGGGGGAGTCGTACGCACCCCGGGCCGCCACCTCGAACGGCTTCTGGCCCTCCACCAGATGGTCGAACTCCCACACCGCGAGACCGCATGCCCGTAACAGCTCGCGCGCCTCCCACTGGAACCCCGGCCGGTGCACCAGCCCCTGTGCGTCCGACAGCCCGAGGCCGATGGCCCGGCCCACCCCGAACGGGGTCCGCTGGAACGGGAAGAAGGCCACCGGCTCGCCCTCCTCGCGCACCACCGCGATCCGCACCCCGGGGCGGCAGCGGCCGAGCGCGAGGGCGAACTCGGGGGAGAGGAAGGGGTTCGCCATCTGGGGCGCGCCGTGCAGATGCGCGCGGGCCTGGAGGTCCGTCCAGACCGCCCGGTCCGCGGCGGTCAGCTCGCCCGGCCGGTGCACACGGATATCCACCGGTCAGCAGCCCCCACCGGGGTGCGGCTCGGCGCGCTCCCGGCCGGGGGCGCCCCTGCCGGTGCGCCGGGCCCGCGGGAGGAGTGCCGGGGACAGGATCAGCAGGCTCAGCACGCCCACCGCGGCCACTCCGCCGCGCACCGACCAGATGTGCAGCGCGAGCATGGTCTGCGCGACCAGCAGATCGAGGGCGAGCGCGCCCGCCACCCCCAGCACGGTTCGGGCCGCCGCGTCGAGCCCGCGCAGGGCGCTGCCCAGCGCCGCGGCGGGCGCCACCACCAGGAAGAACAGGGTGAACGGCGCGCGCAGCGGTGAGTCGAAGTCCGCGAGCGCGAGCGCCGCGCCGGTGGCCGCGATGCCGACGGCCGCCCCCGCGGCCACCGGCAGCAGTTCGGCGCGTGCCGATCTCTTGTCGGTGTTCGTCTGCATGGAATGAATTGGCTGCATTGGCTGCATTGGCGACTTTGCCCCCCGAAGCGCCGGATGCCGGGCTTCAATGTCGCGCAGTGCGCCAAGGCCCGTCAAGACGGGAAAGGAGCGCGAAGAAGCCAGGCGAGAGCGCGTGGTCGAGCGCCCGCCAAGGGTTTTACGCACCGTGCGCGCCTGGCGCGCGCCGGGGATTGCGTGCAGGATTCACCCTTTTGAGTGATCGAAAGATTTTGGCCACTTTCGCGCATAGATCATGATTTTCGGCGGCATGACATAGCCATGTCATGGCGCCGAAATATACACGGTGGCGTGATTGACGGTTTCGAACGTGATTGCCCTGTTTCGGGGTGATCGCGCCTCACATCGACACAGGAGTGATCCTGCTAGGGAGATTCGAATGAAACTGTCCAGACTCACGGCGGCCTTAGGCGCGTTCGCCGTCGGCACCGTCCTCGCCCTCACCGGGGCCGGTGCCGCCCAGGCCGCCGAACAGAGCGCGGGCCCCGCCTATGTGGCGCTCGGCGACTCCTACTCGGCCGGAGTCGGCTCGGGCAGCTACGACAGCGCCAGCGGCTCCTGCAAGCGCAGCACCAAGGCGTACCCCGCGCTCTGGGCCGCCGCCCACGCCCCCTCCAGCTTCGCCTTCACCGCCTGCTCGGGCGCCAAGACCGGCGATGTGCTCAGCGGTCAGCTCGGGCCGCTCAACTCGGCCACCGGCCTCGTCAGCATCAGCATCGGCGGCAACGACGCCGGGTTCGCCAGCGTCATGACCACCTGCGCCCTCCAGGGCGAGAGCGCCTGCCTCACCGCCGTCGCCAACGCCCGTACGTACGCCGAAGGCACCCTGCCCGGCAAGCTCGACCAGGTGTACGACGCCATCAGCGCCAAGGCCCCGTCCGCCCATGTCGTCGTCCTCGGCTACCCGCGCTTCTACAAGCTGAACGGCTCCTGTCTCCTGGGCATCAGCGAAGCCTCGCGCGCCGCCATCAACAACGCCGCCGACCTCCTCAACTCCGTCACCGCCAAGCGCGCCGCCGACCACGGCTTCTCCTTCGGCGACGTCACCACGACCTTCACCGGCCACGAGATCTGCTCCGGCAACGCCTGGCTGAACAGCGTCACCTTCCCCATCGAGGAGTCCTACCACCCGACCGCCGCCGGTCAGTCCGGTGGCTACCTCCCGGTGTTCACCTCGGCTGCCTGATCCCTCAGCTGCTCGACCTCTCAGCTGCTTGATCCGGAGGAGGCCCCGTCCGGCGGGGCCTCCTCGCACGTCGTGGCGAAGTCGACGCGCGAGGACGTGACGGGCGTGACGGACCTGGCCCCCTCCGCGCCCCTCGCCTCCACGGCGATCCAGTCCTTGTGGCGGCCACCCGCCTGATACGACGGCTCGGTGTGGCGCACCGTCCGCGCCGTACCGCCCCTGCCGAAGCGGGCCGACTTCCAGCCGCCGTCCGACACCCGGCCGCTGCCGGTGATCCAGCGGTACCGGACCGTCGCGGGCGCGTGGTCCACGGAGAGGTCCGCGCTGAAGGACGGCGCCTGGTCGGGCGGGGGCGGGCAGGCGCCCTCGTAGCCGTCGCGCTCGGCCTTGATGACGACCGTGATGGTGAGCGCGGGGGAGGTGGTCGCGGGGCGGGTGGTGTCCTTCGTGGCGTCCGTATGGTGCGTACCGCTCGCCGTCGTGGCGGTGCCGACCGTCGTACCGCCGCCGGTGCCGCCGCTCTTGTCGTCCTGGCCGCCGTTGTGCAACAGCGCCCAGGTGAGCCCGCCCAGCGCCAGTACGCCCAGCAGCGCCCCGGCCACGATCGCGGCCATCGCCGCCCGGGGATGCGCCGGTGAGGGCCGGTCGTCCGCGGGAGCAGGGCCGGTCGTGGCCGAACGGCCACCCGGTGGCACCGCCGCCAGGCGCCGCGGGGGAGGCGAGGCGGGCACGTCCGGCCGTGACGGTACGTCGCAGGGCGTGCCGCCCGCGGCCACCAGCCGCAGCAGCCGCTCCGCCTCCGCCGCGGACGTCCGCCACCGCGGATCCTTGTGCAGCAGCCCCTCCAGTACGGGCCTCAGCGGCCCGGCCCAGCGGGGCGGCGGTAACGCCGCGTCCACCACGGCCCGTAACGTCGACAGCGGCGTGTCCTGCCGGAACGGCGAGAAGCCCTCCACCGCCGCGTACAGCATCACGCCCAGCGACCACAGGTCGGCCTCCGGGCCCGGCGGCTGCCCGAGCGCCCGTTCCGGGGCGAGGAATTCGGGCGAGCCGACCAGCTCCCCGGTCAGCGTCAGCGCCGCGTCGCCCTCCACCACGGCGATCCCGAAGTCCGTGAGCACCACATGGCCGTCGTTGGCGAGCAGGACGTTCCCGGGCTTGACGTCCCGGTGCAGCACGCCCACCCCGTGCGCCGCCCGCAGCGCCGCCAGCACTTCGGCGCCGACGGACGCGGCCCGCGCGGGCGGCACCGAACCCTCCGCCTCCAGTACGTCCGCGAAGGACAGCCCGCGCACCAGCTCCATGACGATCCACGGGCGGCCGCCCGCCATCGCCACGTCGTACACCGTGACCACATTGCGGTGCGAGACCCGCGCCGCCGCCCGGCCCTCCCGCTCCAGCCGGGCGTACAGCCGGTCGATGTCACGGCCGCCGAGCCCGGCCGGGGCCCGCACCTCCTTGATGGCGACTTCGCGGCCCAGCGCCTCGTCGTACGCCCGCCACACCACGCCCATGCCGCCGCGGCCCAGCTCGCCGAGGAGGCGGTAACGCCCCCCGGTCAGCTGCTCGCCCTGTCGGCCGAAACCCTCTTCGCTCATGGCCGAGCCCTCCCCCACCAACCGAGCAATTCGGGCTGAATGTACCTCAACCGAGTGTTGTTGCCGCCCCCCTCAGCACCAATCCGCAGCCCAGCACGAGCACGACGGCGGCCGTCCCGAACGGCGACGCGCGGTGCAGCACGCCCAGCAGTTTGTGGCCGCGGCCCGCCCGTTCCCGGCGGGCCATGAGCCGCTCGGCGGCCTCCTGGCCCACGCGTACCGCCGTCAACCCGGCCGCGGTGAGGGTCAGCGCCAGCCCGATCCCGTACGCCACTACCAGTACGACCCCGAACCACGCCTGTCCGAGCGCGGCCGCGCCGACGAGCACCACGACGGCGGAGGGGCTGGGGACCATGCCGCCCGCGAAGCCCATGAGGAGGGTGCCGCGGAGGGTGGGGCGGAGTTCGTGGGTGTGGGTGTGGGTGTGGCCGTCGCCGTGGTCGTGCGTATGGGTGTGCCCGTGCGTGTGTCCGTGCTCGTGGCTGTGCCCGTGCTCGTGCTCGTGCTCGTGGTGATGGTGGTGGTGATGGGCCTTCACGTGCCGATGCCTGCGGACCGCCTTGCGCAGCAGCCCCGCACCCGTCAGCGCGACCAGCACCCCGCTGGCGATACCCAGCCACGAGATCACCGAGGGCGCGGCCGCCGAACCCGCCGTGACCAGCAGCCCCAGGGCGAACACGCCCATGGTGTGGGTGACCGTCACCGACGCGCCCAGCGCCAGTACGTCGCGCAGCGCGCTGCGCCCGCCCGCCGCGGCGGCCGCCGCCATCATCGTCTTCCCGTGGCCCGGGGCGAGCGCGTGCATCGCGCCCAGCAGGACCGCGATGCCGAAGGCGGTGAGCGCGAAGCCGAACGTGATGTCGTGCCGCGCCACCATCGAGGTGAGCGCCTGCGTCCAGCGGTCCGCGCCACGCGGCAGCACCGACGAGCCGACGGCTTCGTCCCGGTCGGACGCCGGTGCGTTCGCGGCGAGCGCCGGGCCGCCCGGCTCGACCCGGAGGGTGGCCGTGCGCTGGTCGAGCGGCGAGGAGAGCTGACCCTTGGGGTAGGTGGTGAGCCGGTGGGACACCGAGCGGGTGGGGGCGGTCGAGTCGGCGAGCGTCATGCGGTCGCCCTGGGCCGTGACTTCGCGCCAGCCGGGGCCGGTGCCGACGTCATGGGGCCGGTAGCGAAGCGTCGCTGCCTGCGCGTGCGGCAGGCTCGCCGTCATCCGGCAGCCCACCCGCAGGGTGGGCAACCCGGCCTGCCCGGGACGGCTGCGGGCCGCGCTGTGCTGGACGCGTACGGCGGTCTCGCGGCCGTCCACGGTGAGGCGGGCCTTGTCCGCGGCGGTCTCGCAACGGGTCTTGGCCCAGGTGGTCAGCTCGTTCCGGGAGAGGGCGTCGTCGCCGTTCTTGTCGATCTGCGCCTTGGCTTGTGCGGAGGGGATCTCGGCCAGGTCCTCGACGTGGTCGACGCGGAGGGTGTCCGGCGTGACGACCAGGCCGTCGTAGCGGTTGACGGTGAAGTTGCCGAGGGGATGCGCCTCGGCGCTCCCGGCGGGCACCAGGACCGCGGCCGCGGCCCCGACCAACACGCCCACCACGGCCAGCCGCCGCCGAAACCGCCGCTGACCGGGCTCCGCCCCGGGCCGCGTGGCGTGGGTTTCGTCGGCGTGTGCGGGCCGGTGGCCGGGCTTGTTCCCCCACCCCGCCCCTCCCCGGACCCGGGGCTCCGCCCCGGACCCCGCCGTGCGCTCCGCGCCGGATTCTGCGGGGTGTCGCCTCGCGGACCGTGCCGGTTGCTCCGCCCCGGACCCCGCCGCGCGCTTCGCCTTGGGCCGCGCCGCGCGCTCCGCGCCGGGCTGTGCCGCGGGTTCCGCGCCTGGTTGCGCCGTGCGCTCCGCTCCGGGCCACGCCGGGGGCTTTGATTCGGGTTCCGCCGGGTGCTTCGCTCCGGACCTTGCCCAGTGCCCGGGGCCGGGCCCTGCGGGGGGTTCCGCGCTCGACACCGTCGGGGGACCGGTGGCAGTCCAGCCGGTCCAGGGGGCGCTTGCCAGCGGTAGCCGGGGGAGATTGGGGACCGGCCGGGCGGAGCGCGCCTTGTGGGGGGCCGGGGGCTGGCCCCCGGATCGGGTAGGGGCGGGGTGGGGGAAAGTCATCGGGCACCGCCCAGCTGCTTCAGCGCCGCCTTCGCGTCGCGCGCGCCCGTCGGCGAGAAGCCCGGGTTGAGGTCGAGGGCCGCCGACAGGTGGTCGCGGGCGGCGGACTCGTCGCCGAGGGACTTCTCGATCATCCCCCGGTGGTAGAGGAACGCCGCGTTGCGGTAGCCCGGTCCGGCGGCGCGCTCGGCGGCGTCGAGGGCCTCGCGGTCCTTGCCGTTGCGGTGCAGGGCCCAGGCCAGGGCGTCGGCGGTGTGCACGGTCTGCCGTCGGTCCCATTCGGCGCGGGCGGCCTTCAGGGCCTCCTTGACGTCGCCGTGGTCGGCCGCGACGAGGGCGCTGTCGAGGTCGGTGGCCACGCCGTTCGCGCGGGCCAGGGTGATCCAGGTGTCGACCACGGCGTACTGCTGCTTCGCCTTCGTGCGGTCCTTGCCGCCGCCGCGCGCCTCGTACGCCTCGCCCAGCGCGGCCAGCTGGGCGGGCAGCGGGGAGCGCCGTACGACCGCTTCGAGGTCGCGTACGGCGGGCCCGAGGTGGCCCTCGGCGGCTGCGGTGCGGCCGCGGTACTCCAGGGCTGGGAGGTAGCCGGGGACGGCGCGCAGGGCGGTGCGCAGGGCGCTGCGCGCCGCGTCGTAGCGGCCCCGGTTGAAGGCGAGTTGACCGAGCGAGGTGGAGACGTAGGCGATGTCGCTGGGCGAGGTCGCGGACACCCGCGCGCGTTCCAGGACCTCGCGCGCCCCCTTCGGGTCGCCGCGTAGCTCCTTCACGTAGGCGAGCCGGGTGAAGACGGGGATGCCGGGCCGCACCGAGTCGGCGTGCTCGGCGGCGGCGGACGCGTCCTTGTAGCGGCCCAGCTCCACCAGGGCGTCGATCCGGACGGCCATCGCGGCCTGGCTGTAGGAGTTGACCTTCAGGGCCTTGTCGGCGTCCCGCAGGGCGCTCGTGAAGTCGTGCCGGGCGGCGGCGAGGGAGGCGCGCCCGGCGAGGGCCTCGTCGTTGTCGCGGGGCTGGACGGCGAGCGAGCGGGCGAAGTTCTTCTCCGCCTGCGGATAGCGGGTGGGGTCGCCGGTGCTGCGGGCCTGTTCGATGTAGGCGGCCCCCAGCCCGGACCAGCCCGAGGCGTCCTTCGGCTGGGCGCGCAGATGCTTCTGGAGGGCGCTGATCCGCCTGGCGAGGCCGTCGGCAGAGACCTGCTGGAGCGAGGCCGGTGACCCGGCGGCGCGCAGCGACACCGGTCCGGCGGACTGGTCGGCGGGCGTTCCGCTGAGGACGGACGAGGCGGCGGTCAGACCCACCGCGAGGGTGCAGACGACGGCCGCCGTGCGGACCGTGCGGGGGAGGGGTGGCCGGAGAGCCATGGGTGACAGCTGCCTTTCGCCAGGACGGTGAAGGGGGGGCGCGGTCCCGCGCGGCTCACAGCGCGCGGGAGGGCAGGAGGGGCGGGACCGCGCCCGCGGGGTGGTGCGAGAGGAGACGGGCGCCGGTCAGTGCCTGCGCGCGCGGGCGGGACGGCGCGACTTGCGCAGCCAGAGCAGGCCGAGGCCCAGCACCAGGACGGCGCCGCCGCCGGCCGCCGCGGATCCGGCGAGCATCATGGTGTCCTCGGAGGAGCCGCCGATGCCGGAGCCGCCGTTCACCAGGGACGAACCGGCGCTCTTGGAGACGGCCTTGGCGTCCGAACCGGAGCTGGGCAGCGCGAGGAACGGGAAGGCGCCGTAGAACTCCTGGTCGTTCTTGTCGACCGCGTCGCCCAGGTCGTTCTTCTTGCCGAGGAGTTCGCCCTCCACCGCCTGGAGCGAGATGTCGAGGACGTCGTCGAGCGGCCGCCGCCCGTTGGGGAACCCAGCGTTGTCACCGTCGAGCACGCCCAGCCGCTTGGGGTTCTTCGCGGGCTCGATGGAGGTGTTGAGCCGCAGCATCTCGGAGGGGCGGACGTGCGGCGGCTGGTTGAGCTTGGGCACACCGGTCAGGAAGACCTGCACGAGGTCGTCGCGGGGCGTGTCCGGGGCCTCGATCTTGTAGATCTGCTCGATCAGCTTGGGCAGTTCGGGGTCCTTGACGGAGCCCGCGAACTGCGCGTCGTCCCACGGCGCCGAGGCGTTGAACTTGTCCTTGTCCTTGCGCGGGATGACGACCTCGTTGACCAGCGGGTTGCCGAGCCGGGAGACCTGGGCCCAGCCGCCGCTCGCGGTCCTGCGGTGGACGGTGGACCATACGCCGATCACCGGCTGGTCCTTGGACTCGACCAGCGCCTTGGTCGGCACCTCGAGAGCAAGGGACTGGACGTTGTATCCCTTGAGGGTGTCGTTGCCGATCTCCGACATGTCGCCGCCGTAGAGCAGGTCGAAGACCCGCAGATCGGCGAAGAACGGGTCGTCGGCCTGACCGGCGAAGCTGGTCGAGCCGCCGCTGTAGCCGATCTCCTGCACCGCCTGGTCGCGGAGCTTCTTGTAGTCGGGCATGGACGCCTTGCCGACGTTCGACGGGGCGACCGGGAGGTCGTCGGCGAGCTTGGCCCGGGCGACGGCGCGCTGGTTCCTCAGCTTGAAGACTTCCAGGTCATAGCTCTGGGTGAAGTTGAGGTCCGGGTCGTCGAGTGATTCGACCGGGCCGGTGTTGTAGAGGAACGTGTCCCCGTTCTTCACATCGTCCTTGAACGTCCAGCGGAAGAGCAGATCGCCCTGGCCGTCGCCGTCGTTGTCGACGTGCAGGTCGTACCTGGCGTCTGTGCCGAACTTGTAGAAGTTCGGGCCGCCGGCCGGGTCCTGGAACGGCAGGAAGTTCGTGATCAGGGTGGTCTTGTCCGGCTTGTCGGGGCTTTGGAACGCGTACACGTCCGTCGCGTCGTACTGCGGCTGCCCCGAGATCAGCGGCGCCTCGCGGTGGCTGGAGGCTTCGGCCGTCTGCGGCTGGAGCGCCGCCACGCCGGCGGCCGTGAGCGCGCCCGCGGCCAGCGAGCAGCAGACGAGCCCGGCCAAGCTCCTGGTGAATGCGGTCATCGTGTCGGTCCTTCGCACCTTGCCGGATGTTCCTTCATGCGGCTATTCGGGGCGGAGGGCCGAATGGCTTGGCGCGTTCCGTAATTTGTCACGAATGGCAAAGGCGCCGTCACCGGGGCTGATCTTCACTGTATGGGCGTCAACACCCTTGACGTGGTGGTGAATCAGCGACCTGGGATGCGCAGGTGACGGCTCGGGGAGGTAGGGTTACTCTGCCCGGGGCGGGTGCCCTCGTACGGGTGGGGAGTGACCATGGAGCAGATAACAGTTCGCAGCAGGCCCCGAGTGCCTGCCATTCATTGCGGGAGCGGTGCGACCAGCGCGCGGCTCGACCGCCATCTCGCGGTGCTGGGCGGCCCGGCCGTCCCCGAGCGGGAGGCCGAGAGCGCGACGGTGCTGATGCAGGAGCTGATCGCGCGCGATCACGCGCGCGCGAAGAACAACCGCGGCGCGCGGGTGTCGCTGTTCGCGCCGCTGCGGCGGCTGCGGCGTTCGCTGTTCGGCAACCACGCCTGACCGATCCACCGCGCCTGGCCCCTCGCGCCCGACCGCCCCGCCAGGCACCGGATGCACCGGCCCGCTCCAGCCGGTGCTCCGTGCTGCGTTCATCGCTGTGAGTCCACTGCCGTGAGGTCACCGCGGCAGCCGGTCACAGCAGCGCGAACTGGCCCTCCGGCCCCTCCTCCTGGTGGTCCAGCACCGACGCCGGACGGCGGGCCGCGGCGGCCACCGGCAGCACTCCGGCGGCGCGCAGCTCCTCCGGGCCGGCCACCGGCCCTTCCGCCACCCGGTCGGCCAGCGCCCGCCGGTCCTGGCGCAGCTCGGCGAGCAGCGCCAGCACGGTGATCAGCTCCAGCAGCTCCGACGTCCAGGCCCGAGGCCATCCGGCCGGTGCGCCGACCGCCTCCAGGGTCCCCGGTTCGGGGCGTGCCGTACGCCGCTCGAACCACGCCTCCAGCACCCGCACCCCGCCCGCGTGGGACTCCCAGGCCGCCCGCGGTACGGGGGAGATGCGCCCGGCGCCCAGCAGCAGGGCCGCCTCGTCCGGGTCGTAATCGATCGTGTCCGGCAGTCCGCGCTCGGGCAGCGCGGCGCGTACGTACGGGCGCTGGCCGCCCGGCATGCGCGGGCGTTCAGCACTGTGTGCCCCGCGCGTATGCAGCCACAGCGCACGGCGGCCCAGCTCCACGCCCGTCTCCCAGACCTCGGGATCGGCGGTCAGTGGCACGGTGCACGGCGCGCCCCGGTGCGCGGCGGCCGTCCAGGCGAGGAAGTCCTCGGCGGTGACCGGCTGCCCGAGCCGTTCGCCGAGGTGGGCGAGCAGCCCCGGCGCGAGATTGGGCTCACGCCCGCCGGGGCGCCGGTACAGCGGGCGGATCAGCCCGGGGCGCCCGGCGGGGGAGTGGCCGTCCGGCAGCAGTGCCGAGAAGGTGAGCACCGGATCGGGGGCGGGCCCGCCCGCCTCCACCACATGGATCTGCCGGTCGTCCGCGACCCGCCACAGCTCAGGACGTGCGGCGTCGAGCACGCGGTGATCCGGTATCAGCCACTGCTGGTCGAACGGCCCGTGCGCGATCCGCACCGGCTCCGGGCACGGCCCGTCCTCGCGCACCAGCCGGGCGGTCGAGGTGGCCTGTCCTGGCAGCTGGCTCACGGAGGTGTGCAGCGTACGGGCGCGGCTCGGCCGGAACAGCGCCGCCCGCTCGGCCTCGTCCCCCGCGCCCACCAGCCGCGCCCAGCGGGCCCGCAGCGCCCCCGCGTCCGGCCCCGCGACCCAGCCCCGCCCGAACCGTGGCGGCCGCACGGACCAGGGCATGAGGTCCGCCAGCAGCGATGCGTCTCGGGTTGCCGTCACCCTGCCGCCTTTCACCCGGCATGTACGTCGGTCAGCCAACGCATCGTAACCGCGCGAAGTGCCGCGGTCAGTCGGCGTCCACCGTCACCGAGAACGAGAAGCGGTCGCCGCGGTAGTGGATGCGGGCCACGTCGACCACGCGGCCCGTGTCGTCGTACGTCACCCCCGTGTAGTGGAGGATCGGGCTGAGCAGCGGGATCTGGAGGAGGCGGGCGGTCTCCGGGTCGGCCAGGCGCGCTTCCACGGTGTCGGTGATGCGGCTGATCCGCACCCCCACCGCGTCCCGCAGCACCTTCGTCATCGGCCAGCGCGCCAGGTCGGCGAGGTCGATGCGGGGGGCGAGGTCGGGGCGGACCAGGTTCTCGGCCCAGTTGGTGGGCTCGTCGCCGCGCTCGTCCCGGCGCAGCCGGCGGTAGGAGGCGGCCTCGTCCAGGCCGGGGAAGTACCCGGCAAGCTCCGCCGGGACCGGCGCCGGGCCGTGCTCCAGCACCGTGGTGCGCTCGCCGGACTGCTGGGCCACGATCGCGTCCACCGAGCCCAGCAGCCGCACCGGGGTGCCGCGCCGCGCGCTGGGTTCGATGAAGGTGCCGCGCCGCCGGTGGCGGCTGATCAGGCCCTCCGACTCCAGCTCCTTCAGCGCCTGCCGCATGGTGAGGACGCTGACCCCGTAGTGCTCGGCGAGCCGGTCCTCGGTGGGCAGCCGCAGCGGCTCATCGGGCCCGCGGCCGAGTATGGAGGCGCGCAGCGACTGCGAGACCTGGTACCAGAGCGGCAGCTTGCGGTTGAGGGCGAGGGAGTCGGGGGCGAAGGTGGTCACTACGCGGATCTCCGGTCACGGTCACGGACGGCCTCGGGGCTACGGACGGCCTCAGGCATGACGTCATGCGCGGAAGTGGCGCTCCAGCCCCTGCCACACCGCGTCGTAGGCCCGCTGAAGCCGGTCCGACTCCAGCGCCTGCCGGGTGGCCGTGACCGGCCAGCGCGTCTCGAACATGAAGGCCAGCCCGTCGTCCAGCTTCCGCGGCGTCAGCTCGGCCGCGCTCGCCGCCTCGAAGGTGTCGTGGTCGGGGCCGTGCGCCGACATCATGTTGTGCAGCGAGCCGCCGCCCGGGACGAAGCCGCCGGGACCGGCCGCCTTGGCGTCGTACGCGCCCTCGATCAGGCCCATGTACTCGCTCATCACGTTGCGGTGGAAGTACGGCGGCCGGAAGGTGTCCTCGCCGACCAGCCAGCGCGGCGCGAACACCACGAAGTCGACGCCCGCGAGCCCCGGGGTGTCGGACGGGGAGGTGAGCACCGTGAAGATGGACGGGTCGGGGTGGTCGTAGCTGATGGTGCCCATGACGTTGAAACGCCGCAGATCGTATACGTACGGCACGTGGTTGCCGTGCCAGGCGACGACGTCGAGCGGGGAGTGGTCGTACGTCGCGGCCCACAGGTTGCCGCAGAACTTGTTGACCACCTCCACCGGGCGCTCCACATCCTCGTACGCGGCGACGGGGGCCAGGAAGTCGCGGGCGTTGGCCAGCCCGTTGGCGCCGATCGGGCCGAGGTCGGGGAGGACGAAGGGGCGGCCGTAGTTCTCGCAGACGTAGCCGCGGACGAGAGTGTCCAGCGGCTCGACCCGGAACCGCACCCCGCGCGGGATGAGTGCGATGTGGCCCGGTTCGGCGCGCAGCAGCCCCAGCTCGGTGTGGATCAGCAGCCCGCCGCGCTCGGGGACGATCAGCAGCTCGCCGTCCGCGTCGCTGAAGACCCGGTCGGTCATGGGCGCGTTGGCGGCGTAGAGGTGGATCGCCATGCCGGTGCGCTGGGTGGCGTCCCCGTTGCCGCCGATCGTCCACAGGCCGGACAGCCAGTCTGTGGGGCCGGCGGGGTCCGGCAGCGGGTCCCAGCGCAGCCGGTTGGGGTCCGGGACGGTGTCGGTGAAGGGGGCGCCGCCCAGGGTGCCGTTGCCGACGCGGAGATACGGCGGGTGCGCGGCCGAGGGGCGGATGCGGTACAGCCAGGAGCGGCGGTTGTGGGCGCGCGGCTCGGTGAAGGCGGTGCCGCTCAGCTGCTCCGCGTACAGCCCGAGCGGCGCGCGCTGGGGCGCGTTGCGGCCGACGGGCAGCGCGCCGGGGACCGCCTCGCTGCTGTGCTCATTGCCGAACCCGGAAGACCATGAGGAATGGCCCAGCCCTTCGGCCGTCTTGCGCGCCCACTCGATCCCCGTGCCCTCGCCCATGGCGTGCTCCCGACGCTGCGACCGACGCTCCGTTGAATCCTCTGTCCGACGATAGGAATCGAAGACGGGGTACGTCAATGATCGGGCAGGATGGTGGCGTGCCCATACCGCCTCTCCGCCGCCCACCGGTCCAGCGCCGCAGCGCCGAACGCCTCGGCCGGATCCTCGACGCCTGCGCCGAGCTGCTCGACGAGATGAGCTACGAGCAGCTGAGTACCCGCGCGGTGGCCGAGCGCGCCCAGGTGCCCATCGGCTCCGTCTACCGCTTCTTCTCCAACAAACGGTCGATGGCCGAGGCCCTGGCCCACCGCAACCTGGACGAGTACGCCGCCCGCATCACCCGGCGGCTGGCCGGGGCCGGGGCGGGCGAGGGCGACTGGCGGGCCGCGATGGACGTCGTGGTGGACGAATACCTGGAGATGAAGCGCGGCGCGCCGGGTTTCGCGCTGGTCGAGTTCGGCATGCCGGTCCCGGCGACCGGCCTGCCCGACCAGCCCAACCACCTGGTGGCCGACCGCCTCCGCGCCATCCTCGCCGAACCCCTGGGCATCGACGGCACCGCCGAGGCCGACGAGCACCTGCGGGTCGCCTTCCTGCTCGCGGTCGAGGCGGCGGACGCTCTGCTGCGGCTCGCCTTCCGGGTCGACCCGGAAGGGGATCCGGCGGTCGTGGCCGAGACGAAGGAGCTGCTGCGGGCGTATCTGGCGCGCGTACTGGATTAGGACGCGGGTACGGGATTAGGGGCTCCTCGGGGTGCGCGAGCGGTACCCCGGCGGCATACCGGGCGGTATGGTGAGGCGCCGCTGCCGCCACGCCGTCCCCGGGAGGGACCGATGAGCCGTACCGCACTGCGTATCTGTCCGCTCTGCGAGGCCACCTGCGGGCTCACCCTGACCATCGAGGACGGCGCGGTCACCCATGCGCGCGGCGATGCCCAGGACGTGTTCAGCCGGGGTTTCATCTGCCCCAAGGGCGCCTCGTTCGGGGAGCTGGACGGGGACCCCGACCGGCTGCGCGTCCCCCTGGTGCGGCGGGACGGGCAGCTGCGGGAGGCCGGATGGGACGAGGCGTTCGCCGCCGTGGCGGAGGGGTTCGGGGCGGTCCTCGGGGCGCACGGGCCACAGGGCACCGGCGTCTTCATCGGCAACCCCACCGTCCACACCGTGGCCGGGGCGCTCTATCCGCCGGTGCTGCTCGGCGCGCTGCGCACCCCGAACCTCTTCACCGCGAGCACCCTCGACCAGATGCCCAAGCACATCTCCAGCGGGCTGCTGTACGGGGACGCCTTCGCCATCCCGGTGCCCGATCTGGACCGTACGGACCACGTCCTGATGATCGGCGCCAACCCGCTGGACTCCAACGGCAGCCTCTGCACCGCCCCCGACTTCCCCGGCCGGCTGCGCGCCCTGCGGCGGCGCGGCGGCAAGCTGGTCGTGGTCGATCCGCGGCGTACCAGGACCGCCCGGCTGGCCGACCGCCATGTGGCGATCCGGCCCGGCACGGACGCGCTGCTGCTGTTCGCGATGGTGTGGGTGCTGTTCGACGAGGGTCTGGTGGCCCCCGGGGAGGTGGGCGCCCACCTCAGCGGCATCGAGGAGGTCAAGGGCCTGGCCGCGGACTTCACCCCGGAGGCCGTGGCCGGGGTCTGTGACGTGCCGGCGGCGGAGATCCGCACCCTGGCCCGCGAGTTCGCCGCCGCGCCCCGGGCCGTGGCGTACGGGCGCATCGGCTCCACGACGGTCGAGTTCGGCACGCTCACCAGCTGGCTCGTCGACGTGCTGGGCGCCCTCACCGGGAACCTCGACCGGCCCGGCGGCATGATGTTCCCGCTCTCCGCGACCGGCGCGCGGGAGCGGGTGGCGGCGCCCGGGAAGGGGTTCGCGCTGGGCCGCTGGCGCAGCAGGGTGAGCGGCCACCCCGAGGCGAGGGGCGAGCTGCCCGCCGTCGCGCTCGCCGAGGAGATCGAGACGCCGGGCGAGGGGCGGATACGGGCGCTGCTGGCGATCGCCGGGAACCCCGTGCTCTCCGCGCCGGACGGCGACCGGCTCGACCGGGCGCTGGCCGGGCTCGACTTCATGGTCAGCGTCGACCCGTACCTCAACGAGACCTCGCGCCACGCCCATGTCGTCCTGCCGCCGCCCCCGCCCAGCCAGAGCCCGCACTTCGACTACGTCTTCAACGGCTTCGCCATCCGCAACCAGGTCCGCTACACCCGCCCCGCGGTCCCGCTCGAACCCGGCCGGATGTGCGAGACCGAGATCCTGGCGCGGCTGGCGCTGTGTCTGAGCGGCCAGCCCGACGCCGATCCGGCGGGCGTGGACGCCATGGTGATCGAGTCGGCGCTCGGCAAGGCCGTCGCCGATCCCACCGCGCCGGTGTACGGGCGGGACACCGCCGAACTCGCCGCCCGGCTGACCGGGCTCACCGGTGCCGAACGGCGGCTGGACATGATGCTGCGCCTCGGCCCGTACGGCGACGGCTTCGGCGCCGACACGGACGGCCTCACCCTGGAGAAGGTGCTCGCCCAGCCGCACGGCATCGACCTCGGACCGCTGCGCCCCCGCCTCCCCGCGCTGCTGAAGACCCGCAGCGGGACGGTGGAGCTGTGCCCGGAGCCGATCGCCGCAGATGTGGAGCGGCTGCGCCGGGCGCTGACCGCGCGCCCCGGCGAACTGCTGCTGGTCGGCCGCCGCCATCTGCGCTCCAACAACAGCTGGATGCACAACGTCCCGGCGCTGATGGGCGGCAGCAACCGCTGCACGCTCCAGGTGCACCCGGACGACGCGGCGCGGCTCGGGCTGACCTCTGCCCGGCTCGCCCGGGTCACCGGCGACGGGGGCGAGCTGGAGGTCCCGGTGGAGGTGACGGACGCGGTGCGCCCCGGGGTGGTGAGCCTGCCGCACGGCTGGGGCCATGGCCGCCCCGGCACCCGGCTCGCGGTCGCGGAAGCCGATCCGGGGGTGAACGTCAATCAGCTCATCGACGGCTCCCGGCTCGACCCGCTCTCCGGTACGGCGGTGCTCAACGGGTGCCCGGTTCGGGTGACGGCCCTTCCGCTCACCGTGACGGCGGCCGCCCAAGGGGACTGACCTGGGGTTTTGCGCTTATTGCTCACACGTCAAGACCTTGTTAACGCCAAGTTGCGCCACCTAACGTCGCCCCGACCGCCAAATCTGGGGGAGTTCAAAGGCGAACGTGAGGTAGCCACATGCTGACAATCCTCGGTTTCGTCATGATCGCTACATTCCTTGTTTTGATCATGATGAAGAAGATGACCCCGATGGGTGCGCTGGTGCTCATCCCGGCGCTCTTCTGCGTCCTCGTCGGGAAGGGGGCGCATCTCGGGGACTACGTCCTCGACGGCGTCGGCGATCTGGCGCCCACCGCGGCCATGCTGATGTTCGCGATCATCTACTTCGGGGTGATGATCGACGTCGGCCTCTTCGACCCGATCGTCCGCGTCATCCTGCGGTTCTGCAAAGCGGACCCGATGCGGGTCGTGGTCGGCACCGCGGTGCTCGCCTCGATCGTCTCGCTCGACGGTGACGGTTCCACCACCTTCATGATCACGGTGTCGGCCATGGTGCCGCTCTACCGGAAGCTGAAGATGAGCCTGGTCGTGATGACCGGTGTCGCCGCCATGGCCAACGGTGTCATGAACACGCTCCCCTGGGGCGGTCCCACCGCCCGCGCCGCCGCCGCGCTCAAGGTCGACGCCAGCGACATCTTCGTCCCGATGATCCCCGCCCTCGCGGTCGGTCTGCTCTTCGTCTTCGCCCTCTCGTACGGCCTCGGGCTGCGTGAGCGCAAGCGCCTCGGCGTGCTGACCCTCGACGAGGTCACTGCAGGTGACCCGGAGACGGTGCTGGTCGGCGCGGGCGCCGGAGCCGAGGGCGGCAAGGGCGAGCGCGTCAGCCTGGGCAAGGGCTCCGGCGGCTCCGGCAGCGGTACGGACGCGGAGGCCCCCGCGGGCGGTCCGGCGGCCGGCGACGCGGCCGAGGGCGACGACGAGTTCAAGGGCCTCGACCCGAACCGCGCCACCCTGCGCCCCAAGCTCTACTGGTTCAACGCGGCGCTCACCATCGCGCTGCTGGCCCTGATGATCACCGAGACGCTGGACATCCCGGTCCTCTTCCTGCTGGCCGCCGCCACCGCGCTCACCGTGAACTTCCCGCGCATCGCCGACCAGAAGGCCCGTGTCGCCGCCCACGCGGAGAACGTCGTCAACGTCTCCGGCATGGTCTTCGCCGCGGCCGTCTTCACCGGCGTCCTCACCGGCACCGGCATGGTCGAGCACATGGCCCGCTGGCTGGTCGACGGCGTCCCCGACGCCATGGGCCCGCAGATGGGCCTGGTCACCGGCCTCCTGTCGATCCCGCTCACGTACTTCATGTCCAACGACGGCTTCTACTTCGGCATCGTGCCGATCCTCGCCGA
This sequence comes from Streptomyces sp. NPDC021115, assembly GCF_044333065.1. NCBI lineage: Bacteria > Bacillati > Actinomycetota > Actinomycetes > Kitasatosporales > Streptomycetaceae > Streptomyces > Streptomyces sp. NPDC021115. Next base: position 120,250 of record NZ_JBIRQF010000007.1, read on the forward strand.
GGCCGGTCACGCCCATGGCGTCGGCGCGCTGGAGATCGCCCGTGCCTCGCTCGTCGGGCAGGCCCTCCACATGTCGAGCCCGCTGGTCCCCGCCGTCTATGTGCTCGTCGGCATGGCCAAGGTCGAATTCGGCGACCACACCCGGTTCACGGTGAAGTGGGCGGTGCTCACCTCCCTGGTGGTGCTGGCAGCCGGGCTGGCGTTCGGCATCATCTGACCCGTGACGACTTCGGAGCCCGGTAGGGGCTGGCTGCTGCGCCTGGTCATCGCCTTCGCGTTCGCGCAAGGGGCGGTGAACATGGCGAGACCGGCCGTCTCCTACCGGGCTCTCGCGCTGGGCGCCGACGCCCGCGCGGTCGGTGTGATCGCGGGCATCTACGCGCTGCTGCCGCTGTTCGCGGCCGTACCGCTCGGGCGGCGCACCGACCACGGCCGCTGCGCCCCGCTGCTGCCGGTCGGCGTCGTGCTCATCGCCGCCGGATGCGGGCTCAGCGGCACGGCGGACTCGCTGCCGGAGATGGCCGCGTGGAGTGGGGTGATGGGACTTGGTCATCTGTCATTCGTCATCGGTGCGCAGTCACTCGTCGCCCGTCAGAGCGCCCCGGCCGACCAGGACCGCAACTTCGGCCACTTCACCGTCGGCGCCTCGCTCGGCCAGCTCATCGGGCCGATCGCCGCCGGGCAGCTGGTCTCCGGTCACGACGGCGCGCTGGCCCGCACCAGCGCCGCCGCGCTCTTCGTCGCCGCCGCGGTGGCGGCCTGCTCGTTCACCTCGCTGTGGCGGATCGAGCACCGCCCGGCCGGAGGCTGGGTGAAGAAGCCCGGCGCCGCGGCCCCCTCCTCGCGGGTACCGGTGTTCCGCATCCTGCGCACCCGCGGGGTCGCCTCCGGCATCTTCATCAGCCTCGCCGTGCTCTCCGCCACCGACGTCCTCACCGCCTATCTGCCCGTCGTGGGCGAACAGCGCGCCATCTCACCCGCCGTCGTCGGCCTGCTGCTGAGCCTGCGGGCCGCCGCCACCGTCGCCTGCCGCCTGGTGATGACGCCGATGATCCGGCTGATGGGCCGCACCGTGCTGATGGCCGTCAGCTGCCTGGGCGCCGGGCTGCTGTGCGCGGCCGTCGCCCTGCCGCTGCCCGCGTGGGCCCTCGGCGTGCTGCTCGCCGCGCTCGGCTTCTGCCTCGGCGTCGGGCAGCCGCTGTCCATGACCACCGTCGTCCAGGCCGCGCCCGACGAGGCGCGCAGCACCGCCCTCGCGCTGCGGCTCACCGGCAACCGCCTCGGTCAGGTCGCCGCGCCCGCCTCGGCCGGAGTGCTCGCCGGGCTCGCGGGCACCGCCGCGCCCTTCGCCATGCTCGGCGTGCTGCTGCTCGCCTCGGCGGCGATAGCCGTACGGCCCCTCCGGCGCGCCCCCGGCACCGCCGTGTCCCTGCCCGCCGCGCGCACCCCCCGGCGCGGCCCCGATACGGAGCGCAGCACGGTTTCGGGGAGGTGCGGGCCGGGGGAGGAAACATCGGCCCGCACCGACCCCGAGGAGCCCACCCCATGACCCGCGCCGCCGTCCTCCCCGCCCTCCGTACGCCACTGCGCGTCCAGGACATCGAGATCCCCGACCCCGGACCGGGACAGGTGCGGGTCCGGCTCGCCGCGGCCGGGGTGTGCCACTCCGATCTGTCGCTGTCCAACGGAACGCTCCGCCAGCCCGTCCCCGCCGTCCTCGGCCACGAGGGCTCGGGCACCGTGACGGCCGTCGGCGACGGCGTGAAGGGGATCGCCCCGGGTGACGCCGTCGTCCTCAACTGGGCCCCGTCCTGCGGGAGATGTCACTACTGCGGGCTCGGCGAGCCCTGGCTGTGCGCCAGGGCAGGGGACGCCGCGACCCGGCCGTACGCCACGCTCGCCGCCGACGGCGCCGAGCTGTACCCGGGGCTCGGCACGGCCGCGTTCGCCGAGGAGACCGTCGTACCGGCGCACGCCGTGCTCCCCCTGCCGGACGGCGTCCCGCTCGTCGAGGCCGCCCTGCTGGGGTGCGCCGTGCTCACCGGGTACGGCGCCGTCCACCACAGCGCCCAGGTGCGCCCCGGCGAGTCCGTCGCCGTCTTCGGCGTGGGCGGGGTCGGGCTGGCCGTCCTCCAGGCGGCGCGCATCGCGGACGCCGGGACGGTCGTCGCGGTGGACGTGTCACCGGAGAAGGAACAGCTGGCCCGCGCCGCGGGCGCCACCGACTTCGTCCTCGCCGGGGACACCGGCGACGGCGACCCGGCCAAGCGCGTCCGCGCCCTCACCGGCGGCCACGGCGCCGATGCCGCCGTCGAATGCGTCGGCCGCGCCGACACCATCCGTACCGCCTGGTCCGCCACCCGCCGCGGCGGCCGGACGACCGTCGTCGGCATCGGCGGCAAGGACCAGCAGGTCACCTTCTCGGCGCTGGAGCTGTTCTACTTCGGCCGCACCCTCTCCGGCTGCGTCTACGGCAACAGCGACCCCGCCCGCGACCTCCCCGTGCTCGCCGAACACATCCGCGCGGGACGGCTCGACCTGTCGGCGATGGTGACCGAGCGGATCGGCCTGGACGGCATCCCGTCGGCCTTCGACGCGATGACCGCTGGCCGCGGCGGCCGGGCCCTCGTCGTCTTCTGAGCCGTGGTCTTCCGGGCCGTCGTCTTCTTAAGCCGTCTGCCCGTCCACCATCGCCAGCCACGGCCGGTACGCCTGCCCGAACGGTTCCGCGCCGCCCCGGACCGCCTCCATCAGCCACTGCCCCGCCGCCTCCGCCTGCGCGATGACGTCCGCCGGATACCCGTACCGCACCTGGTGCTCGGCGAACTCGTCCTCGTCCACCAGCAGCGTCGCCCCGTCGGCCCGCTTCCGCAGCACGTCCAGATCCAGGTCGACCATGGTGACCTCGTCCGGGGAGACCCACTCCACCGGCGTGGTGATGTCGCAGTACACCTCCGTCGAACGCGGCGGGGCGTTGAACACCGCGGTCCACCACGTCCCGCGCGGGAAGAGGGTCACATACGGGCACTCGATGGGGACCTCGGGGCCGTACCCCTTGCGCGACACGGAGTTGGCGGGCAGCCCCAGCCAGACCCCGTGCTCGTCCTCACCGAGCCTGCGCATGCGCATGTTCCAGTGCAGAGAGCCGTCGTACTTCCGGTAGTTGACCTGGACCAAAGGCGACATGCAAGCGATCCTAACGTCCGCCCGATCTCCCGCCCGGAGACGGTCCTAAGCGCTTGCTCACCCTCCGTGTAGGGTGTCCGCCATGGACGTGGAGCGGAAGAACGCCGAGGGCCGGGCCGAGGTGTGGGGGGACATCACGCCGGACGCGGCCCGGCGGCTGGTGAGCGCCGCCGTGCACGCCTTCGCCGAGCGGGGTTATCACGCCACCACCACGCGGGACATCGCCGGGCGCGCCGGGATGAGTCCGGCCGCCCTCTACATCCACTACAAGACCAAGGAAGAGCTGCTCTACCAGATCAGCAAGGTCGGCCACCGGCTCGCGCTGGACATCCTGGAGGAGGCGCGGGACGGGGACGGTACGCCCGCCGAGCGGCTGGCCGCCGCGGTGCGGGCCTTCGTGCGGTGGCACGCCGAGCACCACACGACCGCGCGGGTGGTGCAGTACGAGCTGGGCGCGCTCGGGGAGGAGCACCACGCCGAGGTCATCGCCATCCGCCGGGCCACGGATGCCGCGGTGCGCTCGATCATCGAGGACGGGGTGGCGGCGGGCGACTTCGACGTGCCCGATGTGCGCGGCACCACGGTCGCGGTGCTGTCGCTGTGCATCGACGTCGCCCGCTGGTTCAACGCGCGGGGGCGCAGCACCCCCGACGAGGTCGGTGACCTCTACGCCGGGCTGGTGCTGCGCATGGTCGGCGCGGAAGGCTAGCGGCCGGAACCGCGGCGGCTAGAAGTAGAACCGGGAGACCGATTCCGCCACGCAGGCCGGTTTGGTGCCGCCCTCGCGCTCGACGGTGACCGTGAGGGTCAGCTGGATGCCGTCCTTCACCTCGGCCACCTCGGCGATGCGGCCCGTGGCGCGCAGCCGGGATCCGACCGGGACGGGGGAGGGGAAACGGACCTTGTTGGTGCCGTAGTTGACGCCCATCGTCACGCCCTCGACGCGCAGCAGCCGCGGGCTGAAGTGCGGCAGCAGGGACAGGGTCAGATAGCCGTGGGCGATGGTCGTGCCGAAGGGGCCGGCGGCGGCCTTCTCGGCGTCGACGTGGATCCACTGGTGGTCGCCGGTCGCGTCGGCGAACAGGTCGATCCGCTTCTGGTCGATCTCCAGCCAGTCGGTGGGACCGAGCTCCTCGCCGACCGCGGCGCGCAGTTCCTCTGGCGAGGTGAAGATCCTGGGCTCTGCCATGTGTGCTGCCTCCCGGGCGACTCGCGATGCGGCTAAGCGACTGCTCAGCATGCTCGGGTGACCTGCGTCCTGTCAACGCGCCGTGCGCGCGCGCCCGGTGTTCGGCGGTGCGGTTCGGGGCACGCCCGCCACGCGTCGGCGGGCGCGCCCCCGGTCCGGGCCTGGCGGCCTCAGGCCGCCAGGTACCGCGTGGTGGCGCGTCCGGCGCGCCGGGAGGCCGCCAGGGCCTCCGTGGTGAGCAGCGGGACCGGCACCACGATGCCGCAGTCCTCGCAGACCGGTCCGGCCACGGGACAGCGGTCCAGGTCCTCCCGCCAGACCAGCTGTTCCTGGGCGCAGACCGGGCAGGCCGATCCAGGCCCCGCCTCCATCGCCACGATCAGCCGCCGCAGGACGTCGGCGAGGCGGCCGTCGGGATGGGTCGAAGGAGATTCGCACGGCATGATGTCGCAGCCGCCCCAGGTGTGCAGGTGCCAGTCGTCGACGGCGCTGGGCTGACGGATGCCGTGGTGTTTCTCCAGCCTGCGCCGGGCGGCGAAGTCCGCCTCGTACGCGAGCCACAGGGTGCGGGCCTCCTCGAGTTCTTCGAGTGCCGTGATCAAACGTGTGGGTTCAGGCTGACGGTCCTCCGGGATGATCCCGGTCCTGGCGCACAGATGGTGCCAGGTCGCCCGGTGCCCGTACGGAGCGAAGCGCTCCAGGCATTTGCGCAGCGAGGTGCGCCGGGCGGTGACGTGTCTGCGTGGATTGCGAACCTCTCGTGCGAGTGCTCTGAAACCGGCCACTTCTTACCACCTCCGCGAGTGCGGACCCGACTCGTTGTCGAATGGACGTAACGCAGCGCGATCCGGATCCATCGTGTTTCCAGAAAGTCGAGGGGCAATCAAAAGAAGGAAGTTGACGGCCGCTCACCTTCCGGCGTTGTTGTACCGCCGGTAACCTCCCCCTCAACTGCATCCGGGAGGAGCGGATATGCGTTTCAGAACCGGCAAGCTCACCCGTGTCGCGGTCGCCGCGGCCGCGGTATTGGCGCTCGGCGCCACGTTCGCGGCCCCGCTGCCGCAAGAGGCCCAGGCGGCGCCCGCCGCCGCGGCCGACACCGACTACTGCGGGGGGCAGTGTTCCGACATCCTGCCGCCCGGCGCGACCGGCAACGCGACCCTCGCCGACATCCTCGCCAACCGGGTGTTCGGCACCCGCCCCGCGCACAGCGCCGACCAGCTCGGCCCGTACGCCAACCTCGCCCAGGGCTATCCGACGCTCACCGACGACAAGCTGAACACCTTCTTCAACGACTCCTCGTTCGGGGTCCCCGCGGACCAGGTCGAGTCGGTCACCAAGCCCCGCGACGACGTCACGATCACCCGCGACAAGAAGACCGGCGTCCCGCACATCCAGGGCACCACCCGCGAGGGCACCGAATACGGCGCCGGATACGCCGCCGCCCAGGACCGGCTGTGGCTGATGGACCTGTTCCGCCACGTGGGACGCGGCGAGCTGACCTCGTTCGCCGGTGGCGCGCCCGCCAACCAGGGCCTGGAGCAGGACTTCTTCCGCCAGGCGCCGTACGCCGAGGCCGACTACCAGGCGCAGATCGACTACATCCTGGCCACCGGCGGCGAGCGCGGGAAGCAGGCGCTGGCCGATGCCCAGGCGTATGTCGACGGGATCAACGCCTACGCCAAGAAGGCGAAGGACGCCCGCAACTTCCCCGGCGAGTACGTGCTCACCGGGCACATCGACGCGATCACCAACGCCGGTGAGATCCAGCCGTTCAAGCTCACCGACCTGATAGCCCTGGCCTCCGTCGTCGGCGCGCTCTTCGGCAACGGCGGGGGCGGCGAGGTGGAGGGCGCGCTGTCGATGCTGGCCGCCCAGCAGAAGTACGGGCTCGAAGAGGGCACCAAGGTGTGGGAGTCCTTCCGGCAGCGCAACGACCCGGAGGCCGTGCTGACCGTCCGCGACGCCGCCTTCCCGTACGCGGACAAGCCCGCTACGCCCAAGGGCACCGCGATGCCCGACCCCGGCTCCGTCACCCCCGAACAGCTCGTCTACGACCGCGAGGGCAGCGCCACCGCGGCCAAGGCCGACGCCCGCACCAAGGTGAAGGCGCCCGCCAAGCTGGACAAGCTGCGCGGCATCTACGACGACGGGGTGCTGCCCCGCGACCTGTTCAGCCGCAAGAAGGGCATGTCCAACGCGCTCGTGGTCTCCGGCAAGTACACCGCGAGCGGCCACCCGGTCGCCGTCTTCGGCCCGCAGACCGGCTACTTCGCCCCGCAGCTGCTGATGCTCCAGGAGATCCAGGGCCCCGGGATCAGCGCCCGCGGCGCCTCCTTCGCGGGCGTCGGCATGTACGTCCAGCTCGGGCGCGGCCAGGACTACGCGTGGAGCGCCACCACCTCCGCGCAGGACGTCACCGACACCTACGCGGTCGAGCTGTGCTCACCGGACGGCTCCGCTCCGCAGAAGGACTCGACGTACTACCGCTACCACGGCGACTGCCTGCCCATGGACAAGCTGGAGCGGCGCAACGCCTGGAAGCCCACCGTCGCCGACTCCACCGCCGCCGGCTCCTACCGGATGCAGGTGTACCGCACCAAGTACGGCCTCGTCACCCATCGCGCCACGGTCGGCGGCAAGCCCGTCGCCTACACCTCGCTGCGCGCCACCTACCGCCATGAGGCCGACTCGATCGTCGGCTTCCAGATGTTCAACGACCCGGGCTACGTGACCGACGCGAAGTCGTTCCAGCGCGCCGCCCAGCACGTCAACTACACCTTCAACTGGTTCTACGCCGACTCCCGGCAGACCGCCTACTACAACAGCGGGCTCAACATGCGGCGCGCGGACGGCGTCGACCCGTCGCTGCCGGTCAAGGCCGAGCCGGCGTACGAGTGGCAGGACTTCGACCCGGCGGACAACACCGCCGCGTACACCCCGGTCGCCGAACACCCCCAGTCCGTCGACCAGGATTACTACATCAGCTGGAACAACAAGCTCGCCAAGGACTACAGCGCGGCGGGCTTCGGCAACGGCTCGGTGCACCGCGGCAATCTGCTCGACGACCGGGTGCGCGCCCTGGTCAAGAAGGGCGGCGTCACCCGCGCCGCGCTCACCCGGGCGATGGGCGAGGCGGCCGTCACCGATCTGCGCGGCGAGGACGTGCTGCCGGAGCTGCTGAAGGTGCTGCGCAGCAAGCCGATCGACGACCCGGCGCTCACCACCGCCGTCCAGCGGCTCGAATCCTGGCAGGCGGCCGGTTCCCAGCGCCGCGAGACGAGCGCGGGCTCGCACACCTACGGGCACGCGGACGCGGTGCGCATCATGGACGCGTGGTGGCCGCTGCTGGTCGAGGCCGAGTTCAAGCCCGGCCTCGGCGGCGACCTGTACGACGCGCTGCGCACCAACCTGAGCGTCGACGAATCGCCCTCGGCGGGCCACGGGCCGACCGGTTCGCACGCCGGATCGTCCTTCCAGTACGGCTGGTGGTCCTACGTCGACAAGGACCTGCGCGCGGTCCTCGGCGAGGACGTCAAGGGCCCGCTCGCCGAGCGGTACTGCGGCGGCGGCGAGCTGAGCGCCTGCCGCGACGCCCTGCTCTCCAGCCTCAAGACGGCCGCCGCCAAGCCCGCCACCGAGGTCTACCCCGGCGACGACACTTGCGCGGCGGGCGACCAGTGGTGCGCCGACTCCATCATCCAGCGCGTGGTCGGCGGACTGACCCACGACAAGATCAGCTGGCAGAACCGTCCCACCTTCCAGCAAGTGGTGGAGTTCGCACGCCACCGCTGAGCGAGTAGCCCCGTCATTTGTATCCGTCGTGAATTCCGGAATATCTCTGACAGATCCGTACCAGGAATAGCGCCGAAGAGGCTGCACTATGCTTCGAATCGTCACGAGGCGTTTTCTTGTACGGGGGAGCAGAAGACCGGAATGTCCTCAAGCGATCGGTGGCAGTACCCCGCGGCGCTGCTGGACACCACGATGGATCAACTCCGCACGCTGCTCGCGGTCCATGAGACCGGCACGGCGCTGGGCGCCGCCCGGCTCCTGGGCCGCGAGCAGTCCAGCGTTCAGAAACAGCTCGACACGATGAACCGGAACTTCGGCAACCTGTGCGGAGAACCGCTCGTCCTCAAGCGCGGCCGCAGCCGGAATGTGCTGTTCACCGCCACCGGGGAGAGCCTTGCCGAACTCGCCCGCGGCACGCTGGAGGGATGGCAGGAGGAGTTGCGGGACTGCCGCCACCGGCTCGGCGGCCGACTGGCCGTCGGCTCCACCCGCTACACCCTCGGCTTTCTGCTCAATGCCGTGGAACTGGTCACCGCCGACTTCGAGAGCCGCGGCGTCGAGCTGAAGGTCGAGCACGTCCGCACCAGGGACCTGCTCGACCGGCTCGGCTCCAAGGAACTCGACCTCGTCTGCGGCAGCGTGCTCGCCGACGGCCGCCGGAACGGCGATCTCGACGGCTTCGAGGTGATGGAGTGGCGGCGCAGCGGACTGTCCCTGGTCACCAACCTCGGCGCCGGTGAACTGCCGGGCCCCTCCGTCGCGGTGAGCGCCCTGCCCGGGGTGCCGCTCGCGGTTTCCGCCGACGGCCTCATCCCCGGCTTCCTGCGCGGCTGGTTCGGCGGCCGCTACCGCCAGGAGCTGCACATCGCCGCCGAGATCGACACCGTGCAGTACGGCCTCGAACTGCTCTCCTCGGGCGTGCTGCGCGGCGCGGTGCTCGTCACCCAGGGGATCGGCGACGCGGTGGCCGACGGACGACTGCGCACCGGCGCCGGGCTGCGCACGCTGGAGCTGACCGACGACATCGCGCCGGAGCTGGACGTGCTCGTCGGGGTCTTCGTACGGGCCGGGGAGCGCGCCGCGCAGGACGGCGACCATCCGCTCAACGTGCTGTGGAACGCCCTCGCCGGGGAGAACGCCCGCTGGCGCCGCGTCATCGGCGACCAGCGTCCCGGGGGCCCGCGCGGCCGGTAGCGCCCGGGGCCCGCGCGGCCGGTAGCCGGCCTGTCCGGCCGGTCCGACGTCATCCGCCGGTCAGCTCCACGCCCTCTTCCGTTCTACATACCGACTGGTTAGTCTGCCGGTGCGGCCGGGCCGATCCGGGCCGACGGCCGCGCCGCATCCGAGGAGCGTCTCAATCGTGGATACCGTGCGTGGAGCGCGAGTTGTCGTCACCGGGGCGGGAGGCGGCATCGGCGCCGCCCTGGCCCGCCGCTTCGCCGCCGAGGGCGCCGAGGTCGTGGTCAACGACCTCGACGCCGCCGGGGCCGAGGCCGTCGCCGCCGAGATCGGCGGGACCGCCGTCCCCGGCGACGCCTCCGCGGTGGTGCCCGCCGCCCGGGACGCGCTCGGCGGCGGCATCGACATCTTCTGCGCCAACGCGGGCGTCGGCCACGGCGGTGGCCCCGAGGCAGATGAGGAACTGTGGGCCGCGTCCTGGGACGTCAATGTGATGGCCCATGTCCGCGCCGCCCGCGCGCTGCTGCCCGACTGGCTGGAGCGCGGCGAGGGCCGCTTCGTGTCGACCGTGTCCGCCGCCGGGCTGCTCACCATGGTCGGCTCGGCGCCGTACAGCGTCTCCAAGCACGCGGCGCTCGGCTTCGCCGAATGGCTCTCCGCCACCTACCGCCACCGCGGCATCCAGGTGCACGCCGTGTGCCCGCAGGGCGTGCGCACCAAGATGCTGGTGGACAGTGGCACCGCCGGGGACCTGGTGCTGGTGCCCACCGCGGTCGAACCGGAGGACGTCGCCGACGCCGTACTGAAAGGCATCGCCGAGAATCGGTTCCTGATCCTGTCGCACCCGGAGGTGGCCGAGTACTACGCCCAGCGCGCCACCGACACCGAGCGGTGGCTGCGGGGCATGAACCGCGTGCAGCGCACCCTGGAAGAGACCGAAGAGAGGCCGCCCCGATGACGTCGTACCAGGACCAGCCGTGGCTCGCTCAGCTCACCGAGAAGCAGCGCCGGCCGATCACCCCCCGGCCGAGCGTGCTGCACGCCTTCCGGGAGGCCGTGCGCGACGCCCCGGACCACCCGGCGATCGCCTACTTCGACGGCCGGGTCAGTTACCGGGAGCTGGACGAGCTGTCGGACGGTCTCGCGGGCCACCTCGCCGGACGCGGCTTCGCCCCAGGCGACCGGCTCGCGATCATGCTCCAGAACACCCCGCACTTCGTGATCGCGCTGCTCGGCGCGTGGAAGGCGGGCGCGGCCGTGGTCCCCGTCAACCCCATGTACAAGGGCGCCGAACTCGCCCACATCCTCACCGACGCCGAGGTCACCGCGCTGGTGTGCGCCCGCACCGGCTGGGAGGCGTACATACGGGAGACGGCCGCCGGTACTCCGGTGCGCATCGCGCTCACGGCCGACGCGTACGACTTCCAGACCCGGGACGACGAGCGGGTGCTGCGCGACGAGCGCATCCCGGTCCCCGGGGACACCGACGACCTCCTCGCCGCCGCCCGCGCCGGGGCCCGGCCGCCCGCCGTCCCCGAGCCCGCGCCCGGCGACATCGCGCTGATCAGCTACACGTCCGGCACCAGCGGCACCCCCAAGGGCGCCACCAACACCCACGGCAACATCTCCTACAACGCCGACCGGCAGCACCTCCTCCACGAGCTGCCCCAGGGCTCGGCGATCTTCGCGCTGGCGCCGCTGTTCCACATCACCGGCATGGTCTGCGAGCTGGGCGCGAGCCTCGCCGGGGCCGGGACGCTCGCGCTGGCGTACCGCTTCGAGACCGGTGTCGTCCTGGACGCGTTCGCCGAGCACCGCCCCGCGTACACCGTCGGCCCCTCCACCGCCTTCATGGCGCTGATGGCCCATCCGGAGGCGACCCGCGACCACTTCTCGTCCTTCCGGATCGTCTCTTCCGGCGGCGCCCCGCTGCCGCCCGCGCTGGTCGAGCGGTTCGAGTCGGCCCTCGGCCTGTATCTGCACAACGGCTACGGGCTCACCGAGTGCACCGCCCCCTGCGCCAGCGTCCCGCCCGGCGTACGGGCTCCCGTCGATCCGGCCTCCGGCACCCTGGCCGTCGGTGTGCCCGGCGCCGACACCGTCGTACGGATCGCCGGAGACGACGGCAAGGACGTGCCGTTCGGCGAGACCGGCGAGATCGTGGTGAGCGGCCCCATGGTCGTCCCCGGCTACTGGCGCCGCCCCGACGCCACCGAGGCCGGTATGCCCGGGGGCGAACTGCGCACCGGGGACATCGGCTTCATGGACGCGGACGGCTGGCTGTACGTCGTCGACCGCAAGAAGGACATGATCAACGCGTCCGGGTTCAAGGTGTGGCCGCGCGAGGTCGAGGACGTGCTCTACACTCACCCCGCCGTCCGCGAGGCGGCCGTCGTCGGCAAGCCGCACCCCTACCGGGGCGAAACGGTCAAGGCGTACGTGAGCCTGCGGCCCGGGGCCGAGACCACGCCGGACGAGCTGTCCGCGTACTGCGCGGACCGGCTCGCCGCGTACAAGTACCCCCGGGAGGTCGACATCCTGCCCGACCTCCCGAAGACGACCAGTGGCAAGATCCTCCGACGAGAACTGCGAGGATGAGAACGGAAGAGAAGCGGGTGGCGACCATGGCCAGAACGACGAACGGCGACGGACAGCCGGTGCCGCGGCGGCTGCTGGCCGCTGCCACCCGCCTCTTCGCGGAACGCGGCTTCGACCGGACGTCCGTCCAGGAGATCGTGGAGGCCGCGGGCGTCACCAAGGGAGCCCTGTACCACTACTTCGGCTCCAAGGACGATCTGCTCCACGAGATCTACGGCCGGGTGCTCCGCCTCCAGCAGGAACGGCTCGACTCCTTCGCGGACGCGGACGCCCCCGTGGAGCAGCGGCTGCGGGACGCGGCGGCCGACGTCGTGGTGACCACCATCGAGAACCTCGACGACACCACGATCTTCTTCCGGTCGATGCACCATCTGAGCCCGGAGAAGTACAAGCAGGTACGGGCCGAGCGGCGCCGCTACCACGAGCGGTTCCGCGCGCTGGTCGAGGAGGGCCAGCGGGCGGGGGTGTTCAGCGCCGAGACCCCGGCGGACCTGGTGGTCGACTACCACTTCGGCTCCGTCCACCACCTGGGCACCTGGTACCGCCCCGGCGGCCCCCTGGCCCCCCAGCAGGTAGCCGACCACCTGGCGGGCCTGCTACTGCGCGCCCTGCGGCCCTGACCCCCCGGGGCTCCGCCCCGGACCCCGGTCCTCAATCGCCGGACGGGCTGGATTTTCCAGCCCGTCCGGCGATTGAGGACACACGCCCGGAGGGCGTGCGGGGTCCGGGGCGGAGCCCCGGTTACGGGAAGGGGCGGGGTGGGGAAAGCCCCCGCCCGCCCCCACCTACAGGTACCGCTTCAACTCCCGCCGGGCCAGCGACCGCTGATGCACCTCATCCGGCCCATCGGCCAGCCGCAGGGTCCGCGCCGCCGCCCAGAGCTCCGCCAGCGGAAAGTCCTGGCTCACCCCACCGGCCCCATGCAACTGCACCGCCTGGTCGAGAATCCCCACCACCGTCCGCGGCGTCGCGATCTTGATCGCCTGGATCTCGGTGTGCGCCTCCCGGTTGCCCACCGTGTCCATCATCCAGGCCGTCTTCAGTACCAGCAGCCGCAGCTGCTCGACGGCGACCCGCGCGTCCGCGATCCACTCGTGCACCTGCCCCTGCTGGGCGAGCGCCTTGCCGAACGCCTGCCGGGCCACGGCCCGTCGGCACATCAGCTCGATGCCCCGCTCGGCCATGCCGATCAGCCGCATGCAGTGGTGGATGCGGCCGGGGCCCAGCCGGGCCTGGGCGATGGCGAAGCCGCCGCCCTCCTCGCCGATGAGGTTCGCGGCCGGGACCCGGGCCCCGTCGAAGACGACCTCGGCGTGGCCGCCGTGGTAGTGGTCCTCGTACCCGTACACCGTCATCGCCCGCCGCACCTCGACCCCGGGCGTATCGCGCGGCACCAGCAGCATCGACTGCTGGCGGCGCACATCCGCGCCCTCCGGATCGGTCTTGCCCATGACGATGAAGATCTTGCAGTCGGGGTTCATCGCCCCGGAGATGTACCACTTGCGCCCGGTGATGACGTAGTCGTCGCCGTCCCGCTCGATCCGGGTCTCGATGTTGGTCGCGTCGGAGGAGGCCACCTCCGGCTCGGTCATCGCGAAGGCGGACCGGATCTCGCCCGCGAGCAGCGGCTCCAGCCACTGCTTGCGCTGCTGCTCGCTGCCGAACTGGGCCAGCACCTCCATGTTGCCGGTGTCCGGCGCGGCGCAGTTGAGGGCGGTGGGGGCGAGCTGGGGGCTGCGGCCGGTGATCTCGGCGAGCGGGGCGTACTGGAGGTTGGTCAGCCCGGCCCCGTACTCGGAGTCCGGCAGGAACAGGTTCCACAGCCCCTGCTTGCGGGCCTCGGCCTTCAGATCCTCCACGACGGCCGGGGTGTCCCAGGGGGAGTCGAGCCGGGCGCGCTGCTCGCCGACGACCGCCTCGGCCGGGTGGACGTGCTCGTCCATGAAGGCCAGCAGCTTGGCGCGGAGTTCTTCGGTACGGGCGTCGAATGCGAAGTCCATGAGGTGTCTCAGCTCTCCTGGAGGGTGGTGAGGCCGTTGTGGATGAAGCCCGGGACGATGGCGCCGATGCGGTCGAAACCCGCGCCCAGGGTCTGTCCGAGGGTGAAGCGGTAGTGGATGCCCTCCAAGATCACCGCGAGCTTGAAGTAGGCGAAGGCGGTGTACCAGGCGATGCCGCCGACGTCCCGGCCCGAGCCCTCGGCGTACCGCTGGACCAGCTCGTCCGTCCCCGGGTGGCCGGGGGCGCCCTGGGTGGAGGAGATGGGCGCGTCGTCCAGCGTGGGGTGCTCGCTGTACATCACGATCAGGCCGAGGTCGGTCAGCGGATCGCCGAGCGTGGACATCTCCCAGTCGAGGATCGCCTTGATCCGGTCGTCGGCGCCCACGAGGACGTTGTCCAGGCGGTAGTCGCCGTGCACCACGGTGGGCGCGGGGGAGGCGGGCAGCGCCTTGGCGAGCCGGGCGTGCAGCTCGTCGATGCCGGGCAGGTCGCGGCTGCGCGAGGCGTCCAGCTGCTTGCCCCAGCGCCGCAGCTGGCGCTCCAGGAAGCCGTCGGGCCGCCCGAAGTCGCCGAGCCCGACCTCGTCCGGATCGACGGAGTGCAGCGCGACGAGCGTGTCCACCAGGGACAGCACCACGCCCCGGGTGCGCTCAGGACCGATCGCGGCCAGCTGCTCGGCCGTACGGTACGGAGTGCCCGCCACGAACTCCATGACGTAGAACGGCGCCCCGACCACCGCCTCGTCCTCGCACATCAGCACCGGCTCCGGCACCGGCACGCTGGTCGGATGCAGCGCGCTGATCACCCGGTGCTCGCGCCGCATGTCATGGGCGGTGGCCAGTACGTGCCCGAGCGGCGGGCGGCGGACCACCCAGCGGGCGGCGCCGTCGGTGACGGCGTAGGTGAGGTTCGACCGCCCGCCCTCGATCAGCTCCGCACTCAGCTCGCCGCCCACCAGCCCCGGCCGCTCGCGGTCGAGATGGGCGCGGAGCCGCGTCAGGTCGAGTCCTGGCGGATTGCCTGCGTTCATCGAGTCTCTTCTTCCCTGGGAGGCGGGCGGACGGTGCGTTCCCGGTCGCTCATTCCATGTCCACCTCATGATGCCGACCAGTCGGTATGTAGTCCAGTGTGCGGCCGTCCCCGTTTCCCTCCCGTCCCTCCCGCCGCAGCTCGGCGCGCTCCTGTGCCGCGACGACCGCGTCGCCGTACGCGATCCCCCAGGCGCCCAGCGCCTCGACGGGCCCCAGCAGGGTGCGGCCCAGCGGCGTCAGCCCGTACTCGACGCGCGGCGGAGCCTCCGCGTACCGGTGCCGCTCCACCAGCCCGTCGTCCTCCAGCCTGCGCAGCGTCTCGTTGAGCACCTTGGCGCTGATACCGCCGATCGCCGCGCGCAGCTCACCGGGGCGGCGCGGCCCCTCGCGCAGCCCGAACAGCACCACGGCCGTCCAGGTGCGGGTCAGCAGGTCGAACCCGATCCGGGCCCGGCAGTCGGCGATGAACCGGCCGGTGGGCAAGGGGCGCGGGGTGGTCGTCATATATGCCTCCTGGTGGCCGTCCTAGCCGATCCGTTGGACACCGCGGGGTGCGCAACGGACTTCCTAGTGTCCTTCTCCAGCAGGCGGCACCCGCCGCCTCATGAGCGAGGAGGAGGCCGCGCGATGCGGATCGGAGTGCTGGGCACGGGAACCATGGCCGAGGCGCTGGCGGGGCAGTGGGCGCGGGCGGGCCACACGCTGTGCGTCGGCGGCCGCAACCCCGCCGCCGCACAGGCCCTCGCGGAGCGGATCGGCCACGGGGCGCGCGCCGGATCGCTGCGCGAGGCCGCCGGGTCCGGCGAGGTGACGCTGCTCGCGGTCGCGTACGAAGGGGTGTCGGCCACGCTGGAGGCGGCGGGCGCGGGGGAGGGGACGCTGCGCGGCCGGGCGCTGATCGACTGCACCAACGCGATCGTCCCCGGCCGCTTCGTCCTCGCCACCGACGGCGGCCCCGGGGTGGCGGAGCGGATCGCCGAACAGGCGGTGGGCGCGCACGTGGTGAAGGGGTTCAACCTGTGCGCGGACTCGGTGTGGCGGATGACCCCGCCGGTCTTCGCCGACGGCCCGCTCGCGGTGCCGCTGTGCGGGGACGACGAGGGCGCGCTGGAGGCCGTACGGACCCTCGTGCGCGACATGGGGTGCGTACCGCTGGACGGCGGGCCGCTGGAGCGGGCCCGCCATCTGGAGGCCACGGCCGCGTTCCTGCTCGGGTTCTGGTTCGCGGGCGCGGAGCCGCGGGCCGCGCTGCCCCCGGCCGCGGCCCAGGTCCCGTATCGCACGTATGCCTGATGGCACGCCGGGTGGATTTGCGGTGGCGGTTCGCGAGCAGGAGCGTCGTAGGGAGAGATCGCCCGGCGAACGCGACCAGGAACCGCAGAAACCCCGAGCACCGCGAGGAGCAGCCACCATGAAGGCCATCAGCTACCGCCGCTACGGCGGCCCCGAGGTCCTCGAATTCGGCGAGGTCCGGGACCCCAAGGTCGGGCCCGACTCGGTGCTGATCAAGGTCAGGGCCGCCGCCGTGAACCCCGTCGACTGGAAGGCGCAGGCGGGCTATCTCGACCCCGTGCTGGACGCCGTCTTCCCGGTCATCCCGGGCTGGGACGTCGCCGGGGTGGTGGAGCAGACCGGGCCTGCGGTGACCGGGTTCCGGCCAGGGGACGAGGTGATCGGGTACGTGCGCGAGGACTTCCTGTCCCGCGGCACCTGCGCCGAATACGTGGCCGCGCCCCTGCGCACGATCGCCCGCAAGCCGCGGAACCTCTCCTTCGAGCAGGCCGCCGGCATCCCGCTGGCCGGGCTGACGGCCTACCAGACGCTGGTCGGCGCGCTGCGGGTCGCCGAGGGCGAGACGGTGCTGGTGCACGCGGCCGCCGGGGGCGTCGGCTCGATGGCGGTGCAGCTGGCACGGCATCTGGGCGCCCGCGTCATCGGCACCGCCGGGGAGCGCAACCACGACTATCTGCGGACGCTGGGCGCCGAGCCGACCGTGTACGGGGACGGGCTCGCCGAGCGGGTGCGGGCGCTCGCCCCGGACGGGGTGCAGGCCGCGTTCGACCTGGTCGGCGGCGACGCCCTCACCGCCTCCACGGAGGTGCTGGCCCCCGGTGGGCGGCTGGCGTCCATCGCCGACCCCGCGGTCCTCGGCCTTGGCGGCCACTACGTCTTCGTCCGCCCCGACCCCACCGACCTCCAGGACCTGACCGACCTCGCCGAGCGCGGCGCGCTGGGGGTCGAGGTGGCGGCGACGTACCCGCTGGAGCGGACGGCGGAGGCGCAGGCGCGCAATGCGGAGGGGCACACCCGCGGCAAGATCGTCATCACGGTCGACTGATCGGCAAAGGCCCCTGGCACATCCCCTAGTGCAGCATCGCCGCACCGCACACCGCCGCCGCCAGCACACAGCCCACCGCGGCCGCCGCCGCGCGCGAGGCCAGCAGGGGCGGGCGCGCGGCGTGCAGCCGGCGGATGCGGCGGTGGGCCACCGCCACGAAGGCCAGCCAGGACAGGACGACCAGGGACAGGGCGAGCACCGAGAGCGGGCCCAGCCCCGCGTGCAGGGTCTGCCGCCCGGCGAGCGAGGCGGCCACGGCGCACGCCAGCGTCGTACGCCGCCACGCCAGCCGGGTGCGCTCCGGCTGGAGCCCGGGGTCCCGCACCGGCGTGGTCATCCGCCCCAGCCCACGGCGACGACGATCACCATCAGCAGCGCGACCACCCCGACGGCCAGCCCCAGCATCACCGGGAAGCGCGACACCGGCAGATCCTCGCCGCGCCGCATGGCCCGCTCGCAGCGGATCCAGTGGTTGATGGCGCGCAGCGCGCACACCGCACCGCCCGCGAGCAGCACCAGCGCGAGGGTCAGCCGGAGTGCCCGGCCGGTGTCCGGCAGGAACTGGTCGACCGCGAAACCGCCGCCCACCAGGGCCATCGCGGTGCGCAGCCAGGCCAGGAAGGTGCGCTCGTTGGCGAGCGAGAAGCGGTAGTCGGGGGTGTCGCCCTCCTCGCGGAGCCGTTCGGGCGCGAACCACAGCCGGACGTTCGCCATGGTGTCCGCGAGTCTGCCCCCGGTCACGGTCGTCCTCCGGTCACGGGGTGGGCCTCTCGCCGCGCCATTCCTTCAGCCGCCGGTACGCCTCCGCGCCGTCCGGAACCCACTCCCACTCGGTGAGCCGCCGCTCCAGCTCCTCCTCGGTGAGGAAGGTGTGCCAGGCGACCTCGTCGGCCTGCGGTGAGACCGGAAGGTCGCAGCGGACCTCGTAGACCCGGGACCACCAGGTGTGTTCGGGAGTGTCGTAGAGGAAGGAGAACAGCGGTACGGGCGCGGGGAGTCCCTGGACGCCCAGCTCCTCCTCCGCCTCCCGCAGCGCCGCCTCGTCGTAGCTCTCGCCCGCGGCGACGACCCCGCCGACGAACATGTCGTACAGGGAGGGGAAGACGAGCTTCCGGTCGGTGCGGCGGTGGACGAAGACGCGGCCCTCCGCGTCGCGGGCGAGGACGAAGGCGCAGCGGTGGCGCAGCCGGTGGGCGGTGGCGTCACCGCGACGGGCCTGGCTGATCACCCGGTCCTGCTCGTCCACGATGTCCAGCAGTTCGTCGGCGGAAAGCGGCTCCTGGTCAGGCATGCAGCCATACAAGCAGATCGCGCCGCGGTCAGCGCGAGGGGCCACCGCCGTAGGGCCCGCCCTGGCCGCCGTGGCCCCCGTACGGGCCGGACCCGGAGCCCGGGCCGCCCTGTCCTTGGCCTCGGCCTTGGCTTTGGCCGCCCTGGCCGTACGGGCCGGAGCCGCCGCCCGGGTAGCCGCCGTTGCCCTGGCCGTTCCCCCAGCGGCCCTGTCCCTGGCCCTGCCCTTGGCCCTGTCCCTGGCCGTTGGCCTGCTGTTCCGCCCGCTGCCTGGCCTGCTCGGCGGCCCACTGCCGCCACTTCTCGGCCCGTTCCCGCCACTGTTCGGCCGCCGCGGGCCAGGCGGGCCTGGACTGCTGGCCGGACGACGGGGCGCGGCGCTCGGCTGCGGGGGCGGCCGGGGCCTGCGTCGTCGGCTTCGCGGCGGGCGCCGGGGCCGCGGGTTCGGAGGTGCGCGTACCCCGCAGCGGCTTGTCGCCCTTGGCGGAGTCGCCGTACGCGGCGGCCTTCGGCTCGGGATCGTCGGGGACGGCGGACGAGGAGTCGTGCCCCGGGCCGGCGGCCTGGGCCTCGCGCGCGTCCTTGCCCATGAGCATGAACAGCGCGGTGGCCGCGCCGGTGGCGGACAGCAGGATCGCCCCGGCGGCAGCCTTGCGCCGCGGGTCGATACCGCGACGGCGGGCGCGGGCGTGCCGGGGTCCCAGGACCTCGCCTTGGAGGATGTGCGGGGCGACGGGGGAGTCACCCGCCTCGAGAGGCTGGGGACCGGGGGTGACAAGTGTCGGATTCACGATGCGCTTGTCCGCCGGGTAAGGCGGCCCGGGTTGCTCAACGGAGCGGTCAGCCATGGTCGTTGATGATGCCGCTTTGGCTGAACCCTGTCCAATAGTGATGAGGGATTGTTCCGTTTTGCTGCACAAGAGAGCTATCGCCCGGGGTCGACCGTGTCCGGAAAGCGCTCTCACCCCTGCATCCGCACCAGTTGACGCCGTACTGACCGGTAGGCAGGATCGCACCGACGACACCGTCGACCGGCTGACGAGGACGGGACACCACCAACCATGGCGTACGACGCGGATGTGATCGTGGTCGGGGCGGGCCTGGCGGGCCTCGCGGCCACCGCCGAGCTGGCCGACGCGGGCCGCAAGGTCATCCTGCTCGACCAGGAGCCCGAGCAGTCGCTCGGCGGCCAGGCCCACTGGTCCTTCGGCGGCCTCTTCCTCGTCGACTCGCCCGAACAGCGCCGCCTGCGCGTCCGCGACAGCCATGAACTCGCCTGGCAGGACTGGCTCGGCACGGCCGGTTTTGACCGCGAGGAGGACCACTGGCCGCGCCGCTGGGCCGAGGCGTACGTGGACTTCGCGGCGGGCGAGAAGCGGTCCTGGCTGCACGCCCAGGGGCTGCGGCTGTTCCCCCTCGTCGGCTGGGCCGAGCGCGGCGGCTACGACGCGACCGGGCACGGCAACTCCGTACCCCGCTTCCACATCACCTGGGGCACCGGACCCGGCGTCGTCGCCCCCTTCGAGCGCCGGGTGCGCGCCGCGGCCGCCCGCGGCCTGGTCGATCTGCGCTTCCGGCACCGGGTCACCGGGCTCGCGCGCAGCGCGGGCGCCGTCGACACCGTCACCGGGGAGGTGCTGGAGCCGAGCCACGCCGAGCGGGGCACGGCCAGCAGCCGCGAGGTGACCGGCTCCTTCGAGCTGCGCGCCCAGGCCGTGATCATCACCTCCGGCGGCATCGGCGGCAACCACGACCTCGTCCGCGCCAACTGGCCCGAGCGCCTCGGCTCCCCGCCCGAGCGGATGATCTCCGGCGTCCCGGCCCACGTGGACGGCGAGATGCTCGGCGTCGCGGAGGCCGCCGGGGCCCGCCTCATCAACCGCGACCGGATGTGGCACTACACCGAGGGCATCGAGAACTGGAACCCGATCTGGCCCCGGCACGGCATCCGCATCCTGCCCGGCCCCTCGTCCCTCTGGTTCGACGCCCGCGGACGGCGGCTCCCGGTCCCGCTCTTCCCCGGCTTCGACACCCTCGGCACCCTCGAACACATCATGCGCACCGGGTACGACTACACCTGGTTCGTCCTCACCCGGAAGATCATCGAGAAGGAGTTCGCGCTCTCCGGCTCCGAGCAGAACCCGGACCTGACCGGCAAGAGCGTCCGCGATGTGCTGGGGCGCGGCCGGGCCGGGGCGCCGGGTCCTGTCCAGGCGTTCATGGACCACGGCGCCGACTTCATCGTCGAACGCTCGCTGCCCGCCCTCGTACGGCGGATGAACGCGCTGACCGGGGAACCGCTCATCGACGAGGCCGAGCTGCGCCGCGAGATCGTCGCCCGGGACCGCGAGATCGCCAACCCCTACACCAAGGACCTCCAGGTCACCGCGTTGCGCGGGACCCGTAAGTACGTCGCCGACCGGCTCATCCGCACTGCCGCCCCGCACCGCGTCCTCGACCCCAAGGCGGGCCCGCTGATCGCGGTGCGGCTCAACATCCTCACCCGCAAGACGCTGGGCGGTCTGGAGACGGACCTGTCGTCGCGGGTGCTGACCGACGGCGGGGAGCCGCTGCCCGGCGTCTACGCGGCGGGCGAGGCGGCGGGCTTCGGTGGCGGGGGCGTGCACGGCTACCGGTCGCTGGAGGGCACCTTCCTGGGCGGCTGCCTCTTCTCGGGCCGGACGGCGGGCCGCGCGGCGGCCAGGGCGGTGTCGTGACCGGACGCGGTGTCGTGACCGGACACGGTCATCGGGCGCGTTCACATCTGACGGAAGTCTGACGAAAAGCCACAGACGATGGCGCGCCGCGCCACCCGGTGGTGTCATCAGGACATGGACGCAACCCCCGCCGACGGCGTACCCGGCGGTGACGAGCACGACGACAGCGGCGCCCCCGTCGGCCGCCGCATCCTCCTCTCCATGCTCGGCCTCGGCGCCGCCGGTATGGCCGTCGCCCCTTGGGCCCAGCGCGGCCTGGAGGAGACGCTCGGCGCCCTGTCCGACAAGGACCCCACCGGGGTGACCGGGCTGCTGCCCAACGGTGGCGGGTTCCGCTACTACTCGGTGACCTCCTCCGTCCCGCACAAGGACGCCACCAACTACCGCCTCACCGTCGGCGGGCTCGTCGACAAGCCCGCCGCCTACCGGCTCGCCGAGCTGCGCGCGCTCCCGCAGGCCCGGCTCGTCCGGGACGTCCAGTGCGTCACCGGGTGGCGGGTGCCGAAGACACCGTTCGAGGGGGTGCGGCTGTCGACGCTGCTGGACGCCGCCGGGGTGAGCCCGCGCGCCAAGGCGGTCCGGTTCACCTGCTTCGACGGCGCGTACTCCGAGAGCCTGACCCTCGACCAGGCGCGCCGCCCGGACGTCCTGGTGGCGCTGCGGATGCAGGACAAGCCGCTGGGCCATTCGCACGGCGGCCCGGTCCGGCTCTATGTCGCGCCCATGTACTTCTACAAGTCGGCGAAGTGGCTCTCCGGCATCACCGTCACCGACGAGGTGCGCCCCGGCTACTGGGAGGACCGCGGATACGACGTGGACGCCTGGGTCGGCAAGTCGAACGGACGCGACGATGCCCCCACTGTCTGAACCCCGGCTGCCCAAGGCCGCCACGGCGCCTTCGGCGGTCGCCGCGCGCACGGTGCGCCGCTTCAGCCCCGCCGAGCGCTGGATCCACCGCACCACGGCAGCGCTGCTGGGCGTGTGCGTGGTGAGCGCGGCCTGTCTGTACGTGCCCGCCCTGGCCGAACTCGTGGGCCGCCGCTTCCTCGTGGTCACCGTCCACGAGTGGACCGGCATCCTGACGCCCGTCCCGGCCCTCATCGGCCTCGCCTCCCGCGCCTTCCGGGCCGATCTGGGCCGCCTCAACCGCTTCGGACCGCACGACCGCCGCTGGCTGCGTGCCGCGCTGCGCCGCGACCACAGCCCCGTCGAGCGCCCGGCGGGCAAGTTCAACGCGGGCCAGAAGGTGTACGCCGCCTGGACCGCGGGCGCGGTCCTGGTGATGGCGGCCACCGGATCGCTGATGTGGTTCACCGGGCTCGCCCCGCTGATGTGGCGCACCAGCGCCACGTTCGTCCACGACTGGCTGGCGCTGGCCGTCGGCATCGTGGTGATCGGGCACATCGGGAAGGCACTCGCCGATCCGGAGGCGCGGCGCGGGATGCGCACCGGGCGGGTCGACCCGCGGTGGGCGGCCCGTGAGCATCCGCTGTGGCGTACGGAGGACGACGGCGACGGCGGCCACGACCCCGACCGCGACGGCGGACACCCCGTACGCCGCGTCCGCTGAACCGACGGCACACGGTGCCATGATGCCTCGCATGCGCGAAAAAGATCCAAAAATGTCGGTTATGCGGCGATTGGTGACAGTCGCCGCATGTGGTGTCGTGGCGATGGTGCCGCTGAGCGGATGCCAGATGCTCGACCCGCCGCCGCGGCGGGGCGGGCTCTGGGTGAATCCGGACGGCCCGGCCGCCCGGCAGGTCCGTGCGGGACAGGACGAGGGGAAGAACGGGAGCGGGAACGGTGACGCCGAGCTGATCCGCCGGATCGCACAGCAGCCGGTCGCCGAATGGCTCGGCCCGCAGCCCCCTCGTGAACGGGTGCGCTTCATCACCGAATCGGCGTCCCGGACCGGCACCATCCCGGTGCTGGTCGCCTACAACATCCCGTACCGGGACTGCGGCGGACACTCGGCGGGCGGCGCGGCGAACGGCGCGGCCTACCGGAGGTGGATCGAGCAGATCGCGCTCGGCATCGGCGACCGGAAGGCGCTCGTCGTGCTGGAGCCGGACGCGGTGGCGCAGGTCGTCGACCGCTGTGTGCCCCGCCGCATGGTCCGCGCCCGGCTGACGATGCTGCGCGACGCGGTCGCCGCGTTCGCCGCGCTGCCCCGCGTACGGGTGTATCTGGATGCCGGGAACGCGGGCTGGATCAAGAACCCCGCCCGGCTGATGGTGCCGCTGCTCAAGAGCGGCATCGAGCAGGCGGACGGCTTCTCCCTGAACGTCGCCAACTTCCAGCGCACCGGCCGCACCAAGGCTTACGGCCACCGGCTGTCCCGCGCGGTCGGCGGATCGCACTTCGTCATCGACACCAGCCGCAACGGCAACGGCCCGCTGCGGCGCGAGGGCGCCGCCCGGCACTCGGCCCGGCCGGCGGGTGCCTGGTGCAACCCGCCGGGGCGGGCGCTGGGCCATCCGCCGAGCACCCGCACCGGGGACCGGCTGGTGGACGCGTACCTGTGGATCAAGCGGCCCGGCGAATCCGACGGGATGTGCAACGGCGGCCCCCCGGCGGGCCGCTGGTGGCCCGAGTACGCGCTCGGCCTGGCCCGTAACGCACACGGCCCGGGCCACCGTCAGGGGCATGGCCCGGGCCACCACTGAGACGCGCTGCCGCGTCCGCCGTCACCGCACCCCCGGCGTCACAGGGCGCACACCGCGTCCGGGTCCTTCGCCGGGGTGCACGGGCAGGGGCTGTCCGCGCGCGCGGTCGGTACGGCCGGCGCCGCCACCGGGCGGCGCCGGTCCCGCAGCACCCCGCCGGACCAGATGACCACCGGCGCCAGGCACAGCGCGAGCGCGAGGACGGCCCACGTCCGCATCGCCGCGTGGGTGTGCCCGAGGTAGAACGAGGCCGCGAGCGAGCTGCCGAAGAGCCCGCCCCACAGCAGGTGGATGCGGAACGTGGAGAGCCGGTCCGGGCTGGACGAGTCGCCCTTGGGCGTGACCACGAACCGGCTCTTCCGCCGCAGCACCGCGTCGAACAGCGACTTGACGTAGATCGGCGCGGACAGCGCGGAGAGCAGCATTCCGGCGAGTCCGCCCGACCCCTCGGGCTCGTGCGGGGAGACGTTGTGGCGGCGGTTCCAGATGTACAGCCCGATCTGGAGCATGGCGGCGTCGCCGTAGAGCATCATCCACAGCTCGGCCGGGATGTCGAGCCCGGCCGCGCCCAGCATCAGGAACAGCGTGCAGGACAGCGCCGAGAGCACCCAGTTGACCGCGGTCATCGGGTAGTACGTGATCAGCAGCGCGTAGTTGAGCAGCTTCCCCGGCGACAGCGTGAACGGCGCCTTCCAGAACTGCTTGAGCACCGTCTCGTAGGTGCCCCGGCTCCACCGCATCTGCTGGGTGAAGAAGTCCGTCCAGGAGCTGGGGCCCTCGCCGACCGCGAGCACGTCCGGGGTGTACACCGAGCGCCACTTCTTGCCGGTCGCCGGGTTGCGGTGGCGGTGCAGCTCGAAGCCGGTCGCCATGTCCTCGGTGATCGAGTCGTACAGCCCGCCGATGGATCGCAGCGCGCTGATCCGCACCGCGTTGTTGGTGCCGACGAACATCGGGCTTCCGTACGCGTTCCCGGCCCGCTGGATCAGCGCGTGGAACAGGAACTGCTGGCTTTCGGCGGCCTTGGTGACGGCCGTGTCGTAGTTTCCGTACACCTGCGGACCCACCACGAAGGAGATGTCCGGATCGCGGAAGTAACCAAGCATCCGCTCCAGGAAGTTGGGCAGCGGAACATGATCGGTGTCCACGCACGCCATGAATTCATAATCGTCGCCGTGCGCGTCCAGCCAGGCGTTGTAATTCCCGTGCTTCGTCTTCGCCCGGAAAGCGCCTTTCGGCTGGTTCCACTTCTCGACGCCCTTGCGGGAGAAGTGATGTACGCCGAGCCGCGCGCACAGCTCCTTGACCTCCGGGTCGTCCCCCTCGTCCAGCAGCCAGACGTGCATCGTCCCCTGGTGCCGGATGCGCACCGCGCCCTCCAGCGTGGCCCTGACCATCGCGATCGGCTCCTTGCCGGGTACGAAACTCGTCAGGAACGCCACCCGCGTGCCCGGCTCGGGGGTCACCGGTACCGGGTCCCGGGCCACCAGCGTCGCATGCGCGTTGGAGACCACCGTGACCAGCCGGAACGTCTCGATCAGCGCGATCGAGACCAGCATCGCGACATCCGCCGCGGTCTCCCACGCCGCCACCTGGGGGCGCGACGCCCAGTGGTCGGGACGCAGCAGCCAGAACAGCAGCAGCGCCGAGCACACCGGCGCCCCGCACAGCAGCAGCGCCGCCCGCAGCCGGTGCGGCTCCTGCGCCAGCAGGCTGCGGCTGCGCACCCGGTACGGGCCGTCGGCGGGCGGCGCCGTCAGCGGGCCCGCCAGCTCGCTGTACCGCTTGTACTCGTACACCGCGGCCGGGCGGGGGTGCGCGGCCTTCGGAGCGGTGCGCGCGTGCGGGGGCGCGGCGGCGTGCCCGGGATTACGCCCGGCGGCTTTTCCGGCGGGGCGCGCGGCGGCGGGGGCGGCTCCACGACGCGGATCTCGTGCGTTTCTCGAATCTCTGACGGGGGTCTGTGCAGACATGGGCACTCCCGCGGGGCTGTCTGGAAACCGGATGTCGCGCCGCGATGACCCGGACGGACCACATTCGTCATGTCATCGCGCGAGATGAGAAGGTAACAATCGGATGTGGCGGTATTGCGCACATCGGATTTTCGGCGCGCCCCTGGTGTGAGGCCGCTGGTGTGAGGCCACGGAAAAGCCACCCTGACGGCCTATCGGCGCGCGTCTTACGTGATTTACATCCCGCCCTCTGGCAAGGTCGGAGATCGCGTGAAAAACGCGATACGACGGCGGAACGACGGAGGATGGGGCGGGGTCGCCCGATGAGAGTTCTGCACATCATCTCCCGCCTCGGCGCGGGCGGCGCCGAGCAGCAACTGAGGCTGCTGCTGCGCCATGTGCCGGTGCGCTGCGACGTGGTCTCCCTCGCCGCACCGGGCAGAACCGCTCACGGCATCCGTGCCGATGGCATCCCGGTCACCCATCTGCCGGTGGACGGCCGCGCGGGCGAGCTGCGGACGCTGCCCGCTCTGGTGCGCACCATCCGCTCCGGCGGCTACGACCTGGTGCACACCCACCTCTACCGGGCCTGCGTCCTGGGCCGGATCGCCGCCCGGCTGGCGGGCGTACGGGCCGTGATCGCCACCGAACACGCCCTGGGCGAGCGCAGCCTCGACGGTCACCCCCTGACCCCCGCCGTCCGCGCCCGCTACCTGGCCGCCGAACGGCTCGGCTCGGCGACCGTCGCCGTCTCGGCCGTCGTCGCCGACCGGCTGCGCGACTGGGGCGTCCCCAACCACCGCATCCACCTGGTGCCCAACGCCCTCGACCCCCGCCACTTCCGCTTCACCCCCGCCGCCCGCACCGCCGCCCGCGCCCGCCTGGCCGTCCCCGACCGCGCCTTCGTCGTCGGCGCGGTCGGACGGCTGGTGCCGGCCAAGCGGTTCGACATCGCGGTCCGCGCCGTGGCCGCCGTCCCCGGCGCCCGGCTGCTGCTGGTCGGCGAGGGCCCCGAGCGCCCCGCCCTGGAGGACCTGGCCGCCCGGCTCGGCGCGGCCGACCGCGTCCGGCTGCTGGGCGAACGGGACGGCGCCGTGGCCACCCCCGACGACCGCCCCGCCGGGCTGCCGGGGCTGCTGGCCGCCATGGACGTCCTGGTCTCCCCGTCCGCCGAGGAGGCGTTCGGACTCGCCGCGCTGGAAGCCCTCGCCGCCGGGCTGCCCGTGCTGTACACCGTCTGCCCGGCCCTCGACGAACTCCCCTCCGACGCCGCCCCCGCCGCCCGCCGCCTCGCCCCCGGCGCGGCCCCCCTCGCCAACGAACTGCGCCGCCACGTCGCCACCGGCCCCCGACGGCACCCGGTGCCGGACGCGGTCGAGCGCTACGACATCGCCCGCGGCGTCCGCCGCCTCATGGACCTCTACGACCGCACCACCACCTGCGGCCCCGACGGCTGCCTCCGCGTCCCCCCGCTCAGCCTCCGAACGGCACCCCGCGGCGAACGCGGCGCCCCCGCGGGCTGACCCCCCGTTCCCGCTTGAACGCCGTCGACAGCGCGAAGGCGCTGCCGTACCCCACCCGCCGGGCCACCGCCGCCAGCGTCGTGTCCGGCTCGCGCAGCAGATCGGCCGCCAGCGCCAGCCGCCAGCCGGTCAGATACGCCATCGGCGGCTCGCCCACCAGCGCGGTGAACCGCCTGGCCAACGCTGCACGCGAGACACCCGCCTCCGCGGCCAGCCCCGCCACCGTCCACTGATGCGCCGGGTTGTTCTGCAGCAGCCGCAGCGCCCGGCCCACCACCGGATCGCCGAGCGCCCGGTACCAGGCCGGGGCCCGCGCCTCCGGCCGGGCGAACCAGGCTCGCAGCACGGCGATCAGCAGCAGGTCCAGCAGCCGGTCCAGCACCGCCGACTGGCCCGCCTCGTCCTTCACGATCTCCTCGCCGAGCCAGGGCATCAGCGGGCAGTCCCACACCTCGCGAGTCAGCACCAGCAGCGGCGGCAGCGCGTCCAGCAGCCGCCCGCTGATCTCCCCCTCCAGCAGATAGGTGCCGATGAGCATCGTCGTCGAGCCGTCCGCGTGATTGCCCCAGGTGCGGACCCCCAGCGCCATCGCCTCGGACAGATCCCGGCCGTCCGCCGTCCGGCACGCCTCGCCCGGCAGGATCCACGCCTGCGGCGGGGTGTCAGGGGAGTCCGCCACCGTGTACGGATCGGGACCGCGTACGACCGCCACGTCCCCCGGGCGCAGCCGCCGCGGTTCACCGGCGTCGGGCACCACCCACGCCTCGCCGCGCGCCATCGTGAGCACACACAGCGGAGCCCGGTCCTCGATCCGCACCGACCAGGGCGGCTCCATCACGGCCCGCAGCAGAAACGCCTCCCGGGCCCGCGGCCCGTCCAGCAGGTTCGCCAGCGCGTCCATGTCCCACCCCCGGGGCACAGCGTAGACGCCCGCGTATGCGGACGAGCCTTTCAGCCATGGCCCGTCTCACCACGGCTCAGTTGACTGTCCGTATGACAACGCCTCAGAACACACGGCAGACCGTCCTGGTGCTCGGCGGCACCGGCAAGACCGGCCGCCGGATCGCCGAGCGGCTGACCGCCGCCGGACGGCCGGTGCGGATCGGCTCCCGCGGCGGCGAGCCGCGCTTCGACTGGGAGGACCGCGCCACCTGGGCGCCCGCACTGCGCGGTACCGGCGCGGCGTACCTCGCGTACTACCCCGATGTCGCCGATCCGGGCGCCGCCGCCACCCTCCGGGCCTTCGCCGAACAGGCCGTCCGGGGCGGCACCCGGCGGCTGGTGCTGCTCTCCGCGCGCGGCGTGGACGCGACGCTGCCCGCCGAGCGGGCCGTCGCGGTGGACGGCGCCGAGTGGACCGTCATCCGGGCGAGCTGGTTCTTCCAGAACTTCAGCGAGGGAATCCTGCGGGACGGGGTGCTCGGCGGCGAGATCGTCTTCCCCGCCGGGGACGTCGAGGAGCCCTTCATCGACGCCGACGACATCGCGGAGGTCGCGGTCGCCGCCCTGACCGGGGACGGGCACGCGGGGCGCGTCCACGACCTCACCGGACCGCGGCCGCTGACCTTCGCCGAGGCGGCAGGGGAGATCGCCCGGGCGAGCGGCCGCGCGGTGCGCTACAGGCCGGTCTCCGTCGAGGAATACGGGGCGATGCTGGGCGGCTCCGGGCTTCCGGAGGACCTCGTCGCCTTCCTGACCGAGCTGTTCGGCACGCTCCTGGACGGCCGCAACGCGCAGGTGACGGACGGCGCCCGCCGCGCCCTCGGCCGCGAGCCGCGCGACATCGCCGACTTCGCGCGCGAGGCCGCCGCGGACGGCACCTGGGCCTGAAGGGGGATCAGGGCAGCAGCTTGTCCAGGGTGATCGGCAGATCGCGCACCCGCACACCCGTCGCGTGGTGCACCGCGTTGGCGATGGCCGCGGCCGTGCCGACGATGCACACCTCGCCGACGCCCTTGGCGCCCATCACATTGGTGTGCGGGTCCGTCTCGTCCACCCAGTGGGCCTCGACCGTGTGCACATCGGCGTTGGCGGCGATGTGGTATTGGGCGAAGTCCTGGTTGACCACATGGCCGAAGCGCGGGTCCAGCACGCTGTGTTCGTACAGCGCCATCGAGATGCCCTGCGTCATGCCGCCCAGCAGCTGCGAGCGCGCGGTCCTGGGGTTGATGACGCGGCCCACGTCGAACATCCCGAGCAGCCGGGGCACGCGGATCTCGCCGGTGTCCGCGTCGACCCGGACCTCGGCGAACTGCGCGCCGAAGCTGTGCATCGCGTACCGCTCGGCGTCGGGGTTCGCGGGCATGTCGGCGGTGACCTCCAGGCCGTTCGGCGGGATCGCGCCGCCGTGGTCCGTCTCCAGGCGGGTGCGCAGGCGGCCGGCGGCCTCGGCGATGGACGAGCCCCAGCTGTTGATGCCGGAGGAGAAACCGGCGGGGGAGGCGTTCGGCAGGGTGGTGTCACCGATCAGCAGCTCCACCCGTTCGACCGGCACGCCGAGCGCGTCCGCGGCGATCTGGGTGAGCGCCGTCCAGGTGCCGGTGCCCAGGTCGGCGGCGGCGATGAGCACCGTGCAGTGGCCGTCCGGCGCCATCCGGGCCGTCGCCGCGTTGCCCGGCAGGCGGGGCGAGGGGTAGGTGGAGGCGGCCACGCCGGTGCCGATCAGCCAGCGGCCCGTGCGGCGTGCCCGGGGCGTCGGATCGCGCCGCTCCCACCCGGCGCGGCGGGCGCCCTCGCGCAGACAGGCGACCAGATGGCGGCTGGAGAACGGCAGCCCGGACTCGGGGTGGACGTCCGGCTCGTTGCGGATGCGGAACTCCACCGGGTCCATGCCGCACGCGAGCGCCATCTCGTCCATCGCCGACTCCAGCGCGAACATGCCCTGCGCCTCGCCCGGCGCCCGCATGATCGTCGGCACCGGGATGTCGAGCGGGGCGAGCCGGTGGGTGGTGCGCCGGTGCGGTGCGGCGTACATGAGCCGGGTGCACACGGCGGTCTGGTCGGCATACCCCTTGGCCCGGGCGGTCTGCTCGACCACGTCATGGGTGACGGCGGTCAGCCGTCCCCCGGCGTCGGCGCCGAGCCGGATCCGCTGGATCGACGCGGGGCGGAAGCCCACCAGCGCGAACATCTGCTGGCGGGTCAGCGCGAACTTGACCGGCCTGCGCACGGTCCGCGACGCCATCGCGGCGAGTACCGCGTACGCGTGCGGATACACCTTCGACCCGAAGCCGCCGCCGACGTGCGGGGACACCACCCGCACCCGGCCCGGTGCCATCCCCAGGGTGGCGGCGATCAGATCGCGGCTCATCGTGGCGCCCTGCGTGGAGCAGTGCACCAGCAGCTCGCCGTCGGTCCAGCTGACCACGGCGGTGTGCGGCTCCATCGGGTTGTTGTGGTACATCGGCGTGGTGTACGCGGCGTCCAGCACGGTGTGCGCGGCGGCCAGAGCCGTATCGGCGTCGCCGACGGCGCTGTCGGCGGGGGAGCCGTCCTGGAGTTCGCCCCCGCCCTGGCCGAACTGGGCCGCGTCCACCGGCTTGTAGAGGTCGTCGCGGTCCTCGCGCAGCGCCACATCCGGCGGGCGCTGCTCATAGGTGAACCGCACCAGGCCCGCCGCGTACCGGGCCGCCTCCGGGGTCTCCGCGACCACCGCGCCGGTGAACTGCCCGCGCCAGGCCACCTCGTCGGACTGGAGCACCGCCAGCTCCGGATCGTCCGGCACGGTCAGCCGCGGCGCGGTGAGATGGGTGAGCACGGCCAGCACTCCCGGCTCGGCCTCCGCGGCGGCCGTGTCCACTCCGGTGATCCGCCCGGCAGCGATGGTGGCCTGGAGCGGATGGAGATGGACGGCGTGCTCGACGGGCCACTCGTAGGCGTAGGTGGCGGTGCCGGTGACCTTCAGCGTGCCGTCGATCCGGCGCAGCGGCGCGCCGACCGCCCGGGGCCGCTCCCTGACCTCGCTCATCGGGCGTCCTCCAGCAGATCGAGCAGCGTGGCGACGAGGGTGTTGCGGGCGAGCGCCACCTTGAAGGCGTTGCCCGGCAGCGGATCCGCCTGGGCCAGCTCGGCCGCGGCGGCGTCCCGGAAGCTGTCCCATGTCGCGGGCGCGCCGCACAGCGACTCCTCGGCCTTCCATGCCCGCCACGGCTTGTGCGCCACGCCGCCGAACGCGATGCGTACGTCGCGTACGGTCCCGCCGTCCGCGACGTCCAGCGCGGCGGCGACCGACACCAGCGCGAAGGCGTACGAGGCGCGGTCGCGCACCTTGCGGTAGCGGGAGGTGGCGGTGAAGTCGGGCGGCGGCAGCTCCACGGCCGTGATCAGCTCCCCGTGGGCGAGGACCGTGTCCTGCTCGGGGGTGTCGTCGGGCAGCCGGTGCAGCTCGGTCAGCGGGATGCGCCGCTCGCCGTCCGGGCCGCCTCCGCCACCCTGGACGCAGATGACGGCGTCGAGCGCCGCCAGCGCGACCGCCATGTCGGAGGGGTGGGTGGCCACACAGGACGGCGAGGCACCGAGGATCGCCATGTCGCGCTGATAGCCCTCCAGCGCCGAACAGCCCGACCCCGGCTCGCGCTTGTTGCACGGGGTGGTCACGTTCTGGAAGTACGCGCAGCGGGTGCGCTGCAACAGGTTGCCGCCGGTGGTGGCGAGGTTGCGCAACTGGCCCGAGGCGCCCGACAGCACGGCCTGCGCGAGCACCGGATAGCGCCGCCGGACCCGCCGGTCGGCGGCCAGATCGCTGTTGGGGACGGCGGCACCGATGCGCAGCGACCCGTCCGGCAGCTCCTCGATCCGGTCCGAGGTGAGCCGCCGTACGTCGATCAGCACCTCGGGCGTCGCCACCTCGAGACGCATCAGGTCCACCAGGTTGGTGCCCCCGGCCAGATACGCCGCCTCCGGCTCCTCGGCCAGAGCGGTCACGGCCGCCGCGACCGTGTCGGCGGGTGCGTAGCGGAACGGTTTCATCGCGGCCCCACCTCGTCCCGGTGGGCCGCCGCCTCGTCCCGGTGGGCCACATCGGCGATGGCCGGGACGATGTTGGCGTACGCGGCGCAGCGGCACAGGTTGCCGCTCATGCGCTCGGCGATCTCCTCGTCGTCCAGCACCACATCGGCGGCGCCCAGATCCTTGGCCACGGCGCTCGGCCAGCCCGCCGCCGCCTCGCGCAGCATGCCCACCGCCGAGCAGATCTGGCCGGGGGTGCAGTAGCCGCACTGGAAGGCGTCATGGGCGATGAACGAGCGCTGGAGCGGATGCAGGCCGTCGCCCTCCCCGTCACCACCGCCTCCGCCGTTCACGAGACCGGCGGCCGTGACGACGTCGGCACCCTGGTGCGCCACCGCCAGCGCCAGACAGGACAGCGCGCGGCGGCCGTCGAGCAGGATGGTGCAGGCGCCGCACTGGCCGTGGTCACAGCCCTTCTTGGGGCTGGTGTTCCCCAGCCGCTCGCGGAGGGCGTCCAGCAGCGTCGTACGGGTGTCGACGGTGAGCCGGTGGTCCGTACCGTCCACCCGGAGCGTGATCTCCACGTCCATGCTTCACATCATCGGACAAATGTGCGCTGATCGCCCGTTCGCGACCCGGCGCACCGAAGATCACCGACGGCGCGGCAGGCCCGCCGCGCCGTCGGCGCCACCTGCTCCGCGCGCTGTTCAGGACCGCTCGGCGCCGCCGTCGACGGACGACAGCACACCGTCCAGATGCGGCAGGTAGTGGTCCATCCGCTCCCGCTTGGTCAGCAGGTACGGCAGGTTCTCCTCGCACGGCTGGATCAGCAGCGGAACCTGCTCGCTGATCTTGATGCCGTGGCGCAGCAGCGCCTCCCGCTTGCGCGGGTTGTTGGAGAGCAGCCGTATGGAGCGCACCCCGAGGTCGTGCAGCATCTCCGCCGCCACCTGGTAGTCGCGGGCGTCGTCCGGGAGGCCGAGCGCGAGGTTGGCCTCGACCGTGTCGAGCCCCTCCGCCTGGAGCTGCATCGCCTGGAGCTTGGCCAGCAGGCCGATGCCCCGGCCCTCGTGGCCGCGGAGGTAGACGAGGATGCCCCGCCCCTCGCTCACGATGGCGCGCAGCGCCGCGGACAGTTGGTCGCCGCATTCGCAGTGGCGGGAGCCGAAGGCGTCTCCGGTCAGGCACTCGGAATGCACACGCGTCAGTGCGTCCTCGCCCTTGACGTCGCCGTATACCAGCGCGATCTGTTCATCTCCGCGATTATGGTCCTGGTAGCCGTAGGCGAGAAAATCGCCGTGCACGGTGGACAGCCGGAGATTCACCACTCGTTCGACATCCGATCGACGAGCGCTGTCGACCAACACGCTATCACTTGCTGTCATGTTGCAACCCTATCTGGTAAACGCCGGGTGGCGTAGGGGAAAATGGCAAAGTCGGCCGGGTGACGGACCGCGCATCCGTAGTACGAAGTACGCAGCACGAAGAACGAAAGGCCCGTGGAACATGAGTGATTCGGAAACGCCGGAGCAGTGGGCCTCGGGGCTCCTGCCGCAGACGACCACCGAGGAGGTGCGGGCCCTGCGGGCCGGTGTCGCCGTCCTGCCGATCGGCAGCTTCGAGCAACACGGCGCGTATCTCCCGCTGGTGACGGACACCGTCATCGCCTGCACCATCGCCCGGGAGATCGCCGCGGCGTACCCGGTCCAACTCCTGCCGCCGGTCACGGTGTCCTGCTCGCACGAGCACGCCGACTGGCCGGGCACCGTCTCCATCTCCGCCGCGACCCTGTACTCCGTGGTGCGCGACATCGCCGGATCGCTCCGCCGCTCCGGTATCGGCTCGCTGATTCTGGTGAACGGGCACGGCGGAAATTACGTCCTGCGCAACATTGTTCAGGAATCCGCCGGCACCGGTACCCGCATGGCGCTTTTCCCGGGCTCGGCCGACTGGGACACGGCCCGCAGCAGGGCCGGTGTCCGCACCCCGTCGTACAGCGATATGCACGCCGGAGAAGTCGAGACCTCCATCCTGTTGCATGCTCATCCCGAACTCGTCCGTCCCGGTTATGAAACCTCCGATTGTCTCGCCGACGACCGGAAGCATCTGCTGACTCTCGGTATGGCCGAGTACACCGAGTCCGGTGTCATCGGCCGCCCTTCCCTGGCATCCGCCGCCAAGGGAAAGGAACTACTCGCCGCACTCACCGAATCCTTCGCCGAGTACCTTTCCGTGGTCGGCGAATCCGCGGTCGGCGATTCCGCGGTCGGCGAGCGACAGGAAACGGAGACGCGATGACGACGCTGGACACGGAGCAGGCATGGGGGCGTCTGCGCTCCATACGGACCGCGGCCGAGGCCCGGGCCGCCGGGCTGGTGCGCGACGCTGGCGGCGCGGTGCGCTGGCGGCAGGACGCCACCCCCGGGGCAGACGAACTCGCCGACCGCTATCTGCCGCTCTGCCTGGCCGGGCCGCGGCTGACGATCGCCCAGCTCGGCCAGAGCCTCGACGGCTTCATCGCGACCCGCACCGGCGACGCCGACTACGTCACCGGCGAGGAGGACCGGTGTCATCTGCACCGGCTGCGCGCCCTCACCGACGCCGTGGTGGTCGGGGCCGGGACCGCCGTCTCGGACGACCCCCAGCTCACCGTGCGCGCCTGCTCCGGACCGCATCCGGTGCGCGTCGTCCTCGATCCGCACGGCCGGGTACCTCCGCATCGCCGGGTCTTCACCGACGGCTCAGCGCCGACCCTGTGGGTGGTGGGAGCGGAAGCCGGCGACGGGCGGGCGGCGCCGGACGGAGTTGACGTACTGACCCTGCCGGACCGTGCCGCGTTCACGCCGCAGCGCCTGGTGGAGGCGCTTGCGGCGCGCGGGCTCGGCCGGGTGCTGATCGAGGGGGGCGGCGTCACGGTGTCGCGCTTTCTTCATGACCGCGCGCTGCACCGGCTCTATGTCACCGTGGCACCGGTTCTGCTCGGCGACGGCATCCCCGGACTGCGCTTCGACGGCACCCCCGTCATGCGCGACGCCCTGCGGCCCCGTACCCGCCGGGCCCGCCTCGGCGAGGACACCCTCTTCGAGCTGGACCTGGGGACGCCGCAGCCGGACGGCCCACTGGCCGACCAGCACGCCCAGACCGGGCAGGCTCGCGGCGAAGGTGAGCACCCCGTACACGACGGCGACTGTCAGCCCCTGGGCGGCGCCCAGGCCCGCGGCGCCGAAGGCCCACGCGGTGACGCCCTCGCGGGGGCCCCAGCCGCCGACGTTCAGCGGCAGCGCCATGGCGAGCAGGGCCAGCACCATGATGGGCACCAGCTCGACCGCCGGGGCGGTTGATCCCGCCGCCCGCGCGGCCAGCAGGAACATCCCGAGATAGCCCGCCAGCACCACAGCGGACGAGAGCACGACCCCCGGCCAGCTCGCGCGGGCCAGCAGCCCGAGCCGCGCCTCGGTGAGCGCGGCGCGCAGCGCCCGGCGCCCCCGCGAGGCGCCGGACCCGCTACCCCGCTCGCCCCCGGACCGGCTGCCGGACCTGCGGCGCAGCCGTACGACGGCCACGGCCACGGCCCCGAGCCCGCACACCGCGATCAGCGCGGGTGCGGCGCCGGGCGTCGTGGCCACGGCGTGCAGCACCCGGCGGGCCTCGGACAGGGCGAGCGAGGGGTGGGCGCACAGCAGCGCCACGCCGAGCATCACCAGCACCACCTGACCCGCCGTCCGCTCCAGCACCACGGCGCGCACGCCCCGGGCGACATCGCCCTCGGTGCGCCCGTGCCGTACCGCGCGGTGCACATCGCCGAGGACGCCGCCGGGCAGCGCCGCGTTGAGGAACTGGGAGCGGTAGTAGTCGCCGACGGCCTGGCCGAGCGGCAGCCGGATGCGCAGCGCCCGCGCCACCACGCACCAGCGCCAGGCGCTGAACACGG
This sequence comes from Streptomyces sp. NPDC021115, assembly GCF_044333065.1. Classification (NCBI taxonomy): domain Bacteria; kingdom Bacillati; phylum Actinomycetota; class Actinomycetes; order Kitasatosporales; family Streptomycetaceae; genus Streptomyces; species Streptomyces sp. NPDC021115. Next base: position 156,596 of record NZ_JBIRQF010000007.1, read on the forward strand.
TGGTCAGCAGGCCGAGGCCGAGGGCGGCCAGCAGGGTGAGGCCGTCGATGCGGCGCAGCCCCGCCACGAAGGCGCCGGTGCCCATCTGCCACAGCAGCACCGCGATGATGGCCGCTCCGGCGAGTGTGCCGAGCCGGGCTCGGACCGTCGCGCTCATGACACTCCGCCCGTCGACCCGGGGCCCACAGGGCGGGGCAGCGCGAGCAGATCGTCGTGGTGCACCACCACCCGCAGCTCGCCCGCCGCGCACTCCGCGAGCCTGCGCCGCAGATACGTCTCGGCACGCGGTTCGAGATCCGGCCGGTGCTCCACCGCCGCGCCCACCCAGCCCCGCAGCCACTCCGCCGCGAGCGCCGACTCCCCGGAGCCCAGGCGCCAGGGGCTGGCGTGCGTCCGTACCGTCGCACCGTGCCGGGCGAAGGCTTCGGAGGCCACCGCTACGGCGTCCGGGCCCAGCAGACCGGAACGGCGCTGATGGGCGTTGAACGCCTCCGCGATCTCCGCGTCCAGCGGATCCTCCGGGGCCAGCTCGACCCGCCCCGCGACCGACAGCGCGAGCAGCACCGGACACCCCGCCCCGGCACAGGCCGCGGCGAGCCCATCTATCTCCTCGGCCGTGAGCACGTCCAGCAGCGCGGAGGCCGTCACCAGCGACGCCCCCGCCAGATCGTCCGCGGTCAGCGAGCCCAGGTCACCGCGGCGCGTGCGCACCGTGACCGGGCTGCCGTCGGCGGCCGTACGCGGCGCCCGCTCGGCCGCCAGCTCCAGCAGCCCCGGATCGTGGTCGTGCAGCACCCACTCCTGCGGCCCCTCCAGCCGGGGCGCCAGCCACCGGCCCAGCGAGCCGGTGCCACAGCCGAGGTCATGGATCACCGCCCCGGCCGCCCCGGCCGACTCGGCCAGCCGGGCACGCAGCGGCTCCAGCAGTTCGGGCGCGCGGGCGGCGGCGTCCGCGCCCTCGCGCAACTCCAGCCACTCGGGCGCGTATCGGGGCGTATCGGTGGTGGTCACGCGGCCCTCCGGGGTTCGCGGCGAAGTCGTTCCAGCGCACCGGCCAGATCGGTCGCGGTCGTCTGCCAGCCGTCCAGCGCGGTGCGCCGGCCACGGGCGGCCGTGATCAGCCGGCGGCGTACATCGGGATCGCCCAGCCAGCGGCGCAGCGCTGCCCCGAGCGCGGCCGGGTCCTCCGGGGTGACGAGCAGCCCCGGCACGCTGCCCTCGGGCGCGTGCCCGACCGCCTCCGGAACCCCGCCCACGGCGGTGGCCAGCACCGGAACGCCGTGCGCCAGCGCCTCGGTGACCACCATCCCGTACGTCTCGGCGTACGAGGCCAGCACCAGCAGATCGGCACCGGCGAAGCTCGCCTCCAGCTCCGCACCGCCGCGCGGGCCGGTGAGCCGCACCCGGTCGCCGAGCCCGGAGGTCTCGATCAGCTCGCGGAGCCGTTCCACGTAGCCGGGCTCCTGGCCGAGAGAGCCGACGCACTCCAGCGTCCACGGCAGGTCGGTGAGTTCCGCCAGCGCCTCCACCAGCCGGTGCTGGCCCTTGCGCGGGGTCACCGAGGCGACGCACAGCAGCCGGGTGCCCTCGTCCGTACCGGACGCCTGCGGCGCCACATCGGCACCGGGCGCGGCCACATGGACCCGGCCCGGGGCCAGCCCGTGGTGCGCCACCAGGCGCCGGGCAGCCCAGCCGCTGGTGGCCACGACCGCGGGCATCGCGTTCAGCGTCTTGCGCTCCAGCGCGTCCAGGTCCGCCGCCCGGCCCGGCGCGAGCCCCGTCTCCTCACCCAGCGGCAGATGCACCAGCACCGCGGGCCGCAGCCGCTCCGCCTCCGGAACGACGAGATAGGGGACGGCGCAGGCGACCAGCCCGTCGAGGAGCACGATGGCGCCGTCCGGCAGCTCCGCCAGCAGCCGGGCCAGTTCGGCGCGCGCCGCGGGCCCGGGCTGCGGCCAGCTGCCCGCGATCGTGTGCTCGTGGACGTCCCAGCCGATGCCGGGCAGCTCCCGGCAGATCCGCCGGTCGTACGTATTGCCGCCGCTCGGTGTCGCCGGGTCGTCCACCCCGCCGGGCATGACGACGTGCACCTCGCGGGCCGGCGGCGGGACGGCACCGCCGCTGAGACCCAGCAGGCTCCCCGGACTCTCCACGTGCGCGGTCACAGGTCACGCTCGTAACTCGCCCAGGCGACATGCGATTCGTGCAGGGTCACCTGGATCCCGGACAGGCCGCGCGCGCCCTCGCCGAGCGCCCCGGCGTGCACCCGCTCCGCGAGCCGGTCGGCGATGACCTTGGCCAGGAACTCGGTGGAGGTGTTGATCCCCTTGAAGGCGGGCTCGTCATCGAGGTTCCGGTAGTTGAGGTCGCCGACCACCGCGCCCAGCTCCTGTGTCGCCAGGCCGATGTCGACGACGATGTTGTCGTCGTCCAGCGCGGCGCGCCGGAAGGTGGCGTCCACCAGAAACGTGGCGCCGTGCAGACGCTGCGCGGGTCCGAAGACCTCTCCGCTGAAGCTGTGGGCGACCATCAGGTGATCGCGGACGGTGATGCTGAACAACGGCCCTCCCGGTCCGGCGGCACATCTCGGCTTCTAGTACGGCCGATGCCTTCCCCGTGTTCAGCCCCAGCTCAGCCTTGTTCGGACGGGTTTTCGCGCCCGGTCCTACGCACCCTCGTAACGCACCCGGTGGCACAGCCCCGGCAGCTCACCCGCCGCGATCCGGGCCATCACCCCCGGCAGTTCATCGAACGCGCATTCCCCCGTGACCAGCGCGTCCAGCGCCGGGTCCGCGAGCAGTTCCAGCGCGATCGCCATCCGGTCCGCATAGCCGCGGCGGCCGCCCCGGGCCGGGGACACCGTCCCCACCTGACTGCTGCGCACGGTCAGCCGGCGGGAGTGGAACGCCTCGCCCAGCGGCACGCTGATCCGCCGGTCCCCGTACCAGCTCAACTCGATCACCGTGCCCTCCGGGGCGAGCAGTTCCAGGGAACGCGTCAGACCCGCCTCGCTCGCGCTGGCGTGCACCACGAGATCACGGTCGCCCTCGGCGTCCTCCGGCAGCGCGAAGTCCACGCCCAGCGCCTTGGCGACATCGGCGCGCGCCGGATCGGCGTCCACCAACTGCACGCGTACGGCCGGGAAGCGGGCCAGCAGCGCCGCGACCGACGCCCCGACCATCCCCGCCCCCACCACCGCGATCCGGTCGCCGAGCAGCGGCGCCGCGTCCCACAGGGCGTTCACCGCGGTCTCCACCGTCCCGGCCAGCACCGCCCGCTCCGCGGGCACGCCCTCCGGTAGGGGGGTGACGGCGCTCGCCGGGACCACGTACCGCGTCTGATGCGGGAACAGGGAGAAGACCGTGCGGCCGACCAGCTCCCGCGGCCCCTCCTCGACCACTCCCACATTGAGGTAGCCGTACTTCACCGGGCCGGGGAAGTCGCCCTCCTGGAACGGCGCTCGCATCGCCCCGTACTGGCTCTCCGGCACCCCGCCCCGGAACACCAGCGCCTCCGTGCCACGGCTCACACCGGAGCACACCGTGCGCACCACCACCTCGCCCTCCGCGGGCTCGGGCAGCACCACATCCCGTATCCCGCCGTGACCGGGGGAGTCGAGCCAGAAAGCACGGGCGACGCGCTTCATCGGCGTCCTCTCTCTCAGATCTCTCAGAAAACGAAAGGAATCGAGCGGAAATCCTGCGCTGAACAAACGGGCCGCACATCACGCTGAACAAACAGGGGAGGCGCCACGTACGGGACATCATCAAGCCGCGCACACGCTACGCGGCGCCAATCGACACTGTCACACAGCCGGAGGGGTGCCCGGTGGCCCTGAACCACACACACAACGCGAGGCTGTTGCGGACGGAGACGGCCGCGGGGGCGGGCGTGCAGATCCTCCTGCTGACGCTCCTGGGCGCCTCGCTCGACCTGGGAACCGCGGGCTGGCTCACCGGCCTCGCCTTCGCGGCCGTCACCTGGGCCGTGCTCACCCGCGCCGTCTCCCGCTCCTGGCTGTCCTCCTTCGGGGCCGCCAACCGCGTCACCCTGGCCCGGGCCACCCTCGTCGGGGGCGTGACCGCGCTGGTCGCCGACTCCTTCACCAGCCCGCCCCGGGTCGCGGTCCTCACCGCGCTCACCGCGGTGGCCCTGATCCTCGACGGGGTCGACGGCCAGGTCGCCCGCCGCACCGGAACCTCCTCACCGCTTGGCGCACGGTTCGACATGGAGGTCGACGCCGTCCTCATCCTGGTGCTCAGCGTCTACGTCGCCACCGCCCTGGGCCCCTGGGTGCTGCTGATCGGCGCCATGCGCTACGCCTTCGTCGCCGCCGCCCGCTTCCTGCCCTGGATGAACGCGCCCCTGCCGCACAGCATGGCCCGCAAGACGGTGGCCGCGCTCCAGGGCGTAGCCCTCCTCGTGGCCGCCACCGGCCTCCTCCCGGCCCCCGCGAACCTCGCCGTCGTGCTGCTGGCCCTGACCTCGCTGATCTGGTCCTTCGCCCGCGACATCGGCTGGCTGTGGAGCACCGCCCGCGCCGAGGCCCGCACGGTCCCCGCCCGCCCCGTCGCCCGCGTCACCCACCTCGCCGCCCGCCCGGTGCCCCGGGTGATCCACGACGACCCGGTCCCCGCGCGCAGCGCGTGAGCGGCCCCCGGGCCCCCGCCCGGGGCCGCCCGGGCCCTCCCGGGAATACCCGGGAACGCGAAACGCCGGCCGATGCGCGCATCGACCGGCGTTTGCGTGATGTGTCCGAGGGGGGGACTTGAACTCTCCACTCGGGCACCAGCCCATTAGTTAGTTGACCTGCGGAGATGTACTCTTCGGGCCCCTTTGAGGTCCGTGAGGGTTGGCCATGCTCACCTGCTGTTTCTGCCCGTTCCTGCCCGCTGTTGGTCATGCGTTGGTCACGTGACCAACCGGCTCTGAGCAGCGGAAAGCCCCCGCCATGCGCCACCGGGGGAAGCACACGACGGGGGCCGCTGAGGGACCGCTCAGACGGTCAGGCCGGGGTCGAAGTACCCCGGCGTTCGGAACAGGCCCATGAAGGTGCCGGGGCCATGCCGTTCGTCCAACCACACCCCCAGCGCCGTCACGTCACCACTGATGATGGACGCGAGAAGGCGCGTGTGGCACTCGCTCTCTTCCCCAGGGGCGAACTCCTCAAGGAGGTGCGTGTAGCGGCGGTTGACACCCTTCTCGTAGCCCCCGAGGGCCGCCGCGTATCGCGTCTGCTCTTCGCTCCCCAGCACCCCCGCAGCGCGGTCGGCGTCCTCCTCCCTCAGCGTTCCCGTCACATCTCGGAACGCCAGTGCGCCGAGAACGTCTGAGGGTTCCGTCACGCCGAAGCGTTCTGCCGTCTTCCGGGTGATGGAGCGCGCCTCTTTGTCGCACGCGCCTTCCATGACGATTCCGAGGTTCCGCGTGTGGTGGCTTCCGCGCTGGTCGGCAGCCGAGTAGGACTGTCCGCTTGTGCGGCGGTAGTTGATCCCGTACTGAGTGCGGACGGGCACCCCTGCCACTTCTACGTAACGCCGACGCGACCCGTAGTGAAGGCAGTCATGCGCGTACGCGCGCAGCAGGTCGAGAAGGGCCAGCGCGGGGCGCTCGGGGTTCCGGCGTTCCATGGGTCCGTACATGGTGATGATGGCCACCATTTGAAGGTGCCGGTACCCCTGGTCCGGGTGGTGGAATCCACCGAAGGCACCGACCCGCGAGGATTCACAGCCGACCAACACACGGCCAAGCGGCAGCATCTTCGCCAGCCCGTACCCGGCGTACCGGCGTTTCGTGCTTTCGACGCCCGCATGGAAAGGGGTGGTGTCGATGCCGTCTGCCGCCCACCGGCTGAGCATTTCCGACAGCGGCCGGAACACGTGTGCGGGGTGCTTCGCCGTGAGCGGGGACGCGTCGGTGCGCATGGCCGCCAGCGCCGCCATTGCCCTAGCGCCGGTTACGGACTCATTCGGGGCGAGTTCCGTTAAGTCGCCGTGCCCGCCTTGATGAGCTGAATGTGGGACTCTTGCATCCCCTCCGGGAGCGCGTCCGGGTTGAACCATTTCGCCTCCAGAATCTCGAAGCCGTCGAGCTTGAGAGTTCCACCCACGTGAAGCGCTTCGTAGGCGATTTCCACGCGGAGTTTGTAGCCACTGGTTACCTGAACCAGCCGCCCCGGAACGACTTCAAGGCCAGTTTCTTCCCGAACCTCCCGAATGATGGTTTTCGGGAACTCTTCGCTCTTGATTGCGTAGCCGGTTGGAAGTCCCCATGGCCGGTCTGCGGGCCACATTCGGTGCTTGAGGAGCAGGACTTCCCCTGCCTCGTTCCGTACTACGCCCGTCACGCCAATCATGAATTTGGCGTGCGCGAACCACAGGATCCGCCATTGCATCGGCCCCCGGATGATGCGCCAGATTCGGGCGATCAGCCTTTTCACACTGTGTCCTTTCAGTGGTTCGGCGTCATCGTCGGCGCCGTGGCCGCTAACGATGTCGGAACCAGTACGACGGCGTCCAATCGACAGGTGGGCCGTCAGGCATTGATCACGTCGCCCCGCTTGATGACTCACTTCGAACGCGCGCACAGCGCCTGCGTTCGCTGCGGGACCGCCCCCTGCCCGGACTCGAACCGGAGTCCCCTGAGCGCGCGAGAGTGATGAGGCCACACGCGCTACAGGGTTCCTCCTGACACCACAAGGGGTGCGCATCGCTATCCGGCTGTCAGAAGTTGTCGTTCGTGTCGGTTTCCGAGGCGGGATGGGTTGTCGATTCCTCGGGGAAGCGGATGTTCCTGGAGTCAGTCATCCATTCCTGTCCGCCCTTCCGGGGGCGGAGGAACGCGACGAGCGGTCCCGGCATCTGGTGGTCGAAAGCGAGTACATCGACGTGACAGACGTCTTGTACTACGCCGATGCGTCCCGTCGCAGCGTCGTAGGCTTCCTGGCCACGCTTGGGGCCCTTGTACGGCGTCGGCTGGCTCATGCGGGCAGCCCCCATCGAGCGGTCCTACCGGGGTCATCGTGGGTCGGGTGTCGACGGCGCAACAGTTCATAGTCGGCCGCCGCGCGGTAGTTCCCTGCCTGCTTCGCCTCGTCGCGCAACGCCGTGTACTTCCGGCATCCCTCGCAGTCCTGGTCGGTCATGCTCGCTTCCCCCGCCCAAGGTGCTTGTCGATCTTCTTCTTCAGCTCCTCGGCACGCGCGTCCAGGTCCTTCGGAGTGGGGTGCTTGGGGGCCTGCTGCGTCCCCTGTGGCTGCGTCGGGGACGTGTCCGCGCTCACCGCGAGGCCCCCAGCGCTCGCTGCTGCTCGTACCGGACCACGTACAGCGGCACGGGGTCGGTGTCCCATGCGATGGGGAAGCGCTCTGCGGTCGGGATTCGCGGGAGCTGAAGCGTGGGCGGGTCTTCGATGCCGGTGGCCACGCAGGCCGGGCCGGGTACGGCCACAGCGGCTGAGGCCGGTGTGGGCGAGGCATCGACTGTCCGATGGCGGCCGGAGGCGGGGAATAACTTCCGTAGCCACCGCTCCATGGACCGGGCGATACGATCTCTCATGTTGACGCTCCCTACAGCGTTGACCATGCCCCCGGGCCGGTCGCACGGTCGCGGGGGTCTTTCTCGCTCTAGGCAACCGCTCCGCTACGCATCGCGGTACCGTGGCGAAGGCGGCAGTTTTTAAGAGCTTTAAGCGCCTGCTTTAGCTGAGGAGTTGAGCGCAAAGTGAGTGAGCGGGAGCCGAACGAGGGCCTGGAACGGCTGTTCCAAGAGACCGGATGGACGCTGCGTCAGCTCGCGCAGGAGGTCAACCGCATCGGCACCGAACGCGGAACGCCGCAGAAGTACCGGGAACCATCCGTTCATCAGTGGCTTCGGGGGCACATGCCCAGAGTGGCTGTCCGGCCGCTGATCTTGGAGGCGTTTGCCCGGAAGCTGGGCCGACCGATCACGCACGCTGAGGCGGGGTTCTCCCCGCCTGCCGTCGAGTCGAACGCAAAGCCGGGTACCGTGGAGGCGTTGATCGACTTGGGGAGGCACGACATGGACCCCTCGCGTCGCAGCGTCCTTGGCGCGAGTCTCTTCTCTGTTGCGTTAACGGTGCCCAACTGGCCGGATGTTGTGGGCCGCATGGAAGCTGTTCAGACAGGACAGGTGCAGCGCGTCGGAATGCCTGATGTCCAAACAGTCGTGGCCATGACCGAACGAATCTCAGACCTTGATGATCAGTTCGGTGGTCGACATGCGCGCCCCATGGCCGCAGCATTTCTCGTGAACACGGTTGCCCCATATCTCCGGGCCGACGCTACGGAAGCGGTCCGTAAAGCGATGATGTCCGCAGCGTCTGACCTGTGCTACCTAACGGGGTACATGGCAGTTGACGAGGGTATTCACGGTGCGGCGCAGCAATATTACGTGAAAGCCCTAGAACTTGCCGGAGCCTCAGAAGACCACCTCACCTACTGCACAACGCTACGGGGAATGAGCGTTCAAGCGGTTGATCTCGGGCACGGCCGAGAGGCTATGAGGCTAGCGAATTCTGCTGCCGCTGCCTCTCCCAACGCAGGGCCGAGAATGCGGGCCTTCCTTGCTGGGCAACAGGCACACGCTGCGGCACAGCTCGGAGAGAGTGACAGCGCCCATAGGTACCTCAAAGAGGCAGAGGTCGCCATGGAGAAGGCTGAATCTCAATCGAAAACATTCGGTTCATATAATCCGTCATCGCTCACGTATCACATTGGCCAGGTGCGATACGAATTGGGTGACGTCCCCGGATCCATCGCGGCACTGGAGGAATCCGACAAACTGCGGCACACGTCATTTCGCCGGAACCGGATCCGCTACCTTTCCATGCTCGCCGAACGACAGCTAGAAGTTGGCCACCTCGAAGCTGCATGCGACACATGGACGAAAGTCGTGGACATCTACCCGCACGTGCAATCAGGGCAATGCGACCAAAGCATTTCGAATATGCATTCCCGCATTCGCCCCCACCTCAAGAACCAGACGGCTCGGGAGCTTTACGAACGGGCGCGAGTAGTGACCCCCGCGCCTCTCATTCAAGCGCGCGCATCTCGCTAGCCGTTATCTAAGATTCGGCAAAAGGCAAGGTGCACCAGTCGACCATTCCGACTGGTGCACCTGATTCATTTATTAGAGCAGGTCGCGGAACGGATTGCCCTGGACGGGGGCGGGAGCCGCCGACAGCTTCACCGGTCGGGGCGGCGGGGCGGCGGCGACCAGTCGGAGGCGGGGCCGCTCGACCGGGGCAACTGCGGGCGGGTCCGCGTCTCCATTCTCCTCACGCTCCGTGCTGGCCGGCTGGGCCTCAGCGTGAGAAGAACTGTCATGGCGAAGTGTGAAAACGGTGGCCGGTCGGCCGACTCCGGAACGGTCTTGGGTGACGACGATTCCGGGCAGTGCCTTGACCTCTGCTGCGGTCGCTCCGACGTAGGGCAGGATCTGCGATGAAGTGGCGCGACCGCCATGCAGCTCGATGCGGGCCCGGACCTTCTCAGCGAGGCTCAGCGGCTGGCGGCGGTTGCTCTTGCTCCCGGCGCCGGTCGTGATGGTCTCAACCGATTCCATGGAGTAGGTGACCAGACGTGCGGCAGCTTCCAAATCATCAGGCGTGATCTCGGAGCACAGATCGAACAGCGCGAACAATGCGGCGATACGTCGTGTCTGTTCGTTGCACCGGGCGGCGAACGGCTTCAAGTCCTCCGATTCACGGGCCTTAGTTAGAAGGTCCTGCCGGATGACGTCGGCAACGTCGTAGGCATCATCGGACAGGGTGACCGTTCCGACTCTGCGCCCGTGCCGGATCGCACGGGCGAACAGTTCTCCAGCCTCGGGGATCAGGTGGGCGGGCATCCGGTCGCGTTCACTGAGCCATCGCACCTGTTGCACGGGCAGGATCAGCAGCCGGTTGTAACTGCCCCCGTCCCGCTCAGTGCTGGACATCGAGGCCCGGAATTCCTCGGGGGTGATGTGACCCATGATGGACACGCGCGGATCATCGACCTGAACCGGTTCCTTGGCACGGGAGGTGGCAACCGTGGCCCCGTCCCACAGATCGCGGAGTACCTGAGACAGGTTCGCCTGACGACGACCGGCCCGGAGCACACGGGCGTATTCGGTGTCCAGGATCAGCGCGTGCCCGTCGCGGTCGGCCACGGCCTGAATGAGCCCTGCCCCACCTGTCACGCCGTTGATGATGTTCCCTGCCATGAAGCCGCTGTTCGCGTCTCTGGCGACCGCTGCGGCAGTGGACCAGGACTGTCCCTTGCCTTCCCCTGTACCGCCGCACAGGAGCACATGAAGCATCAGCGGCATGTGACCACTCCCGCGCTGGACGCGGGTTTCCGGCAGCATCGCGGAGAACGCGCACAGCAGACCGCCGAGGAGACCCACAGGGGACCATTCCCCATGCGGCGCAAGAGAGGTGACGACTGCGCGGAGTCGGCCCGTGGCCAGGGTTCGGATGTCGGGGGTGCTCATGCCGCCTCGATGTCTGTGAACGTCAGTTGTGTGTGTTCGGGCCGGGAGTGCCGACCGCCGTTGGCAGCGGTCGGCACCGAGGTCACGCCGCTGTGTGGCACTCCTGAGCGTCCGCCGCTTCACGCTGCTGCTGGGCCTGGGTGTAGGCGTACCGCAGTGCCATCGGGATACGACCGCGCGCAGCGACGTCCCCCCATCCATTGGACTTGGCCCAAGCCCGGATCAGCCGGTTCTGCTCACGCTCACTGATGACAGCCGAGGCATCCTTGCGGACAGGCTCCGGCAACGTGTCGCCACCCTTCAAAGCCCCCGCACGGACAGCGGCCTTGAAGACTCCGGGCACGGTGGCATCCATGCACGGGATGCCACGCTCCCTCGCGTCCCTCAGCTTGTGGCTGTTCCGCTCCGCCCCCTTGCCGCAGATGATCAACACGGTGCTGTCATCGGCACGGCCAACCACCTCGTAGCCCAGGTTCCGGACTGCGTTCCGCGCGTCGTCCCAGTCGTACCCCTCGATCTCCCCACTGATCATCACGGTGGGCAGCGGCTCAGGGTCCGCCTCGATCGTGTCCTCAGTCGGCTCAGCAGGCGAGACATCAGGGGTGCTCTCAGCGTCCGGTGTCTCGATGGCATCCAGGGCATCGGCCAGCCATGCCCCGAATCTCTTGGAGTGATCCGCGCACAAGTCCCAGGAACGGTCACCAAGGCTCAGCACGTCGCACGCCTCGATTTCCCCGCCGTTCTTCGCGTGACACGCATCGCACACGGTGCGCTCTTCGAAAGTGATGATCTGAACCGTCTTGAGCACGGTCCCCCCTTGATTCGTTAGGCCGGAAGTCTCAGAAGCAGCCGGAGCGTCGCTCTTACGGCCGCCGCATTCGGTGTTGCGGTACCGGCCAACATCCTGCCCAACCTCTATCACGAAACGATAACTAACACATAACTAAACGATTATGCTCGTGAATCTAATAGCGGGGGTAATATCTTAATTCGTTTCCGCAGGACCCACCGGGGGTGCGGTTCTCCGACCGTGTACGGGTTTCTATTCTTTCGGCGTAGCGGCTAAATTGGAAGGCGCGAGCGGATTCGGCATCCAAAGTCACTGCCGAGGGGGGCACGTTTACCCGCTTTGCGCCCCTGAATCGATGAGATGTGTCACTCTTTCGAACTTCTCTGTCCGGGAGCGGGGAGATGGACACCTGTGCGGATTCAGGGTGCCGGTTTCGGTGACCGTGCGCGCCCAAACACCCCCGCCGGCCATCCACGAGGAGTGACAAGAACGAGGCCGCGGGAGTATAGATCCCGCGGCCTGCTTGATCAGGACCAGTCCACAGCGACCTTGACGATTCCCTTCGTGGGCTTGGTCTCATCAAAGGAACTGTCCGGAAGCTGAGTGTCCAGCTCGGGGAAGCGAACGATCTTCCCGCCGTACAGGTGAAGAGTGTCGATGTAGTCGGCCCGGTACTTCTCCGACTGTCCCTGGCGGAAACCGGTGAACTGGCTCGCGTAGGTGGCGAACTCCGAGTGACCGGCGACGATATCCACCCCGGCAGGCATGGCAGTTGTGGTCAGCAGCGTGAAGCCTGCCAGGCGGGCCACGACGCCGTTTGCGGTGACGCCGCCTTCACCGTAGGCGGCGGCGTTCGAGATGGCCGGATGCTCGATCAGGTGCCGCTTCACGCGGGGCGAGACGACCGCGTAGCGGCCTCCAGGGATGTCGGCGTCGTCCAAGGCCAGCATCAGGTCAAGGATGCCGCCGTAGAGCGCCTGCGGGGCGCTGGCGGCCGGAGCGGAGATGTTCGGTACGGCCGTTGCCCCGGCTGTGATGATCCCGCCCATGAAGGTGTCCGCTTCCCGGGCCAGGGCCCGGATCATCTGCTGATTGATCGGGGAGTTGAGATCGCCGATCGCCTGTACCTGCTCGGCGTCCTCAATCAAAAGCTGAAGGTACTTCGCCTCGGTGATGGTGAGCTTCTGATCCACCGTTTCGGGGCGCTGGGCCGTCATGCCGTCCGCCACGGTGTAGTCACCGACAGAGGGGCGGATCAAGGAGTTGATGTGGACGACATCACCGGCCTTGCTGATGTTGCCCTCATACTTCCTGTTGGACACGATCGGCGATGCCCAAACCAGCAACGGGTCGAACTGGACAAGCAGTTCAGCGTCCCACACCTCCGGAATGAATGTGGTGGTCCCGGTCTGCTGATAGCCGTAAGTGGTCATAGGTACTCCTGTCGTCAAGAAGGGTGGAACTAACTAATGCCGCTGTCAGGCGGCTTCCTGGGCCTGCTCATTCAGAAGATCCGCCACAGCCTGGGCCTTGCGCCGGTCCTGGGTGTCCTCGCCGCTGATGAGTGACAGAAGTGGAGTGCACAGGTGACGGGACACCAGAACGAGCATGCGCAGGCTCGGGCAAGTCTCCCCGGACTCCCAGCGGCGAATGGTGGAGGGGGCGACAAGCATTTCGTCAGCCAGCGCTTCGACAGAGAGGCCCAGGGCGGTACGACGAGCGGCGAAGAAGTGACGATCGAACATGACGGCTCCAATCAGCCCGTGCGCACGTGCACGGTGGCAGGCAAAAAAGAGAGACCCCCGGCCGCAAGAGGCCGGGGGTTGGTGGAGAGACCGTGAGGAACACTCTCACTAATGATGTATGTGTCACTCCACGCACAAATGCGCGGTGAGGTATCAAGAGAGATGTAGAACACCTCAGAAGGCCGCCCCCGTGAGGCGGCCCCTATCGTCTGCATGGGAACAGCCGGGACTCAGGCCGCCCCGGCTGAAATCAACTCTCTTTTAAGAAGACGCGTAGGACTCGCCCTTGCTGTCACGCGGCGGAGGGCTCCGTTTCGTTAACGCCTCCCTCGGAGCGCGAACGGATCTCCTGTGCCCACTGGCCCGTAGGGAAGGGGTGACCGCCCCTGGCGATGTTGTCGCACTCGGCTTCCCAGTGCCGTGTCCGTTCCGGGGTAGTGAACAGCCACGACTCGTGCCGACCGTCCCAGGGCACGTTGTGGCCATGTGTCGCGCACTCTTCCCGCTCGCCTGACGGAGCATCCATCGACGCCACCGTGTTGGGGATGAGCAGGCAGCGCGCCGAGGCTGACGGCGCGAGTAGCCCCGCCCTGGTGAGGCTCAGTCGTGCCTGCCGGTAGCGGGCCGGGCTGTACGCCTCCCCCTTCTCGTTGGTCAGGACGAGCTGAAGTTCCCCGGACTTCAGCGGCGCATGCCCGCCGCGCTGCATCCGGTCCAGGGCAAGTAGCCACATCCGGGTTTCCAGGTGCAGTACGGCGCTTCCAATGGCGGGGTTCGAGTGCGCCGGACGGTAGACCTTCGCAAAGTGGTAGCTCACTGGGCCTCCTGGGCGTCCAGCCAGCGGTCCAGGTCGGCAGGGCGGCAGCGCAGCGCCTGACCCACCTTCCGAAACGGGATCTGCTCTCGCCGCCAGTTGCCATACACCCATGAACGCGGCTTGCCCAGGTAGGCCGCCACGTCGTCAACGGTCATGAGCTTGGTCAACGCGTCTCCTCTACTGCCGGTGGGCGGCACCTCCCGCCCGTTCCTGTCCGGCCTAATCTCAGAAGTACGCTCACCAACCCTCTCTGTCAAACCTAGGTGTGACGACCCGGGGTGCTAAGGTTGGGGTGTGAACGAAGGTATCGAGATCACTCAAGACGTGGGCCCGTGGCGCGTACTCATGCGGTGGGCTGCTGACGCCGACCCGGCCAGCGGCCCTACCCGTGTACTGATCACTCCCCACCCGGACGCCGACCCCGCCGCCACTGACGGTGGGGTGGCCTCCACGGTGCTGCGGCAGATCGACTTCAAGAAGGCGGGCGAGCAGTTCCGAGCAGCCCGACCGGCCGCCACCGAACGCGATGTAGCGCAGGAGTCAGAAGGGGAGGTTCTGCGGTGGCTGCTGACTACCGAAGGCATCTCGGACGCCTACCTGGCCTTCCTGGCTGAGGCATACGTCCGGGCGGTCGCGCAAGCCGTGCCCAACGTCACCGCACACCTGGCCGAACTAACCAACAAGCGACCCGAGACGATCCGGGGCCACTTGAAGGAGGCCCGGAAGCGGGACCTGCTCACCACCGTACCGGGGAAGGCCGGAGGGCAACTCACCTCCAGGGGGAGGGAGATCACCACGGGCGAATACCTCGACAAGATCACCGACTACCTCATGGGTAACGACTAGAGAGGCAACCCACACACGTGGCAAAGCGCGGTAACGGGCTCGGGGGGACTCCAGTGGAGATCCCGCGCAAGGGCAGACCCAACACGTGGGGGGTGCGTACGCCCCTCCACTTCAACAAGGCGACCGGGAAGAAGGAGCGCTATTGGATAGGACGCGAGTTCAAGACCAAGACCGAGGCAGAGAAGGCGCTGCGGCAGTGGCACAACGACCACGAGGCCGGGAAGATCGCGGCCCGGTCGGACATGAAGCTGGGGGACTGGCTGGACAAGTGGCTGGCGAATCACAGGAAGGAGGGAACGACCATGGCCGGGTACGAAACGAAGGTCCGTCTGCACATCAAGCCGCACATCGGCGGCGTCAAGCTGTGTGAGGTCACCGACGACACCCTTGACGACCTGTACCGGCTCCTGGAGTCCGTCCCCTGCCCGACCAACAAGGACGAGCCCCTGGGCGCGAAGTCGGTCCGGCACGTGCACAACATCCTGTCCGGCGCTCTCGGGGCGGCGGTGCCCAAGCTGATACCCACCAACCCAGCAGCCACCGCGCACCCGCCCACCGCCCGGCAGATACGAGCCCAGGAACAGAAGTACCCGACGCTGGACGACGACCAGACCGGCCGGTTCCTGGGGACGGTATGGGAGCCGTGCGGCAACCGGGCCTGTGACGGGGGTCTGACCCACCACTGTCTTCGGGACGCCCCGCTGTGGACCGTCTACGCGGCCACGGGTGTCCGGCGCAGTGAGGCCCTGGGTATGAAGTGGTCCCTCGTCCGCTGGGAAGAGGGTGCCATCGAACTGGGGTGGGTCGTGGTCGAGGAGGGCAACGCCTACCGTCTACGGAAGCTGACCAAGGACGGTGACGACAACGCCGTCATCTATGTCGATCAGTCCGTGATGAACGTCCTGAAGTGGCAGAAGCAGCGCCAGGACGCCGAGCGCGAACGGCTCGGGGCCGGGTGGGTGGACCATGACCTTGTCTTCGCCCGTGACGGCTTCAAGCTCTACCGGGGCGAGGCAGGAAGACCGCAGGACCCCGAGAAGGTCTCTGCGCGCTGGCGCACCCTGCGCACCCGTTTAAAGCTGCCGGAGGACTTCCGCATTCACGACTGGCGGCACAGCAAGGTCACGAACGATCTGGAGGCCGGGGAGAACCCCGTAGAGGTCTCCGCCAACGTCCGGCATCACTCGCCGGGCTACACCATGGCCCGGTACGGCCACTCTCGTAAGGACGGAGCGCGCCGACTGGCCGCCTCCGGTGCGGGCCGACTCGGCCTGTCGTCCCTGGTCTGACCTGGGGATTCGCTGGGCCGTTGGTCACGTGGTTGGTCACGCCACAGCCCAGAAAAGCAAGAAACCCCTGATTAACAGGGGTCTTAGCTGGTGTCCGAGGGGGGACTTGAACCCCCACGCCCGATAAAGGGCACTAGCACCTCAAGCTAGCGCGTCTGCCATTCCGCCACCCGGACCAGGTGTCTGCCGGTGCGGCCCGCGGCCGTTCCGACGTGGAAAACCATAGCAAACATCAGAGCGTGCTCGATCACGTGGACGGCCGCGGTGGCCGGTCCCTCGCAGTGTGACGGGGGCATGACGGTGGTATTGCGGCCTTGGGCTGCGGCGTCGGGAGGTGGAGGATGGCGGAACAGCCCCGCGGTGGGTCGGGTCCGGGTGGACCCGGCCCGGGGGCAGAGAACGATGAGGAGGCAGCGTGAGTGCGTCGCAAGCGGGCGGGACGAAAGCCGGAACGGTCACAGGCGAGGACGAGGTCGTCGATCTGTGCCGTGATCTGATCCGGATCGATACCAGCAACTACGGCCCCGACCACTCAGGACCCGGCGAGCGGGCCGCCGCCGAGTACGTCGCCGAGAAACTCGCCGAGGTGGGGCTCGAACCGCAGATCTTCGAATCGCGGAAGGGCCGCGCCTCGACCGTGGCCCGTATCGAGGGCGAGGACCCGTCCCGGCCCGCGCTGCTCATCCACGGTCACACCGACGTCGTACCGGCCAACGCCGAGGACTGGACTCACCACCCCTTCTCCGGCGAGATCGCCGACGGCTGCGTCTGGGGCCGGGGCGCGGTGGACATGAAGGACATGGACGCGATGACGCTCGCGGTCGTACGGGAGCGGCTGCGCACCGGCCGCAAGCCCCCGCGCGACATCGTGCTCGCCTTCCTCGCCGACGAGGAGGCGGGCGGCGTGTTCGGGGCGCGGCACCTGGTCAACGAGCACCCCGAGGTGTTCGAGGGCGTGACGGAGGCGATCGGCGAGGTCGGCGGCTTCTCCTTCACCGTCAACGAGGACCTGCGGCTGTATCTGATCGAGACCGCCCAGAAGGGCATGCACTGGATGCGGCTCACGGTGGACGGCACCGCGGGCCACGGCTCGATGACCAACAACGACAACGCGATCACCGAGCTGTCGGAGGCCGTCGGGCGGCTCGGTCGGCACAAGTTCCCGATCCGGGTGACCAAGACCGTACGGTCCTTCCTGGACGAGCTGTCCGACGCGCTCGGCACCCCGCTCGACCCGGAGAACATGGACGAGACGCTGGCCAAGCTCGGCGGCATCGCGAAGCTCATCGGGGCGACGCTCCAGAACACCGCCGCGCCGACCATGCTCGGCGCCGGGTACAAGGTCAACGTCATCCCCGGGCACGCGACGGCCCATGTGGACGGCCGCTTCCTGCCGGGTCTTGAGGACGAGTTCCTGGCCGACCTCGACCGCATCCTCGGCCCGCGGGTCAAGCGCGAGGACGTGCACGCGGACAAGGCGCTGGAGACGAGCTTCGACGGGGCGCTGGTCGAGGCCATGCAGACGGCGCTCAAGGCCGAGGACCCGATCGCGCGGGCCGTGCCGTACTGCCTCTCCGGCGGTACGGACGCCAAGTCCTTCGACGACCTCGGCATCCGCTGCTTCGGTTTCGCGCCGCTTCAGCTGCCCCCGGAGCTGGACTTCGCCGGGATGTTCCACGGGGTGGACGAGCGGGTGCCGGTGGACGGGCTGAAGTTCGGTGTGCGGGTCCTGGACCGGTTCCTCGACGCGTGCTGATCCCCCGGATCTCTGGGATCCCTGGGAGGCGCGCTGAGGAGTGCCTTGAATGGCCTAATCGTTCACACATACCGAATGCATCACAAAGGGTGAATGCTGTCGTAGCTTGATAGCTTGATTGCTCCCTCCTCGTTACATGGGGTGTGCGGCTCGTGACCGGGCCGCCAAGCCGAAAAGGGGGCGGGACGTTGAACCCCGGCCTTCGGCGACTACCGCATCGATCACGTGACGTCGAGTCACGGTCCACCGGAACGTGATCCCGGCGGCCCGGAGCGTGAGGCACACGCTCCGGGGCCGTCCGGGCATGGGGGTGCGGGCGGACACCGCCCGCACGCGTTCCGGCCGGGCCACAGGCAGGGGAGCGAAGAGTTATGCGACAGGTTGCGAAAAAGAGCCTGATCACCGTAGCGGCGGCGAGCGGCATGCTGGCCGTGACCGGGGGCTACGCACACGCGGACTCGGGGGCGAACGGCAGCGCCGGGAACTCGCCCGGGGTCGTGTCGGGCAACAACATCCAGGTCCCGGTGCACGTGCCGGTGACCCTGTGCGGAAACACCGTGAACGTCCTCGGGGTCCTCAACGACGCCCACTGCGGCAGCGGTGCGCAGGCGGGCTCCGGCAGCTCCAGCGGCTCCGGCAGTTCGTCCGGCAGCGGCTCGCAGGCGGGGAGCTCCTCCGCCGAGGGCAGCACCCAGACCTCTCCGGGGGTCGGCTCCGGCAACAACGTCCAGGTCCCGGTGCACGTTCCGGTCAATGTGTGCGGGAACAGCATCGGGGTGATCGCCGCCGGGAACAGCGGTGGGGGCAACTGCCCCGGCCTGGTCGAGGCCGTGCCGGAGACCCCGGGGAATCCTGGTAACCCGGGAAACCCCGGGAATCCAGGTAACCCGGGCAACCCTGGGAACCCCGGCAACCCGGGAAACCCCGGGAATCCTGGGAACCCCGGCACCCCTGGCAACCCCGGTAACCCGGGTCAGCCGGGTAACCCCGGCAACCCCGGTCAGCCGAACAACCCGGGCGATGACACCCCCGGCAACAACGGCCACAACGGCAACCATGGCAACGGTCAGGGCCAGAACGGATCGCACGGCGCCGGTGCGGCCGCGAACCTCGGCGGCTCCCACCTCACGGGCAGCGAGCAGCTCGCCCACACCGGTGCCGGACCGGTGGAACTGGCCATTCCGGCCGCCGCGGGCATGCTGCTCGCGGGCACGGTGCTCTACCGCCGGGCGCGTACCGCGCGGCGCTGACCCCGCCCACTCCGGCTGACCCGGCCTGACCTGGTCGGATGCGGCCAGATCCGGTCCGATCGCAGCGGGCCCCGCCTCGTGCGGGGCCCGCTGTGCGTCACCAGGTGGCGCGGAGCTGGCGGATGATTCGACGCCGCAGCCTCACTCTTCGGCTGCCGTCGGGGTTGAGTCTCAGTCGATCCAACTCCCAGTGTCCGTATTCGGCATGGTCGGTGAGCAGGCGGGTAGTGGCGTTGCGGGACACCCCGCGTGGCACATACACGTCGCAGAATTCGTATTCCGGCATCGCATCTATTGTGCGGGAACTGCCCTGGTACGGATAGCGTCTGCACTATGTCTGATGCTGCGCAGCCATCCGCTGCCGAGGTACGCGCCGCCGCTGAAGCGGTGAAAGCCGCACTGGACCGTCACCTCGACGCCGTCGAACGCCGGTCGGGGGAAGGCGACCCGGCCGTTTACGCCGCATTCAACGAACTGGCGGCGGCAGCCGAGGTCTACGACGAACTGCTCTACGACACCTACGACGAGGTCACGCCCTTCGAGATCCCGGGCGACGACAGCCTGCCCGCCTATGCGGGACCCGACGAACCCAGCGCGCTCAGCGTGCTGATCCGCCGGGACTACGCGGTCGTCGAACCGCAGCGGCTGCTGTCGCAGGCCCAGCGCATCGTCGACCTCGACCCGGACCTCGACACCGGGAGCGGCCGCCTGGGCGGCGGGACGGCCGGTGCCGGGGAAAGCGTCCACGCCGCCCTCGGCGTGGTGTTCGGCGAGTTCGAGCCGGACGAGATCGCCTCCCGGCACAAGGAGTTCGGCCTGGAGGAGGGCGACTCGACGCTCTGGGTCTCGGCCCTCGAAGAGCCCGCCGAGCCGGGCGAGTGGCTGTCCGCCCCGTTCGACCAGGCCGACCCCGAGCAGATCGTGTGCCGCTTCGACGTCAGCTCGGTCTTCGACGAGGAGCTGGACGACGAGGACGAGGAGGATCTCGAGGTGCTGGGCCCGGGGAGCTGAACCCGGCCGCACCGCCGCACCCCGGGCCCTCCGGCCGCGCTCCCCGCGGCCCGAGGGCCCGTCTCGCCCGTCACCCCGTGGACGCGCACGTCACCCCATGGGCTGGTCCTGGCCCTGGAGCAGGGACCGCAGGCGTGTGGTGCGGTCCTTGAACGGGATCTCCGCGACCGCCCGTGGCAGCGCCGCCTCCGCGCCGTGCACCACGGACAGATGCCGCTCGCCCCGGCTGAAGGCGGTGTAGACCCACGCCCGGGTCAGCCCGGCGGCCGCGTCTCCCGGCAGCACCACGACCGCTGCGGGCCAGCGCATTCCGGCCGCCTGATGCGCGGTGAGGGCCCACCCGTGCCGCACCAGGTCGCCGACCTGCTCCCGCTCCACCACGACCGGCGCACCCGCGCAGTCCAGCCGCAGCCCCTCGGCGTCCGCCGACACCACCGTGCCCGGGAGGGCACGGCCCGGCGCCGGGGTGTACGCGACGCGGTCGCCCGGGTCGAAACCGGCGAACCGGCCGGGGCCGGGGTTCAGCCGCTCCTTCAGCGCCGCGTTGAGGGCCCGCGTCCCGGCCGCGCCGCCATGGCCCGGCG
This sequence comes from Streptomyces sp. NPDC021115, assembly GCF_044333065.1. Lineage (NCBI taxonomy): Bacteria > Bacillati > Actinomycetota > Actinomycetes > Kitasatosporales > Streptomycetaceae > Streptomyces > Streptomyces sp. NPDC021115. Next base: position 177,180 of record NZ_JBIRQF010000007.1, read on the forward strand.
TGATCACCTGCGTCTGCTCCGGCGGCACGCCGATCGCGCGCGGCACCGAGTCCGCGACCAGCTGCACCGTCCGGTGCACGGCCTCGCCCGCGTCGCGCACAGGGACGATCACGACCTCCTTGCCCGGCGCCTCCACCTGGTTCAGCTCACCGATGCCGATGCCCGAGACCAGCTCGCCGATCGGCCCCGGGTCGGGCGTACGGGAGACGACCTGCGGGCAGCGGCGGGACGCCACCAGATCCGCGAAGACCCGGCCGGGCCCGGCCGACCACAGCACGCCGGGGTCCCCGCTGAGCACCAGCCGGACGCCGTCCGGCAGGGATTCGACGAGGACGGCCGCCGTCTCCACGTCCAGTTGGGGCGCGTCCAACACGGCGATCAGGTCGACCGCCAGCGCGCCGTCCTCGTCGCGCCCCGGGCCCTCGCCGCCGGACAGCAGCCCGGCGACGGTGACGGCCACGTCGGCGCCGACCTCGGCGGCCAGCCGCCGCCTGCCGTCCTCGCTGTGCGCGGCGGCGCACACCCGCAGCCCCGACGACTGCGCGGCGGCGACCAGCGCCGCCGGTTCCGCGCGGGCCGCCTCCCCGCCGCTGTGCGTGACCAGGCCGTGCGCCGCGACGGTACGGATCAGCTCCGCTGCGGAGGGGGACGGCGCGGCGGCGGCAGCCGCCTCCCAGTCCGGCTCGTCCCTCTGTACATCGGCGAAGGTGCTGATCAGCCGGGCGAACCCGTCCGCCAGGCTCTCCTCCGCGAGCGCGTAGCGGTCGAGCCCCAGCAGCATCCGGACCGGCTGCTCGTCGTCCTCGCCGCCGGACGCGGCAGGCGCGGCAGCCCCGGCGGGCGTCTCCAGGGCGTCCTGGAAGACCAGCACCCCGCCGCCCGAGATGGCCGCCCGCAGCGCCTCGTCCGGGTCCGGCACGGACACCTTGGCGAGGGCGGCGCGCAGTGCGGAGGACTCCAGCGCGGTGTGCCCTTCGAGCGCGGCGCGCTCCAGCAGCCACCCGGTGAGCGCCTGCGAACGCCGCTCGTCGCCCGGCCCGCACTCCGGCCCCAGCAGGGCGCGGGCGAACCCATCGGCCTGCTCGGGGCGTACCCCGGGGACGGCGAGCAGCTGCCAGGGGTCTTCCCGCAGCGCCTCGGCGGCGCGCTCGCCCAGGGTCTCGGCGACCGGCACGGCCAGCGCCTCGGGCGCCCCACCGGCCGCCAGCACCTCCCGGACCCCGCCGACCCCCACCGCCGCGGGCCGCGCCGGTGCGGGAACGGGCCGGGCAGCTTCCCGCGCGGGGGCGGCGGCCGGCTGCGGCCGGGCGGGCGCCGGTCGGGGCTCGTTGAAGAACGAAGCCGCCGACCGCTCGCCACTCTCCACGGCCCGCACGGCAGCCGCCAACGCCTCAGCCGCCGCCGACCGCCCGCCCCCCGACGCTCCGGGAGAGCCAGACGCGGAGGAGCCGGGCCCCGCCCCTGCGGCGCCGCCCCCGACACGTCCTGCCGCAGCGCCCTCCGCGGCCGGTGCCCCGGCTCCGGCGGCGGCATGCGCGCCGGGCCCGGCGGCATCGGGCTCCGCCTCGGAGGCGGCGCTGTCGGCGTCGGGCTGCACCGCTTCGGCTACGGCGCGTTCCACGGCCGCCGTAGCGGCTCCGGCGGGCGGCTGCCCGGGGGCGCCAGATGCAGCCGGGCCCTCCGCCTCGGCGCGCGCGTCGGTCCCCGTGGCGTCGGCCGGAGCCGAACCCCCCGGCGCGTCGGCGGCGTCTGACGCGCCGTCGGCGGCGGGCGCCTGCGGGGTCGCCTTGGCCTCCTCGGGCGGGGGGTCGCCGGCGAGGTGGTCGGTCGTCACAGCGTGCTCCAGTCCTGATCGGGATAGCGGTGCACGGGCGCCGACACATCGTCGAGCGCCTGGCAGATCTCGTCCGGAAGACTAAGGGCCTCCACCGACAGCGCCGCGCGCAACTGCTGGGCGTTGCGCGCGCCCACGATGGGCGCGGTCACTCCCGGGCGGTCGCGCACCCAGGCGAGGGCGATGTGCAGGGCGCTGGTGGCCAGGCCGTCGGCGGCTATGGCCACGGCGTCGACGATCCGGCTCGCCTCCTCGTCGAGGTACGGGGCGACGAAGGCGGCGAGTTCGGAGGCGCCTCGGGAGTCGGAGGGCGTCATGTGGCGGTACTTTCCGGTCAGCACGCCACGCCCCAGCGGCGACGACGGCAGCAGCCCGATGCCGAGGTCGAGGGCGGCGGGCAGCACCTCGCGCTCGACGCCGCGCTGGAGCAGCGAATACTCCATCTGGGTGCTGGCCAGCCGGGTGTGGGCACCGGAGGAGGCCAGCTGCCAGGTGGCGGCCTTGGCGAGCTGCCAGCCGCAGAAGTTGGACACGCCGACATACCGCGCCCGCCCGCTGCTGACGGCTATGTCGAGCGCCTGAAGGGTCTCCTCGAGCGGGGTGACGGGGTCGAAGGCGTGCACCTGCCACAGGTCGACATGGTCCGTGCCGAGCCGCTCCAGCGAGGCGTCCAGGGCAGCCAGGAGATGGCCGCGGGAGCCGTCGAAGCGGCGGTCGGGGTCGGGGACGCTGCCCGCCTTGGTGGCGATCTGGAGATCGCGCCGCGGGACCAGCCCCTCCAGCAGCCGCCCCAGCAGATACTCCGCCTCCCCGTCCGCGTACACATCGGCGGTGTCGACCAGGGTGCCGCCCGCCTCCCAGAACGCCTTGAGCTGGTCCGCCGCCTCGTGTTCGCCGGTGTCCCGCCCCCAGGTGAGCGTGCCGAGCCCGAGCCGGGATACGCGCAGGCCGGTGCGGCCCAGGTGCCTTAGCTCCATGTACGTCGCTCCATGAACATCGAGATTACTGGCCGGAAAGCGGGCCGTGTCAGCCTGTGGATAACCCACCCCTGACGTACCGGGGGTCCGCGCGCTAGAGTCCCCGGAACAGCGACGTTACTGATCAGTAAGGCGGTGCGGCATGGGTATGCGGCTCGGAATCAACCTCGGCTACTGGGGCGCCGGGATGGACGCGGACAACCTCGCGGTCGCCCGCGAGGCCGACCGGCTCGGCTACGCGGTCTGCTGGGCCGCGGAGGCGTACGGATCGGATGCCGCCACCGTGCTCTCGTGGGTCGCCGCGCAGACCGAGCGCATCGACGTCGGCTCCGCCATCTTCCAGATCCCGGCCCGTACGCCCGCGATGACGGCGATGACCGCCGCCACCCTCGACTCCCTCTCCGGCGGCCGCTTCCGCCTCGGCCTCGGCGTCTCGGGGCCGCAGGTCTCGGAGGGCTGGTACGGGGTGCGGTTCGACAAGCCGCTCGCCCGCACCCGCGAGTACGTCGAGATCATCCGCAAGGCGATGTCGCGCGAGCGGCTGACCCACGAGGGCGCGAACTGGACGCTGCCGCTGCCCGGCGGCCCCGGCAAGCCCATCAAGCTCACCGTGCACCCGGTGCGCGAGTACATCCCGCTCTACATCGCGGCCATCGGCCCGAAGAACCTGGAGCAGACCGGCGAGATCGCCGACGGCGCGCTGGTGGTCTTCTTCGCCCCCGAGCACGCCGAGGCCACCACACTCGCCCCGCTGCGGGCGGGCCGGGAGAAGGCGGGCAAGACCCTCGACGGCTTCGACCTGGTGCCCACCGTCCCGCTCGCGGTCGGCGAGGACGTCCGCGCGCTGGCCGACCAGTTCCGCCCGTACACCGCGCTCTACGTGGGCGGCATGGGCAGCGCCAAGCAGAACTTCTACAACAAGCTCGCGCAGCGCATGGGGTACGAGAAGGAGGCCGCCGAGATCCAGGAGAAGTACCTGGCCGGGGACAAGGAGGGCGCTGCCGCCGCCGTCCCGCACGAGCTGATCGACTCCACCACGCTGCTCGGCCCGGTCGAGCGCGTCGCCGAGCGGATGAAGGCGTACGCCGAGGCCGGGGTCACCACCCTGTCGCTCAGCCCCGCGGGCTTCACGCTGGAGGAGCGGGTGGCCGGGCTGCGCGCCGGTGTCGAGGCGCTGGAGCGCGCCGGGCTCGCCTAGCAGCGGGTGCGTACGCGGAGGGTTCCGCGGCCGTGGTGGGGGCTCGGGGGTCTTCCCCGCCACGGCCGTCATCGAGCACAACGCCTCCGCGCCGCACGGGTTACGCGTCCGGCGGGACCCTCCGTATTCGCTCGTGATTCCCTCGTACGGATGAGCCGAACACCCCAGCTGTTGCCACTTCCGATACCCGGCATTTCACTTTTTAACGGAGGTGGGGCAGTGGTGCTCTCGGCGAAAAGTGTCTTCCAGGAGATCCTCGGCAACGACGAGTCGTTCCGGCTGTTCTGCTCCATCGCGGCCAGCGGCGAGGCGCAGGGCGGCTGGGAGAACGGCCGGATCGCCGCGCTCGTGCCCGACAGCCGACGCGACCTCGCGCCCAAGATCGCCCGCCATGGCGCGGACGAGGACAAGCACGGCCGGATCTTCAACGCCCTGCTCCGCAAGCGCGGCCTGGAGCCGGTGGAGGTGCCGCGCGCGACGGACTACACGGTGCTGCTGGAGGCCCGCGGCGTCGGCCTCGCCCACGAGAAGCTGCGCCGCGACGAACCGCTCACCGAGCACGACATCGTCGTCTACCTCGCCCACAGCCGCGTCACCGAGCAGCGCGCCGCCGCGCAGATGGCCATGTTGCGCGGCTGCTTCGGCGACCATCCCGAGGTCGGCCGGGCGGTCACGATGATCTCCAAGGACGAGGAGAACCACCTCGCCTACTGCCACGAGGAGTTGCTGCGGCTGGCCGCCGCCGGATACGGCCGGACCATCCAGCGGGCGCTGCGTGAGTGCGCGCTCGTCGAAATGGAGGTCCACCGGTGCGTCAGCCTCGCCGTGATGGCGCGCATGGCGCGCATCCTCGGCTGGCCGAAGCGGAAGTCCGCGGTGCTGACGGCGGGCATCAAGGCCGGGTACGGGTACGAGCGGCTGGGCGGCTGGCGCCGCATGGTGACGCTGCGGATGCCCGAGCGGCGGGACGCGCTGGGCGGCGGTACGGAGACGGCCACCCCGGAGGAGCCCGAGTTCGCCTGACCCGAGCCCCCCCGCCACAGGACCGTCAGGCCGCGCGGGCCCACCGGGGCCCGGTCAGAGCCAGCCGCGGCGCTTGAACATGCGGTACAGCAGCCCGATCACCCCGGCCATCAGCGCCACCGCCGCCGGATACCCCCACGGCTGGTGCAGCTCCCACATGTGCTTGAAGTTCATGCCGTAGATCCCGGCGATCAGCGTCGGCACGGCCGCCATCGCCGCCCACGCCGAGATCTTCCGCATGTCGTCGTTCTGCCGCACCCCCATCTGCGCCAGATGGGCCGAGAGGATGTCCGACAGCAGCCGGTCCAGGCCCTCCACATGCTCGTTGACCCGGGTCAGATGGTCGCTGACGTCGCGGAAGAACGGCCGCGACCCCTCGTGGACGAACGGCACCCCGGCCCCCGCGAGCCGCGTCATCGGCTCCGCCAACGGGCCCGTCGCGCGCCGGAATTCGAGGACCTCGCGCTTGAAGGCGTAGATCCGGCCCGCCGTGTTCTGGCCCCCGCTGCCGTCCGGCGCGAACACCTCGGTCTCCAGCTCGTCCAGATCCTCGTGGAGGGCGTCCGCGACGTCCAGGTAGTGGTCCACGACCGCGTCGGCGACCGCGTACATCACCGCCGTCGGGCCGTGCGCCAGCACCTCGGGGGTGTTCTCCAGCCGCTCCCGCACCGAGCTGAGCGGATTGGCCCCGCCGTGCCGCACGGTCACCACGAAGGAGTCACCGACGAACACCATCAGCTCACCGGCGGTGACGGTCCCGGCCTTCTCCTCGTACTGGACCGGCTTGAGCACCAGGAACAGCGAGTCGTCATAGATCTCCAGCTTGGGCCGCTGGTGCGCGGTCAGCGCGTCCTCCACGGCCAGCGGATGCAGCCCGAACTCGCTGGTGACCAGCTCGAACTCCTTCTCCGACGGCTCGTGCAGCCCGATCCAGAGGAAGGAGTCCCCGGCCAGCCGCGCCTGGTCGAGGGCGTCGGAGAAGTCGGCGGGCCCTTCGGTGCGGCACCCGTCCTGGTAGATGGCACAATCCACGATCACGCGGGGCATTGTGCCTCGCCCGGGTAAGAAGCGCACGAGCGGGCGCCCGCGGGCACCGGCGGGAGAAGCGCACAAGCCGGGCACACACCCTCCCTGAGCGGGCCCGGAGGGGCCGTAGGCTGGCAGGCATGCCCACGCTGATCCTCGTCCGGCACGGCCGGTCCACCGCGAACACGGCCGGCGTCCTCGCGGGCTGGACCCCCGGAGTCGCCCTCGACGAGCGCGGCAACGCGCAGGCCGCGGAACTCCCCGGGCGGCTCGCCCGGCTGCCGCTCGCCGCCGCCGTCACCAGCCCGCTCCAGCGCTGCCAGGAGACCCTGGCGCCGCTCCTCGCCGCCCGCCCCGACCTGCCGACGCACACCGAGGAGCGCATCGGGGAGTGCCACTACGGCGACTGGTCGGGCCGCAAACTCGCCGAGCTGGCCGATGAACCGCTGATGAACATCGTCCAGCAGCACCCGTCAGCCGCCGCCTTCCCCGGGGGCGAGTCCATGCGCGCCATGCAGGCCCGCGCGGTCGACGCGGTGCGCGACTGGAACGCCCGGATCGAGCAGGAGCACGGCGCCGACGCGCTCTACCTGATGTGCTCGCACGGCGACATCATCAAGGCGATCGTCGCGGACGCGCTCGGCCTCCACCTCGACCTCTTCCAGCGGATCTCCGTCGAGCCCTGCTCGGTCACCGCCATCCGCTACACCCCGGCCCGCCCCTTCGTCGTACGGCTGGGCGACACCGGCGACTTCGCGGGGCTCGCGCCCCGGGAGGACGCCCCCGCCGACCGCGGCGGGGACGCCGCGGTCGGCGGTGACGCGGGGGCACCATGATCTCCGGGCGCAGTAGGGTGGTCCCGCGGCGCGGCCGCGCCGCGGCAGCCGCGACCTAAGTAGTCAACCAGCCGACCAGTCGACGCAAATGGAGCAGGACGTTGTCCCGTCAGGTGTTCCTCTATGACCCGCCGGACCGATTCGTCGCCGGTACGGTCGGGCTGCCTGGCCGCCGTACCTTTTTCCTCCAGGCGTCAGCGGGTGGCAGGACCACCAGTGTGGCGCTGGAGAAGACCCAGGTCGCGGCGCTTGCCGAGCGGATAGACGAGCTGCTGGACGAGGTGGTGCGGCGCACCGGCGGCAACGCCCCTGTACCGGCCGTCGCACCCTCCGAACTCAGCGACACCGCGCCCCTCGACGCCCCCGTCGAAGAGGAGTTCCGCGTCGGCACCATGGCCCTCGCCTGGGACGGCGAAGAACAGCGCATGATCGTGGAGGCGCAGGCGCTCGTCGAGCTGGAGGCCGAGTCCGAGGAGGACCTGGCCGAGGCCGAGGAACGGCTCCTCCAGGACGACGTGAACGGGCCGCCCATGCTGCGGGTGCGGCTCACCGGCACCCAGGCGCGCGCCTTCGCCAAGCGGGCGCTCGACGTCGTCAACGCGGGTCGGCCGCCCTGCCCGCTGTGCAGCCTGCCGCTCGACCCGGAAGGACACGTATGTCCGCGCCAGAACGGATACCGCCGCGACACCTGACGCCCCCCGAGCCGTCCGAGCTGCTGGCCCTGGGCGAGCTGACGGTGCGCGGCCGGGTCCGGGAGGCGTCCAACGCGGTGCTCTACTGCACGGTCGAGTACGAGGGCCACAGCGCCCCGTGCGTCTACAAGCCGGTGGCCGGTGAGCGGCCGCTGTGGGACTTCCCGGACGGCACGCTCGCCCAGCGCGAGGTCGCGGCGTACGAGATCTCCGAGGCCACGGGGTGGGGCCTGGTCCCGCCCACCGTGCTGCGCGACGGGCCGTACGGGCAGGGCATGTGCCAGCTGTGGGTCGAGGTGGCCGACGGCGACGGCTCCGATGACCCCGATGCCGACGGGGGCGAGCTGCTGGCCCTCGTCGAGGGCGACGAGCCGGGCCCCGGCTGGAAGGCGGTCGGCTTCGCTGAGGTCGACGAGGGCCGCACCGCGCTGCTGGTGCACGCCGACGACGTACGGCTGCGGCGGCTGGCCGTACTCGACGCGGTGATCAACAACGGCGACCGCAAGGGCGGCCACCTGCTGCCCGCCGCCGGCGGCCGCCTCTATGCGATTGATCACGGTGTGACCTTCAACGCCGAGGACAAGCTGCGCACCCTGCTGTGGGGATGGGCCGGGGAGCCGCTGCCGGACGATGTGCTGGAAGTGCTGCGCCGCCTGGCCGACCAGCTCGCCGACGACGGCCCGCTGTGCGCCCGGCTGGCGAAGCTGATCACCGGCGCTGAGATCGAGGCGCTGCGGGCCCGGGTGGCGGCGCTGTTGCGGACCGGGACGCACCCCGCGCCCAGCGGCCAGTGGCCCGCCATTCCCTGGCCGCCGGTCTGAGCCGCCGGTCTGAGCCGCCGGTCTGAGCCGATGGCTGCCCGATGGCTGCCCGAAGGCTTACGGGACGGCGACTAAGCAGCTCACGGGCGTCTGCGCAAGACCGTCTATCCGGCCAACAAACGGTCAGCAGGGCCGGTCCGGTTCGTATCCGGAACTGGCATCCGGTTACGCTCATTGCATGTATGCCTGGCCCGCTTCTGAGGTTCCCGCCCTGCCTGGCAGTGGCCGCGACCTGAGGATCCACGACACCGCGACCGGGGGACTCGTCACCCTGACCCCCGGTCCCGTCGCCCGCATCTACGTCTGCGGCATCACGCCGTACGACGCGACCCACATGGGTCATGCGGCGACCTATAACGCGTTCGACCTCGTTCAGCGCGTGTGGCTCGACACCAAGCGCCAGGTCCACTACGTCCAGAACGTCACCGACATCGACGATCCGCTGCTGGAGCGGGCCGTGGCCAACGGCGACGACTGGACCGTCCTCGCCGAGCGCGAGACGGCCCTCTTCCGCGAGGACATGACGGCCCTGCGGATGCTGCCCCCGCGCCACTACATCGGTGCCGTCGAGTCCATACCGGGGATCGTTCCGCTCGTCGAGCGGCTGCGGGACGCGGGCGCGGCGTACGAGGTCGAGGGCGACATCTACTTCTCCGTGGAGTCCGACCCCGCCTTCGGCTCGGTCAGCCGTCTCGACGCCGAGGCCATGCGGCTGCTGTCCGCCGAGCGCGGCGGCGACCCGGAGCGCCCGGGCAAGAAGAACCCGCTCGACCCGATGCTGTGGGTCGCCGCCCGTGAGGGCGAGCCGAGTTGGGACGGCGGCTCGCTCGGCCCCGGCCGCCCCGGCTGGCACATCGAATGCGTCGCCATCGCCCTCGACCACCTCGGCATGGGCTTCGACGTCCAGGGCGGCGGCTCCGATCTCGCCTTCCCGCACCACGAGATGGGCGCCTCGCACGCCCAGGTCCTCACCGGCGAGCGGCCGTTCGCGCAGTCGTACGTGCACGCCGGGATGGTCGGGCTGGACGGCGAGAAGATGTCCAAGTCCAAGGGCAACCTGGTCTTCGTCTCCGCGCTGCGGCGCGACGGCGTCGACCCGGCAGCCATCCGGCTCGCCCTGCTGGCCCACCACTACCGCTCCGACTGGGAGTGGACCGACGGCGTCCTGCGCGACGCCGAGGCCCGCCTCGCCCGCTGGCGCGCCGCCGTCTCCCGCCCGGACGGGCCGTCGGCGGACGCCCTGGTCGAGGAGGTGCGCGAGGCCCTGGCGAACGACCTCGACTCGCCCGCCGCCCTGGCCGCCGTCGACCGCTGGGCCGAGGCCCAGTCCGCGACCGGCGGTGAGGACGAGGGCGCCCCGGGCCTGGCGACCCGAGCGGTGGACGCCCTCCTGGGCGTAGCCCTGTAGCCAAGCCCCTCCTCGAACCCGGTGCTCCGCCCCGGGTTCGAGGGGTGTGCGCCTGGGGCGCCGCGGGCGCCCGTACGTGGCAGTGCGTCCCGTACCGCCCTGTGACGGCCGCACCGCCCTATGACGGCCACGGCGCCCCGTGACGGCCACGGCGTCAGCGGCACGGAGCCCGCGCGAGGGACTGGGCCGGGCCGAGCCCATTCGGACACCGGGCCGCCGCCTCCGCGGTCTCGACGTCAGGCGCGCCCGGCCCGCCGGGCTCGTGCCCCGGCCAGGCTCTGCTGGCCTCCGCACTCCGATTCCGGTGGCCACCGCGAACCCGGGCCGACTGCTTCGGCCTTGGACCCCGGGCCGGGCTCGGGGACGCGGGGGAGCCGCCTCGGGCCGCGCTCCGAGCACGGCGTCCCAGCTCGCCTGGGCCGAGACCGGCACGACCTGCCCTCCGGGGCGAGCCCGCGCACTTCGCTGGAACCGACTCGCGTCCACCACCTCCACGGAGCGCCCGGAGCGGGCCGTCGGCACGCACGAGCCGTCACCCGTCCGCTTCCGCTGCGCGGGGTCCGGGGCGCGGCCCCGGTTTCGGGAAGGGGCGGGGCCGGGGAGAGACCCCGCCACCGCCCCGCCGCTCAGCCCTGGTCGTCCGGGCGGTCCTCCGCGTCGCTGCTCTCAGCGCTTCCCCCGCTGCCGCCGCTCCCGGCGTCCGCCTCGCTGCCGCCGGGCTCGTCACCGGGGGAGGCGTCGTCGCCGCCCTCGTCGTCCTTCGCTGATGCCTTCCGCGGGCGGGGGTGACCGGTGCCCGGGTCGCGGAGGTAGGGGGCGCCACCCTCGCGCGCGTCGGCCACGCCGCCGGTGCCCGTCTCCGTCGCGTGGCCGCCCGGCGTACCGGGGGAGCCGTCCCGGCGGCGCAGATAGCGCTCGAATTCGCGGGCGATCGCCTCGCCCGACGCCTCCGGCAGCTCCGCCGTGTCCCGGGCCTCCTCCAGCGACTGGACGTACTCGGCGACCTCGCTGTCCTCCGAGGCGAGTTGGTCCACGCCCAGCTGCCAGGCCCGCGCGTCCTCGGTCAGCTCGCCGAGCGGGATACGGACGCTGATCAGGTCCTCGAGGCGGTTCAGCAGGGCCAGGGTCGCCTTCGGGTTCGGCGGCTGGGACACGTAGTGCGGGACGGCCGCCCAGAGGCTCACCGCGGGCACACCGGCGTGGGTGCACGCCTCCTGGAGGATGCCGACGATGCCGGTCGGGCCCTCGTAGCGGGTCTCCTCGAGGTCGAGGCTGCGGGCCAGGTCCGGGTCGGAGGTGACGCCGCTGACCGGCACCGGCCGGGTGTGCGGGGTGTCGCCGAGCAGCGCCCCGAGGACGACGACCATCTCGACGCCCAACTCATGGGCGTAGCCGAGGATCTCGTTGCAGAACGACCGCCACCGCATGCTCGGCTCGATCCCGCGCACCAGCACCAGGTCGCGGGTCTTCTCGCCGTTCTCCGCGCGGACCACGGAGAGCCGGGTGGTCGGCCAGGTGATCTTGCGGACCCCGTTGTCCAGCGCGACGGTGGGCCGGTTCACCTGGAAGTCGTAGTAGTCCTCGGCGTCGAGAGAGGCGAAGACCTCGCCCTTCCACTCCCGGTCCAGGTGCCCGACCGCGGTGGAGGCGGCGTCTCCGGCGTCGTTCCAGCCCTCGAAGGCACAGATCATGACCGGGTCGATCAGCTCGGGAACCCCCTCAAGCTCGATCACCCAGCGCCTCCTTCCGACCGGGGCGAACGGGTTGGCGCCGCCCCCGGTTGCAGTTCTTGTTGCGTGCGCCCCAAGCCTACGGCTTCAGGGGGCCTCCGACGCAGCCCCCGTATCGCAACCCACACTCATTCATCCGACCTGTTTCCCGAAAGTTCCGGCACACCTCTGGACGAGACCCCCATGTCAGCGCTATACATCGGATCATCGTCAAAGGTCCGATGTTCTAACGCGCGTCGTTCAGGGAGTCCCCATTGAGTCTGCGCCCGACCGTCACTGAGTTCGAGGTCCATGACATCCGGTTTCCCACCTCGGAGCAGCTCGACGGCTCGGACGCGATGAATCCGGACCCCGACTACTCCGCTGCCTATGTGGTGCTCCGTACGGACGCCGACGACACCACCGCCGCCGGAGCGGAAGGGCACGGCTTCGTCTTCACCATCGGCCGCGGCAACGACGTGACCGCCGCCGCCATCCGCTCCCTGCGCCCGCAGGTCGTCGGCCGCCCCGCCCCGTTCACCGCGGCCGGTCTCGCCGACCTCTACCGCGACCTCACCCATGACTCCCAGCTGCGCTGGCTCGGCCCGGAGAAGGGCGTCATGCATATGGCGGCCGGGGCGGTGGTGAACGCCGCCTGGGACCTCGCCTCCCGGCACGCCGGAAAGCCGCTGTGGCAGTTCCTGGCCGACATGTCGCCCGAGGAGCTGGCCGACCTCGTCGACTACCGCTACCTCAGCGACGCCCTCACCCGCGACGAGGCGCTGGCCCTCCTGCGCGCCGCCGAGCCCGGCCGCGCCGAGCGCGCCGCGCTGCTGCGCGAGCGCGGCTACCCCGCGTACACCACCTCGGCGGGCTGGCTCGGCTACTCCGACGAGAAAATGATCAAGCTGGCGCAGGAGGCGGTCGCCGAGGGCTTCGATCAGATCAAGCTCAAGGTCGGCGGCGACCTCGACGAGGACCTGAGACGGATGCGGCTGGCCCGCGAGGCGGTCGGCCCGGACATCCGGATAGCCGTCGACGCCAACCAGCGCTGGGACGTCGCGGACGCGCTGCGCTGGCTGCGCGCCCTGGCGCCGTACGACCCGCACTGGATCGAGGAGCCGACCAGCCCGGACGACGTCCTCGGCCACGCCGCCATCCGCGCCGGACAGCCGGTCAAGGTCGCCACCGGTGAGCATGTCGCCAACCGGGTCGTCTTCAAACAGCTGCTTCAGGCCGAAGCCGTCGACTTCGTGCAGATCGACGCCGCCCGCGTCGCCGGGGTCAACGAGAACCTGGCGATCCTGCTGCTCGCCGCCAAGCACGGGGTGCCGGTCTGCCCGCACGCGGGCGGCGTCGGGCTGTGCGAACTGGTCCAGCATCTGGCCATGTTCGACTTCGTGGCCGTCTCCGGCAGCTGGGACGACCGCGTCATCGAGTACGTCGACCACCTCCACGAACACTTCGCCGATCCGGTTGTGATCGAGGCGGGCCGCTACCGCGCACCGGCCGCCCCGGGCTTCTCCGCCCGGATGCTCCCCGAGTCGATCGCCGCCTACCGCTACCCCGACGGGCCCGAATGGCAGGCCCGGAACGCCACACCGCAGAACACGGCACCGCAGAACACCGCACCACAGAACACCGCACCGCAGTCCGCACGACAGGAGGAGACCTCTTGAGCCCCACCGGCGAGAGCCCCACCGGCGACTTCGAAGGGCTGACCGCGCTCGTCACCGGCGGCGCCTCGGGCATCGGCGCCGCCATCGCCGCCACGCTGCGCGACCGCGGCGCGCGCGTCGCCGTGCTGGACCGGGACCCGTCGGGCGCCCCGTCCGGCACCCTGCCGGTCAAGACCGACGTCACCTCCGGCGAGGGCGTACGGACCGCGGTGGAGGCGGTGGTGGCCGAATTCGGCACCCTGCACACCGTCGTCGGCAACGCGGGCATCGGCGCGATCGGCACCGTAGAGGACAACTCCGACGAGGAGTGGCACCGGCTGCTGGACGTCAACGTGCTGGGCCTGGTGCGCACCGCGCGGGCCGCGCTGCCGCATCTGCGCGCCGCGGCGGCCGACCGGCCCGGCGCCGTCTCCATCACCCACACGTGCTCGATCGCGGCCACCGCCGGACTGCCGCAGCGCGCCGCGTACAGCGCGAGCAAGGGCGCGGTGCTGTCGCTGACCCTCGCCATGGCCGCCGACCACGTACGCGAGGGCATCCGCGTCAACTGCGTCAACCCCGGCACCGTCGACACCCCCTGGGTGGGGCGGCTGCTCGGCCAGGCTGCCGACCCGGCGGCCGAACGCGCCGCCCTGGAGGCCCGCCAGCCCACCGGGCGGCTGGTGTCCGCCGAGGAGGTCGCCGCGGCCGTCGCGTATCTGGCGAGCCCCGCCGCCGCGGCCGTCACCGGCACCGCGCTGGCCGTCGACGGCGGAATGCAGGGGCTGCGCCTGCGCCCCGTCACCTGAGCACCATGCCACCCGAGCACCACGCGGCGCTGCCGCACCACCGCGCGCCCGCACCACGCACGTCGCACCATTCGACTGAGGACGGGACTCGATGACGAGACTCCGCACCACCGGAGCCGCGGCCTGCGCCGTGCTGCTCGCCGTCGCCGGGCTGGCCGGCTGCAACCGTGAGAGCAACGGCTCCGGCGGCGGCAAGGTCGGTATCGACATGCCGCGCACCGACACCGACTTCTGGAACTCCTACCAGCAGTACTTAGAGAAGGGCATCGACAAGGGCACGGTCTCCGCGCTGCCCCTGTCCAACTCGCAGAACGACATCTCCAAGCTCGTCTCCAACGTCCAGGCGTTCACCGACCAGGGCGCCAAGGCGATCGTCATGGCCCCCCAGGACACCGGGGCCGTCTCCTCCACCCTGGAGCAGCTGGAGGAGAAGAAGATCCCCGTCGTCAGCGTGGACACCCGCCCCGACTCCGGCAAGATCTACATGGTGGTGCGGGCCGACAACCGGGCGTACGGCACCAAGGCGTGCGAATACCTCGGCCGTCAGCTCGGCGGCAAGGGCCGGGTCGCCGAACTCCAGGGCGACCTCAGCTCGATCAACGGCCGGGACCGGTCCCAGGCGTTCGCCTCGTGCATGAAGAAGAAGTACCCCGGAATCAAGGTGCACGAGCTGCCCACCGACTGGAAGGGCGACGTCGCCTCCGCCAAGCTCCAGAGCCTGCTGGCCCAGCACCGCGACATCGACGGCATCTACATGCAGGCGGGCGGCGCCTTCCTCCAGTCCACCCTGGCGCTGCTGGAGCAGAAGAAGCTGCTCAAGCCCGCGGGCCAGGACGGCCACATCACCATCATCTCCAACGACGGCATACCGGAGGAGCTGGACGCGATCCGCGCCGGGAAGATCGACGCGACCCTCTCCCAGCCCGCCGACCTCTACGCCCAGTGGGCCCTGAACTACGCCAAGGCGGCGCTCAACGGCGAGAAGTTCAAGCCCGGACCGACCAACCACGGCTCGAAGATCGTCAAGATCCCGAACGGTCTGGAGGACCAGCTTCCGGCGCCCCTGGTCACCAAGGAGAACGTCGACGACCCGAAGCTGTGGGCCAACCAGCTCGAAAAGAAGTAGCGATGACACAGGCAGAACCGGCGGCGGGGCCGCCCACCGTGGTCCGCGCGCAGGGCATCGTCAAACGCTTCGGGCCGACCGTCGCCCTGGACCACGCCCACCTGGCCGTGCGCCCCGGGGAGGCCCACGCCCTCGTCGGGCGCAACGGGGCGGGCAAGTCCACGCTGGTGTCCGTCCTCACCGGCATGGAACGCCCGGACGAGGGCGAGGTGACCTTCTCCGGCGAACCCGCCCCCGGCTTCGGAGACACCGCGGCCTGGCAGCGCCGGGTCGCCTGTGTCTACCAGAAGTCGATGGTGGTCCCGCATCTGACGGTCGCCGAGAACCTGTACCTCGGCCGCTTCCAGGGCACCGGCCGCATCCGCTGGCACGCGCTGCGCGAGGCGGCCCGGGAGCTGCTGGGGGAGTACGGGGTGGACGTGGACCCGCGCACCCGGGCGAAGGACCTCGGCGTCGAGCAGCGGCAGTTCGTGGAGATCGCCCGCGCCCTGTCCTTCGGCGCCCGGCTGATCATCCTCGACGAGCCCACCGCACAGCTCGACGCGGGCGGCATCGACCGGCTCTTCACCAAGCTGCTCGAACTGCGCGGGCAGGGCGTCGCGTTCCTGTTCATCTCGCACCACCTCCAGGAGGTCTACGACCTCTGCGACACCGTCACCGTCTTCCGCGACGCCCGGCACGTGCTGACCGCCCCGGTCGCCGACCTGCCCAAGGAGGACCTGGTCGCGGCCATGACCGGCGACGGCGAGCGCGCCCCCGGGGGCGACTCCCGGGCCGCGGTCCGCGCCCCCGTCCGCGCGCCCGTGACGGCCAGGAAGGCCGACCTGGGCGGCGAGCCGGTGCTGCGCACCGAAGGGCTCACCCTGGAGGACGAGTTCGCGCCGCTGGACCTGGTGGTGCGGCCCGGCGAGGTGCTGGGCCTGGCCGGGGCGACCGCCAGCGGCAACACGGCGATCGGCGAGACCCTGGTGGGCCTGCGCAAGCCGGGCGGCGGCCGGGTCTCCGTACGGGGCAGACCGGTACGTCCCGGCAGCGTGCCGCACGCCATCGACGCGGGCATCGGCTACGTCCCGGAGGACCGCCACGACCAGGGGCTCGTCCTGGGCCGCAGCGTCGCCGAGAACGCCACGCTGACCGTCACCGACCAGCTCGGGCCGTACGGCACGGTGCTGCCGTCCCGTACCCGCGCGTTCGCCCAGCGCATGATCACCTCGCTCGACATCAAGACCTCGGGCCCTTCGCAGCCCGTCTCGGGCCTGTCCGGCGGCAATCAGCAGAAGGTCGTCATCGCGCGGGCGCTGGCCCGCGAACCGAGCGTGCTGGTCGCGATCCGGCCGACCGCCGGGGTGGACGTCAAGTCCAAGGACGCGCTGCTCGGCGTCGTACGGGACGTCGCGGCGGCCGGGAGCGGCGCGCTGATCGTCTCCGACGAGCTGGACGACCTCAGGGTCTGCGACCGGGTCCTGGCGTTCTTCCACGGGCGCGTCGTCGCCGAGTTCGGCAGCGGCTGGAGCGACCGCCAGCTGGTCGCCGCGATGGAAGGCATGACGGAACCGGACACGCACGGCACGGCCGGGGGAACCGAAGACCGCACGGGAGGACCACAGACATGATCGGTACCGCACGGCAGCAGCCCGCCGAGGCGGTGGCGGACGGGGCGGCGGGGGACCGGAACCGTCCGCGGATCGACATCGCCCGCTGGCGCGATCTGTCCCTGGTCCCGGTGATCTTCGTACTGGGCGTGATCGGCTTCATCGTCTCGCCCGCCTTCCTCACCGAGGACAACCTGATCGGCGTCGTCCAGCAGTCCACCGAGCTGGGGCTGCTGGTGCTGGGCGAGGCGCTGATCCTGATCAGCGGGCGGATGGACCTCTCCCTGGAGTCCACCATCGCCGTGGCGCCCGTGATCGCCCTCTGGCTGGTGCTGCCCTCACACGGCGCACGCTTCGAAGGGCTCGGGCTGCTGCCCGTATGGACCGCCATACCGCTGTGCCTGGCGGTCGGCGCCCTCATCGGCGCGGCCAACGGCTTCCTGATGCTCAAGCTGCGCGTCAACGGCTTCATCGCGACCCTGGGCATGCTCACCATGCTGCGCGGGCTCCAGGTCGGCATCGCCGAGGGCCAGTCCATCGTCAACGTGCCCGAGTCGTTCCGCTACCTCGGCAAGGCCGACTGGCTGGGCGCGCCCGCCGCCGTCTGGCTGTGCCTGGGCCTGTACGCGATCGGCGGCCTCGCGCTGGGCTATCTGCGCCACGGCCGCGCCCTGTACGCGATCGGCGGCAACCCCGAGGCGGCGCGCGCCGCCGGTATCCGCGTCGACCGCATCACCTGGATCGTGCTCAGCGTCGGCGGCGTCCTGGCCGCCTTCGCCGGAATCCTCTACACCGGCCACTACGGCTCGGTCGCCGCGACCCAGGGCAACGGCTGGATCTTCCAGGTCTTCGCCGCCGCGGTCATCGGCGGCATCAGCCTCAAGGGCGGCCGCGGCACGCTCTTCGGAGCCCTCACGGGTGTGCTTACGCTGCAATTAGTCGTCAATGTCATGACCCTCGGCGGCGTTCCGCCACTGTGGAACCAGTTCATCAACGGCTCCATCATCATCGTCGCGCTGATCATCTCCCGCTACGCGAGCGGCGAGAAGCAGGACTGACACCACCACTGACACCACCCAGGAACAGCACAGACAGGAACAGAGGCGAGAAATCATGGCGCAGGTACCGCGCGGACCGCGCGAACTGGGGCGCTCGGGCGTCCACGTACCACCCCTCGGGCTCGGCTGCGCCCCGCTGGCCAATCTGTACGCCGCGGTGCCCGAGGAACGCGCCCTGGCGACCGTCCACACCGCCCTGGAACTCGGCTGCACCTACCTCGACACCGCCCCGCACTACGGCGTCGGCCTCTCCGAGGAGCGGCTGGGCCGCGCGCTCGCCGGGCGCGACCGAGCCGCGTACACCCTCTCCACCAAGGTGGGGCGGCGGCTGCGGGACCGGGCACCCGGCGAGCCCGCCCAGCCGGACGGGTTCGCCGACACCCCCGACCGGGTCCGCGAATGGGACTTCACCCGGGACGGCATCCGCGCCTCCCTGGAGTCCTCCCTGGAACGCCTCGGGGTCGACGCCCTCGACATCGTCTACGTCCACGACCCGGAGAACCACATCCGCGAGGTGTACGAGACGGCCTTCCCCGCCCTCGCCGAACTGCGCGACCAGAAGCTCGTCCGCGCCATCGGCTTCGGCATGAACTACAGCGACATCCTCGCCCGCTTCGTCGCCGACCTCGACGTGGACGTCGTCCTGTGCGCCGGGCGCTGGACCCTGCTGGAGCGCACCGCCTACGACGACCTGCTCCCGGTGTGCGAGCGGCGCGGCACCTCTGTGGTGGTCGGCGGCGTCTACAACTCCGGGCTGCTCGCCGACCCCCGCCCCGGCGCGCGCTACAACTACGAGGAGGCGCCCGCCGAGATCGCCGAGCGGGCCCGCCGGCTCGCCGCCGTCTGCGCCGAGTTCGGGGTGCCGCTGCGGGCCGCCGCCCTCCGCTTCCCCTTCGGCCACCCGTCCGTGGCCGCCGCCGTCGTCGGCTGCGCCTCCCCGGCCGAGGTGCGGGACAACGCCGAGATGTTCGGCCACGACATCCCCGACGAGCTGTGGCACGCGCTGGTCGAGCGCGGCCTGCTCGACGACGACATCCCGCTGCCGATCTGACGCCCCGATCCCGAGGAACTTCCGTGCCGCTGAGCCGAATCGACGCCCACCACCACCTGTGGGACCTGTCCCGCAGGCCGCAGCCGTGGATGGACGGCCCCTGGGCCGACCCCATCGCCCGCACCGTCACCGCCGCGGACCTGCTGCCGCACCTGGACGCCCATGGCATCGGCGCCACCGTCGTCGTCCAGTCCAGCTCCTCGTACGACGAGACGCGTGAACTCCTCGCCCTGGCGGGTGCCTCCGACCGCATCGCGGGCGTCGTCGGCTGGGCCGACCTCACCGACCCCGAGCTGTCCGCGGTCCTCGCCGCCCTGGCCGCGGGCCCGGGCGGGGACCGGCTGGTGGGGCTGCGCCACCAGGTGCAGGACGAGCCGGACCCGGACTGGCTGGCCCGCCCCGACGTACGCCGCGGCCTCGCCGCCGCGGCCGACGCCGGGCTCGTCTACGACCTGCTGGTCACCCCGCGCGAGCTCCCCGCCGCGATCGCCGCGGTACGGGAGCTGCCGGAGGTGCGCTTCGTCCTCGACCACGCGGCGAAGCCGCCGATCGCGAGTGGCGACCGCGAGCCATGGACCGGCCTCCTGACGCGACTGGCCGCGCTGCCGAACGTCGACTGCAAGCTCTCCGGGCTGGTCACCGAGGCCGACTGGTCGACCTGGAAACCGGAACAGGTGCTGCCGTACGCCCACCACGTCCTGGAGGCGTTCGGCCCGGACCGGGTGCTGTTCGGCTCGGACTGGCCGGTGTGCGAACTGGCCGCGACGTACGCCGACGTCGTGGCCCTGGCCGACCAGGCGACCGCCGACCTGACCACCCCCGAACGCGCCGCGGTCTTCGCCACCACCGCCACCCGAACCTACGGCCTGGACGTCTGACGCCCCCACCCCGCGACGCGGCCAAGCCCGCCCCTTCCCCAGCTTCGGGCTGACGGGGTCCGAGGCTGCGCCCCGACGGGCCTTCGCCCGGCGAGCGAGGTGGCCGAGTACGGCCGTTCCTCAGCCGTGGGCTGACGGGCCCGGGCCGAGCCCCGGCGCGGCTGTGCCCCGCCACACGGCCGCCCCGACCCCCGCGCTTCCAACGAGGCCGGTCCTCGGACCCGGAGTCCGGGGCGGAGCCCCCGCAGCCCGCGCTGCGGGACGCGGGCCTCCTACCGGCCCCGGCAGTCCCAGCACGGCTGGTCCCCGGTACCCGGGCCGGGGGCCGGGTACGGACCTCTACCCGGCCCGGCCGACCCCTCGACCCCGGGTCGGGGGTCCGGGGGCGAGCCCCGGGGCGTCAGAGCGTCGACCGCAGCCACTGCTCCACGCTCGCGACGTGCACCGTCGCCCACGACCGCGCCGCCTCCGCGTCCCGGTCCCGCAGCGCGCCCAGGATCGCCCGGTGCTCGTGGAGCGTGCGGCTGACCGCGTCCTCCTGGGTGAGACCGCGCCAGACCCGCGCGCGGGTCGTAGGACCGGAGAGCCCGTCGAGGAGGGAGCAGAGCACCGAGTTGCCCGATGCCCGGACGATCCCGCGGTGGAATTCGAGGTCGCAGGCGACCAGTTCCTCCACCGACGGCGTCTGCCCCAGCGCGTCCAGCTGGACGCCGAGCGCGTCCAGCTCGGCGTCGCTGATCCGGCTGCACGCCTGCGCCGTCGCGGCCGGCTCCAGGATGCGGCGCACGGCCAGGAACTCCAGGACGGTGTCGTCCCGGTGGAAGTCCACGACGAAGCTCAGCGCCTCCAGCAGCAGCTGGGGGTCGAGGCTGGTGACGTACGTACCGTCGCCCTGCCGTACGTCGAGGATGCGGATCAGGGACAGCGCTCGGACGGCCTCGCGCAGCGAATTGCGGGACAGGCCCAGATCCGCGGCCAGCTCGCTCTCCTTGGGAAGCCGGTCACCCGGGCGAAGCGCACCCGAGACGATCATGCCCTTGATTTTTTCGATCGCCTCGTCGGTGACCGCCATGATGGACCTCCGGGTCAAACATCCGATGTATGGGTCCATTATGACGCGCGCGGACCGGCGGCGTCTTCGGGGGACGCCGCCGGTCCGCTGTAAGTTTCGCTGTCGGCTTTCGCCGAGCGGACTCAGAAGGTGAAGGGGCCCGGGGACTGGGCCGACGTGGCCGTGCAGTTGACCGTGATCAGGCCGAAGATCACCAGCTTGAGCGACTTGGCCTCCAGTACGTCGCCCGCGGCCACGGTGCCCTTGAGCGGGCCGGTGGTCACATCGGCGCCGGTCTTGATGGCCGGGTTGGAGTTGCCGGTGAACGTCGTGGTGCCGGAGCCGTTCTTCGACAGCGTCAGGGTCGAGCTGACCGCGCCCGCCGGTACGTCGATCGGCGCCTTGATGGCCCCCGAGGAGAGGGTGATGGTCGCGGCGGTGCCGCTCTGCGTGGCCGTCAGCGTCGCCAGACCAGAACCGTAGGTTCCGCAGTCGGCCGTCAGGGTCGCGGTGGTCGGGGTGACCGCGACCGCGCTCGGCGCCAGCGCGAGCGCGCCGGCCGCCAGTGCTGCTGTTCCCATTGCCGTGCCGATCCCGAGCTTCATGCGTCTCATGGGACTGCCTTCCGGGGTGGGGGAAGTGAGCGGTGGGCTCGTGGGGGGTGCGCCCGCACTTCCTGACTGACCGTCATGCGCGGGCGGCGGAAGCCATTGATGCGCGCGCAGCCGAAGAAGGCAAGAGTGATTCCGCAACTTTTTAACTGTTGAGTAAGTTTCGCGTTCGGCCCGTCAGCAGCGCACAACAGTCGCTCAACAGCCCACCAGCAGCCCCTCAACAGCCGGACGGCCGGGTGAGAAGACGTTTCTTCTCACCCGGCCGTCCGCAGGGGCAGGGGCAGGGGCAGGAGCGGGGGGCCTCAGCCGCGCTTGGCCAGCAGCTCCTCGACCCGCCCGCGGATGGCGTCGTCGTCCAGCCCGCGGATCGTCAGCGTGGTGCGGCGCCGCAGCACGTCGTCCGCCGTCTGCGCCCACTCGTGGTCACGGGCGTAGACGACCTGCGCCCAGATCTCCGGCGCGTCCGGGTGGATCCGCTCGGCGAGCGCCGCGTCGCCGCTCGCCAGCCGCGCGATGTCGAAGGAGAGCGAACCGTAGTGGGTCGCCAGGTGGCGCGCGGTGTCCGCGGCCATGCGCGGGCCGGGCGTACCGCCGTCCACCAGCAGCCGGTGGGCGACCGCGTGCGGATTGGCGAGGCCGGGCAGCGGCATGTGCTTGGGCAGCTGCTTGACCGGCTCCATGTCGTCCGCGAGCGGACGGCCCGGCAGCTGGGCGAGCTTGCTCATCACGGTGCGGCCGATGTGGCGGAAGGTGGTCCACTTGCCGCCGGCTATGGAGAGCATGCCGCCCTTGCCCTCGGTGACCACCGTCTCCCGCTTGGCCTTGGCGGTGTCGCCGGGACCACCCGGCAGCACCCGCAGCCCCGCGAACGAGTAGGTGATCAGGTCGCGGGAGAGCTGCTGGTCGCGGATGGAGAAGGCGGCCTCGTCCAGGATCTGGGTGATGTCCGCGTCGTTGACCGCGACATCGGCCGGATCGCCCTCGTACGGCTCGTCGGTCGTACCGAGCAGCAGCATGTCCTCCCAGGGGAGGGCGAAGGTGATGCGGTACTTGTCGATGGGCGTGGCCAGCGCGGCCCGCCAGGGGGAGGTGCGCTTGAGGACCAGGTGCGCGCCCTTGGAGAGGCGGATGGACGGCGCCGCGTTCGGGTCCTCCATCCGGCGCAGGTGGTCCACCCAGGGGCCGGTGGCGTTGAGCACCAGCCGGGCGTCGACGCCGAACTCGGTGCCGTCGGTACGGTCCCTCAGCTCCGCACCGGTGACCCGGCCGTCGGTCTTGCGCAGCCCGGTGACCTCGGCGTGGTTGAGGACGGTGGCGCCCGCGTCGACCGCGGCCCGGACCGTCATCAGCGCCATGCGGCTGTCGTTCATCTGCCCGTCGCCGTACACGGCGACGGCCCGCAGCCCCTCGGTGCGCAGCTCCGGGACGTCCCGCGCGGCCTTCTCGGCGTTGATCACATGGCCGACGCCGTCGCGGAACGCGGACAGCGCCGAGTACGCGAAGACGCCCGCGCCCAGCTTGGCCGCACCGTGCGGGCCGCCCTTGTAGACGGGCAGGTAGAAGGTGAGCGGGTTGGACAGGTGCGGTGCGACGCTGCGCGAGACGGCGCGCCGCTCGAAGTGGTTCTCGGCGACGAGCTTGACCGCGCCGGTCTGGAGGTAGCGCAGGCCGCCGTGGAGCAGCTTGGAGGAGGCGGAGGAGGTGGCGCCGGCGAAGTCGCCGGCGTCCACCATGGCCACCCGCAGTCCGGACTGCGCGGCGTGCCAGGCAGTGGTGATGCCCAGGATGCCGCCGCCGATCACCAGGAGGTCGTACGAAGCCTTGGACAGCTGTTCCCGGGTTTCGGCGCGGGTCGGGTGCGAACCGGCAGCCGGGTGCGTCCCGAGGGAAGGAACGCTCTGCAGGGGGGTCATTGAGATTACTCCTCGTCCTCGATCCAGCCCATGGTCCGCTGCACGGCCTTGAGCCAGTTCTTGTACTCGCGGTCCCGTACGTCCGCGTCCATACGGGGGGTCCACTCGGCGGCCCGGCGCCAGTTGGCGCGCAGCGCGTCGGTGTCCGGCCAGAAGCCGACGGCCAGGCCGGCGGCGTAGGCGGCGCCGAGGCAGGTGGTCTCGGCGACCATCGGGCGCACCACGGGTGCGTCGAGGGCGTCCGAGAGGGTCTGCATCAGCAGGTTGTTGGAGGTCATACCGCCGTCGACCTTGAGCGCGGTCAGCTCGACGCCGGAGTCCTTGGTCATCGCGTCGACGATCTCGCGGGTCTGCCAGGCGGTGGCCTCCAGCACGGCCCGCGCGATGTGCGCCTTGGTGACGTAACGGGTCAGGCCCGCGATCACGCCGCGCGCGTCGTCACGCCAGTACGGGGCGAACAGACCGGAGAACGCGGGCACGAAGTACGCGCCGCCGTTGTCGTCCACCGAGCTGGCCAGGGTCTCGATCTCGGCGGCGCTGTTGATCAGCCCCATCTGGTCGCGCATCCACTGCACCAGCGAACCGGTGACCGCGATGGAGCCCTCCAGGGCGTACACCGGCTTCTGGTCGCCGATCCGGTAGCCGACGGTGGTCAGCAGGCCGTTGTAGGAGTTGACCGGCTTGTCGGCGGTGTTCATCAGCAGGAAGGTGCCGGTGCCGTACGTGGACTTGGCCTCGCCCTCACCGAAGCAGGTCTGGCCGAACAGGGCCGCCTGCTGGTCGCCGAGCGCGGAGGCGACGGGCACGCCCGCGAGGATGCCGTCGGCGGTGTGCCCGTAGACCTCGGCGGAGGAGCGGATCTCCGGCAGCACGGCGGCCGGGATGTCCATCGACGTCAGGATCTTGGGGTCCCAGTCGAGGGTGTGCAGGTTCATCAGCATCGTGCGGGAGGCGTTGGTGACGTCGGTGACGTGCACGCCGCCGTTGACCCCGCCGGTGAGGTTCCAGATGACCCAGGAGTCCATGGTGCCGAAGAGCAGGTCACCGGCCTCGGCGCGCTCGCGCAGCCCCTCGACGTTGTCGAGCAGCCAGCGGATCTTGGGCCCGGCGAAGTAGGACGCCAGGGGGAGGCCCGTCTCGCGGCGGAAGCGGTCCTGGCCGACGTTGCGGCCCAGCTCCCGGCAGAGCGCGTCGGTGCGGGTGTCCTGCCAGACAAGCGCGTTGTGCACCGGCTCGCCGGTGTTCTTGTCCCACAGCAGGGTGGTCTCGCGCTGGTTGGTGATGCCGATCGCCTTGACGTCGGCTGAGGTGATCTCGGCCTTGGTGATCGCGCCGGTCACGACCTCCTGCACGTTCTGCCAGATCTCGGCCGCATTGTGTTCGACCCAGCCCGGCTTGGGGAAAATCTGTTCGTGCTCCTTCTGGTCGACCGAGACGATGCGCCCGTCCCGGTCGAAGACGATGCAGCGACTGGACGTGGTGCCCTGGTCGATGGCGGCGATGAACGGACCGTGTCCGTGGGAGGAGGCGCTCGTGGTGTGGGTGTCGGTCATGGTGGATTGCTCTCCTGCGAGTCCGAGGGGGTGGGGGCTAGGCGAAGGCGATCTCGTAGATGCCGCCGGCGAGCGCTCCGCCGAGGAGCGGGCCGACGACGGGGATCCAGGCGTAGCCCCAGTCCGACCCGCCCTTGTTGGGCAGCGGCAGGAGGGCGTGCACGATGCGCGGGCCCAGGTCACGTACCGGGTTGATGGCGTAGCCGGTCGGGCCGCCGAGCGAGAGGCCGATGCCGACCACGACCAGGGAGGTGATCAGGGCGCCGATCACGCCGAGACCCTTGCCCTCGCCGTTCAGGCCCTGGGTGAGGATGGCGAGGACCAGCACGGTGGTGGCGATGACCTCGGTGGCCAGGTTCTGCACCGTGTTGCGGATCTCCGGGCCGGTGGAGAAGACCCCCAGCACCGGGCCCGCGTCACCCGCCTGGGCGGCGTCGGCCTTCTTCGTTTCCTGGGCACCCGGACCGCCGACCAGCTCGTGGTCCGTGAGATGCGCCTGGAAGTGACCCGCGTACGCGAGCCACATCAGCACCGCGCCGAGGATGGCGCCGGTGATCTGCCCGAGGAAGTAGATGGGTACGTCGCCCCACTCGATACCGCCCTTGATGGCGATACCGATGGTCACCGCGGGGTTCAGGTGCGCGCCGGAGAGCGGCCCCGATATGTACGCGCCCGCGAGGACGGCGAAGCCCCACCCGAAGGTGATCGCCAGCCATCCCGCGTCGAACGCCTTGGATCGCTTCAAGAGAACGCCTGCGACGACACCGCAGCCGAGCAGGGTGAGCACGGCGGTACCGATGGTCTCGCCGATGAAGATGTCGGAGCTGGACACCCGCGACTCCTTTGTCCTTCGTCCAGGGGAAGGCGAACCCCCGGTCCCGCCGGGGATCCGCGCCCTCGTGGGAGGGCGTTGGTCGGCCCGCGGCGAGTCCACCATAGCGAATATTGTCGTCAGGTGTTCGACAATGCCGACCGATGAACGGCAGTTTTCTTCACGGCGAAGACCCCGTCAAGGGTCGGGTGGAGGAAAACTCGGGAGGATGTGAAACCGTGATGAAGGACCATAGACCTGGCCAAAGGTCCTGGTCAGGGTCACAGTCCTGCACGGATTCCCGGTCCGGGCCCCGCTCCCGCCGCAGGCCGGAGGCGGGGCCGGCGGCCGGGGAGCGGCCGGGGCGGTCCGGGGACGCGGGCCCGGGGTCAGAAGCGCCCGGCGCCCAGATCGCGGGAGACCGCCCGCGCGCAGTCCCGCACGGCGGCGATCAGCTCGGAGCGCAGCTCCCCGTCCTCGCACACCCGCTCCACCGCGCCGGTGATCCCCACCGCCCCCACCGGCAGCCGCCGCCGGTCGTGCACCGGGGCCGCGACCGAGGCGACGCCCTCCCAGGTCTCCTCCACGTCCGAGCCCCAGCCGCGCGCCCGGGTGAGCGCCAGGACGCCCTCGAACGCGTCCTCCTCGGTCACCGTGCGCTTGGTGAACGGCTTCCGCTCGCCCTCCGCCGCCTCGCTGTGCGCCACCGGGTCGTACGCGGACAGCACCTTGCCCAGGGCGGTGGAGTGCAGCGGCTGCATGGCGCCGACCTCCAGCACCTGACGGCTGTCGTCGGGGCGGAAGACATGGTGGACGATGAGCACGCCCTGCTGGTGCAGCACCCCGAGGTAGACGCTCTCGCCGCTGGAGCGCGCCAGGTCGTCCGTCCACACCAGGGCGCGGGCGCGCAGCTCGTGGACGTCCAGATAGCTGTTGCCGAGACGCAGCAGCTCGGCGCCCAGCTGATAGCGGCCCGAGTTCTCGTCCTGTTCGACGAACCCCTCCTGCTGGAGGGTGCGCAGGATGCCGTGGGCGGTCCCCTTGGCCAGTCCGAGGGTGGAGGCGATGTCGGACAGTCCCAGCCGTCGCTCGCCCCCGGCGAGCAGGCGTAGCATCGCGGCAGCCCGCTCCAACGACTGGATGTTCCGTGCCATCGCCAACCTCCTGACTGCGGTTCGACAATGCTGAACACTATCGGTCCATGTCGACTCCGCGGTACACAGAGCCAAACGTAAATGATCACGAGTCGGCCGCGGCCGACCGGACGATCTCGGTCCGGCAGATGGGACGGCCCCCTCCCTCTTGCCCCCGGCAGCTAGGCTGGCCTGGTGCGCCCTTGCCGAACCGAGGGCGCAAAGCCGACAGCCGTCGCACTCCAGGGAGCACATCCATGGCCTCGCACACGTCATCGTCCGCATCCGCCGCCCGAGTCGACGCCCTTCGCGAGGCACTTGCCTCCCGCGTCGTGGTCGCCGACGGCGCGATGGGCACGATGCTCCAGGCGCAGGACCCCAGTCTCGACGACTTCCAGCAGCTCGAGGGCTGCAACGAAATCCTCAACATCACCCGCCCCGACATCGTCCGCTCGGTCCACGAGGAGTACTTCGCGGCCGGCGTGGACTGTGTGGAGACGAACACCTTCGGCGCCAACCACGCCGCGCTGGGCGAGTACGACATCCCCGAGCGGGTCTACGAGCTGTCCGAGGCGGGCGTCCGGATCGCCCGCGAGGTGGCCGACGAGTTCGCCGCCGACGGGCGCCCCCGCTGGGTGCTCGGCTCGATGGGCCCCGGCACCAAGCTCCCCACCCTCGGCCACGCCCCGTACACCACGCTGCGCGACGCCTACCAGCAGAACGCCGAAGGCATGATCGCCGGCGGTGCGGACGCCCTCCTGGTCGAGACCACCCAGGACCTGCTCCAGACCAAGGCCGCCGTCCTCGGCGCCCGCCGCGCGCTGGACGCCACCGGCGTCAGCCTCCCGGTCATCTGCTCGGTCACCGTCGAGACCACCGGCACCATGCTGCTGGGCTCCGAGATCGGCGCGGCGCTGACCGCCCTGGAGCCGCTCGGCATCGACATGATCGGCCTCAACTGCGCGACCGGCCCGGCCGAGATGAGCGAGCACCTGCGCTACCTCGCCCGCCACGCCCGCGTCCCCCTGTCCTGCATGCCGAACGCGGGCCTGCCCGTCCTCGGCAAGGACGGCGCCCACTACCCGCTCACCCCGGGCGAGCTGGCCGACGCCCAGGAGACCTTCGTCCGCGAGTACGGGATGTCCCTGGTCGGCGGCTGCTGCGGCACCACGCCCGAGCATCTGCGCCAGCTCGTCGAGCGGGTCCGCGACCTGACCCCGACCGTGCGCGAGCCGCGCCCCGAGCCGGGCGCCGCCTCGCTGTACCAGACGGTGCCGTTCCGCCAGGACACCTCGTACCTGGCCATCGGCGAGCGGACGAACGCCAACGGCTCCAAGAAGTTCCGCGAGGCCATGCTGGACGGCCGCTGGGACGACTGCGTGGAGCTGGCCCGCGAGCAGATCCGCGAGGGCGCCCACCTGCTCGACCTGTGCGTCGACTACGTCGGCCGCGACGGCGTCGCCGACATGGAGGAGCTGGCCGGGCGCTTCGCCACCGCCTCCACCCTGCCCATCGTGCTGGACTCCACCGAGGTGGACGTCATCCAGGCGGGCCTGGAGAAGCTGGGTGGCCGCGCGGTCATCAACTCGGTCAACTACGAGGACGGCGACGGTCCCGACTCCCGCTTCGCCAAGGTCACCCGGCTGGCCCAGGAGCACGGCGCCGCGCTGATCGCGCTGACCATCGACGAGGAGGGCCAGGCCCGCACCCCGGAGAACAAGGTCGAGATCGCCGAGCGGATCATCGACGACCTGACCGGCAACTGGGGCATCCACGAGTCCGACATCCTCATCGACTGCCTCACCTTCACCATCTGCACCGGGCAGGAGGAGTCCCGCAAGGACGGCATCGCCACCATCGAGGCGATCCGCGAGCTCAAGCGCCGCCACCCGGACGTGCAGACCACCCTCGGCCTGTCGAACATCTCCTTCGGGCTCAACCCGGCCGCCCGCATCCTGCTCAACTCCGTCTTCCTGGACGAATGCGTCAAGGCCGGTCTGGACTCGGCGATCGTGCACGCGAGCAAGATCCTGCCGATCGCGCGGTTCGACGAGGAGCAGGTCACCACGGCCCTGGACCTGATCTACGACCGGCGCGCGGAAGGGTACGACCCGCTCCAGAAGCTGATGGCGCTCTTCGAGGGCGCCACCGCCAAGTCCCTCAAGGCGGGCAAGGCCGAGGAGCTGGCCGCCCTGCCGCTCGACGAGCGCCTCCAGCGGCGCATCATCGACGGTGAGCGCAACGGCCTGGAAGCCGACCTCGACGAAGCCCTCACCGAGCGGCCCGCCCTCGACATCGTCAACGAGACGCTGCTGGAGGGCATGAAGGTCGTCGGCGAACTCTTCGGCTCCGGCCAGATGCAGCTGCCGTTCGTCCTCCAGTCCGCCGAGGTGATGAAGACCGCGGTGGCCCATCTGGAGCCGCACATGGAGAAGTCGGACGACGAGGGCAAGGGCACCATCGTGCTCGCCACCGTCCGCGGCGACGTCCACGACATCGGCAAGAACCTCGTCGACATCATCCTCTCCAACAACGGCTACAACGTCGTCAACCTCGGCATCAAGCAGCCGGTCTCCGCGATCCTGGAGGCCGCCAAGGAGCACCGCGCCGACGTCATCGGCATGTCGGGGCTGCTGGTGAAGTCCACGGTGATCATGAAGGAGAACCTGGAGGAGCTGAACCAGCGCAGCCTGGCCGCCGACTACCCCGTCATCCTCGGCGGCGCCGCCCTCACCCGCGCCTACGTCGAACAGGACCTCCACGAGATCTACGAGGGCGAGGTCCGCTACGCCCGCGACGCCTTCGAGGGGCTGCGGCTCATGGACGCCCTCATCGCCGTCAAGCGCGGCGTCCCCGGCGCGGAGCTGCCCGCCCTCAAGCAGCGCCGCGTACCCAAGCGGGACACCGCGCTCAGCGACCCGGAGCCGGAGGGCCCGTCGCGCTCCGACGTGGCCACCGACAACCCGGTGCCCGAGCCGCCCTTCTGGGGCACCCGCGTCGTCAAGGGCATCCAGCAGGTCGACTACGCCTCCTGGCTGGACGAGGGCGCGCTGTTCAAGGGCCAGTGGGGGCTCAAGGAGGCCCGCACCGGCGACGGCCCGAGCTACGCGGAGCTGGTGGAGTCCGAGGGCCGCCCGCGGCTGCGCGGCTGGCTGGACAAGCTGCGCACGGAGAACCTGCTGGAGGCCGCCGTGGTCTACGGCTACTTCCCCTGCGTCTCCAAGGGCGACGACCTCGTCCTGCTCAACGAGGACGGCAGCGAGCGCACCCGCTTCACCTTCCCGCGCCAGCGCCGCGGCCGCCGGCTGTGCCTGGCGGACTTCTTCCGGCCCGAGGAGTCCGGCGAGACCGATGTGGTCGGCCTCCAGGTGGTCACCGTCGGCTCGAAGATCGGCGAGGCCACCGCCGAGCTGTTCGCCGACAACTCCTACCGCGACTACCTGGAGCTGCACGGGCTGTCCGTGCAGCTCGCCGAGGCGCTGGCCGAGTACTGGCACGCCCGGGTCCGGGCCGAGCTGGGCTACGCGGGGGAGGACCCCGGTGACATCGAGGACATGTTCGCGCTGAAGTACCGCGGCGCGCGCTTCTCGCTCGGCTACGGCGCCTGCCCCGACCTGGAGGACCGGGCGAAGATCGCCGAGCTGCTGGAGCCGGAGCGCATCGGGGTCAAGCTCTCCGAGGAGTTCCAGCTGCACCCCGAGCAGTCGACCGACGCGATCGTCATCCATCACCCGGAGGCCAAGTACTTCAACGCCCGGTAATCGTCGGGCGCACGACAGGAGGCGCCGCGGCGCGCCGCGTCGTAGACTGGTCGATCCGGTAGAGGCCGGTCGTCTTCCACATCGTGGAAGGGGGCCGGCCTTCGTGCCCCGTATCCGGAGGTGTTTGGATGACCAGCAGCATCCCCGCCGTCGCCACCCGTTCGGCCGGAGGCTCCGCCCTCCAGGCGGTCCTGCTCGACATGGACGGCACCCTGGTGGACACCGAGGACATCTGGTGGGACGCGGAGGTGTCCATCTTCGCCGAGCTGGGCCACGCCCTCGCCGAGGAGTACCGCGAGGTGGTGGTCGGCGGCCCGATGGCCCGCAGCGCCTCGTTCCTCATCGAGGCCACCGGCGCCGACATCGCGCTCGCTGAACTGTCCGGCCTGCTGAACAGCCGCTTCACCGAGCTGCTCGACGGCACCGTGCCCATGCTGCCCGGAGCGCGGCGGCTGCTCACCGAACTGGCCGCGCACGGGGTGCCGACCGCCCTGGTCTCCGCCTCGCACCGGCGGGTCATGGACCGGCTGCTGCGGTCGATCGGGCCGGAGAACTTCGCCCTGACGGTCGCGGGCGACGAGATCGGCCGTACCAAGCCGCACCCCGACCCGTATCTGTTCGCCGCCGCGGGGCTCGCCGCCGAACCGGCGCGGTGCGTGGTCATCGAGGACACCGCGACCGGGGTGACCGCCGCCGAGGCGGCCGGGTGCCGGGTGGTGGCGGTGCCCTCCATCGTTCCGATCGAGCCCGCGGCGGGCCGTACGGTCGTCGGATCGCTGGAAGAAGTCGATCTTCCATTTCTGCGCGGACTCGTCACAGGAATGCACTGATCGCACACTGAGCGTATGTCTGTAAATTGCAGACTGAATAACGCGCTCCCCGTTTTTGTGTGTCGGCAGCGGCATTTCGGGCGTGATGTTTATCACTGCATATGCCGTCGACAGATCGGGTGGGTATCTGCTGGGCGTCCCGTTTGATGCGATGTGGGCGAGCCCTTGTGTCCGGATTGATGACATGCCGTACGAAACGCGACCGCGTTCGGATATCGGGCGGACCTTATCCGTTATCGGTGCGTGATAACGCCTCAACTTCGTTGTGTCCGAGCATGGCTGGCGCTGCGGACTAATCTCGTCGCGAGTGGTTGATCGATCGCAGGGAGACTCCCGACAATGAAGCGCAAGTCGCTCGCGCTGCCGGCCGTGGCGGGCCTACTGACGTCAGCGCTCACCGCATGCGGTGGATCCGACGGTTCGGGTTCCGGCGACGGCGCCATCGTCCTGGGGAGTACGGACCGGATCGAGGCGTCCAAGGCGGCACCCGCCCCGCTGGACCCCGCCCAGGCATACGACTTCGCCTCGTGGAGCGTGCTCCACAACGCCTTCCAGACGCTGATGCGGCTGCCCCGCTCCGGAACCGAGCCGATACCCGACGCCGCCCAGAAATGCGGCTTCCAGGACCGGCAGAGCGAGCAGTACCGCTGCACCCTGCGCAGCGGGCTGAAGTTCTCCGACGGCCACGCGCTCACCTCCGAGGACGTCAAGTTCTCCCTCGACCGGATGCTGCGCATCAAGGACCGCAACGGCCCCGTCTCCCTGCTCTCGGGCGTGGACAAGGTGGAGACCCCGACCTCCCGCGAGGTCGTCATCCACCTCCGCGCGCCCGACGCGACCTTCCCGTCCAAGCTCACCACCCCGGCCGCGGCCATCCTGGACAGCGAGGACTACCGGGCGAACGCGCTGCGCAAGGGCTTCAGCCTCATCGGCTCGGGCCCGTACCAGGCGAAGACCGAGGTGCGGAACAACCGCCTGGTGAAGGTGCGCTTCACCAGGAACCCGCACTACCAGGGCGACGTGGAGCCGGACAGTGACAAGGTCGAGATGCGGTTCTTCGACTCCGCGTCTGCCATGGAGAAGGCGCTGGCCAAGGGCGACATCGACGCGGTGCACCGCGGCTTCTCGCCCGGCCAGATCGACAAGCTGAACAAGGGCGAGGTCAAGGGCGTCCGGCTCTTCGAGTCCTCCGGCCAGGGCATCCGCTACCTCGTCTTCGACACCGGCAACCCGGCGGTGAAGAACAAGGCCGTGCGCCAGGCCATCGCCCATCTGGTGGACCGGCAGGCACTGGTACGGGACGTCTACAAGCGGACCGCCGAGCCGCTCTACTCGCTCATCCCGAACAACGTCACCTCGCACACCAACTCGTTCTACAACGAGTACGGCGACCCCGACCCCGACGCGGCCCGCAGCGCCCTGCGCAACGCCGGGATCAGCACCCCGGTGAAGCTGACCCTGACGTACACGACCGACCACTACGGGCCGGAGACCGCGCAGGAGTTCAAGGAGCTGCGGAACCAGCTCAACCGCAGCGGCCTGTTCCAGGTCAGGATCAAGGGCGTCCGCTGGACCGAGTTCCGCCCCAACCTCCCCAAGCGCGCGTACGCCGCCTACGGCATGGGGTGGCTGCCGGACTTCCCGGACCCGGACAACTACGTCGCGCCCTTCCTGACCAAGGACAACTTCCTGGGCTCGCCCTACCGCGACAGCACCGTGCAGGACCAGCTGATCCCGCGGACCCGGCAGGAGAGCCAGCGCGCCCGCGCTTCCGGAGACTTCCAGGCCATCCAGAACACCGTCGCCGACGATGTGCCCTATCTGCCGCTGTGGCAGGGGAACACCTATGTGGCGGCCCGAGAAAACATCACCGGGGCCGAATACGCATTCGACTCCTCGACCATGCTCCAGCTCTGGGAGCTGGGCCGGGGAGCTGACAGCTGACGCAACGCCAGACGGGGGCCGGAATACGAGACGACCAAACTGTGAGGAAACGACCCGTGAGGAAACGTGACCAGTGGCTGGCAGCCCCGCTCGGAGCGGGACTTGCCGCCGCCCTGCTCACCGGCTGTGGGAGCGAGGACGGGGACGCCGCGGGCAGCGGTGAGCACGTCGTCATGGGCATGTCGGACGAGGTGCTGGCCACCGATCCGGCATCCGGGTACGACCCCGGCTCCTGGCTGTTGTTCAACAACGTGTTCCAGTCTCTGCTGAGCTTCCCCAAGGGCGGCACCACCCCGCAGCCGGAGGCGGCGGAGAAGTGCGGCTTCAAGGACAACTCCAGCCAGGTCTTCACCTGCACCCTGCGGAACGACCTGAAGTTCTCCAACGGAGACCCGCTCACCTCCGAGGACGTCAAGTTCTCCTTCGAGCGCACCCTGCGGATCAACGACGAGAACGGCCCGGCGGTGATGCTCTCCAGCATCGGGAACATCAAGACCCCGGACGAGCGGACCGTCGTCTTCAACCTGAAGACCCCGGACGCCACCTTCCCGCAGAAGATCGCCTCCGGCGCCGGATCCATCGTGGACCACGCCGAATACCCGGCCGACAAGCTGCGCACCGACAACAAGGCCATCGGCTCCGGCGTCTACAAGCTGGACTCCTTCAGCAAGAAGGAGGCCGACTTCTCGGTCAACGGCGACTACCAGGGCCCCGCCGAGGCCCAGAACACCGGGATGACCCTGAAGTTCTTCCAGGGCAAGCAGCAGCAGCTGAAGGACGCCGTCCAGAACGGCGACGTGGACCTGGCCTACCGCGGGCTGGCCATGAAGGACCTGGCCGACCTCCAGGCCGAGTCCCTCAGCGGCGGCAAGAACCTCAACGTCGTCGAGGGCACCGGCGCCGAGGTCCAGCACCTGGTCTTCAACATGGAGGACCCGGTCGCCGGAAAGCTCGGCGTGCGCAAGGCCATGGCGTACCTCATCGACCGCTCCACCCTCGTCCGGGACGTCTACAAGCGCACCGCCGAGCCGCTGTACTCGGTCGTCCCCGCCGGGATCACCGGCCACAACACGGCCTTCTTCGACAAGTACGGCGACCGGCCGCAGCCCGAGAAGGCCAAGCAGGCGCTCCGCGAGGAGGGGATCACCGGCAAGGTCAAGCTCACCCTGTGGGGCACCCCGATCCGCTATGGCCCCGGCACCGTGCCCGGCCTCCAGGAGATCGCCAAGCAGCTCAACGCCAGCGGGCTCTTCGACGTCGACGTGAAGAGCACCGACGTCGCCACCTACGAGAAGGGCGTGGCCGCGGGCGACTACCCCGTCTACGTCAAGGGCTGGGTGCCCGACTACCCGGACCCGGACAACTTCGTCGCCCCGTTCTTCGGCTCCGGCAACGTGCTGGCCAACCACTACACCTCGGCGCAGCTCACCGGGCAGCTCATCCCGGCCACCGCGGGCCAGCCCAGCCGCGCGGCCACCGTCGGCGACTTCCAGAAGATCCAGAACCTCGTCGCCGACGATGTGCCCATGCTGCCGCTGTGGCAGGGCAAGCAGTACGCGGTCGCCCAGGAGTCCATCTCCGGACTCCAGTGGACCCTGGACGCCTCGACCGTCTTCCGCTTCTGGGAGATCAAGAAGTCGCCCACCGACTGACGCCCGGCGCCTCGCGGCGCGGAGGCCCATGGGGGCCGGGGCGGGCGTGGTCATCCGACCCGCCCGCCCCGGCCCCCGGGCCGCTCAGCGCGTGACCGGTGACCGGCCCGCCATGGCGTGTTCGATGAGGGTCGTGACGGCGAGTTTGCACGCCTCGCGGGAGCGTGCGTCGCCCATGACCACGGGTATGTGCGGGTCGAGGTCGAGGGCTTGGCGTATCTGGCCGCTGTCGAAGCCACAGACTCCGTCGAAGCGGTTGACCGCTACGACGAACGGCGTTCCGCGGTTCTCATGACGGTGCGGCAGCCGGTGCCTGTCGTGGCGCTGCGGCGAGGAACTCGCCGACCCGCTTGCTGATCTTCCCGAAGATCCGTTTGAGATCGGGCGGGTTGTG
Source organism: Streptomyces sp. NPDC021115 (assembly GCF_044333065.1). Lineage (NCBI taxonomy): Bacteria > Bacillati > Actinomycetota > Actinomycetes > Kitasatosporales > Streptomycetaceae > Streptomyces > Streptomyces sp. NPDC021115. The sequence goes on from NZ_JBIRQF010000007.1 coordinate 212,532, forward strand.
TGCGACCACCGGTGCTGCGGACTCGCGCATCGCGGCGAGTTTCCGGTCGGTGCCGGCGCGTTGCCGGTCGAGCGTCCCACGGTCCGAGCCGGACTGGGCGACGTAGTCCATCGACAGCCGGCGCTCCTCCTGCAGCGCCACCATCGCGGTCTCGCTCTTGACTCCCACTCTTTTCACGTCGCGCACGGTCTGACGCGGGTTCAGTGCCTGAGAGAACCCGTTGACCGTCGGACGAGATGCCTCCCGTTCTCGGCGAACCGTCCGCCGGGCCTACTGAGACTTCCGGTACTCGCTGGGGGTGAGGTCGTAGAAGTGGCGGAACATGCGGGCGAAGACGGTCGGGTTCTCGATTCCGACCGACCTGGCGACCGCTGCGATCGGACACTTCCGCTGGTGAGGGCTGGCCAAGGTCTTGCGGGCCTCCTCCAGCCGGGTCTCACGGATGTACCTGGCCGGTGATGTGCCACTTTCCCGGAAGACGATCTCGACGTAGCGCACGGAGACCCGGAAGGCCGCCGCCACCGTCTTCGCCGAGAGGGACGGCTCGTCGAGGTGACGTCGTATGAAGTCGCGCATGCGCAGCAGTTGGGCCTGGTGCCCGAGGATGCCGTTGACCTCGGTGTGGTCCTCACCCTCGTCGGACCGCAGTACGGAGAACATGAGCTCGCGTACGGTGTGCCCCAGAGCGGGGAGGGTGTCCGCGCCGAATCGCTCGCTGCCCGCGCGGATCTCCTCGATCGTGGCCCGCAGAACACGCAGAAGCGGGTTCTCGGCGTCGATGCGGCGTCCGATGCGGTCCCAGCTGACCGGTACGAACCGTCCGAGGTCCGCCCGGGGCACCATCAGAACGAGGTGATGGGCGAAGCCTTCGGCACTGAGCTGGAACGGAGACGTGCTGTCGAGCAGGACCGCGTCCCCGCGACGCAGCTGGGACCGCGTGTTTCCGTTGAGGCACGAACTGGTCTCCTGGGCAATCGACAGCAGATAGAAGTCGTCCTGGTCGCGAGAGAGCATCCGGGGGGCGCGCACGACACGCACCGGGTCGGAGCCGACGTCGGTCAGGGTGAGGAATCCCAGGTCGAGCTGGTGAGCCCAGCCCGTGTAGCCGCCGTTGTTCCCGGTGTCGCCGATCGGGACCGCGTCCAGTTCGACGAAGCACTCGTGCAGCATTCCCCGCCAGGCATCGACATCGTGCGGCACGCCGCCGACGGCCCCGGGCTTCATGGACTTTGGGGACAGGCTCATGGATGGCACCGTCCTTGCGGTGATCGATTTTGGTCGTGAGCGATGCCGAAATGTACATACCAGGTGCGCGGATGGTCGATTCCGCTTCTTGATACCTCGTCAATATGTTCTCTGCCGCTCCCTGTCCGGGGGCTGTGAACAGGAGGTGGACATGCGCAGGGCCGTCGTACTCGGGGGCAGCATCTCGGGGCTGCTGGCCGCCCGGGTACTCAGTGATCACGCGGACGAGGTGGTTGTCTTCGAACGCGATGACATCGCCCCCTCGGGCGACTTCGGAGGCGATGACGGACCGCGACCCGGCGTTCCGCAGGGCACCCAGATGCACGCCCTGCTGGATGCGGGCCGCAGGCGCATCGACCACTGGTTCCCCGGCCTCTCCGCGGAACTCGTCGCCGGCGGCGCCGCACTCGCGGACACCGGGGACGACGTGCACTGCTATCTCGGCGGGAGGCTCAAGGTGCTGGTCGGCGGCGTAAAGATGATCAGCGCCACCCGGCCCTTCCTGGAGGCCCACATTCGCCGCAGGGTGTTGGCGCTGGACAAGCTGCGCCTGGTCAACGGCAGCGCGCGCGGGCTCGCCTTCACCGGCGACCGGGTGAGCGGGGTACGGTACATCGGCCCCGGCGGAGGAGCGGCCGACGAGACCCTCCTCGGCGCCGACCTGGTGGTCGACGCGACCGGCCGCGGCACCCGGATCGGGGCCTGGCTGAAGGAGGGCGGCTGGCCGGAGCCGCGCATGCGGCGCATGCAGGTGGACCTCGGTTACACCACCGCGCTGTTCCGCCTCACCGAACCGGGGAGCGCGACGCTGGCACAGTCCCTGGACACCTGGCCGGACGGCCGGATGCGGCTGGCGACCCTGGGCCGGGTCGAGGGTGACCGGTGGATCGCCCTGGTGGCCGGGTACGCGGACGACCGTCCCGGACGGAGCGTGGAGGAATTCCTCGTCCGGTGCCGAGAAGACTCAGCGGAACCGTTTCGCCAATTGGCCGAGCAGGGCGAGCCCCTCGGGGCGCCGGTCACCTACCGGCACCCGGACAACCGGCGGCGCGACTTCCACCGCATGGACCGGCTCCCCGCCGGACTCATCGCGGTCGGTGACAGTCTCGCCTCGTTCAACCCCGTCTACGGCCAGGGCATGTCCTCCGCGGCGATGCACGCCTCATGCCTGGCGGACTACCTCGAATCCGGGCGGTCGGGGCGGAGCCCGGCCTGGTCGTACTTCAAGGAGGCCAACGCCGTCGTGGACAGTGCGTGGCAGACGTCCGCCCTCAACGATCTGAGGCTGCCGCACGTCACCGAGCCGCGGCCACGGGGCTTCCGGGCCGCCTCCCGGTTCAGCGACCTCATCCTCCGGGCGTCGGTGACCGACCCGGTGGTGCACCGGAGCTTCCTGGAGGTCACGCACATGCTCTCCCCGACGAAGATATTCCTCCGTCCCCGTACGCTGCTGCGGGCCGTCCGGGCGGGACGCGGACAGGGCACGGCCGCGGCCGCCGCTCCGGTGGGTGCCGCACGGTGACGGGCACGACGGGCCGGAGCTGAGCCAAGAAGCCGGCGGGCGGGCCGTACGTCTCGCCCGCCGGCTCCGCCCCCGCCCCGGCGTACGTCTCCCGGCTACTGCGCGCCGGGGCGGACCAGCCCGCTCTCGTACGCGTACACCGCGGCCTGCACCCGGTCCCGCAGCCCCAGCTTGGTCAGCACATGGCCCACATGCGTCTTGACCGTCGTCTCGCTGACGAACAGATCCGCCGCGATCTCCGCGTTCGACAGCCCCCGGGCCACCAGCTTCAGCACCTCGACCTCGCGCTCGGTGAGCGTGTGCAGGGTGTCCGGAACCGGCTCCTCACCCGAGGGCAGATGCCCCGCGTACTTGTCGAGCAGCCGCCGCGTGATGCTCGGCGCCAGCATCGCCTCACCCGCCGCCACCACCCGGATGGCCTGCACCAGCTCGGTCGCCGGGGCGTCCTTCAGCAGAAAGCCGCTGGCCCCGGCGCGCAGCGCCTCCACCACATACTCGTCGAGATCGAAGGTCGTCAGCACCAGCACCTTCGCCGGACCGTCCCGCCCCGGGCCGGTGATCTGCCGGGTCGCCTCCACTCCGTCCATCCGCGGCATCCGGATGTCCATCAGCACCACATCGGGCTGGAGCGCCCGCACCTGGTCGAGGGCCTGCAGGCCGTCCCCCGCCTCACCGACGACCGCCAGATCCTGCTCCGCCTCCAGGATCATCCGGAAACCGGTGCGCAGCAGCGGTTGATCATCGACCAGTAGGACGCGGATCGCCACGGGATCTCCTTCGCTAGACCGCGTCCATTCTGCCGGACTGGGCCGGGACGACGGGCAGCGGATACGGCGGGGGAGTACCCCCGAATTCCGGACAGCGCGCCTGGTGGTCGCACCAGCCGCACAGCTTGGTACGGCGCGGCAGGAAGTCCCCCGTCTCCGTCGCCAGCCGGATCGCCTCCCACAGGGCCAGCACCTTGCGCTCCACCCCGAGCAGATCCCGCTCCTCCGGGTCGTACGTCAGCACATCGCCACTGCCCAGATAGACCAGCTGGAGCCGCCGCGGCACCCTGCCGCGCAGCCGCCACAGCACCAGCGCGTAGAACTTCATCTGGAACAGCGCCTCGCCCGAATACTGCGGCGCGGGCGCCTTCCCCGTCTTGTAGTCGACGATCCGCACGTCCCCGGCCGGCGCGACGTCCACCCGGTCGATGATCCCGCGCAGCGTCAGCCCCGACTCCAGCGCCGTCTCCACGAACAGCTCCCGCTCGGCCGGCTCCAGACGCGTCGGGTCCTCCAGCGAGAACCACCCCTCCACCAGCCGCTCGGCCTCCAGCAGCCACTCGGCCAGCCGCTCAGGGGACTCCTCGCCGTCCTCCTGGCGGAACAGCTCCGCCAGCTCCGGCTTGGCCGCCACCAGCCGCTCCCACTCGCCCGGCACCATCGCCCTGGCCCGCCGCGCGGTGCGCTCGGCGGCGGGCGCGTCGAAGAGCCGCTCCAGCACCGCGTGCACCACCGTGCCCCGGGTCGCGGCGGCGCTCGGCTTCTCCGGCAGTTTGTCGATCACCCGGAAGCGGTACAGCAAGGGGCATCGCATGAAGTCCGCCGCACGCGACGGCGACAGCGACGCGGAGGTGCCGGACTGCGGTGCCCCGTCCGCCCGTTCGGGCTGCCCTGAGGTGATTCCCATGGCGAAGACCCTACGACCCGCCACCGACAGCCGGACGCATACCATCGACGTCCGAGCCCCTCGCACTGCATGATCGTGGGGACCGTATCAAAACAGGACGCGACCGACGCGTCCGACGAGGGGACACCGTGGACAACAGCGGGCAGCGGCAGTCCGGCGACGGGGGAGCGGACCGCACGACCGAGCCCGAGGCGGACAAGCCGCGCCGCCCACCCGAGGCCGGCGGCGGCATCCTCATGGGGCGCCCCTTCGGCGTACCCGTCTACGTCTCGCCCAGCTGGTTCCTGGTGGCCGCCCTCATCACCTGGGTCTTCGGCGGCCAGCTGGAGCGGATCCTGCCGGAGCTGGGCGCCGCCCGCTATCTGGTGTCGCTCTTCTTCGCGGTCGCCTTCTACGCCTCCGTCCTGGTGCACGAGCTGGCGCACACCGTGGCCGCACTGCGCTTCAAGCTGCCCGTGCGCCGCATCCAGCTCCAGTTCTTCGGCGGCGTCTCGGAGATCGAGAAGGAGTCCGAGACCCCCGGCCGGGAATTCGTCCTCGCCTTCGTCGGCCCGCTGCTCTCCCTGATCCTCTCCGGGGTCTTCTACCTCGGCATGCTCGTCGTGGACCCCGACTCCGTACCCGGGGTGCTGCTCGCCGGGCTGATGATCTCCAACCTCATCGTGGCCGCCTTCAACCTGCTGCCCGGCCTCCCGCTGGACGGCGGACGGATGCTGCGCGCCGTCGTCTGGAAGATCAGCGGCAAGCCCATGGCGGGCACCGTCGCCGCCGCCTGGACCGGCCGGGCGCTCGCCGTCGCCGTCCTGGTCGGGCTGCCCCTGCTCACCCAGGCCGGCGGCCTCGGCGGCGAACCCAAGGACTTCGGCAGCGTCGACTCGCTCACCGACGCGCTGCTCGCCGCCATACTCGCCGCGATCATCTGGACCGGCGCCGGAAACAGCCTGCGCATGGCCCGGCTGCGGGAGCGCCTGCCGGACCTGCGCGCCCGCAACCTCACCCGGCGCGCCGTGCCCGTCGCGGCCGACACCCCGCTGTCCGAGGCGCTGCGCCGGGCCAACGAGGCGGGAGCCCGCGCCCTGGTCGTGGTGGACGGCCACGGCGCGCCGACCGCCGTCGTACGGGAGGCGGCCATCGTCGGCGTCCCCGAGCACCGGCGCCCCTGGGTCGCGGTCAGCGGCCTCGCCCAGGACCTCAAGGACGGCATGCGGGTCTCCGCCGAGCTGACCGGCGAGGAGCTGCTGGACACCCTGCGCGCCACCCCCGCGACCGAATACCTGGTGGTCGAGGAGACGGGCGAGATCTACGGCGTGCTCTCCACGGCGGACGTCGAGCGCGCCTTCGTCAACGCCATGGCCCGAACCCCCACCGCATGAGCCGACGCCCGCGGGCCCCCGAGGCCCGCCGTCCCGGGCAGGCTCCCGGTCCCGGTAGGCTGTTCACATGTCCGAACCGACCGGTGCCGCCCGCCGTCGCGGGCCCTTCCAGGTCGGGGACCAGGTCCAGCTCACCGACCCCAAGGGACGCCACTACACGTTCACGCTCGAAGCCGGGAAGAATTTCCACACCCACAAGGGTTCCTTCCCCCATGACGAGCTGATCGGCGCCCCCGAGGGGACTGTCGTGCGCACCACGGGAAACGTCGCGTACCTCGCGCTGCGCCCCCTGCTCCCCGACTATGTCCTGTCCATGCCACGCGGTGCCGCCGTGGTCTACCCCAAGGACGCGGGGCAGATCCTGGCGATGGCCGACATCTTCCCCGGCGCACGCGTCGTCGAGGCGGGCGTCGGCTCCGGCTCGCTCTCCACCTTCCTGCTGCGGGCCATCGGCGACCAGGGCATGCTGCACTCCTACGAGCGCCGGGCCGACTTCGCCGACATCGCCTCCCAGAACGTCGAGCGCTACTTCGGCGCCCCCCACCCCGCCTGGCGGCTGACCGTCGGCGACCTCCAGGACAACCTGTCCGACACCGACGTCGACCGCGTCATCCTCGACATGCTCGCCCCCTGGGAATGCCTGGAAGCGGTCTCCAAGGCGCTCGTGCCCGGCGGCATCCTGTGCGCCTACGTCGCCACCACCACCCAGCTCGCCCGCACCGTGGAGTCCATCCGCGAGCACGGCACCTTCAACGAGCCGTCGGCCTGGGAGACCATGGTCCGCACCTGGCACGTCGAGGGCCTGGCGGTACGCCCCGACCACCGGATGATCGGCCACACCGGCTTCCTGCTCACGGCCCGCCGCCTCGCCGACGGCGTCGAGCCCCCGCTGCGCCGCCGCCGCCCCGCCAAGGGCGCGTACGGCGACGACTACCCCGGCTACGGCAGCGGCAAGGACACCGGCAAGGACACCGGCGCCGCCACCGGCTAGCCCCGGCACCCCCACCGGACCGTCAACGACTCGGCGCGGCCACCGACTTCCCCCGTGCGGGGCGGTGGCCGCGCCGGTGTGAGATGTGGCACGATGCGGAGCACCCCCTCCGCCGCAGCCACCCTCAGTCATCTCATGGAGTCGTCCCGCGTGCAGTCTCTGGGCCCGGATCTCGCGCACACCCACCCCCGTCCGGTGCACTGGATCGCGACCGCGGCCGCAGTAGCCGCCGTCGTCGCGGGCGCGTCGGCCTTCCAGCCCGCCGACGCCAAGGCGGGACCGGCTCCCACCACCCTCTCCGCCCACCGCACCGGCGGCCTCCAGGCGACACAGGCGCCCGACCCGCGCACCGCGCACTACCCGATGGACTGCGGCCGGGCCGAGCCCGGCGTGGTGGACCGCGCCTCCGCCGACCTGGACGGCGACGGGCGGCCGGAAACCGTCGCCGTCGTACGCTGCCGCACCGCGGCCGGCAACCCGCCCAGCGGCGTCTACGTGCTCGCGCAGCCGGCCCGCGAGGGTGCGGCCCCCCGGATCGTGGCGACATTCGTCGACCCGAAGGAGGGGATGAGTGTCACGGATTTCGCGGTGCGCGGAACGATGGTTTCGGCCACTTTGCTGGGCTACTCCACCACCAAGGTCCCGCGGTGCTGCCCGGACCTCCAGCGCAAGGTCAACTGGCAGTGGAAGGACGGCGAGTTCGTACTGAAGGCGCTGCCCGTCCCGGGGAGTGTCTGACCGGTCACCCAGCGCTCCGGGCGTGCCCCGGCGCGCGGACCCTACTCGGCGTCCGGGCCGTACACCTCGACCTTGTCCGCGGCGCGGCGCACATGGATGCAGTCGCCCGGGCACTCCTTGGCCGAGTCCACGACCTCTGTGAGCAGCGGCAGCGGCACCTTGGTCGTCGCGCCCTTGTCCTGGAGAAGCTCGTCGTCGGCGCTCTTGACGTAGGCTAGACCGTCGATGTCGAGTTCGAAGACCTCGGGCGCGTACTGGGCACAGATCCCATCCCCCGTGCACAGGTCCTGGTCAATCCAGACTTCAAGATCGCCGAGCTCCTCGTTCCGCACGGTGCTTCGCCTGCCGTTCCCTCGATACGCGATTCAACATTGACTAAATATCGCCAGCCCTGGCGGGTGTTGACCGGGTCGACGATACAACCGCTCGCTTTCCGATGTTGTTGGGTGGGTATTCACCTGGCGTGAGGGAGTGCGCAAGGGTGAAGATCGGACACACGCCGACCGGGTTTGTGATCTAGGGGTTTCAACCCGCACCGGCCCAGGTAGGGTCAGGAAGCGTCCAGCTCCCCTTGGAGGAGGTGAGGACCGTGGCAGCCCACGACGACGACATCAACCGCGGCATCCGGCCGGGGCGGGGGTCTGACGACCCCGCCGGCCAGGTTGCCTATCTCGAGCAGGAAATCGCCGTCCTGCGCCGCAAGCTCGCCGACTCTCCGCGTCACACGAGGATTCTCGAAGAGCGGATCGTCGAGCTGCAGACCAATCTGGCGGGAGTCTCCGCCCAGAACGAGCGGCTCGCGAACACCCTCCGTGAGGCCCGCGACCAGATCGTGGCCCTCAAGGAGGAGGTCGACCGGCTCGCCCAGCCGCCGGCCGGTTTCGGTGCCTTTCTGCAGGCGAACGAGGACGGCACAGCCGACATCTTCACCGGAGGCCGTAAACTCCGCGTGAATGTCAGCCCAAGCGTCGAGCTCGATGACCTCCAGAAGGGCCAGGAGGTCATGCTCAACGAGGCGCTCAACGTGGTCGAGGCCATGGAGTTCGAGCGCGCCGGGGACATCGTCACCCTCAAGGAGGTCCTTGAGGACGGTGAGCGGGCCCTGGTGATCGGGCACACCGACGAGGAGCGCGTGGTGCGGCTCGCCGAGCCGCTGCTCGCCACCACCATCCGCCCCGGTGACGCCCTGCTGCTGGAGCCCCGCTCCGGCTACGTCTACGAGGTCGTGCCCAAGAGCGAGGTCGAGGAGCTCGTCCTCGAAGAGGTCCCCGACATCGACTACACCAAGATCGGCGGCCTGGGAAACCAGATCGAGCTGATCCGGGACGCGGTCGAGCTTCCGTACCTCTACCCCGACCTGTTCAAGGAGCACGAACTGCGGCCGCCCAAGGGCGTGCTGCTGTACGGCCCGCCCGGCTGCGGCAAGACGCTGATCGCGAAGGCCGTCGCCAACTCCCTTGCCAAGAAGGTCGCCGAAGTCACCGGCAAGCCCGCGGGGAAGAGCTTCTTCCTCAACATCAAGGGCCCCGAGCTGCTGAACAAGTACGTCGGTGAGACCGAGCGGCACATCCGGCTGGTCTTCCAGCGGGCCCGGGAGAAGGCCAGCGAGGGCACACCGGTCATCGTCTTCTTCGACGAGATGGACTCCCTGTTCCGCACCCGCGGCTCCGGAGTCAGCTCGGACGTGGAGAACACCATCGTCCCGCAGCTGCTCTCCGAGATCGACGGTGTCGAGGGCCTGGAGAACGTCATCGTCATCGGCGCCTCGAACCGCGAGGACATGATCGACCCGGCCATCCTGCGCCCCGGCCGCCTCGACGTGAAGATCAAGATCGAGCGTCCGGACGCGGAGGCCGCCAAGGACATCTTCTCGAAGTACCTGACCGCCAGCCTGCCGGTCCACACGGACGACCTCGCCGAGCACAGCGGCTCCGCGAAGGCGGCCGTCGCCGGCATGATCCAGTCGGTCGTCGAGCAGATGTACGCGGAATCCGAGGAGAACCGCTTCCTGGAGGTCACCTACGCCAATGGTGACAAGGAAGTCCTCTACTTCAAGGACTTCAATTCCGGCGCCATGATCCAGAACATTGTGGACCGGGCCAAGAAGATGGCCATCAAGGCATTCCTCGACCACAACCAGAAGGGCCTTCGGGTCTCCCATCTGCTCGCCGCCTGCGTGGACGAGTTCAAGGAGAACGAGGACCTGCCCAACACCACGAACCCGGACGACTGGGCCCGCATCTCCGGTAAGAAGGGCGAGCGGATCGTCTTCATCCGCACCCTCGTCACCGGAAAGCAGGGCGCGGACACGGGACGCTCCATCGACACGGTGGCGAACACCGGTCAGTACCTGTAACACCGCTGTCCGGCTGCGGATGTCCTGGACGGGGCATCCGCAGCCGGATGCGCTTTTCGGACGGCATTCATCGTATGAGTCCTACGAGCCCCACCGGAGCAATGACTGTCATGATCTCCGCAGCACCGCACAGCCGTTTTAGGCTCATCGGTACCGCAGTGATCCCGCGGCACGGCGGCTCGGGGGCCGGTTCCGGTACGGGACCGGAAGCGGAGCGGTACTTGAGCGCGGGCCCCGGCCTGGGGCCGCGCCGGGCAAGGAGGGCCGCATGACCGTACGGCGCGTAATGGGCATCGAGACGGAGTACGGGATCTCCGTCCCGGGGCACCCGAACGCCAATGCCATGCTCACCTCATCCCAGGTCGTCAACGCCTACGCGGCGGCGATGCACCGGGCGCGCCGCGCCCGCTGGGACTTCGAGGAGGAGAACCCGCTCCGGGACGCCCGCGGCTTCGACCTCGCGCGCGAGTCCGCGGACGCCAGCCAGCTCACGGACGAGGACATCGGCCTGGCCAATGTCATTCTCACCAACGGAGCGCGGCTCTACGTCGACCACGCCCACCCCGAGTACTCCGCCCCCGAGGTCACCAACCCGCGGGACGCGGTCCTCTGGGACAAGGCGGGCGAGCGCATCATGGCCGAGGCCGCGATGCGCGCCGCCGAGCTGCCCGGCGCCCAGCCCATCCACCTGTACAAGAACAACACCGACAACAAGGGCGCGTCCTACGGCACGCACGAGAACTACCTGATGAAGCGGGAGACCCCGTTCTCGGACATCGTGCGCCATCTGACGCCGTTCTTCGTCTCCCGCCAGGTCGTCACCGGCGCCGGGCGCGTCGGCATCGGCCAGGACGGGCACGAGCACGGCTTCCAGATCAGCCAGCGGGCCGACTACTTCGAAGTCGAGGTGGGTCTGGAGACCACCCTCAAGCGGCCCATCATCAACACGCGCGACGAGCCGCACGCCGACGCCGAGAAGTACCGCCGGCTCCATGTGATCATCGGCGACGCCAACCTCTCCGAGCTGTCGACCTACCTCAAGCTCGGCACCACCTCGCTGGTGCTGTCGATGATCGAGGACGGCTTCATCGCCGTCGACCTGGCCGTCGACCAGCCCGTCCGCACGCTGCACCAGGTCTCCCACGACCCGACGCTCCAGCGTCTGGTCACGCTGCGCAGCGGCCGCACGCTGACCGCCGTACAGCTCCAGATGGAGTACTTCGAGCTGGCCCGCAAGTACGTCGAGGACCGCTTCGGAGCGGACGCCGACGAGCAGACCCGGGACGTGCTGACCCGCTGGGAGGACGTACTCAACCGGCTGGAGCGCGATCCGATGTCCCTGTCCGGCGAGCTGGACTGGGTGGCCAAGCGCGAGCTGCTGGAGGGCTACCGCAGGCGCGACAGCCTGGAGTGGGACGCCGCACGGCTCCATCTGGTGGACCTCCAGTACGCCGACGTACGCCCGGAGAAGGGCCTGTACAACCGGCTGGCGGCCCGCGGCAAGATGAAGCGGCTGCTGGACGACTCCGATGTGGCCCGGGCCCAGAACAAGCCCCCGGAGGACACCCGAGCCTACTTCCGCGGCCGCTGCCTGGAGCAGTACGCGGACGACGTGGCCGCGGCCTCCTGGGACTCGGTGATCTTCGACCTCCCGGGTCGTGACTCTCTGCAACGGGTCCCCACGCTGGAGCCCCTCCGGGGCACCCGCAACCACGTCAAGGAGCTCCTGGACCGCTGCCGCACGGCCGAGGACCTGGTCCGGGTGCTGTCCGGAGGCTGAAAGGGGCTCCGACCGGGAATCATCGTGGTGGCCTCCGCGCGTTGTAGCGAGTGGGAGGCCGATGTCGGACCCTGCTTGTAGGGTCTGATCTTGAGACCGATCGAATCAGCGGGCGAACCGAGCGGGGTGAGGGACATGGCGACCAAGGACACCGGCGGCGGTCAGCAGAAGGCGTCGCGCACGACCGAGGAGGTCGAGGAGCAGGCGCAGGACGCGCAGGCCGCGGAGGATCTCAAGGAGCGGCAGGAAAAGCTCTCGGACGACGTTGATTCCGTTCTCGACGAAATCGATGATGTGCTCGAAGAGAACGCCGAGGATTTCGTGAGGTCCTTCGTTCAGAAGGGTGGCGAGTGATTTTGCCTTCGATTGCAAGGTGAGATCGCGGGGTCGCTCGAAGTGAACGAAGAGGCGGAAGCGAGGCGCTGTTCGCGTTGCAAGCAGGCCCTGCCGCGGACTGCCTTCGCAAGCAACAAATCCATGCCCGATGGTCTCCAGGCGTACTGCCGGGAGTGCTCCGCCGAGTACTACCGGCAACGCCAGGAGGCCAAGGGCAAGAGGGTCCGGGAGAAGGTTCCGGTCCCGCCGGGACACAAGCGGTGTCCGCAGTGCGAAGAGGTAAAGCCGCACTCCGAGTGGGAGCGCAACAAGTCCTCGTCGGACGGCTGGGCGAGCTATTGCCGTGAGTGCAGGGCGGAGCGGAACCGAGTCAGCTATTTCAAGCGCAAGTACGGCCTCACGCCGACGGAGTTGGACGTGCTGGTGGTCGAGCAGCAAGGCGTCTGCTGCATATGCCTTGCCGCCCCGGCCGCACATGTGGATCACGACCACGGGACGGGTAGGGTCCGTGGCGTACTCTGCTTCAGCTGCAATGCGGCATTGGGGCAGTTCAAGGACCGAGCGGATGCCATACGGCGTGCCGCCGCATATCTGGAAGGAAACGTGTGGAAGCCAACACTCGTAGCACCGGGCGTCTACCAGCTGCCTTCCTGACACCCGGCTCCTCGTCGTTCATGGACTTCCTCGGTGCCCATCAGCCCGGGCTGCTTCCGGGGAGCCGCCCGCTTCCCCCGGTGCAGGGCGCCGTCGAGGCACCGCATGGCACGACGATCGTGGCGGCGACGTTCGCCGGCGGGGTGGCGCTCGCCGGTGACCGCCGCGCGACCATGGGGAACGTCATCGCGCAGCGCGACATCGAGAAGGTCTTCCCGGCGGACGAGTACTCGGCCGTCGGCATCGCGGGCACGGCCGGTATCGCCGTGGAGATGGTCAAGCTCTTCCAGCTGGAGCTGGAGCACTTCGAGAAGGTCGAGGGCACCGTCCTCTCGCTGGAGGGCAAGGCCAACCGGCTGTCGACCATGATCCGCGGCAATCTCGGCATGGCGATGCAGGGCCTGGCCGTCGTCCCGCTCTTCGCGGGGTATGACGTCGACCGCGACAAGGGCCGCATCTTCTCCTACGACGTGACCGGCGGGCGTTCGGAGGAGCGCGGCTTCGCGACCATCGGCTCCGGCTCGACGTTCGCCCGTGGTGCGCTCAAGAAGCTCTACCGCGAGGACCTGACGGAGGAGCAGGCCGCCACCACCGTGATCCAGGCGCTGTACGACGCCGCGGACGACGACTCGGCGACCGGCGGCCCCGATCTGGCCCGGCGCATCTATCCCATCGTCACGGTCATCACCGAGGACGGCTTCAAGAGGTTCACCGAGGCAGAGGTGGCCGACATCGTCCGCGCCGTCCACGAGCGGCGGCTCGAAGAGCCGGACGGCCCGCGCGCCGCCCTGCTCTGAGGGGACGATTGACCCGGAATGCATTCGCCAATGACAGAGAGGGACGGATAACCGGTGACGACGCCGTTCTATGTATCGCCCCAGCAGGCCATGGCCGACCGCGCGGAATACGCCCGCAAGGGCATCGCGCGCGGCCGCAGCGTGGTCGTGCTCCAGTATTCCGACGGCATCCTCTTTGTCGCCGAGAATCCGTCCCGTGCGCTGCACAAGGTCAGCGAGATCTATGACCGGATCGCCTTCGCGGCGGTCGGCAAGTACAACGAATTCGAGAATCTGCGCATCGGCGGCGTCCGCTATGCCGATCTGCGCGGCTATACCTATGATCGCGACGATGTCACGGCCCGTGGCCTCGCCAATGTCTACGCACAGACGCTGGGCACGATCTTCTCCAGCGCCGCCGAGAAGCCGTACGAGGTCGAGCTGATCGTCGCGGAGGTCGGCGAGGGTCCGGCCGACGACCAGATCTACCGGCTGCCGCACGACGGTTCCATCGTGGACGAGCACGGCTCGGTCGCCGTCGGTGGCAACGCCGACCAGATCAGCAGCTATCTCGACCAGCGTCACCGGGACGGTATGACGCTGGCCGAGGCCCTCAAGCTGGCTGTCGACTCGCTCGCCCGGGACAACAACGGCGGGGAGCGCAGCCTCACCGCCGAGCAGCTTGAGGTCGCGGTCCTGGACCGCAAGCGGCCTCAGGCGCGGAAGTTCAAGCGGGTCCTGGGCCGTCAGCTGGCCCGTCTCCTGGAGGGTGCCGGAGCCGCGGCGGAGTCGGACGCGGAGTCCGGCGAGGCCACGGAGTCCGGCGAGTCCGGAGAGTCCTCGGAGGGCGAGGAGTAGAGCACACCGTCCCGCCGTGGTGGGCCCCCGCCGGGGCTCACCACGGGGTCGGCGGGGGCGGGGCGCTGGAGTCCCGTACGACCAGTTCCACGGGCAGTGTCGTGTCCCCGGCCGGTTCTCCGTCGAGGGCCGCCATCAGCGCCCGCATGCCCTCCGCTCCGACCGCCTGTGCGGGCAGCGTCACGGTGGTCAGTTCCGGCTCGACCGCCGTGGCCAGCGCCAAGTCGTCGACGCCGGTGATCGACACGTCCTCGGGCACCCGCAGGCCCAGTCGGCGGGCGGCCTTGCAGGCGCCCGCGGCGAGGATGTCGTCGTCGCACATCAGCGCCGTGGGCCGGGGCCCCGGCGCGCCAAGCGCCCGTAGCGCAGCCCGCCGCCCCTCCTCGACGCTCAGCGCCGCGTGTTCGGTGTGCAGCGCGGTGCCGGGCACCGCGTGCACGGCCGCGGCCAGGGCCCGGGCGCGCACCCGGAACGTCCAGGAGTCCACGGCGGCCGCCAGATGGACGATCCGGCGGTGCCCGAGGCCCAGCAGATGCTCCGCGGCCTGCCGCATGCCGTCGCCGATGTCCAGGTTGACGGTGGAGGCGGCGGCCGGGTCGTCGGGGTCGCTGTCGAGCATCACCAGCGGCAGTCCGCCCCCGCGCACCGCGTCCAGCGCTTCGGCGGCCATCGAGGAGGCGATCACGCCGTCCAGCGAGGCCCGCGCCGAGTCGAAGGGGTCCCGGGCCGGGCCGACGCCCTCGGGGGACGGGTAGAGCACCACGCCGAAGCCGTGGTCGGCGGCGACCCGGGCGGCGCCGGTGTAGACGTGCGCGAAGAACTCGTTGGTCAGGGCCGGGACGACGAGCAGCACGGTCCGGGTGCGGCCCATCCGCAGGCTGCGCGCCGCCAGGTTCGGCCGGTAGCCCAGCTCGCGTGCGGCGGCCCGTACGACGTCCGCCGTGCGCTCCGACACCCGTCCGCGCCACTTGTCGCCGAGCACGAGGGAGACGGTCGCCTGGGACACCCCGGCGTGTCGTGCCACGTCCCGGCTGGTGATCCGTGCCGCGGCCGTGGAGGGCCCGGTCCCGTGTGCCACATCGCCTCCGCTCCGTCTGCCGCCGCATCCGCCGTGTCCGCGGTGTGCGCGCATCCGCCGTGTCCGCCCGCGGGTGGACCCGGGGCAGGGCGCCATGATACGTATGACGTCGCTTCGTTATACGTAAAACTTGATCGCATGACCCACAAGGGCACGACCCACGAGGAGGGGCAGCCATGGCGGCTGGTTACGGGGAACTGCTGCGCACCCGCCACGCGGCACGGCTGCTCACCGGCACGCTGATCGGCCGCCTCCCGAACGCCACCGCCCCGCTCGCCGTGGTGCTCTTCACCCGCTCCGAGGACGGGAGCTATGCGCTCGCCGGGGCGCTCTCGGCCGTCTACGGGGTGGCCAACGCCGTCGGGCAGCCGCTGCTGGGCCGGGCGGTGGACCGCTGGGGCCAGCCGCGGGTGATGTTCCCGGCCGTCGTGGTCTCCGCGCTCGGGATGGCGCTGTTCGCCCTCGTGGGCCTCGATCCGCTGCCGGTGGCGTACGCCGCGATGCTGGTCGCGGGCCTGTTCACGCCCCCGCTGGAGGGCGGGCTGCGGGCGCTGTGGCCGGACGTCCTGCGCCGCTCGGACCAGGTGCACGCGGCGTACGCGCTGGACGCCGTGGCCCAGGAGGTGATGTTCGCCGTCGGCCCGCTGCTGGTCACCCTCCTGGTCGCCGGGTGGTCCGAGGCGGCCGCGCTGCTGGTGGTCAACGCGGCGGGGGTCCTGGGCGCGCTGTCCGTGGTGGTGTCCCCGCCGTCCCGGCGGTGGCGCTCCGCGCCGCGCGAGGCGCACTGGCTGGGCGCGCTGCGCTCGTCCGGGATGCTGGTGCTGATGGGGTCGTTCTTCTTCGTCGGGATCGCCCTGGGCGCGATCGCGGTGGCCGCCGTCGCGTACGCGGACGAGCACGGGGGCGGCATGGTCTCCAGCTATCTGCTGTCCGCGCTGGGTGTGGGCGCGCTGGTGGGCGGCGTGGTCTACGGCGCCCGTCCGTGGGCGGGGGCGCCCGAGCGGCGGCTGCGGGTGCTGGTGGCCGCGCTGGCGCTCGGCTATCTGCCGCTCGTGCTGGTGCCGGGCGTTCCGGTGATGACGGTGCTGGCGGGGGTGGCGGGGGTGTTCTTGGCTCCGGCGCTCGCGTGTGCCTTCGTCGTCATCGACCGGCACGCCCCGGCGGGGACGGTCACGGAGGCGTTCTCGTGGCTCGTGACGACCTTCGTGGTGGGCAGCTCGGTCGGTTCGGCCGCGGCGGGGCCGGCCGTGGAGCTGGGCGGGGTGGCCCTGGGATTCGCCGTCCCGGGGGCCGCCGGAGCGGCCGCGCTGGCGGTCCTGCTGGGTGCCCGGAGGTACCTGACGGAGCCCCCGCGGCGAACGCCGGATGGCCCTCGTCCGGAAAATGATCGCAGCCATGCCGCCGAACCCGGTTTCAGAGCAGGCCATCAGGCGTAATGTTCAGGCATGGACCGCCGCATTTTCGGGCTGGAGAACGAGTACGGCGTCACGTGCACATTCAGGGGACAGCGCCGGTTGTCTCCTGACGAAGTGGCGCGGTACCTCTTCCGCCGTGTCGTCTCGTGGGGCCGTAGCAGCAATGTCTTCCTGCGCAACGGCGCCCGCCTCTATCTCGACGTGGGATCGCACCCGGAATACGCCACACCCGAGTGCGACAACGTGACCGAGCTGGTCACCCACGACAAGTCCGGCGAGCGCATTCTCGAAGGTCTGCTCGTCGACGCCGAGCGCCGCCTGCACGAGGAGGGAATCGCGGGCGACGTCTATCTCTTCAAGAACAACACGGACTCCGCGGGCAACTCCTACGGGTGCCACGAGAACTATCTGGTGGCCCGGCACGGGGAGTTCTCCCGGCTCGCCGACATTCTCATCCCGTTCCTGGTGACGCGGCAGCTGTTGTGCGGGGCGGGCAAGGTGCTCCAGACCCCGCGCGGCGCGGTGTACTGCGTCAGCCAGCGCGCCGAGCACATCTGGGAGGGCGTCAGTTCGGCGACGACCCGCTCCCGGCCGATCATCAACACCCGCGACGAGCCGCACGCCGACGCCGAGCGCTACCGGCGGCTGCACGTCATCGTGGGCGACTCCAACATGTCCGAGACCACGATGCTGCTCAAGGTCGGCGCCACCGACCTGGTGCTCCGCATGATCGAGGCGGGCACGGTGATGCGCGATCTGACCCTGGAGAACCCGATCCGGGCGATCCGCGAGGTCAGCCACGACATCACCGGGCAGCGCAAGGTGCGGCTGGCCAGCGGGCGCGAGGCGTCCGCCCTGGAGGTGCAGCAGGAGTACTACGAGAAGGCCGTCGACTTCTGCGAGCGCCGGGGCATCCGCACCGGCACCGTGGAGCGGGTGCTGGAGCTGTGGGGCCGCACCCTGGAGGCGATCCGTACCGAGGAGCTGGACCGGATCGGCACCGAGATCGACTGGGTGATGAAATACCAGCTCATCGAGCGGTACCGGGCGAAGAACAACATCACCATGTCTCATCCGCGGATCGCCCAGATGGACCTCGCCTACCACGACATCCACCGCCGCCGCGGGCTGTACTACCTGCTGGAGAAGCGGGGGCAGGCGGCCCGGGTGTGCAACGATCTGAAGATCTTCGAGGGCAAGTCGGTGCCCCCGCAGACCACCCGCGCCCGGTTGCGCGGTGACTTCATCCGGCGGGCTCAGGAGCAGCGCCGCGACTTCACCGTGGACTGGGTGCATCTCAAGCTCAATGACCAGGCGCAGCGGACGGTGCTGTGCAAGGACCCGTTCCGTTCGGTCGACGACCGGGTGGAGAAACTCATCGCCGGTATGTAGGCGGCTGGCTGAGTCGGCGTATGGCCTGAGTCGGCGTACGGCTTATGTATGACGCGGGCCCCGTGCGTTTCTCGGACGGGGCCCGCGTCACGCCGTAAAGTGGCGCGCATTGGCCATCGCAAGATCTACCTAACGAGGACTCCGTGCGCCGACGCTCCGTACTCCTTGCCGTGCCCGCGGGCCTGCTCACGCTCGCGGGCTGCGGTGACGACAAGTCAGGATCCGACAAGGCCAAGCCGTCCCAGGAGCCGACCGGGCCCTCACCGGCGCCCACCGGGAAGATCGTGAGCGGACCGGTTCCGGAGATCACGGGAGGCGAGAAGTTCGGTGAGAAGCCGAAGGTCGCCAAGGGTAGCGGGAAGCCGTCCTCCGATCTTGCGGTCAAGACGGTGATCAAGGGGGACGGGCCGAAGACGGTCAAGGGCGACTATGTGCAGGTGCACTACCTCGCCCAGATCTGGAACACCGGCAAGGTCGTGGACAACACCTACGACAAGAAGCAGACGGCCGCCTTCCCGGTCGGCAAGGGCCAGGTGCTGCCGGGCTGGGACCAGGGGCTGGTGGGCCGCAACGTCGGCAGCAGGCTGGAGCTGGCCGTTCCACCGGCGTACGCGTACGGCAAGCAGGGACAGCCGCAGGCGGGCATCAAGGGCACGGACACCCTGGTGTTCGTCATCGACCTCAAGGGCGCCTTCAACGCCAAGAGCTCCGCCAAGGGCAAGAAGGTGGCGCAGAGCAACTTCGACCTGCCCAAGGTGTCGGACAACACCGACGGCAAGGCCCCCACGATCACCGTCCCCAAGAAGGACGCGCCGAAGAAGCTCGTCTCCGAGTACGTCATCGAGGGCGACGGCGCCGAGGTCACGGCGAAGGACTCGCTGCTGGTGCAGTACAAGGGCGTGCTGTGGGACGGCGGCAAGGAGTTCGACTCCACGTACAAGCGCGGTGAGCTCGCCCAGTTCTCCCTCCAGCAGGTCGTCAAGGGCTGGTCGCAGGGGCTCACGGGCAAGAAGGCCGGCAGCCGGGTGCTGATCGTCGTACCCCCGGACCTGGGCTACGGGAAGAAGGCCCAGAAGGGCATCCCGGCCAACTCCACCCTGGTCTTCACCGTCGACATCCTGGCCGTTCTGTAGTCGGTCGTTCTGTAGGGTGTGCGGGTTGCCCACAACGTAACGAGGAGCAATTTCGTGAGCATCGACAAGCCCGAGGTCGACTTCCCGGGCGGCGAGCCGCCGGCGGACCTGGAGATCAAGGACATCTGGGAGGGCGACGGGCCCGCCGCCAAGGCCGGCGACAACATCGCCGTCCACTACGTCGGCGTGGCCTTCTCCACCGGTGAGGAGTTCGACGCGAGCTACAACCGCGGCACCCCGCTGCGCATCCAGCTCGGTGTCGGCCAGGTCATCTCCGGCTGGGACCAGGGCCTCCAGGGCATGAAGGTCGGCGGTCGCCGTCAGCTGATCATCCCGCCGCACCTGGCCTACGGCGACCGTGGCGCCGGTGGCGGCCGGATCAAGCCGGGCGAGTCGCTGATCTTCGTGTGCGACCTGGTCTCCGTCTGAGACCTCACGTACGGCATACGCTGGGGTCCCCGCCCGTGGGCGGGGGCCCTCGGCTTTTGCGGTGCGTGCCCGGAGCGGTACGGTCACGGTCGTAAGGTCAAGAAGAAAGGGCGTCGATGGCGATTGCCAAGGCCGAGCGGCTGATGAATCTGGCGCTGTGCCTGCTGGGAACCCGGCGTCCGCTGACCAAACGGGAGTTGCGGGGCTCCATAGAGGCGTATCTGGAGGGGGCCGCCGGCTCCACCGCCGCGGGTGACGAGGCGTTCAACCGCATGTTCGAGCGCGACAAAGACGATCTGCGCGAACTCGGCCTGGTCATCGAGACGGTGGAGGGCCTGGACGGCGAAGTCGGCTATCTCGCCCGCCGGGACAGCAACCGCCTTCCCCCGATCACCCTGGACGCCGAGGAGGCCGCCGCCCTGGGCCTGGCCGCCAACGTCTGGCAGCAGGCCCGGCTCGCGGGCGCGGCGAGCGGCGCGCTCCAGAAGCTGCGCGCCGCCGGGATGCCGGTCGCCGAGGACCCGTACGACACCCAGCCGCAGAGCGCGCTCCAGCCGCACATCCCGGTCCACGAGGCCGCGTTCGAGCCGCTGATGCTCGCCTGCCGCGACCGCCGCCCGGTCGTCTTCGACTACCGCAAGTCCAACGCCGCCCACCCCGAGCAGCGCCAGGTCGAGCCCTGGACGCTGGAGTGCTGGCGCGGCCACTGGTATCTCGCCGGATGGGACCGCGGGCGGTCCGCCGAGCGCGTCTTCCGGCTCTCCCGGATCACCGGCCGGGTGCGGCTGCGCTCCGGCGCGTACACCGCCGAGGTGCCCGACCACTCCACCGTGCGGGAGACGGTCGAGAGCTGGGCGGGGGAGACCGCCACCGGCACCGCCCGGATCAGGGTGCGGGCCGGGCACGGCTATCCGCTGCGGGCGAGGGCGCTGACCACCCGTACCGGGGACGACGGCTGGGACGAGCTGGAGATCCCGTACGGGCACGGGCTGGACGCCTGGCTGGTGGAATTCGGCCCGGACGTGGTCGTACTGGGGCCCGACGAGCTGCGGGCGGATGTCGTGGAGCGGCTGCGCGCCGTGGCCAAGGGCTGAGGGGACGGAAGCGACTTCATCATGGCCGGAAACGCCATTGACCAGACCCGTCGGATGCTGTCCCTGGTGACGTATCTGCGGGAGCGCCCGGGGGCCCGTGTCGCCGAGGTGGCCCGCGCCTTCGGCATCAGCGAGGACGAGCTGATCGCCGACCTCGATGTGCTGCCGCTGTGCGGCACCAGCTTCCGCGGCGGGGACCTGCTGGACATCGACACCGACGGTGAGCGCATCTGGTGGCACAACCCCGACGATGTCGCCGAGCCGCTGCGGCTGGCCGCCGACGAGGCCACCGCGCTGCTCGTCGCCGCCCGTGCCGTCGCCACCCTGCCCGGGCTGCGCGAGAGCGACCGGGAGGCGCTGCTGCGGGCCACCGCCAAGCTGGAGGCCGCGGCGGGCGAGGTGGCGGGCGCCAGCTCCCGGCTGTCGGTCACCTTCGAATCCGAGGGCGGCGTCTTCGCCGACGTCGACCGGGCCATCTCCGAGCGCCGCAGGCTGTGGCTGCGCTACTACTCGCCCGCGCGTGACGAGGTCACCGAGCGCGAGGTCGACCCGATCCGGCTGTTCGCCGTCGGCCACACCTATGTGGAGGCCTGGTGCCGGCTGTCGGAGGCGCGCCGCACCTTCCGGCTCGACCGGGTCGTGGAGATCAAGCTGCTGGACGAGGCGTCCGATCCGCCCCCGATCGAGCTGCGCGACCTCTCCGATCCGTCCACCGGGCTGGTGCAGACCGGCGCCGAGGACCCCGAGGTGGTCGTCGAGACCGGCCCGGGCGGGCGCTGGGTCGCCGAGTACTACCCGCACGACAGCGCGGAGGAGCTGCCCGACGGGGGCCTGCGGATCACGCTGCGCGCCCCGGACCCCGGCAGCCTGCGCCGGCTGGCGCTGCGGCTCGGCAGGGACGGCCGGATCGTCGCGCCGCAGGGGCTCGCGGACAGCGCCCGGGACGCGGCGCGGCAAGCGCTTGCGGCCTATGGCGAGTGAGGGCTTCCGGTGAATGAGGGCGTACGGCGAGTGACGGGCTTGCGGTGAGTGAAGGGACGCACACAGTGACCGCTGGGGGGAATCCCACCTCGGTGATCTTCAAGGCAGCCTGCCCGGAGTGCCGGGGCCGGTTCGAGCTGGCCGCCGGTGCGCTGCGGCTGGCGATCGGGGCCAGTGACCGCACCACCTTCTACTCCTTCACCTGTCCCGACTGCGGCAGCGCGGTGCGCAAGCCCGCGGGGGAGCGGATCGTGGAGCTGCTGACCGGCGGCGGGGTGCGCACCCTGCGGCTGCACTCGACCGTCTGACCTCTGACCGCGCGGTCCGGCGGCCGGGGCGGCCCCGATAGGGTCGCCCCATGCTCTGGCCGATGCTCGCCCTCGCCCTCGCGTTCTGCGGAATCGCCGTCCTCGCCGTGCTTTCGTTGCGGGTCTACACCGAGGTGCGCAGACTGGCCCGGCAGGTGTCGGACAGCTCCGCGCGGATCACCCGGGCCGCCGAGGACCTGGAGCGGGCCACCGGGCCGCTGAGTGCGCAGGTGGGAGCGGTGCACCGGGACGAGGGCGGCACCCGCGGCCACTGACCGGCGGCGCCCTGGCGGCTGATCGGCGGCGCCCTGCTGCATCACAGGGAAGCGGGGTACGCTGGCTGGTCGTGGCCCTGGAGTCGAGGCGGAGGGCCGCAACCAGGCGTCTGCATGGGGATTGCCCCGCATTCACCCCTGCGCGCTACGATCGCTGACAGCACGGCTGCCGGACTCCTGTCCGAACGGTCGGCAGCCCCACCCCAGCCGCCTCGGTGAGAAGGTAGACGAATATGTTCGGAAGGCTCGGCGCTACCGAGATCATCCTCATCCTGATCGTCGTTCTGCTGCTGTTCGGTGCGAAGAAGCTCCCCGACATGGCGCGCTCGCTGGGTAAGTCCGCCCGCATCCTCAAGAGCGAGGCCAAGGCGATGAAGTCGGAGGGCAAGCAGGACCAGGACGCCCCGGCGGACCCGCCGAACCCCGGCCAGGACCAGGCCCACCGCACCATTCAGGCCGCTCCGGGCGATGTCACCAGCTCCCGTCCGGTGGCCGAACCGAGCGACACCACCAAGCGCTGACCCGGGCCCACTTGGCGGCGGCGCCGACGGCCGCCGTTCGACGCACGAGATGAGGACGTGGGTTGCTCAAGTCTGCCCGCAACAAGAAGGAGAAGGACCCTGAGGGGCGGATGCCCCTCGCGGACCACCTGCGCGAGCTGCGCAACCGGCTGATGAGGTCGGTCCTGGCGATCTGCGTGATCACGATCGTCGCGATGTTCTTCTACAAGGACATCGTCGACTTTCTGATGCGGCCGGTGCTGGATTCCGTCGGCTGCCCCGGCGGGGCCCGGCTGTCCCAGCTCACCAACAGCGGCGCCAGCAAGCAGTGCGCGTACTTCACCGTGAACGGTCTGCTGTCGCCGTTCACGATCATGCTGAAGGTCTCCTTCACCACCGGCCTGGTCCTGGCCACGCCGGTCTGGCTCTATCAGCTGTGGGCGTTCCTCGCGCCCGGTCTGCACCGCAACGAGAAGAAGTACGGACTCTTCTTCGTCGGCCTCGGCGTGCCGCTGTTCGTCGGCGGCGCCTTCTTCGCGTACAAGATCCTCCCGACCAGCGCCAAGGTCCTGCTCGACTTCACGCCCGGCGGGGCCAACAACCTGCTCCCGCTGGACGACTTCCTCGATCTGCTCGCCCGCATGATCGTGGTCTTCGGGCTGGCGTTCGAGCTGCCGCTGCTGCTGATCCTGCTGAACTTCACCGGAATCCTCAGTGGACGCCGGATGCTCGGCTGGTGGCGGGCCATGATCATGGGCATCACGGTCTTCGGTGCTGTGGCCACCCCCAGCACCGACCCGATCGGCATGTTCGCCCTGGCCGGGCCGGTCACCGTGCTCTACTTCGGCGCGGTCGGCATCGCCCTCCTCAACGACCGGCGCAAGGCGCGGCGCCGGGCCGCCGACCCCGACTTCGGCCTGAGCGACGACGAGGCGTCGAGCCTGGATCTGACGCCGGAGCCCATCGAGGACAGCGCGCCCGTCGCCGCGGGCGAGCTGCCCGCAGCCGACGACCCGGTGCGGCGCAACGGCTACGACGACGTCACGTAGGCGGGACGGGGCTCCGATCCCCATCCCGCCGTAAAGATCGCGTGCGTTGTCGGAGGTGGCCGGTAGTCTCGTACATACGATGACCGACGAGCTATCTCCCGCCGAGCGCTATGCGGCGGCCCGCATCCGGGCCGCCGAGCAGGCCACCGCGCTGGCCCCCTTCCGCGAGATGTACGCCTTCGCGCTGGATCCGTTCCAGATCGAGGCGTGCCAGGCCCTCGAGGCCGGCAAGGGTGTGCTGGTCGCCGCTCCCACCGGTTCGGGTAAGACCATCGTGGGCGAGTTCGCCGTCCACCTGGCGCTCACCCAGGGCCGCAAGTGCTTCTACACCACGCCCATCAAGGCGCTGTCGAACCAGAAGTACGCCGACCTCGTCAAGCGCTACGGCGCGGACAAGGTCGGCCTGCTCACCGGGGACAACAGCGTCAATTCCGAGGCACCGGTGGTCGTCATGACCACCGAGGTGCTGCGCAACATGCTGTATGCGGGCTCCCAGTCGCTGCTGGGCCTCGGCTATGTGGTGATGGACGAGGTGCACTACCTCTCCGACCGCTTCCGCGGCGCCGTCTGGGAAGAGGTCATCATCCACCTCCCCGAGTCGGTGACGCTCGTGTCGCTGTCCGCCACGGTCTCCAACGCCGAGGAGTTCGGCGACTGGCTGGACACCGTGCGCGGCGACACCGAGGTGATCGTCTCCGAGCACCGCCCGGTGCCGCTGTGGCAGCACGTGCTGGCGGGGCGCCGGATGTACGACCTCTTCGAGGAGAAGAGCGGGAAGGACGGCGACCAGTCCGGCCGCCGCGAGGTCAATCCCGACCTCGTCCGGCTGGCCCGGATGGAGAACAGCCGCCCCGCCTTCGGCCGCGACAAGCGCCGGGGGCGGAACAACATGCGGGAGGCCGACCGGGAGCGCGAGCGCCGCCAGCGCAGCCGCATCTGGACCCCGGGCAGAGCCGAGGTCATCGACCGGCTCGACGCCGAGGGGCTGTTGCCCGCCATCACCTTCATCTTCAGCCGGGCGGGCTGTGAATCGGCCGTCCAGCAGTGCCTGTACGCGGGCCTGCGGCTCAACGACGACGCGGCGCGCGCCCAGGTGCGGGCGATAGTCGAGGAGCGCACCGCGGGCATCCCCGATGAAGACCTCCATGTGCTGGGGTATTTCGAGTGGCTGGAGGGCCTGGAGCGGGGCATCGCGGCCCACCACGCGGGGATGCTGCCCACCTTCAAGGAGGTCGTGGAGGAGCTGTTCGTCCGCGGCCTGGTCAAGGCGGTGTTCGCCACCGAGACCCTGGCGCTCGGCATCAACATGCCCGCCCGTTCGGTGGTGTTGGAGAAGCTCGTCAAGTGGAACGGGGAGCAGCACGCCGACATCACCCCCGGTGAGTACACCCAGTTGACCGGGCGGGCCGGGCGGCGCGGCATCGACGTCGAGGGCCACGCGGTGGTGCTGTGGCAGCGCGCCATGGACCCGGCCGCCCTCGCGGGCCTGGCCGGCACGCGCACGTATCCGCTGCGCTCGTCCTTCAAGCCCTCGTACAACATGGCGGTCAACCTGGTCTCCCAGTTCGGGCGGCATCGCTCGCGGGAGCTGCTGGAGACCTCGTTCGCCCAGTTCCAGGCGGACAAGGCGGTCGTCGGGATCTCCCGTCAGGTGCAGCGCAACGAGGAGGGGCTGGAGGGCTACCGCGCCTCCATGACCTGCCACCTCGGCGACTTCGACGAGTACGCGCGGCTGCGCCGCGACCTGAAGGACCGCGAGACCGAGATCGCCCGGCAGGGCGCGGCGCAGCGCCGGGCGGCCGCCGCGGTGGCGCTGGAGAAGCTCCGTCCGGGCGACGTCATCCACGTGCCCACCGGCAAGTTCGCCGGGCTCGCCCTGGTGCTGGACCCGGGGCTGGCCGCCGGGCGGTCCAACGGCCACCGCGGCTTCGAGCACCACGACGGGCCGCGCCCGCTGGTGCTCACCGCCGAGCGCCAGGTCAAGCGGC
The DNA here is from genome assembly GCF_044333065.1 of Streptomyces sp. NPDC021115. Lineage (NCBI taxonomy): Bacteria > Bacillati > Actinomycetota > Actinomycetes > Kitasatosporales > Streptomycetaceae > Streptomyces > Streptomyces sp. NPDC021115. Next base: position 238,477 of record NZ_JBIRQF010000007.1, read on the forward strand.
TGGCGTCGATCGACTTCCCGGTGCCGGTCGAGCCGCTGGACCGGATGCGGATCCCCAAGTCGTTCAACCCGCGCAGCCCGCAGTCGCGCCGGGACCTGGCCTCCGCGCTGCGCACCAAGGCCGGTCACCACGACGCGCGGCGGCACCGCAAGGAGCGCTCGCGCGCGGCCGACGACACCGAGATCGCGCGGCTGCGCGCCGCCATCCGCGCCCACCCCTGCCACGGCTGCTCCGACCGCGAGGACCACGCCCGCTGGGGCGAGCGCTACCACCGGCTGCTGCGGGACACCCGCCAGCTGGAGCGGCGCATAGAGGGGCGGACGAACACCATCGCCCGCACCTTCGACCGGATCTGCGCGCTGCTGTCCGAGCTGGACTATCTGCGCGGTGACGAGGTCACGGACGTCGGCAGACGGCTGGCCCGGCTCTACGGGGAGCTGGACCTGCTGGCCAGCGAATGCCTGCGGGACGGCGTCTGGGAGGGGCTGAAGCCCGCCGAGCTGGCGGCGTGCGCGTCGGCGCTGGTGTACGAGTCCCGGTCGGCGGACGACGCGCTGCCGCCCAAGCTCCCCACCGGACCCGCCAAGGAGGCGCTGGGCGAGATGGTCCGCATCTGGGGCAGGCTGGACGCCCTGGAGGAGGAGCACAAGATCAACCAGGCGGAGGGGGTTGGCCAGCGCGAACCGGATCTGGGCTTCGCCTGGGCCGCGTACCGCTGGGCGTCCGGCCACGGGTTGGACGAGCTGCTGCGGGAGGTCGACATGCCCGCGGGTGACTTCGTGCGCTGGTGCAAGCAGCTGATCGATGTGCTGGGTCAGATCGCGGCAGCGGCCCCGGACGGCGCGGTCGCGCGCAACGCCCGCAAGGCGGTCGACGGGCTGCTGCGCGGGGTCGTGGCGTACTCCTCCGTCGGCTGAGGCCGGTCCCTGGCGGGCCGGATTCACGACGGGTCGTAGGTGAAGGGGAGGGCGTTGCTGTTTCCGGCCGGGGTGTGGGCGACGACGCTCACCACCCCGGGCGGCCCGCCGGGGGTGGTGGCGACGACCTGGGTGTCCGAGATCGCGGCGAACGGGGCCGGGACGCCGCCGAAGGTCACCGCGTCGGTGTAGGTGAGGTTGCTGCCGACGAGGACGACCGACTCGTCCCCGGTGTCCAGGCCGTCCGGCGGGTTGAGGCTGCTGAGGACGGGGGCGCCGAGGTAGGTGTAGTGCGGGTTCCCGGTCCCCGTCGAGCTGGTGCCGCCGGGGGTGGTGACGGTGACCTGGACCGTGCCGGAACCGGCCGGGGCGGTGACGGTCAGCTGGCTGTCGGAGATCACGGTGATGGCGGTGGCCGGGTTTCCGCCGAAGCTGACGGCGCTGGTGAGGGTCAGACTGCTGCCGAAGACGGTGACGGTGTTGCCGCCGCTGGCCGGGCCGAGGTGGGTGGACAGCTCGGTGACGGTCGGCGCGGTGATGTAGAAGTACGGCAGCGCGTTGCTGGTGCCGCCCGGCGTGGTGACGGCGACGTTGACCGCGGACGCCGGTCCGGCGGGAGCGGTGACGGTGATCTGGGTGGCGGTGTTGGTGAGGATGGCGGCCGAGTTGATCCCGAACATGACCGAGGTCGCGCCGGAGAGGTTGGTGCCGTTGAGGGTGACGGTGTTACCGCCCGCGGTCGGCCCGGAGGCCGGGCTGAGGCTGGTCAGGGACGGTGCGGGGGCGGCGGCGTAGGTATAGCCGAGCGCGTTGCTGGTGCCGCCGGGAGTGGTGACGACGACGGCCACCCCGCCGGTGCCCGCGGGGGCGGTGACGGTGACTTGGGTGGCCGTGTTGGTGAGGATGGTGGCGGGGTTGATCCCGAACATGACCGAGGTGGCGCCGGTGAGGTTGGTGCCGGTGAGGGTGACCGCGTTGCCGCCGGAGGGGGGACCCGAGGCCGGGCTGAGCGCGGTGAGGACGGGAGCCGCGACGGTGGTGTAGGTGAAGAACACGTTCTGGGAGCTGGTCCCCGACGGTCCGGTGACCGTGACCTTGACCGTGCCGGTCCCCGCGGGCGTCCTGGCCGTGATCTGCGTACCGCTCACGACGACCACGTTCGTGGCCAGGCCGGTGCCGAACCTGACCGCGGTGGCGCCGGTGAAGCCGGAGCCGGTGATGGTGACGGGGGTTCCTCCCGCCGGGGCACCTTGGGCGGGGCTGACGCTGGTCACGATGGGGGCCATGACGCTGTTCTCCTTCTCGTACCTCGACGGCAGACGGCAGCGCCCTGGCCGGTCGGGCGGTCGGCCAGGGCACTAAGGGCAGTGCGGTGACGCGGTCGGCGCTCGGTCGTCCCCCGGCCGTCAGGTGATGGTGAAGGCCTGGGCGTTGGAGGTCCCGCCGCAGGTGTGGACCGTGATGGTCCCGGCGCCGGTGGCGAGCCCGCCGGGCACGGTGGCGACGAGTTGGGTGCCGCTGACGGGTGTGAAGACCGCGGTGGCGGTGGCGGCGGCGCTGTCGGTGAAGGTGACGGTGTCGACGCCGACGAAGGAGGTGCCGGTGATGGTGACGTCGTCTCCGGCCGTGCCGGTCGCGGGGGCCACGCTGGTGATGGCGGGCGTGAGGTAGTAGTCGACCAGGGTGGTGCCCGAGGTGCTGGTGCCGCCCGCGGTCGTGATGGTCACCGCCTGGGTCGACACGGCGCCGACCTGCCCCGGGTTGGCCGGCGCCGTGAAGGTGACCTGGTTGGTCTGCGTGGGGGTGACCGCGACGTTGCCGACGGTGCCCACCCCGACCTGTGTCCCGGTCAGGAAGTTGGTGCCGAACAGCGTCGCCGCGCCGCCCGTGGCGGCGGGCAGACAGGTGACGCTCAGGGCCGTGGTCGTGGGTGCGGCGATGACGAAGAACGGCAGCGCGTTGCTGGTGGCGCCGGTACTGCTGGTCACACTGACGGAGACCTGGCCGGAGCACGGTGCCGTGCTGGGCACGACGAAGGTGACCTGGGTGGCGGTGACGCCCGTCGGGGTGACCGTTGCCGCGCCGAAGTTCACGCGCGTGGTGGTGGCCAGCGCGGTGCCGTTGATCTGGACGGTGTCCCCGGGTTTGCCCTGGTTGGTGCTGGTGGTCGTGTCCACCACGGAGGTGATGGTTGCCATGATCCTTCTCCTTCGGTGTGCCGCTGCGCCGGGGGCGCGGAGAGCAGGCCGATGGCTGCTCCGCGGCCGCGGAGGACGTCCCGGTGAGCGGGAAGGGCGGGTGAAAGACCCGTGGCCTCGGGGCCGGCGCCTGGGGGCGGGTCTTCGGGATGAAGCGATTCGGCGCCGTCAACGAGGGGCGCCGTCAATCTCGCTCCTTCCGATTTAAGCCATCGGGTGACGGAGCCGGAAGGTGGAACGGGGGCAACCAGAGACTCATGTGTAAGTAGGGTTAATGCCCCTTAACGGGTTTTCTCTGCCGTCGTACGCCCCCTCAAATCCCCCCGTCGAAAAGGAAAAGCGGGCGGGTGGCGGCCTCAGCCGTCCACCCGCCCGCCTATGCGCGCGCGTGCGCGATGCCCTACGCGGCGGCCTCCTCGGGGCGCTGCCCCTCCTGCTCGGCCTCCACCTGCTGGTTCCACTCCCGCTTCGACGCCTGCCAGCCGTCCTCGTTGTGGCCGCGCCGCCAGTAGCCGGAGATGGACAGCCACTCGCGCGGCACCTCGCGCTCCAGCCGCAGATGGCGGCGGATGTCCTTCACGAAGCCCGCCTCGCCGTGCACGAAGGCGTGCACCTGCCCGGCCGGGAAGTCCAGCCCGCGCACGGCCGCCACCAGCGCCTGGCCGACCGGTGCGGCGCCCCGGTGCAGCCACGTCACCTCGGCGCCGTCCGGAACGGTCAGCTTGTGCTCCTCCTCCCGGCCCTCGACCTCGATGAAGGCGTGCACCGGAGCCCCGCCCGCACCCCCGGGCCGGTGCGCCAGCCGCTCCAGCGCGGCGGCGATCGCGGGCAGCGCGCTCTCGTCACCGGCGAGCAGGTGCCAGCCGGCGTCCTCGCGCGGGGCGTACGCGCCGCCCGGCCCCGAGAAGTAGATCTCCTGCCCGGGCCGCGCCCGCGCCGCCCAGGGCCCGGCCAGCCCCTCGTCGCCGTGCACTACGAAGTCGATCGTCAGCTCGCGGGCCGCCGGGTCCCAGGCGCGCACCGTGTACGTACGGGTGACCGGCCACTGCTCGCGCGGGAACTCCTCGCGGATCCGCTCCAGGTCGAACGGCTCGGGATACGCCACGCCCTCGGCCGGGAACAGCAGCTTGACGTAGTGATCGGTCCATTCACCGGCGCTGAAGCCGGCGAGACCGCCGCCACCGAGCACCACCCGCACCATGTGGGGGGTCAGTTGCTCGGCGCGGACCACCTGTGCCCGGTGGGGCCGTGGACGTTTACGGGCCGGACGGTCTGCCATGGCGGCCTCCTTGGTCGACAACCTTGATCGACACCTTTGATCGATAACGAGTTAGGTTAAGCTAACCTAACACTTTATCCCTCAAGGGTGGAGAGCAACCGACGCAAGGATCCACCCAGTCCCCAGCGCTCCGCGAGCGCGTCCACCGCGCGCGGGTCGCGCGGCGCCCGCGGCACGGCGGCGTCGAACGCGGGCAGCGGTACGTCGGAGGCGACCCGCACGACCTTGGGGGCGACCGCGAGATACGGCCGAGCCTCGTCCAGCCGCTTGCGCTGCGCGGGGGTCAGCTTCGAGGCGGGGTCGTCGACCGCGGCCATGATCCCGGCCAGGTCGCCATGGGCGGCCAGCAGCTTGGCGGCGGTCTTCTCGCCGACCCCGGGCACCCCCGGCAGGCCGTCGCTGGGGTCGCCGCGCAGCAGCGCCAGGTCCGCGTACCCGCCGCCGTCGACCCCGTACTTCTCGCGCAGCAGGGCCTCGTCCACCAGCTGGAGCGTGCCGACGCCCTTGACCGGGTAGAGCACCCGCGCCTCGCGCTCGTCGCTGACCAGCTGGAACAGGTCGCGGTCGCCGGTGACGATGTCGACCGGCCCGGTCGCGCGCCCGGCGAGGGTGCCGATCACGTCGTCCGCCTCGTAGCCCGCGGAGCCCAGCCGGGCGATGCCGATCGCGTCCAGCACTGCGTCGATCACCGGGACCTGCGGGGAGAGGGTGTCCGGCACCTCCTCCTGGTCGACCCCGGCCGCCTCCGGGGCCTCCTCGGCGACCCGGTGGGCCTTGTACGTGGGGATCAGCTCGACCCGCCAGGCGGGCCGCCAGTCGAAGTCCATGCACGCCACCAGGTCGTCCGGCCGGTGGTCCTGGACGAGCCGGGCGATGAAGTCGAGCAGCCCCCGTACGGCGTTCACCGGAGTGCCGTCGGGCGCCCTGACCGAATCGGGCACTCCGAAATAGGCGCGAAAGTACAACGAAGCGGTATCGAGAAGCATCAGGCGTCGGGTCACACCTCGATGATGCCGTACGTCGGTGACAGTCCCGGACTGGGAATGTGAGCTGGGTCACCGTATGGTTTACGCCATAAGGAGCGGGGCAGGTGCGCCGCCGGAACGAGGCCATTGTGTGATTCAACTATTGCGCAGGGCATGCGGACCGGTGCCGCACTGTTCCACGACCTGCCGGCGGGGGTGGCGGGTCGTTTTTTGGTGCGATCTGAGAGGTATATGTGTCCAAACTGCGAGCCGAGGGCCTGTACAAGGTGTTCGGCAGAAGACCCGATGAGGCGGTAGCCGACCTCGAGGGCGGTGCGGACCGCGAGAAATTGCGGGCGGAGGGTACGACGGCCGCTGTTGTCGACGCCTCCTTCGCGGTCGAGGCGGGGCAGACGTTCGTCGTCATGGGTCTGTCCGGGTCCGGGAAGTCCACGCTGCTGCGCATGCTGAACGGGCTGCTGGAGCCGACCGCCGGACGCGTCCTCTTCGACGACGACGACCTCACCGCGCTCAGCCCGCGCGATCTGCGCCAGGTGCGCTCCCACAAGATCAGCATGGTCTTCCAGCACTTCGCCCTCTTCCCGCACCGCAACGTGCTGGAGAACGCCGGGTACGGTCTGGAGGTCCAGGGCATACCGGCCGAGGAGCGTGAGAAGCGCGCCACCGAGGCCCTGGAGATGGTCGGCCTGGCCGGCTGGGAGAAGTCCTGGCCCGACGAGCTGTCCGGCGGCATGCAGCAGCGCGTGGGCCTCGCCCGCGCCCTGGCCACCGACGCCGACGTGCTGCTGATGGACGAGTCCTTCAGCGCGCTCGACCCGCTGATCCGCCGCGACATGCAGGACCAGCTGGTCCAGCTCCAGAAGCGGCTCAAGAAGACCATCGTCTTCATCACCCACGACCTCAACGAGGCCATGCGCCTCGGCGACCGCATCGCCGTGATGCGCGACGGCCGGATCGTCCAGATCGGCACCGCCGAGGACATCCTGGTCACCCCGGCCAACGACTACGTCGCCTCCTTCACCCAGGACGTCGACCGGTCCCGGGTGCTCACCGCCGGGGCGATCATGTCCGACCCCGCCGAGGTGCTGGGCACCACCGCCGACGACGGCACGCCGCTGCGCACCGAGCAGGACGTGCTGGACGCCGCCCCCGCGACGGTCGGCACCGACACCCCGATCATCGAGCTGTTCACCCCCTGCTCGCGCAGCGCCACCGCGGTCGCGGTGACCAACGGCGACGGCGGCCTCGTCGGCGTCGTCCCGCGCGCCCGGCTGCTCGCCGTCCTCGGCGACGGGGACACCGGCGGTGACGGAGCCACGCCGTCGACACCGGACGCGCCGGACGCGCCCGAGTCCGCGAAGAAGGTGATCACCGGTGCCTAGGCTCGAACTCGGCGACTGGATCAATTCCGGCGTCAACTGGCTCCGTGACAACCTGAGCTGGTTCTTCGACTTCATCTCCTCCGTCGTGCAGGGCATGTACGACGGGGTGAACTCGGTGCTCAGCGCGCCCGAGCCGCTGCTGATGGCGGGCATCCTCGCGGTGCTCGCCTGGTGGCTGCGCGGGCTGCTGCCCGCCGTCCTCGCCTTCGCCGGATTCGCGCTCATCGATTCGATCGAGCTGTGGGGCGAGGCGATGAACACCCTCGCGCTGGTGCTGGTCGCGGGCGTGATCACCATCGTGTTCGCGGTGCCGCTGGGCATCTGGGCGTCCCGCAACCGCGCCGTGAGCGCCGCCATCCGCCCGGTGCTGGACTTCATGCAGACGATGCCGGCCTTCGTCTATCTGATCCCCGGCATCTTCTTCTTCGGCCTCGGGGTGGTCCCCGGCGTCGTCGCGACCGTCATCTTCTCGATGCCCCCGGGCGTCCGTATGACGGAGCTGGGCATCCGCCAGGTCGACGCGGAGCTGGTCGAGGCGGCCGACGCCTTCGGCACCCATCCGCGCCGCACTCTGAGCCGCGTCCAGCTGCCGCTGGCCCTGCCCACCATCATGGCGGGCGTCAACCAGGTGATCATGCTGGCGCTGTCCATGGTCGTGATCGCCGGTATGGTCGGCGCCGAGGGCCTGGGGTCCACCGTCTTCCAGGCGATCAGCTCCGTCGACGTGGCCATGGGCTTCGAGGGCGGCATCGCGGTGGTCATCCTGGCCATGTACCTGGACCGGATGACCAGCGCGCTCAATCAGCGCGTCTCCCCGCTGGCCCGCCGCGCGCTCGCCAAGGAGCGGGCCAAGGCGCTCAGCGGCTCGCGGGTGCTCCACTGGCGGCCCGCGACCTCGGTCGCCATGGTCGGCGTGGTCGTCCTGGCGCTGGTCGCGGGCGGCATGAAGATGTTCGGCGGCAACGAGAGCGGCCCCACCGTCTCCGCCAACGTCGGCAAGGGCCAGTCGGTCAACCTCGGCTACATCAACTGGGACGAGGGCGTCGCCTCCACCTTCCTGTGGAAGGAGCTGCTGGAGGAGCGCGGCTTCAAGCCCAAGGTGCAGTCGTACGACGTCGGCGCCCTGTGGACCGGCATGGCCGCGGGCAACATCGACATGCAGACCGACGCCTGGCTCCCGGCCACCCACGCCACGTACTGGGCGAAGTACAAGGACAAGCTGGAGGATCTCGGCTCCTGGTACGACAAGACCTCGCTGGAGGTCGCGGTCCCGTCGTACGTCAAGGGCGTGAAGTCGCTGGACGACCTCAAGACCAAGTCCAGCACCTTCCAGAAGAAGATCATCGGCATCGAGCCCGGCGCCGGTGAGATGAAGCTGATGCAGGACAAGGTCATGCCGGGCTACGGCCTGAACAAGGACTACACCCTGGTCAAGGGCTCCACCGCGGCGATGCTGTCCCAGCTGGACCGGTCGTACGCCAAGAAGGAGCCGATCGCGGTCACCCTGTGGTCCCCGCACTGGGCGTACGACAAGTACAAGCTCACCAAGCTGAAGGACCCCAAGGGCGCCTTCGGCAAGGGCGACCACATCGACACGATCGCGCGCAAGGGCTTCTCCAAGAAGAACCCGCAGATCGCGAAGTGGATGAAGAACTTCAAGCTGAGCGAGAAGCAGCTCACCAGCCTGGAGTCGGCCATTCAGGACGCCGGCAAGGGCAAGGAGCAGCAGGGTGTGCGCGCCTGGATGAAGGACAACCCGGGGATCGCGAACAAGCTCGCCCCGGTGCCCGGCGGCGCCGAGCAGAAGGGCAAGGACGCGGGCGCCGCGCCGAAGATCGGCTACTTCCCGTGGGACGAGGACATCGCGACCACGTACCTGTGGAAGAACGTCCTGGAGAAGCGCGGCTACAAGCCGTCGATCAAGCAGTACGACGTCGGCTCGATGTTCACCGGGATGAGCACCGGCCAGGTGGACGTCGAGTTCGACGGCTGGCTACCGGTCGCGCAGAAACAGTACTGGGACAGATACAAGAAGAACCTGGTCGATGTCGGGTCGTGGTACGACAAGACCTCCCTTGAGATCGCCGTGCCCTCGTACGTCAAGGACGTGAAGTCGCTGGCCGACCTCAAGGGCAAGGCCGACCTCTTCAAGGGGAAGATCATCGGCATCGAACCGGGCACCGGTGAGATGAAGCTCCTCAAGGGCAAGGTTCTGAAGCAGTACGGCCTGGACAAGGAGTACACGGTCTCCGACGGTTCGTCCCCGGCGATGCTGGCGCAGCTGGAGCGCAGCTACGCCAAGAAGGAGCCGGTGGCCGTCGTGCTGTGGACCCCGCACTGGGCGTACAGCAAGTACAAGCTCACCAAGCTCGCGGACCCGGACAAGGCGTTCGGGGCCAGCAACCAGCTCCACACTCTCGCCAACAAGTCCTTCCCGAAGAAGTACCCGGAGTTCAACGGGTGGCTGAAGAAGTGGCACATGACGGAGAAGGAGCTCGCGACGCTGGAGCAGGCCGTGCAGGACGCGGGCAAGGGCAACGAGGCGGAGGGCGTCCAGAAGTGGATCGACGCCCACCCCGGCATCGTCGACAAGATGGCGCCGGTCACCCCCTGACCCCTCTCGCCCCGCGGTAACACCACCCGCCGCCGCGGTCCGGAGCCTCCTCGCTCCGGACCGCGGCGGCGGTCGTTCGCGCGGCCGTTCCCGCGCGTACGGTGGGGCGATGAGCCCTCGTGCCCCGCGTGCCCGCGTACGGAGCGTGGTGTCCCTGGTGCCCTCGCTCACCGAGTCCGTCGCCGCCACCGCGCCCGGGCTGCTGACCGGGGTCACCGACTGGTGCAGCCATCCGCCCGGGCTGAGCGCGGAGCGCGTAGGCGGCACCAAGAACCCCGACACCGCCCGGATCGCGGCCCTCGCCCCGGACCTCGTCCTCGCCAACGAGGAGGAGAACCGCGCCCCCGACCTCGCCGCGCTGCGCGCCGCCGGGCTGGAGGTCATGGTGACCGAGGTACGGACGCTGGAGCAGGCGTTCGCCGAGCTGGACCGGGTCCTGGTGGGCGGCTGCGGACTGCCCCGGCCCGGCTGGCTGGACGAGGCCGAGGCCGCCTGGGCGGACGTCCGGGCGGCGGGAGCGGCCGGGCCGGAGCGGCGGGCCGTGGTGCCCGTATGGCGGCGGCCGTGGATGGTGCTGGGCCGGGACACCTTCGCCGGGGATCTGCTGGCCCGGCTGGGCGTACGGCACCTGTACGCGCGGCACGCCGAGCGCTACCCGCGGATCCCGGTCGACGAGCTGACCGGGTGCGGCGCGGAGCTGGTGGTGCTGCCGGACGAGCCGTACCGCTTCACGGCCGACGACGGGCCCGAGGCGTTCCCCGGGCTGCCCGCCGCGCTCGTCAGCGGCCGCCATCTGACCTGGTACGGCCCCTCGCTGGCGGAGGCGCCCGCCGTCCTCGGCGCGGCGCTGGCGGCGGCCCGCTGACGTTTCCAGGACGCTTCGTCGACAGGGCGCTTCCTAGGGCGCGAGCAGCGTGCCGCGCGCCAGGCCGAGCGCCGTGCGCGCCGCGACCAGTGCCCACGCCGTCACCAGGGCGGCGTACAGCCCCACCGCGAGCCAGCCGAGCGCGTGCAGACCGGTGTGCCGGGACAGCGCCGTCGCCCCCGTGACACAGGTGCCCACCGGGAAGGTGAAGCCCCACCAGGTCATCGCGAACGGCCCGCGCCGCGCCGCCCCCACCACCAGCGCCCCCGCCGTCGCCAGCCACAGCAGCGCGAACCCCATCACCGGCACCCCGTACACCACCGAGGCGAACCGGGCGGCGGTCTGAGGAACCCCCGCGTACGCCGCGGCGTCGGCCATCGCGCCCGCGGCCGTCGTGGACTGCCCGAGCGGGCCCAGCACGAGGAGGACCGCGGGCGTCATCGCCGCCGGGAGCGGACCGTGGCGGACCAGCCGGTCGAAGATCAGCGGCAGCATCAGCAGCGTCGCCAGCAGGCTCGCCCCGGCCAGCGCCGCACACCCCAGCAGCAGCGCCGAGCGGCCCTGCCCGGGCGGCAGATGCGGCACCAGCGCCGGACCGGCCGCCGCCGACACCATCGGCGCCACGACAGGCAGCAGCCACACCGGGGACGCCTCACCGGGGCCGATCCGGTGCCGCGTCACCATCAGCGCCGGGATCCCCGCCGCCGTCAGCAGGGCGGTGAGCGTTCCGGCCGGCCACAGGACCGCGTCCACGGCCACCGCCGCCCGTACGCCGATCACCTCCGCCCCCGCCGACAGCGTCGCCGCGCCGACCGCCGTCAGCGCCATGGGCAGGCAGCCGTGGAAGGGGGCGACCGCCGGGTCGAGGAGATCGGCGAGGGCCCGGTCGCGGTGGCGCGCCCAGTGCGCCGCGCGGGCGGCCAGGACGGCGCCGAGCAGCAGCGCCGACAGCCCCCACACCACCCGGCAGACGCCGTCCAGCCCAGGGACGCGCACCGGCAGCCCGGCGCCCGCGGTGGCCACGATCGCGGTGCCCATCACCGTGGCGTACCAGTTCGGGCCGAGCCCGCGTACGGACGGCCGGGGACGCGTGCCGGGGCGGTCCTCGGCGGTGGCGGTGGCGGGGAGGGGCGGTGCGGGCGCGGCAGTGACCATGAACGCACCTTCGCCCGCCGCAGCGCCTCCCACCAGGCCCTTCTTTCCTATGAGGGCATAAGCTGGCTTTATGAGCGAGCGCAGCCGGGCGGGCGGGAAGAGCCGGCAGGGCCGGAAGGACTCCCCATCCGGCGACGACGGCCTGACGCTGCCCACCCCGCTCGCCCACCGCGTCCCCGACCTCGGCGCGCTGGAGCTGCTGCTCGCCGTCGCCCGGCTCGGCAGCCTCGGCCGCGCCGCCCGGGAGCTGGGCATCACCCAGCCCGCCGCGAGCAGCCGGATCCGGGCGATGGAACGGCGGCTGGGCGTTCCGCTCGTGGACCGCTCGCCGCGCGGCTCCCGGCTCACCGCACCCGGGGCGCTCGTCACGGACTGGGCGCGGCGCGTGGTGGAGGCGGCCGAGGCGTTCGACGCGGGCGTGCACGCGCTGCGCGACCGCCGTGACTCCCGGCTGCGGGTCGCCGCCAGCATGACGATCGCCGAGTATCTGCTGCCCGGCTGGCTGATCGCGCTGCGCGCCCTGCGCCCCGACACCGCCGTCTCGCTCCTCACCGGCAACACGGCGGCCGTCGCCGGGCGGCTGCTGGACGGCGAGGCGGACATCGGCTTCGTCGAGGGCCTGGACACCCCGAGCGGGCTGGACGCCACGGTCATCGGCCATGACCGCCTCACCGTGGTCACCGCCCCCGGCCACCCCTGGGCCCGCCGCCGCACCCCACCGGCCGCCGCCGAACTGGCCGCCACACCGCTCATCCTCCGCGAGCGCGGCTCTGGCACCCGGCAGGTGCTGGACGCCGCCCTCGTGGCCCACGGCGGCCTGGCGGCGCCGCTGCTGGAGCTGGCCTCCACTACCGCCGTCAAGGCGGCGGCGGTGAGCGGGGCGGGCCCCGCGGTGCTCAGCCGCCTGGCCGTCGGCGAGGAACTGGCGGCCCGCCGCCTGGTGGAGATCGCGGTCCCGGACATCCCGCTACGGCGCGATCTGCGCGCCGTATGGCCGTCGGGCCCGCAGCCCACGGGACCGGCCCGCGATCTGCTCGGCCTGACGCGGCCGGGCCCGGCTCCCACCGTCTGAGCCGGGCCCGGCGCTTCAGTGGTTCAGCCAGTCCTCAAATGTGCAGGTCGCAGCATCCGTCGCGGCGCAACTGCCGTCCCACCTCCAGCCAGTGCTTCTCGGACCGCCCGTGTGCCGCACGGGCCCCGGCGGGCGCCGGGAACGCCTCGACCAGCTGCCGCTGCTCGAACGGCACCCCGCCCCGCAGCACCGAGACCGTCCGTACCAGCGAGTCGAAGTCGGTGAAGGGATCGCCGTCCACGACCGTCAGGTCCGCCAGCTTGCCGACCTCCAGGGTGCCCAGGTCCCGGTCGGCGCCGAACGCCCGCGCCGGGAGGACCGTCACCGTGCGCAGCGCCTCCGCGGGCGACATCCCGAACCGGTGCAGCGCCCGCAGCCCCATGTGCAGGTTGAGCCCCACCGGCGTGAGCGGCTGGTCCGTCCCCAGGGCGAACACACCGCCACCGGCGAGGACCCGCCGGTATATGTCGATCTCGGTGCGCAGGGTGGCCAGCTGGGCGTCGGTCGGGGGCGCTCCGGCGAGCTGCCGCACCAGCGCGGTGTCCCACGGCGGCATCAGCCGGGTGACCCGCTCGTCCTCCGCCAGCGAGGGGTCCGCGCCGACCAGCGGCTGGGCGGCGAACGGCGTGCCGATCAGCCGGAAGTCGGAGGCCGTGTAGATCTCCGTCGCGTCCTGCTCGGCGCGTCCGGTCGCCGTCGTCACATGCCCGAACTCCAGCCGCTGGGTGGCCTGGAGATGGGTCGTCAGGTCCTGGCCGAGCTGTATGCCGGGAGTACACAGATGGCTGCCTGAGCGCACCCCGAGCTTGTCGTGCGCGAAGCGGGCGGCCTCCTCCATGATCCAGCCGGGCGCGCGGACGTACGTCTTGACGAAGTCCCAGTCGAGCGCCGCCGCGCGGTCAAGCGAGCGCCGCAGCCCGTCCCGGGTGCGGTGCGCGCGGGCCATGCTGTACGCCACCCGCGATCCGTCCAGCAGCTCCCCGGTGGCCAGCAGCCGCGGCCCGGCCAGATCGCCCGCCGCGACGGCCTCCCGCAGCCGCGCCTGCTCATAGGCGAAGCCGCCGAACGAGACGGCGGTGGTGATGCCGTACGCGAGCTGGAGCGCGGTCTGGCGGCCGCCGTAGGTGTACTGCCAGGGGTGGGTGTGGGCGTCCCACAGCCCGGGGACGACGGTGTGCGACGAGGCGTCGATACGGCGCTTCGCCGACCGCCCGCCGCGGTGCGCCTCGACGCCGGCGATCCGGCCGCCGCGTACGACGATATCGACGTCCTCGCGGACCGTGCCCCCGCCGCCCGTGCCGTCCCAGAACCGTCCGGCGTGCACCACGGTGTCGGCCGGGCGCGGCCGCCGGTGGTCGAGCGCGACGCGCACCGTACGGGCGTCGCCGCTCGCGACGTCCAGCAGCCGCAGCTTGCCCGCCGACAGATACAGGATGCTGCCCGAGTCGGCGGACCAGGACGGATGGTCGGCCGCCTCGTCGGTCAGCCTCCGCGCTTCGCCGTCCGGGCTGCCGTCCGGCCGGACCGGCAGCAGCCACAGGACGGACTCGGCGACGACGGCCATATGGCGGCCGTCAGGGGACCAGACGGGGCCGGAGTCGTAGCGGTCGGTCAGGGAGGTGTGCGGCGCGACGGCGTGTAGCTTCGCGGTGCCGCTGCCGGTGTCGACGACCCGGATGAGGTTGTAGCCCTCGCGGAATCTCTGGTTCAGCCGGTTGCGGTCGCACAGCGCCACGTACCGGCCGTCCGGCGACCAGGTCGGCCGTCCGGGCAGCCCGCCCGCGCCGAGCGGGGCGGCCAGCACCTTCTCCGTACCGGCGCCGAGGTCCCGTACGACGAGGTTTCCCGACATGTCGATGGAGGCGAGCCGCTTGCCGTCCGGGGAGAGCGCGGGATGCACCCGGCCACCGGACGCGAGCACCTTCTCCTCACCGGAGGCGAGGTCCCGGCGGCGCACCGCGAGCAGCCCGTCGCGGTCGTCGGCGTACACCAGGGCGCGCCCGTCGCGCGTCCAGGAGGGCGCGAGCAGATACCGGGTGGCGTCCGCCTTGACGACCCTGTGCGGGGCGCGGCCGCCCGAGACGTCTGCGATCCAGAGGGAGTTGAGCGCGGCGAAGGCCACCTTGCGGCCGTCCGGCGACAGCGCGGGCAGATGCACCCCGCGCACCGGACGCGCCCCGCCGCCCTCGAAGTCGTACCGCTTGACGGGGTACCGGGGGCGGTCGACCGGCAGGGTGGCGGCGAACGGGATCTCCTCGCCCTTGGCCGGCGCGCCGGGGCGCACCACCCGGAACCGCCCGTCCACCGTCAGCAGCAGCTCCTCGCGCGAGACCCAGCGCGGCGGCACCGGCTGTACATCGCCCTTGACCGCGACCACCGCGCCGTCCACGACCAGCGTGCAGGACGCGTCGGGCGCGACCGTGGTGCGCAGATAGGCGAGCGTGCCGCCCGCCGACACGGACGGCGTCATCACCTGGGCGCCGGTGGTCGGATCGGTGCGCTCGGTGGTCACAGGACCGGTGCCGTCCGCGCGTACGGAGGCCACCGTACGGGCGTCCAGCACGGTCCCGGCGGGCACGCCGCGTACGAACAGCACGCGCTCGCCGTCCGGGGACCAGGTGGGGTCGAAGTCCTCCCAGGCGCCGCTCTGGAGGGGCCCTTCCTGGCCGGGCAGCCCGGTCAGCTGGGTCAGCTCGCCGCTGGCCAGCTCCAGCACCCACACCCGGTACGGGCTGCCCGCCACCGGGTCGCCGCCGCGCTCGGAGGCGAAGGCGATCCGGGTGCCGTCGGGCGACCAGGCCGGACCGCGGTCGTCCCACGGCCCGTCCGTGTGCTGCCGCACATCGGAGCCGTCGGGGCGCAGCGTCCAGATGTGGAAGCCGCCGCCCCGGTACGCGCACACGGCCAGCAGCTTCCCGTCGGGGGAGTGGACCGGACGGGTGGGCTCCAGATCGGGCGGGGTGAGCGCCTTGGCCTCGCCGCCCTTGCGGGGGACGGACCACAGCACGTTCTGGACCTCGGCGATCAGCCGGTCGCCGGAGGGGGAGAGGGACGCGGCGCCGTTGGTGGCCGCCGTGAAGGAGAGCGAGACCCGCCGTGCCTCCGCCCGGGCCGCGGCCTGGGCGACCGCCTCGGCGGGCAGCGCGGTGGTGCCTGCGGCGACGGCGGCCCCCGCGGCTGCCGCCTGGAGCAGGCGCCGCCGGGAGAGGGCGGACGAACTCTCCGATGGTGTGTCAGGTGCTTCGTGTGTAGCCAACGGTCCTCCTGGTACAGGGAGTTGCACGATTCAGGAGTTGCAAGTGGTACGGAAAGCGGTTGATCGTTACACACCGCACGTGCTCCCGGTCAACACCCCGTCAGCACCTTGTCGACGCGGCGTCAACACACACCCACACCCGTCCGCGGCGGCAACAACGCCCGCCCATGGCCTTGGCTTGGCGGCCCGCCGAGGGGAGAGTGGGATTCCGCCCTCGACCACCGGCCCGGGAGACGTGATACGCATGCCAGCAGGCGGCATCACCCACCGCATGGACCACCACACCGCCCCGGACGGCGTGCGCGTCGCGACGTACGTCTGGCAGCCGGAGTCGAGCGCCCCGCGAGCGATCGTCCAGATCGCCCACGGCGCCGCCGAACACGCCAGGCGCTACGACCGGTTCGCCCGCTTCCTGGCCGGACACGGCTATGTGGTCGTTGCCTCCGACCACCGCGGCCACGGGGCGACCGCCGAGTCCACCGGCGGCCTCGGGGTGGTCGGTGCCTCCGGTGACGAGGGCGACGGCTGGCGGGCCATCGTCGCCGACCTGCGCGCCATCGGCGACCGGGCCCGCGCCGACCACCCCGGACTGCCGCTGGTCCTGCTCGGCCACAGCATGGGCTCCATGCTGGCCCGCGACTGCGCCCAGGAGTACGGCGGGGAACTGGCCGGGCTGATCCTCTCCGGCACCTTCCGCTCGCTGCCGGGAGCGGAGATCGAGGACGCGATGGCGGCCGTCGAACGCGAGATCGCGGACCGCGGCCGCACCGCCCTGTCCACCTTCACCCCCACGCTGTTCGCCTCGTTCAACGACCCGTACGAGTTCGATACGGGCTTCGAATGGCTCTCCCGGGACCGGGCCGAGGTCGCCGCCTACGCCGCCGACGACCACTGCGGCTTCCCCTTCAGCACCGGACTCTCACTGGACTGGCTGCGCGCCGTCCGCAAGATCAACGACCCGCGCAACCAGGCCCGCGTCCCGGCGTCGCTCCCGGTCCACCTGGCGGTGGGCACCGAGGACCCCTGCAACCAGCGGATGACCCTGGTCTACGAACTCCTGGAGGACTTCCGCTACGGCGGTACCCGGGAGCTGAGCTGGAAGGGCTACCAGGGCGCCCGGCACGAGATCCTCAACGAGACGAACCGCGAGGAGGTCCAGCAGGACCTCCTCGACTGGCTCGACAAGCACCTCTGAGCCGCTCCTACGCCTTCGCGTTCGGCAGAAACCCCGCGATGCGCTCCCGCAACGAGACCGCGTCCAGCCCCTGCCCCGCCAGATGCTCCTCGATCGTCCCGTAGCGCCGCAGCTCGCGGCGGGCGATGCCGAGCCCCAGCACCCGGTGCGGAACGTCGGCGAGGGCGTCGTTCGCGGCCGCCGTCGAGGTGCCCGCGAGATACGGCTCCACCAGCACGACGTCCGCGACCGAGGCGTCCGCGGCGGCCCGCAGCGCGCGCCCGTCGAAGGGGCGCACGGTCGTGGCGTACAGCACGGTCACGTCCAGCCCCTCGACGGCCGCGAGCACGCCGTCGAGCATCGGCCCGACCGCGACCACCACCCCGCCGCGCCCCTCCCGCACGGTGTGGAACCGCCCCGGGACGATGGCCCGCGGCGCCGCGTTGGCATGCGCCGACAGCCGTACGTACACCGAGTCGTCCCCGGCCGCGGCCGCGTCCCGCAGCAGCGCCTCGGCCTCGTCGGGATGGCCGGGTACGTGCACCGTCCAGCCGTCGAGCGTGTCCATCAGGGCGACGTCACCGGGCGCCATGTGGGTGAGGCCGCCCGCGGGCCAGTCGTACGACCCGGCCGCGCTGACCAGCACCCCGCCCACGCCCTGATGCCCGAAGTCCAGCTTCACCTGCTCGAACGGCCGCTCCACCAGAAAGCTGGCGAAGGTGTGCAGGATCGGCCGCATCCCGGTCAGCGCCAGTCCGCCGCCGACCCCGACGAGCAGCTGCTCCCGGATGCCGACGTTGATCACCCGGTCGGGGTGGGCCCGCCGGGCGCCGTCGAAGCCGTCCTTGCCGATCTCCGCCAGGACGACGGCCAGCCGGGGGTCGTCGTCGAGGAGGCGGGAGACGGTGGAGGCGAAGCGTTCACGCATGGTGTCCACGAAGAAATCCCCTCAAATCGCCGTACAAATAACTCACAACTCCTGGCCCTCTGGCCTTCTCACCCCTTCGCCTCCACCCGGGCGACGACGGCACGCGGCCGTCCCGGATGGGGCGCGGTGAAAGCGTCGTACAGGGCCTCGTGGTCCCGCCCGTCGACGGTCGCCGCGGACCAGCCCGCGGCCTCGAACCGGGAGGCGATGCCGCCGGGCCAGCCGTGGGTGGCGGAGGCGTTGTCGACGACGAGCGTGTGCAGCCGCTCCAGCCCGGCGGCGCCCGCGTACGCGATCGCCTCGTGATTGCTGCCCTCGTCCAGCTCGGCGTCGCCGATCAGCACCCACACCGCGGGCCCGTCCGCCCCCTCGCGCCCCTGTGCCCGCAGCCCCAGCGCCGTCCCCACCCCCAGCGGCAGCCCGTGCCCGAGCGACCCACTGCTGATCTCGACCCCCGGCACCAGCACCCGGTCCGGATGATGGCCGAGCGGCGAGTCGTACGAGCCGAACCCCCGCAGCAGCGAGTCGGCGAAGAACCCCTTGGCCGCGAGCACGGCGTAGTACGCCATCGGCCCGTGCCCCTTGGACAGCAGGAACCGGTCCCGCCCGGGATGGTCCACGGTCTCCGGCGAGACGCGCAGCACCCGGTCGTACAGCACCCAGAGCGCGTCGAGCGTGGAGGTGGCCGCGGGCCCGTGCTTCTCGTCGCCGGTCATCAGGCTCATCAACGGCGGCAGATCGGTGTAGGTCGGTGTCATACGGAGACCCTGCAACTTCAAGTCGACTTGAAGTCAAGCGCTAGCATCGCCGCCCATGACCTCATCCACCGACCGCCTCACCCTCGGGAGCTGGCCGCCCGCAGCGGCCTCGCCACCTCGGCCCTGCGCTACTACGAGGAGCTCGGCCCGATCCACTCCGAACGCACCGCGGGCCCGCCAGCGCCGCTACCCCCGCGCCACCCTCCGCCGCGTCGCCTTCACCCGAGCCGCCCAGCAGGCCGGCCTCACCCTCGACGAGGCCGCCGCGGCCCTCTCCCGCTTCCCCTCCGACCGCGCCCCCACCGCCACCCAGTGGAGCGCCGTCGCCAGCACCCGGACCCACCGCATCGCCGACCTGGAACGCCTGAAGCGCAAGCTCACCGGCTGCATCGGCTGCGGCTGCCTCTCCCTGCGCACCTGCGCCCTCTGCAACCCCTCCGACACCGCCTCCACCCACGGCCCCGGCGCCCGCTACCTCCTCGGCGACACCCCGCCACCCCCCGCACACACCCCGTAACCCCACCTCGCCCCACGGCCCCACCCAGGGGTGGCAGCGAGCACCCCCTGAAGTGCGGTATTGTTCTTCATGCGCGGTCGGCGAGGGCAAAGCCCCAAGCCGGACAAGCACCGGGACGTGGCGCAGTTTGGTAGCGCACTTGACTGGGGGTCAAGGGGTCGCAGGTTCAAATCCTGTCGTCCCGACCAGCGTTTTCGCAGGTCGGAGGCCGTTTCCGCGGGTAGCGGAAGCGGCCTTTGTCGTGTCTGGACAGGGAGCGATAGGGAGCCCTCTGGGAGCCCTCGTGCTCCCAACTCGCAGACGTGTCAACGGTGTCCGATTCATCCGTCACCCGATCCGGTAGACCTACCGTGCCGTGCCGAGCCCCTGCGTGCCGTCGTCAACCGTAGGCCCCTGAGGTCACCCCATTGATCTGGATGCTCTCTGCATCGAGAGGCATAAGAACCCCTTGTCGGCTCCCGGCCCCCTTTCCGGGTGGGAGCACGGCACCGTGCTCCCCATGCGACAGGGGTGGGGTGGACCACTGGTGATCTCTCCGGGCCGGTTTCCGCAGGCAGCTAGCGCGCGGGTGTCCTGGTCGCCGTGGAGTGTCTGCGTCAAGGCGCGGCAAAGCCCCTTGGCGTCTGTCGGTAGATAGGGCACTCCCAGGGCGTGAGCGCTGTATCCGGCTCTGGAGCGCCGTAGCGAGACAGCCCGTGGAGGTCTCGCCGGAAGAAAAAATGTGTCAAGCGAGCAGAGGTGATGGCATTAAACCTCGCGCTTTCATGAAGTGGGCTGTCTGGTAGGTGATCAGAACAGCAGAAAGTACCTCTGACCAGTGAGAATGAGGATTGTCGAAGTCCTTGTTTCCCGTACCAGCCGGAGGCACTTCCCAGGTGAAGAAGCGTATCGGGTCCTATCCGCATGTCTGTTTGGAGGGCGGCGGCCGGTCGGTGGTCTCGCAGGCTGGGGCCGTGCTGCTGGTCGAAACGGTCCGCAAGACTGGGCTGGATGCGGCGATATCGGAGGCGCTCGCGCCGTGGCGCCGGACGCGGGCGGTGCACGACCCAGGCAAGATCCTGCTGGACATGGCGCTCGCGGTGGCACTGGGCGGGGACTGCCTGGCCGATGTCGCCATGCTGAGGGCCGAACCGGCCCTCTTCGGGACCGTCGCTTCCGACCCGACCGTCTCCTGCCTGATAGACGCCCTCGCCGCAGGCGGCGAACGGGCCCTGACCCGCATCCGCCGAGCCCGCGCCGAAGTGCGCGAACGCGTGTGGAAGTTGGCGGGCGACAGGGCGCCGGACGCGGACGGCCAGGTCATCGTTGACATCGACGGGGTCCTGGTCCTGTCGCACTACGAGAAGCAGGACGCCACCGCGACCTGGAAGAGGGCGTTCGGGCACCACCCGCTGATGGGGTTCGTCGACCACGGATCCGGTGGCTCCGGGGAACCGGTGACGGGCCTGTTGCGGCCAGGAAACGCCGGGTCGAACACGGCCGCCGACCACATCGAGGCAGCCCAACTCGCCTTGGCCCAACTGCCGAAGAAACACCGACGCGGGCGTCAGACGCTGCTGCGGACCGACTCCGGTGGCGGCACCCACGAGTTCGTGGCCTGGCTCGCCCAGCGCGGGCGGTGGCTGTCGTACTCGGTCGGCATGACCATCACCGATGCCATCCACCAGGCCGTCCTCAAGGTTCCCGCCCTGGCCTGGACGGCGGCCATCGAGCCCGGCGGCGAGATCCGCGACGGCGCCTGGGTCGCCGAACTCCACTCCTCCAGCGACTGCCTGAGGGGCTGGCCCAAGGGGATCCGGCTCATCGTCCGCAAGGAACGCCCCCACCCCGGCGCCCAGTTGCGCCTCACCGACGCTGACGGCATGCGGCTCACCGCCTTCGCCACCAACACCGCCGACGTTCCGATCGCCGCACTCGAACTCCGCCACCGCCAGCGCGCAAGAGCCGAAGACCGCATCCGCGCCGCCCGCGCCACCGGCCTGCGCAACCTGCCCCTGCACGACACTGTAGGTGTCGAGAATTACTTCCGTGCAGGTCATGCGACATAGTGGTACTCGTGGAGGATGCCGTTGAGGCGGACGTCGAGGTGGGCGAGCCTCTTCGGTTGGACGATCGGCGCGGGTAGCGGGTGGAGGGGCGCGGCGCCTTCGAGGGTGCGGTGGGGTCTGTGATGGTTGTGGAACTGCTCGTACTCGCGGAGTGCGTGGAGTAGGTGGGTCTCGTCCCATATGAGGGTGCGGTCGAGGAGCTCGGCCCGGCATGACCGTTGTAGGTGCCGAGAAGTACGTCCGTGCAGGTCATGCGACGTGGTGGTACTCGTGGAGGACGCCGCTGAGGCGGTCGCGTCGGTGGACGTTGAGGTGGGCGAGCCTGTCCGGTTGGACGACCGGCGCGGGCAGCGGGCGGAGAGGCGCGGCGCCCTTGAGAGTGCGGTGGGGTCTGTGATCGTTGTAGAACTGCTCGTACTCGCGTAGTGCGTGGAGCAGGTGGGTCTTGTTCCATATGAGGGTGCGGTCGAGGAGCTCGGCCCGGCATGACCGCACCCACCGTTCTGTGATGGCGTTCATGCGGGGTATCCGGACGCCGGTCTGGATGACCTTGATGCCCTCGGCCTGCAGGACTGCGTCGAAGGCAGCTGGGTAGCGGACGTCCCGGTCCCGGATCAGGTATTTCGCCCTGGCGTTTGTGTCGTGGAGGTCCATGACCATGTTCCGCGCGAGTTGGGTCACCCATGCCGCGGTCGGGTGGGCGGTTGCGCCGAGGATGCGGATGCGTCGGCTGGCGTGTTCGATGACGGCGAGGACGTACAGCGTCGCCCCGGTCAGGGTCTTGGTTTCGAAGAAGTCGGCGGCGAGGATGGCGTCGGCCTGCGAACGTAAGAAGGTCGCCCAGGTTGTGTGTTCCCGCTCGGGTGCGGGCGGGATGCCGTGTTCTTTGAGAATGCTCCATACCGTGGAGGCGGCGACCTTGATGCCGAGGGCGGAGAGTTCGCCGTGCACACGCCGGTAGCCCCAGCTCGGATTCTCTCGTACGAGGCGCAGAACCAGGATCCGGATGGAGCGGACGGTACGTGGTCGGCCACGGCGTTTGGGACGGGAGGCCTTTGCGTGGCGGCGGCGGAGCAGGTCGCGGTGCCAGCGCAGGAGAGTGTCCGGAGAGACGATCAGGCGGAGTCGGCGGAGCCGTGCTCGTGGGAAGCGGTGTAGCAGGGCCGCCAGGAGTGCCCGGTCGGGCCAGGTCAGCTGCGGGCGGCCTACCGTGCGCTGCAGCACGGCGACTTGGTGGCGCAGGGCCAGGATCTCCAGATCTTTCTCGCGATCGCTCATCGGCACGAGTCGTACGATCGTGAACACGGTCGACACGGTGAGGTAGAGGAGTCGCAGCAGCACAGTCAAGCATCTCGCGGTCGGTGCGGATGGGCTACACCCGGTCTTGGCCCAGGGGAGGAGAGAAGCGATCGCGTTGACCTTTCTCCAAGCTCACCGACAGCGCGACCTGCACGGACGTAATATCCGGCACCTACAGCCTTGCACAAGTGAAGACGCTGGGACGAGCGTCGGCCAAAGTCGAAGACCTCTGATCAAGCTCTCACCTGCGTGGATGAATTACCGGCCCCCGCACAGTCGTAGCAGCACGATCGATCATCATGACGCGTGGACCACCGGCTACGCGAGAGCGCCGACTCGAGCGACGGAGCCGACGACCGCCAGTCCGGGTGCATGCCTCCTACCAGGGCGGATGACATTCTCGGCAAGCGCAGGCATCGTCAACGAGTACTGCTATGCCGCCTGATCGGCAGCGATGACTTTCCGAGCGGCATAGGCACAGGATCAGCCCAGGTGGCCTACTTTCCGGCAACACCTACAGGTAGCCGTCGTCCCCTGATGCTGCCGTCAAACACCCCAGGAACTCTGCAGGAAAGAATTCCGGCAGAGTTCCTGGGGTGAACGCCTGCGGTCAGTTAGTCACTCTCCAGGTGGTGGATCGGAAATGCTCATTCCAATCATCTGCGGCCGCTTCTCGTGAGATCCCCAATCCAAGATTGCGCGAAGCTTGTTACGCAGATCTGCATTGGTGGTCCCTGATTCGCGTAGATCTACTTCCACGGGAGTGGGGATTTCAAGAATTTCCGCATCCTCGGCTGTGAATTCTAGGGTGAGTAGTGAATCGGTAAGCCGTACGCTGTGCAGGCATCCATAAACCGTGAAGCCCCGTTCTGTCGAGATGTTGTAGGAGTCCATTCCAGACTGGACTTCCTGTTCGTCAGGCTCGTAGGTGGATCGCTGGATTGAGATTGACCTCCTGGAGCCCGCGTCATCGACCCCGGCGATCGCTACCTCGAGAACCTCCTCGTCCTCGTAGTCCTCGAAGAAGCCGACGTTTGTGGCGGTCAATCTCATTTCCTCATGCCCCCTCGTGCCGCCCAGGTTCCAGCGCCTTTGGCCCCGGACCATTCATATGTAACTGACACTCCCAGTTCCCTGACCATGCGGTTCATCGCTCCCCTGCACCTTGAGCAAGGTGGAAGCTGACCTCGCATCGTAACCACGTCGCCAGGACTCAACGGGTACTTTCCGGCGAATGGATCATTCGGAAGTGAAACTCTCGGCCCAGTGGAGGCACCTGCCATACGCGAGAATCGATGCTCTGTATGTGTGAAAGCCACATTGTTGGGGTAGCCGAGTGCATCCTCCTCAGGAGTCATGTCACCGCTCTCCAGCGTGACATCTACCCGCGTGCTCCCATCACGGGCTGTCGCACTGATGTCGCACATATGGCCGTTACCGCCGGTGTTGTGCACCAGGACGGGAGCGTTCCTTGCCAGCACATAATACGTGTGGAGTTCACTGACGGTCAGGTTGTGGACTGCCGCCGACTGCGCGGTCCATCGCTTGATGGCGGTGATCTGGACGTGGGTGCCGGCGCTGGTCCGGAGCCACTGGTCTGCCTTGAGGTCGGTGGCGTCGATCCACTGGCCCAGTTCGGGGACCCAGAAGGGGTGGCCGGCGGTCGCCGTGATGGAGGCGGCTTTTTTGGGGCCTTTCTTGCCGTCGGGGTCGAGGGTGACCTTGACGAGGTGTTTGAGGCCCTTGCCCTTGATCTCGGCGGTGACCGTTTCGGGTTTCGTCTTGCCGGTCTTGGGGTCGGTGGCTAGGACCTTGTCGCCGATGTCGACGTCCTCGATGGCCTTGGTCGTGCCGTCGGCCATCAGGACTCTGGTACGGGGAGTGAAGCTGTTGGCCGCGCAGGACGCGGCTGTCTCGGCTGCCTTGTTGCTCTTGCGCCAGTCCTTGAAGGCCGCCCAGAGTCTTCTGCCGAGGCCGACGATCCGTTTTCCGAGAGCGTATGCCTTGTCGAGGCGGACGCCGTATTTGGAGATCAGTTTGGCGAGCGGGCCGCCTCCGATAAGTGAGGTGACGAGGTTGGCCGCGGTGGCGCCGCATGAGCCCAGGCTTCCGGTGGTGAAGCAGTCCAGGGCGTCGGTGATGCCGAGTTCATCGGCGACGATCTTGCTGAGTTCCTTGGCCACGGCGACGGCGCGCTGCTTGGCCACATCGGCTTTGGCGCGTGCCTTGCGGGCCGTGTAGTGGGCCGGGGTCTCCTTGGGGGCGCGCACGTTGTAGTAGGTGTAGTAGGTCTTGGTGGCCTTGACGTCCCAGCCGCCGTTGTTCTTGAGGCTGCACTGCACACCGGCGTACAGGCAGTCGGCCGGCATCAGTCCGTCGGGGTCGGAGAAGCTGACAGGGTTGTTGTAGCTGTAGGCGTAGCCGTTGATCTGCTGTGGTTCGGTGTAGTCGATGAGTGGGTCGGCGGAGATGAAACGGCCGGCGGAGGCGTCGTATTCGCGCGCTCCCAGATGCACAAGGCCGGATGTGTCGTCGTTGGTGCCGCCGACGAAGCCCTTGTCGTCCACCCAGGGTGAGGCGGGCGAGGAGTCGTCGTCGCGCACCTGGCCGAAGGGGCCCAGGCGGCGGCGTTGGGTTTGTCCGGTGGCGGCGTCCACCGCGAGCTGGGCGGTGCCGTGGTGGTCGCCGGACAGGAAGGTGACGCCGCCGGTGTCGCGGACCGCTACCGTCTGGTCGCCTAGGGAGTAGTAACGCGTGGCGGTGACCGTGCCGGAGGACTTGTTCTGATGCAGTTCCATTCCGGGCAGGTAGAACGTCGTCTCCGACGGGGAACTGCGCAGCAGCCGGTTGCCGGTGGCGTCGTACGCATAGGACGACTGTGTGCCGTCCGCGTTCGTCACCTGGGTCAGGTCGTTTTGCTTGTCCCAGGTCAGCGACTGGGCGTCGCCGTTCAGGACACGGGCTTCGGTGTTGCCCGTCGCGTCGTAGGCATAGGTGTCCTGTGCGGTGACTGCGGGCGATGTGGAGGTGGCGGCCTTCTCGGTGACGACCTTGGTCAACTGGTGCGGGCCCGCGCCGTTCTCCCCGTAGGAGTATCTCTTCGTGGAGGATGCGGTGCCGCTGACGCCGTGGAGGGTTTCCGCGGTGCGATTGCCGAGGGCGTCGTAGCTGTAGCTGTGCCAGTAGGGGGCTACACCGCCGACCGTGCTCGACGACGGTGAGGGTGCGCAGGCCGCGTCCGGGGAGCCGGTGCCGCTCGCGCCGTCGGACGTGACCGAGGAGGTCCAGTCCTCGGTCATTCGGCGCAGATTGTCGTAGGCGAAGCACTGCACATCGCGGGTGCCGCCGGTCGGGGTGTCGGCGATGGAGAGGACGTTGCCCGCCGCGTCATAGGTGTAGTCGGCGTCGTAGGCGATGGATGAGGCGCCTTCGACATCGACCCGCGCGTTGGTCAGGCGCTTGGTTCCCTGCTCGTAGCCGTAGGTCAGCCACGTCTTCTTGGCCGCGGACCCGCCCGTGTTCAGCTCCAGTTGCTCGAGCTGGTTGGTGGGGGAGTACTGGGCGGCCGAGACGTATGTGCCGCCGCCCAGGGAGGTGTTGAGGGCTGTGGGGCGCTGGAGCGTGTCGTACTGGTAGGAGACGGCCTCGGCGGGGAGGCCGCCCGCCGCGGGAAAGTTCTGGCCCTGAACGGTGCCGTCGTCGTTGTACTGGGTGTTGAACTCATAGGTTCCGCCCAGTTGCGGCTCGGCCGTCTTGGACAGGAAGTACTTTGTCGAGGTCGGTTTGTAGTCGTTGTTCGCGTCGAGCACCGGATAGGTGACCGACGAGTGCACCGCACCGTCCTTGTAGGTGTAGACGCCGTACGGCTCGCCCTTGGCCACGGTGTCGTACTTGGTCACCGACAATTTGGTGCCAGTGTCGGCGGCGCCCTGCCACGTGGACACCGCCCGGCCCAGCGGGTCGTGGACCGTGGTCGTGGTGTTTCCCCGGGCGTCGGTGACCGAGGTCTGGCGGTCCAGGCTGTCGTAGGAGAAGACGGTCCTGCCGGTGTCGGGATCGACCGCACCGGTCTTGCGGTGTCGCTGGTCGTACTCGTACGACCAGGTGTTGCCCTCGCTGTCCTTGACCTTGGCCAGTTCGCCCGAGGGGGTGTAGCCATAGGTTGTGGAGATGTACTCCGTGCCCGGGCCGGACGGCTGCGGGGCTGTGCCCTTGTACTGGCGCAGTTCGACCGTACGGTCCCGGGCGTCGGTGATGGTCGTGGTCGCGGTCTGGCCGCTCGGCGGGTCCATGTGCACGCGGTCGCCGCCGTAGGCGTAGGTGGTGCGGTACTTCTCGGCGCCTGCGACCTTGAAGATGGTGGCCGTGGTGCGCCCGTCGCCGTCGTATTCGGTGACCGTCTGCCCGTCGATGTCGGCGCCCTTCGGCTCGAAGAGTGCCGAGGCGGGGGCGCCGGTGGTGTAGTACGTGTCGTTGGTCTTCACGACACGGCCGGAGCCGTCGTAATACGTGTCCGCGATGAGACGGCCCCCTTTCTCGCCGTCCGTCTGCACCTGGCGGGGGCGGAGCAGGCCGTCGTACAGCGTGTACTCGGTGCTGTACGTGGTGCCGCCCTTCTCGATCTTTTCGGTGCGGATGTAGTTGGGGGCGTTGGTGCGGATGCCGTAGGTGTACTTGATCGAGGGGGAGAAGTCGGAGGCTTTGGGGCGGTCCGGGAGCCACACCGAGGTCAGTCGGCCCAGGCCGTCATAGGAGAGTTCCGTGCGCTTGTCGTTGACGTCGGCCTGGGCGGTCGGCTGACCCCATTGGGGGGCGTACTCCGTCTTCGTGACCCAGCCCAGTGTGTTCGTCTCGGTCTTGGCGGTGGCGAGGCCGTAGGTGTCCGTGTACGCGATGGTCTTCGGAGTGCCGGCCGCGTCCTTGACGGTCAGCGGGCGTCCGTAGCCGTCGTACGTCGTCGTGGAGACGGTCTGGTAGGTGGCCGTCTTCCCGTTGTGCGACGCGAGCCGCTTGACGGTGGTCGGGTTGCCCTGGGTGGGAGCGGTGCCCGGTGCCGTGGTGCCGTCGTAGAGCGTCAGGTCGTCGGATATGACGTCCTGGGAACGGTCGGGCGCGGTTGTGCAGTCCACACTCAGCGTCTCCACGCGGGAGACGTACGCGTACAAGTGCTTGTTCGCGTTGTCGGCGTACTCGGTGCGGGTGCACTGGTTGTCGGCGACACCTGTCTCGCCCAGGTCGGCTACCTGGATGATGCGGCCGGTGGTGTCGTCGTAGGTGTTGGTGGAGGCGGTCTGTCGCCAGCCGCCCGCGGCGAGTGCGGTGTAGGTGTCCGTCCTGAGCGGACGGACGTAGCGGGCATTCGTCGTCGCCCAGCTCGCGGCATGGGTTGCCGTGACCTTGGTCCAAGGGGTGTTGACCGACTTCGAGACGACCTTGTCACCGTCGTACGTCGTCGTCTCCAGCTCGAAGCCCGACTTCCAGTCGGAGTCGGCATAGGTGGTGCCGGTGGAGTCGGTCACCGACGACGTGCGGGTCCCACCGCCGGGGTTGCTGTCGCCGTCCAGGCCCTGGAAGAAGACGTGTTCGGTATTGGTGTTGGAGGCGCTGTTGGTGCCGTCCGAGGTCCGGACGCGGACCTTTCCGTAGCCGCGCCAGTCGCCCCAGGTGAGGTACTCGGACTTGGTCAGGCCGTCCGGCTTCGACTTACGCCAACCAGCGTCACCGAGGTAGGTGTACGACGTGATCTGGTCGGGGCTGTTTCCGACCAGATCGGTCTCGACGACGGAGGCCACCACGTACTTGTGGAACCAGTCGGTGATGGGGTCCTCGACACCGGGCGGGTTCCACTTCACCGGGTAGCAGCGCAGGGTGGACTTGCCCGGGCTGGGCAGGCTCGACGAGGTGCACTGGGGTTCGGCGTAGTTGACGGACAGGACGCTGCCGGATTCGCTCTCGACGGCCGACATCCGGAAGCGCATGAAACGCTGGATGTTGTCCCCGGGGACGTCGACGCGGTTGGCCAGTTGCTTGCCGTACAGCTTCACCGAGGGCACGGAGACATCCGCGCCGACGAGGCCCGTGTGGTCGATGGACTTGAGCCACAGCGACTTGGAGCCGTCGCCGTTGTCGGTCAGCACATGACCGAGCGTCCAGGCGTCGACGTCTTCGTACGAGCTGTTGCCGTCGCGGATCTGGGTGGTGATCTTGTTGAGCTGCTTGCGGGTCCAGAAGGTGGGTGAGTTCTGGCCCTTGCATTTGGTGCTGGCCTTGCAGTTGCGGTCCCAGGGAACGTCCGGCCAGTCGGCGGCCGTGGCATCGGTGAGCGCGTCCGCGGAGCAGTCCGTCAGGTCCCCGATGCAACGCTCAGCGGTGCTGAAGACGACCCGGGCGGAGGGCTTGGTGTCGTATACCTCTTTGTCGCGCTGTCCGTAGTCGATGCGTCTGAGGTAGCCGCCGCGGACGTACGGCTTGCCGTTCTCATCGGTCTTCAGGCCCTGGGTGTAGTGGTTGGTCTCCTTGCCGTAGAAGTACGACATGGCGCTGCCGTGCGGGTCGACGACGTAGTCCAGGTTCCACCGCCATGCCTGGGCGCAATAGGCCTTGGCGAACGTGGCGTCGTAGCAGGGCTCACCGGAGTCGTCGCCGTACGCCGGGACGGTCCAGGTGGAGTCGGTCGTTTCGTCGCCCGTGGCATACCCGGGAAGCCGGTTCAGGCCGAAGAAGTACTGGGTGCCGTTGTCCGAGGTGACTTTCCAGTATTCGCCGTCACCATCGCCGTTCGTGGCACCGGTGAGTCTTTCGACCTTGCTGAAGTCGTCCGAGCTGATATGCCATTCGCCCGTCGCGTCATCCTTGACGAGTTCCCCCGAGGCGCCGCCTGCCAGCGAGATGGTGGCGTTGTCACCGCCCCAGCACTGGTCCCCGTAGCTGTCATCGTGGCCGTCATCCGCGCATGGCTTGTAGCGACGCTCGATGTAACCCGGCTCGTAGGAGAAACCCTGGCCCACCCAGGAGCCCTGGTTGTTCGTCGTCGAGGTCTGCCCGTCGATGGACTGGGAGCTGTAGCCGAGGGAGACCTCGGGCGCGAGCCCACCCGGAACCGGGGGAGCGGTGAGCGGATAGGACCAGTTGAAGGCTCCGGAGGAGTTGGACACGCTCCACTGGGACGAGGGCTGCAGGGAAGTGGCGCCGAAGTCTCCCTGGTCGCCGGAGGCGGTGGCGGTGGCGGCGAGAACAGTGACCGGAGCGCCGTAACCCCGGCCGCCTTCGGCACGCGATTGCGGGGTATCGGCGGCCGCGGAGACCGTCGTGGTCAGGGTCTGTTCACCTGTGTCGTTGGCGCTTTTCAGCAGTCTGGGACTGAGGCAGGACTTCTCCTGCGGAGTGGTCAGGACACATGCGGGATATTGGACGAGGCGCAGCCGGGAGCCGTAGCTTCCGCCGTAGGCGTGGGCGAAGGCGGCGTAGTCGAGACCGACCTCGACCGGTCCTCCCTTCCCAGCGCCATCGGTGCGGGCCACGGTGAGCAGCAGCCCGTCGACTCCCGCGGCTTGGGCTGCCTTGTGGCCGAGGACGGCCACGCGCACCGAGTCGGGGCTGGTCCGGCCGGTTGCGGCGACCGTGATGGGGAGGCCCTCGGCCCTGGACGGCCGCTTGGCCAGTGTCACCTCGTCCGCCGCGGCCTTCGGCCAGTGGCTCGGGGCGGCGGATTTCACCGCCGCCTTGCCCGCCGCATCCGAGGCGGTATATGCGCGCGCTTTGGCGTTCTTTCCCTCGACCGGGGCGTCCAGGTCGTTCTGCGTGCCGGGTCTGGACACGCCATCGGCTTCGGTCATGGGGGCGTCCTGCGGCAGAAGACCGACGGCCAGAGTCAGGCCCACCGCGAGCACGGTGTGCCGTAAGGGTCTTCGCGGCCGTGACCGGAAAGGCGAGCGCAAGGCAACTCCGTCATAGAGGTGGTCAGAGGGGAGGGGAACAGCAGGCCCGTCACGTGACGGTCTCGTCGATGCTCGAACCGGCGGGCAGTACGGCCACGGTGGGCACCGTGCTCGCGTCCAGCGCACCGCGGTATATCCGGAGTTCATCGACTGCGCCGGCGAAGTAGGCCGAGGCGGCACGGGCGGTCAGGCTACGGCCGACCTGGAGCGAGACAGTGGTGAAGTCCCACGCGTTGTCCCACCGGGCCTGGGCGGCGCGGGTGCCGTTGACGTACAGCAGGACATCGCCGAAGACCGCTGAGTAGACGACTGCGAGGTGGTCACCGTCGCCTTCGCCGCTCGGCAGCACGCCACCTGCTGTGGCCGCTGTGGTGGTCGCGGTCGCGGCGTCCTTGTTGGTGACGGCCAGTTGCCAGCGGTCGGCGGCGGCGGAGTACTTCACGGTGACGGCGCTACCGCTCGTGCCCGCCAGCGACAGGACGGTCTGGTCCTTGGACGCTCCGGCGCCGGCGAGGCGGGCGCGGGCGGTGAGTGTGAAGCTGTCCTCCTTGGCCAGGAGACCGGCTGCGCGAGCGGCGTAGGCGTCGGTGCCGTTGAGGGCCAGGTGACCGTCGCCCCACAGCGGTTCGGCGGGGGGAACGCAGTCCGGGTCCGCCTCCGGATCGCAGGAGTCATCCGGCTGGAAGACCGACGCACCGCCGCCGAGCGCCAGACCCGTGCCACCAGCAGTCTCCGGGGTGAGGCCATCGGTGGCGCTGTCAACCTGCCAGTACGCGAGCTGGCTTGCGGAGACACCGCCGAGTTCCGCTCCCTCGGCCTCCGGCACTACGCGGTCGTGGACCTTGACATCAGCGACCCTGCCCTTGAAGTGGCCGGTGTAGCCATCCAACGACAGCTTGCGGCCGATCTGGAGACCGCCCGTGGCGTTCCAGGTGGTACGGCGCTTCTCGACATCCTTCTCGACCAGGTCGCCATTGACGAACAGGCTGAGGGTGCCGAGCTCGCTGTTGTACACCCCGATGAGGTGGGTCCAGCTGCCCGGAACGGCGGTTGCGCCGGACACCTTCCACGTGCCCATCGTTTCCAGGTCGCTGACGGGTGTGCGGAAGGTCCAGGACTGGGTGTCCACGTCGTACCCCAAGTCGAAGCCGGGTTCGGCGGTGCCGTCCTGGCTGACGATGGTGACGTCGTCGGTGGGGCGTTCGGGCAGGTTCACCCAGGCGCTCACCGAAAAGGTCCGGCTGGTGTCGACAGCCGGCCTCCCGGCGTCGAGGTAGGCGTTGTCCGAGCCGTCGAGGCTGACCGCGGTGTCCGTGGGCCCGAGGGGGCCCTCGTCACCGAAGGCCACACCGGAGCCTGGAATCGCCTCCGGCGCCCCACTCATACCGGCTGCGGACGTCGATCCCTTGGCGTCGCCGAGTGTCCAGCCCGCTGCCGGGGCCCGTCCGTCACTGACGAGGAAGACGTACGACGTGGGGGTTTTCTGCGCGTTGCCCGCGTTGTCCACCGCTTTGGCCTCCACGTACATGGGGCCTTCGTCCGGTGGCATCCACCGGACCGTGGCCGGGCCGCCGGCGGTATTCGGCTTCACCGTCACCCATGTGCTGCCCTTGAAGCGGTACTTGTACTGGACCGCGTCGGCCGACGCCGAATCGAAGGTGAACGAGCCGTAGTCGCCGACGCCGGCGTGCCACGCGTCGTCGTTCGGATACTGGGCCGACCTGATTGCGGGCGCTTTGGGGGCTGTGGCGTCGTAGATGAACTCGCAGCGCGTCCCGGCACCGGCCAGGCTCCACGGGCCCCAGGAGGTGCCGTCGTAACCACGGACGGCCCAGCCGATGGTGACGTTCTGCGGAACGGTGAACCCTGCCTCCCCGTCGCCGCTGAGGTCCGTCCCCGCGACGTACGAGAACGAGGCCACACCCGTTTGCCCGCTCCTCGACATGTCGACGGTGCTCTTGGGGGCTGTCGTGGCGTAGCGGTCGTACGTCGTGCTGCCGACCCTCCAGAAGATGTGGAACTGTGCCTTCAGGGTCTCCGAGTTACTGCCTGTGTCCCCGTGATCCAGGTCCTTGAGAGCAGCGATCAGTTTGGGTGGCTCGGATACGTAGTGTTCAGCGGCATTGCCGTACTCGCAGGCACCGCCCGGTGTCATCTTCAGGTCGTCGAGGTCCGGCTGCAACGGTGGCCGGTTGTAGGTCACCTCGAGGTGTGCGTTGCCACAGAAACGCTTCCAGTACGAGTAGTTCCCTTCGTCGCCTGCCTTGAGCCGGAAGGTCGTGGTGTCCCAGCCGCTGTCCGCGGCCTTCTGTATCGTGCCTTTCACATTGAAGCGGACATTCTGGTTCGTGGATGTGCACGAGCCCGCGGGATTGGTCGGCGACTGCGCGGTGATGGCGTCCTTCAGCGAGGGCTGGTTGTTCCAGCTCGTGGAGGAGCTGATCGCGCTGGCGCCGGTCGAGTTGACCCGGCCGAGCTGCACTTCCCGGCCGGACTCGGAGTAGGTGTGCACCATGGTGACCGCGAACTCGGCCGAAACGATGTCCTTGTCCTCGAACGTTCCCGTCGGAAGGGCGAAGAACTGGCGCTTGACGTCACTGTTGCTGGTGCAGCGGTACGAGACGTCCGCCGGGCAGCGGCCCACGCCTTCGTCATCGTCGAACTTCCAGAACTTCGTCGACGCGTAGTAGGACGAGACCATCGTCCAGCCAGTGCGGTTCGAGGTTCTCACGACGGGGTCGATGTACACGGGGTAGACCGTGTCCTCGCCTGTGAGCAGCCCGGCATCCGGTCTCAGGGTCATCGTGTCCTCGGACACTTCCACCGTGACGTCGGCGACCTGACTTCCGTCGGGCGGCGCCACCGCGTCGCCGGGTCCCAAGCCGGACGGCGACGGGGCCGGGGACGCTGAAGGGGCCGCGGAACTTTGAGCGCTGGGACGGGAATCCCACATCATCGGTGCGGGCGCCTCGAAGATGGTGGCGCCACTGCTGCCGTCCCGCGCTTCCAGCCCGCCGTCCTTGGTCTTCCTCAGCGTGAGGGAGCCGGTGTCCACAGGGAGTTCTAGCCCGGCGAGGTCCGGGTTCTCCGCAGCCTCGGCGTTCTTCACGACCAGGACATGCGAGAAGCCTTCGGCGCTGGCGGTGACCTTCAGGTCGACGCCGGGCAGAACATCCGGGTACGTGGCGGTGGGGCCGTCGATGAGGGGCTTCGGCAACGTGCCGGGCCAGTCGAGTGAGAAGGATTGGCCGTCCCTCTCGATCTCGGCGAGCGTCGTGCCGCCGCCACCGGAGAAGGACATCGAGGCCAGCGCCGCCTTGGGAGCGTAGGTGGCGTTGTCCCGCCTGACGAGCGTCGTGTCGATGTCCGTCCACATCCCGCTCTTGCGGGTGCGGACGGGCTGGACGTACTCAGTGGTGGTGAAAGTGCCGTCGGGGTTGGCGACGGTGGTGCTGCGCTCGCCTCGCAGCGCCAGGACCTCGACCTTCTCCCCGGTCTTGGCCGCCTTTGCCTGGGCGTTCGCGGTGCCGTTCGCGGCTGCCTGTGCCCTGCTCGCAGCGGCGGCCTGCGGTGAGGTGCCGACGGGAGACGGCACGCTGAGCCCGGCGGCCACCAGCACCACCGTCAATACGGTGATGGCCCGCCCCCACATGTTCCGTTGCCGACTCCCGGTCATCCCACGACTCCAAACGAGGTCCCCGTGTCAGGGAGACCGTCCGCGCCAGGCTTGTATGTGGTGGTGCCAGAGCTGGTGCCGCCGTCGACATCCGTCCAAGGGACGACATAGAGGACCCCACGAGGGCTGTCGGGAGCCTTGCTGTAAGGGACGCCGAGATACAGATTCGCCGAACCCGATGTCAGCGCGATGCCTGCGTAGTCTCGAGCCGTGGCCGTACCGGGCAGCACGCTGCCACTCGAAGCGCGGGTCAAGATCCTGTCCTTCGCCCCGATGGCGGCGTCCAACGGGCGGAAGATCTGTACCGCTCCCGCGTCCTGCGCCGAGCCGACATCCCGGCCCGGAATACCCACGGCCAACCGGATGGTGCCGGTACTGCTGACCACGCCTGCGTCGGTGTTGGCGATCGTCACCCGCTGCCCGAGGAAATCTCCGGGGGCCGGATCTCCCTCGACATCCGTGACCGACGCGTCCATCGTGGCAATCTCCGTATAGGTGCCGTCCGGCTTGATCCGGACCACGGTGGCGCTTCCCGCGTCCGGTGCGCTACCGATGTCCTCGCCCGGAGTGCCGATCGCCAGCAGCGCGTCCGAGTTGTACGTCTGGTCGCCGGGGCGGTAGCCCGTCATGGAGATCGATGTGCCGAAGCCGTCGCCTGCCTCCGCCACACCTGCCAGCCCTTCGCCCGCCGGGCCCTGGTCGAGTCCGGCCAGAGGGGTGGGAACGCCGTCGGTGATGGTGTGGTTGAAGACCGTCACCGCGCCGGCGAAGTCCTCGTCGCCGATCCCCTCGCCCGGGGCGCCGACGGCGAAGTACCGAGTCGTAGCCGCGAGAGAGTAGCCGAAGCGGTCGTGAGCTTCGACGACTCCAGGAACCCCTGGATCGTCGTGGTTCACTGTGGTCTTCGTGGAGCCCCGGACGTAGTGGACGCAACCCGCGTCCGCGTACTCCTTGCCGCCCACTGTGACGTTCTCGCCTGGCACACCCACGAGCAGATACGGCTGGTCGTTTGACGTGTCGCCCGCCTTCAGCGCGAAACCGAACCGGTCGTACTCCTCGGTCGTCGTCGAGTCGTCGAGCTGTGCCTGGGTGTAGCTGTCAATCGTGCTTACGGAGCCGATGCCGTTGGGCGTCCCATGAATGACCCAGATGCCGCCCGCGTCGACGAGGTCGCTGCCGCCCTTGGGCACGTCCTCATACGGGGCACTCACCACCAGGTCGGTACAGCCGTCGCCGTCGACGTCGTAGGAGGCGCGGGAGAACCCGAACTGGTCCGCGCGTTCAGGAGTGGCATTCATGCCTGCGGTGGCCTGGGAAATCTCGAAGGTGCCCTTGCCGCCACCCAGCACGACACGGACCAGGCCGGCGCGTTCCGCACCGTTCACGGTGGCCAAGGGGTCGGCGATGACCGTGTCGGTCGTGCCGTCCCCGTTGAAATCTGCGCTGGTTCCGCCGGTGCACGTGGTGGCCACCGCCACTGACTGCACCGGCGACCCTAACCCTCCGATCGCCGCGAAAACCGCGGCGACAACCGCCGCCAGCCCGAACGTCCTCATGCCATGGCGCACGTAGCCCCCACCCAAGCCACCCGTCGCGTTCTCTGGAGAGCCCAGCCGGCTGGGCGCAGCGCGAGGCTGCGACGTCCGAGTCGCGGCAGAGCCAAACGGCGGCAAACCTACTGGGAGTAGTGGCTCACATGTCAACACCATGTTCTCTTTAGCCAAGAGAAATATTGGCAAAGCAGATAAAATACTGCATCCCCTTCTTTTCGTGTGATATCGGTCAAGTCGGACCAGTGTGATGGTGAGTAG
This sequence comes from Streptomyces sp. NPDC021115, assembly GCF_044333065.1. Lineage (NCBI taxonomy): Bacteria > Bacillati > Actinomycetota > Actinomycetes > Kitasatosporales > Streptomycetaceae > Streptomyces > Streptomyces sp. NPDC021115. The sequence goes on from NZ_JBIRQF010000007.1 coordinate 274,349, forward strand.
TTGACGAAGCCTCAGCAAATCCTCCATAGTTTCTTTCCTTCGCACTCGCAGGCTGTTCGTCTTTTCGTTGCGCCGACGACCCGGGGATGCGTCTCGAAACGGGACGAGTTGGGTCGCTTCGGCGCCACAGGCCTGCGCTTGGCAGGAAACGAGGACGGAAACCTGTGAATCGCCTTTGGGCATGCCTTGCGGTCTGCGCTGTCCTGATCGCGAGCCTTCTGACGTGGGGCAGCCACGAGAGCGTGGCTGTCGGGCGCAGTGAATCCAGCTACTCCTACGGGGCACACGCTCGGCAGAAGATCGACGCCTACTGGAACGCCTCACGCACCCCGCAACCCGGCGTCGTCATCCTGCACGGCGGCTACTGGTACGAGGATTCCGGATGGGCCACCTGGTCCCGGTTCTTCGCGGATAAGGGATACGCTGCCTTTTCAGTCGACTATCGGCTGAATTTCGACGCGGCATGGCCCGCCCAGCGCGACGACGCCATTTCGGCCATTGACTGGATCAAGTCGAATGCGTCGAAATTCGACCTCGATCCCGACCGTGTTGTGGTCCTCGGTTCTTCCGCGGGCGGTCAGATCGCCACTGCGCTCGCCACTTACGGCTCGGGCGCCGAACGGGTCAACGGAGTCGTGGCGCTTTCCCCTGTCGCGTCGCCCTACCGCGCCTGGAACGACGGTAACCACGACGACAGCACGGCCAAGGAACGCAAGGTTCGTGACAACGCGACGATTCTGGCCCGCTGCTTCCCCGACTCCGCGGACACCGATACGTCCCTGCACGCGAGTTGCTGGGACACGTGGAAGGACATGGTCGTCAGGAACCGTGCGTCCGGTGCCAACGACGCCCCCATGTACCTGATCCACTCCGAGGGAGACTTCATCCCCGTCCAGCACTCCCTCGACCTCGAAGAGGCCGAGGAGGCAGCTCACGACATGCCGGCGGACGGGGTCACCGTGGAGAACGTGGCGAACAGCGGTGCACACGGTGGCGCCCTCCTCGACGTCGACGGCATGCCGCAGAAGATCCTCACCTGGATCGCGGCCCACAACTGAGAGAGGACTGCACATGCCGTCACGCATCGAGGTACTGCGGGAACGCATGCTGCCCGCGCGATTACGTGAAGAGCGCGCCGAGCAGCGCAGAGCGGCCGAAGTCGAAGCGGAGCGACGAATACGCCGGGAGCGCATCGAGGCGCGTCGCCGGGCCCTTGTCGAGTCCGACGCCGAGCTGCGGGCGGTCACCGTCGAGGGGCGGGCGTACTACGGCCGGCGCGTGAACCACTTCCGTGCCGACGAGGCATCGGCCCACAACCTCGCCCTGATCGGCGATGCCCTCGAACACTCCGCCATCCCGTACTTCCTGGTCCCCGGCCGCTCCCGCACCCGCCACGTCATCGGCATGCGCCTCACCGACCGCAAGCGTCTGCTGGAGACACTGCGCGAGCTCTACGGCTCCACCGCGCTGTACGCCATGGAACCGGGCAGCGATCCGATGCCGGCCGACGCCGTCCTGTACGCGGACGGAGCGCTGCCCACCTCGCTCAAACGCCGGGACGCCATACGATTCGGCGAGATCCTGGTCGGACCCGCGGACCAGATACTCGCGGACCTCTCCTACGGCTGCGACGTCGAATTCTGGCGCGACGGACAGAAGTTGCTCGACGACGGCGAGCGGGGCGCCGAACGTATCGCCGCTCTGCGGAGCCAGGCACCCACAGCCGTGCTCGCCGCAGACGCCCTGGTCGCACCTCGTCCCAACGCCGTCACCGACGCCCTGCCGACGGAGGCGCGCATCCCGGCTTCCCGCACCATCGAGGGCCGCGCCTACCCCACCTACACGGATCTCTTCCAGCCCCGTATCGACACCGTCGACTTCCCCATCGACGTCGTATACACCTGGGTCGACGGCGCGGACCTCGAACTCGGAGCCAGGCGTGAGGCACACCGAGGCAGGGGCAGCGGGGCGTCGAGCATCCATCCCCGCGAGACCGGTGTCTCCCGCTACACCAGCCACGACGAGCTGAAGTATTCCCTGCGCTCGCTGGAGATGTACGCCCCGTTCATACGGAACATCCACATCGTCACCGACGGCCAGGCCCCCGCCTGGCTGAACACCGACGCTCCCGGCATCCAGGTCGTGGATCACAAAGACATCTTCTCCGACCCCGCCGTGCTGCCGGTCTTCAACTCCCACGCCATCGAGACACAGCTCCACCACATATCCGGTCTGTCGGAGCACTACCTCTACCTCAATGACGATGTCTTTCTCGGCCGCCCTGTGACTGCGGGACACTTCTTCCACGGCAACGGCATTGCCAAGCTCCCCTTCTCGCCTTTCCAACTCGGGCTGGGAGCGCCACACGGCGACGACCCCGCGCCGAACTCTGCGGGCAAGAACGTCCGCGCACTGCTGCGGAACACCCACGCACGGTTCACCATCAACAAGTTCATGCACACCCCACATCCCCAGCGGCGCACGGTCATGGAAGAGCTGGAGGAACGCTTCGCCGACGACATCGCCCGCACCAGTCGCTCACGCTTCCGGTCGATCACCGACATCGCCATGACCACTTCCCTGCACCACCACTACGCCTACCTCACCGGCCGGGCCGTGCCCGCCAAGTACAGGCTGCGCTACATCGACGTGGCTGGGCCGAACGTCACCGACGCCCTCGCCGAACTCGCCCGTTCCCGCAGCTACGACTTCTTCTGCCTGAACGATGTCAACACGCCCGAGGCTGAACAGGACCGCGTCACCGCCGAACTCCACACCTTCCTGGAGAACTACTTCCCCTTCCCTAGCCGCTACGAGCGCTAACGACCTATCCCGTGTCGGCACGGCTACTTCTCTTCTTCTGTGGGGTCGTTGTTGGGTGTCACTAACGAGCTCGTGCACGGTTGGCGGTGAGGCGTCGAGGGCTTCGGCGGGGCTCGGTGTTCACTTCCGCCGTGCCGGGATCAGGTCTGCGGTCTGCTGGTGGGACAGCAAGGCGGCGACCGCCTGGACGGTGTCACTCGTGTGCTCGCGGCGGCCGAAGTGACGGGCGAGGGCCCGCCAGTTCTTCAGGTGGGCGATGCCGTGCTCGACCCGGATGCGTCGGGAGGAGTGCGTCTTGCGCTGTCGCTCGTGCATCTCCTCATACCAGGTGGGGGCGTTCTTCTTGAACTTGCGGTGCGGTGGCGTCACCACGCGCCCTGCGGTCTGTGCGCCCAGGCCCTGGTAGCCGGCATCCGCGAGGACTTCGACCGCGGGCCCGTCGGCCAGGAGCTTGACCAGCCCCGACTGGCGGGCGTGGGTGATGTCCGCGCAGCTTCCGGGGCGGGTCGGGCTGCAGAACAGGACGCGGCCGTCCGCGTCGGTGACGACCATGGCCTTGACGGCGTTCTGCTTGCTCTTGCCGGAGATGAACTTGTCCCGGTCCTTGCGTCCGACGGCCGGGCGACGGACCCGGATCTCGGTGCCATCGACGATCCCGGTCTTCCCGCCGGTACCAAGATGGTCGACGACCTCCGCCAGGGTCCTGTGCCGCTCGAAAAGTCATCGCTGCATGTCATGCTGCATATCTGTACTCGTTGATGAGGCCGCCGAGGATCCGGGTGCGCAGGACTTTGCCGGTGCTGAGGCCAGGCGCCGCGGCGGGTTGTTCGTGGACGCAGGGTGGTAGCTGATGGCGGGCCTGGTGGGGTCGGTGTTCGTTGTAGTGCCGCTCGTAGGCAGCGAGGACGTGGTGGGCGTGGGTCTCGTTCATGATGAGGACGTGGTCGAGGGCTTCGCGTCGGATGCTGCCGATGATGCGTTCGCAGTGCGCGTTCATACGGGGAGCCTGTGGCGCACTTTTGAGGATCTCCATCTCCTCCGCCTGGAAGACAGAGTCGAACGCCTCCCCGTACTTGCCATCGCGGTCGCGTAACAAGAAGCGCAGGGTCTCGATGCGTATGCCCAGGTCGGCGGTGAGGTTTCTGGCCTGCTGCACCGCCCAGTCCCGGGTCGGGCGGGCGGTGACCCCGGTGATGTGCAGCCGCCGGGTGCCGTGCTCGAGGAACACCAGCGCGTACAATCGCCTGCCGAGGGCGGTGTCGATGTGGAAGAAGTCTGCCGCGATGATCCCCTCGGCTTGCGCGGTCAGGAACTCGCGCCAGGTGGGACCCGAGCGACGCGGCGCGGGGCCGATGCCGGCCGCGTTGAGGATCTCCCAGACCGTCGAGGCGGCGATGCGATGCCCGAGTCGGGTCAACTCCCCTTGGATCCGCCGGTGTCCCCATCTCGGGTTCTCCCTGGCCAGCCGTAGGACGAGCTTCTTGATCTCTGTCCGGGTGGGTGGGCGTCCGGTGCGTCGGCGCGCGGTGTAATCCCACTTCGCGGCGATGAACCTGCGATGCCAGGCCAGCAGAGTGCCGGGGGCGACAGGGAAGACCTCGCGCCAGTGGCGTCGGGGTATGAGTCCGGACAGGGCGGCGAACCAGAACCGGTCGGCGGGCTCGTAGCGGACCGGCCCGGTCAGCTGGCGACGCAGGACCGCGTTCTCGTGCCGCAGCACCAGCAGTTCCGCGTCCTTCGCCGTCCCGCGACGGAGGAGAACTGATGGAACGCTCAGCAGTTTCCGGGTCACGTTGTACAGCAAGGACACGATCACGGAGGACGTGATCCCAGCGGACTGCTCGCACCCGGCTCACCTGCGGCGATGACTTTTCGAGCGGCACAGGAGCACCGATGGAACAGTCAGCAGCTTCCGGGTCACCTTGTACAGCAAGGACACGATCACGGAGGACATGATCCCAGCGGGCTGACCGCATCCAGCTCACCTGCGGCGATGACTTTTCGAGCGGCACAGGCTCAGAACTTCTCGGCGACGTGCTTGCCGAGATCGAGTTCGATTCCCTGAGGCTGCTGCAAGCCGCGTTCGAAGAGGCTGCGCAGGTGATCCGCGTTCTCCGGACGCATCGACGTGCGCCTGAAGGCGGCCATAGCGGCTGCGTAGTCCCCCGCTGGGATTGCGGTGGCCGCGTCGACGAACTCCTTCGCGCCGGAGACCCCGGCCTTGCTGAAGCCGGCGATGCGGCGGGCGAAGGTGTCGACGAAGTCGTCCAGCTCGTCCTCGGGAAGAACGCGGTTGACGTAGCCGTATTCGGCGGCGAGATGGGCCGGGAAGTCGTCTCCTCCCACCACGATCTCCATCGCGCGGCCCCGGCCCACCAACTCGGCCAGTCGCCCCATCGGGTTGCCACCGGGTACGGCGCCGAAGCCCACCTCGGGCTGTCCCAGGATGGCGTTGGTACCGGCGAAGCGGATGTCCGTGTTCAGGACGAACTCACTTCCCGCTCCTCGGACACGGCCCTTGATGGCCGAGATCGTGACAGCCGGGACCTTGCTGAGGCGCAGAAGGCTGTCCGGGTAGGGGAGGAGTCCGGTGGGGCCCGGGGCCGTGGTGTACACGCGCTCGATCTCGGACAAGAGGTCGAAGTGTGCCATGAAGAAGTCGGGGTTGGCACTCTGGAACACCACGACGGTCAGATCGGGGTCCTCCTCCATACGGGTCACCAGATCGGCAAGCTGCTCGATGGTGTCCGGATCGATGAGGTTGATCGGGCCGTTCTCGAAGGTCACCTTCCAGTAGGACGGCGACACCGCATGTACCTGAAATTGCGAGTGATTGCTCATGGGGGCGATGCTAGAGAGTCTGACTTTAAAAATGCAACCCAGTCTGGACGTGACTGTGACCCCACTTTCGAGGGAAGCGGTGAGTTCGAGGGCGCCGGACTGTCACCGCATCGGCGCTGAGCAGGCATGTCCGTCGTCCGGCTGCGCGGATGGCGCCGCGAGCCGCCGGAAGAGGAGGTGATGCGGGTGGGATTCTTGCTGCTGTTCATGGCGCAGCCCCCGAAGGCTCTCGCGCATCCTGACGCCGCAGCAAGGAGTGCCAGGAGAAAGCCTCGGTGACTGCTCGGGCCGTCAAGAGATCCATGGACCCAGGAGTGCTCACTGGAGTGCGGGCAGGTTCTCTGTGTACCGCCCCAGCGCGGGTCCTGTGGGCCGCCGGCCCTCGCCGTTCCGCCGCATCCCGGATACCGCTGCAGTCGGCTGGGCGGGATCAGGAACTCGTTGTCGGGGGACGCCGTCAGCCGGACTGGCTGGCGGGTGGTCGACCCAGTGGACGACACCTACCGCAGGCAGATGAACCGGCAGCTCGCCGTGCAGGAGTCCCGCCACAAGCTGGCCCGGGACATCTGCCACGGCAAGCGTGGGCAGATCATGGAGGCGTACCGCGAGGGCCAGGAGGACCAGCTCGGCGCGCTCGGCCTGGTCCTGAACGCGACCGTGCTGTGGACGACCACTACCGGACGCCGCCTCGCCCAGCTGCGGTCGCTGCCGCCCGAGGAGCGTGAGCACGACGTTCTGGACGAGGACGTGGCCCGGCTCTCCCCGCTCAAGCACGCCAACCTCAACGTGCTGGGCCGCTACAGCATCCGCGCTTCGGTCCCGGCCGACGGCGGCCTGCGCCCGCTGCGCGGCCCCATCGCGCCGGAGCTTGACGAGGACGACGGTGGGCAGGGCTGACCCGGACCCAAGGCCGACGGCAGGTGCCTTGCCGGTGCGGCAACACTCTGTCTGGACCGGAGGCCAGGTGACTTCCGAGTGCCGCCTGGCCGTCCTGGATCCGTCGCGTCGGGGGCCGGGCGGGTCGGGGCCTGCTGGCGGCGTCAGGCACCGCTGACAACCCGCATGAAGACCGTCGGTCCAGTGTGCTCGTTGAGGTAGGCATACTGCTGGTCGCTGGGGATGGTGGCGCTCTGCCCCGGCCCCACCATCTGCGGTCCGGTTTCCAGGGCGAGGGTGAGACGGCCGGTGAGGACGTGGTGGATCTCCTGTGCTCCGGGCCGGTCGGGTTCGGCGTCGTAACGGCCGCCTGGGGTGAGGGTCCAGCGCCATAGTTCGGCGCGCGGGTTCTCGGTGGCGCCCAGCAGGAGGGCGGTGCTGCCGTCCCGGGCCTCCCATACGAGCGTGCCTTCGGCTTCCGCGCCGGGCGCGTCGTTCTCAGGCAGGGCGAGGGCGGCGAAGTCGGTGTCGAGGGCGAGGGCGACGCGGTCGACGGTGGCGAGGCTGGGGTTGGCCTGGCCGAGTTCGATGTCGGTGAGCATGCGCCGGCTGAGCTTGGCGGCGTCGGCGAGCTGCTGGACGCCCCAGCCTCGCTGTTTGCGCAGCGTGCGGATGCGCCTGCCGATACGGGTGACGAACTCCTGCGTTGCCTGACTGTCGGGGGCGCTCTCGCTGCTCATGGTGAGCACTATAGTGCGCAAAAAAGTTGCCACCCGATCGAGTGGGCAATATATTGCTCATTATGCGTGTGATCAGCTCTCCCCGCGTCTCCGAGCAGGCCGTCCTCGCCGCTCTCCGCGACGCCTTCGGGGCCCCTTCCCTCCGTACGGCACCGACTCCGGGCCAGTTCGTCGTCGACCTGCCCGGTGGCGGTGACGTCATCCACTACCCGGCCGTCCTGCCCCATGCCGGCGTCTACTCGGTCAAGGTCTCCCCGTACCTGCCCGACCCTGCCGGTCCCGCCGTGGTCACGGCGTGGACGATGCTCGTGAGCCTGTCCACCGGTCAGCCGCTCGCGCTGCTGGACGCCTCCAAGCTGACTGTCGAGCGCACCGCGGCCACCACCGTGCTCGCCACCGACCTGCTCCTGCCGCCCGGCGCCCGCACCGCGGCCGTCATCGGTTACGGGCGCGTCGGCCGTGCGCACGCCCGCTACCTGCGCCACCTGCGCCCCGGCATGACCGTCCGCGCGTTCTCACCGAAGGGCGTCGACGAGGCCGACGACGGCGTCCAGGCCGCGGCGAACCTTGAGGACGCGGTGACGGGTGCGGACCTGGTGATGCTGTGCACCTCGGCCGCCGACGATGTGATCGACCCCCGTGCCCTGCCCGCAGGCACGGTCGTCACCTCGATCTCGACCAACGCCCCCGGCGCCCGCGAGATCCCGCCCGCCGCCGTCGAGGCCCTCGACGTCTACGTCGACGCGCTCACCACCCTGCAGGTCGCCGCCGACCTGACCCGCGCCGCCGCTGACGGCTGGGACCCCGCCGCCGTGCGCGGCGACCTGGCCGGCCTCGTGGCCGGCCGCGCCCAGGGCCCGAGCGGCGAGCGGCCGGTGTACTTCCGGTCCGTGGGACTGGGCATCGAGGACGCGGCCGTCGCCTGGGCCGCCCTGTACAACGACAATGCCATGACGAAGGGACAGTCCCGGTGAAGATCCGCCCGTTCGCCGTCGAGCAGTGGATGAACGACTACGAGGAGACCTGCCGCCACAACCTCGCCGAGACCTGCGTCCGCTCCCTGACCACCGGCGAATTGCTTCAGATGTCCGGACGGCGGGAGGAGATTCTTGCCGAACTCGACGACACCCCGCTCACCTACGGCCCCATCGCCGGCAGCCCCCGCCTGCGTGGCCTCGTCGCCGGCCTCTACGAGAGCCGGGGCCCGGACAACGTCCTGATCACCCACGGCGCGATCGGCGCGAACGCCCTCGTGCACGCCACCCTCGTTGAACCCGCCGACCACATCGTGGCCGTCGTCCCCACCTACCAGCAGCACTACTCCATCCCCGACAGCTACGGCGCCCGCGTCACCCAACTGCCGCTGCGCGAGGAGAACGGCTGGCTGCCCGACCTCGACGAACTCGACCGCCTGGTCTCGGCCGACACCAAGCTCATCGCCGTCAACAATCCCAACAACCCCACCGGCGCCCTCATCGACGAAGCCGGACTGGCCCGCATCGTCAAGATTGCCGAACGGGTCGGGGCATGGGTGTTGTGCGACGAGGTCTACCGGGGCGTCGACCAATACGGCGACGGCTTCACCGCCTCGATCGCCGACCTGTACGAGCTCGGCATCTCCACCGGCAGCATGTCCAAGCCCTACTCCCTGGCCGGACTGCGCCTGGGCTGGATCGTCGGCCCCACCCGCCTCCTCGCCGAGGTAGCCACCCACCGGGACTACACCACCATCAGCGTCGGACGCATCGACGACCTCCTGGCCTGCGTCGCCCTGGAGAACAAGGACGCCGTCCTCGCCCGCTCCCACCAGATCACCCGCACCAACCTCGCCATCCTCGACGAGTGGGTCACCGGCCGTGACGACATCACCTACGTCAAACCGGCCTCGGGCACCACCGCGCTCCTGCGCTACAACGCCCCGATCGGTTCCTACGAGTTCTGCACCCGCCTCCTCGGGGAGACCGGCGTCATGTTCACCCCCGGCGCCGCCTTCGGCATCGAGCACACCGTCCGCATCGGCTTCGCCGACGACACCGAGACCCTGTGCACCGGCCTGGAACTGGTCGGCCAGTTCCTCGACCGCCTCGCCCAGGACTGACTCACCGGCAAGAGGGCCGGGGGAAACCGGGTGCTCCGCCTGAAGAAGGCGCTGCGCATCCCGACCCGGCGGACCGGGGGCCGGGTCGGCCATGGCGCCCGGGCACTCCGCCGCCGGCGCCGATCGACCCGGACCTGCCGAGCGCGGACATCCGCATCGGGTACGCCCGCTGCTCGACGCTCACCCAGGAACTCCGGTCGCAGGTCGACGCGCCCGACAAGCACGGCATCGAGCGTCCTGCTTCTCCGAGTGCGCCAAGACCAGGACGCCGTCGATGTCCACGATCAGTTGCCCGCACGCGTCCGGCGCCGCATCCCCGGCCAATCGCCAGACGTGTTCGCGCACTTCGGCGCGGGCGATGCGGAGCGCGGCCAAGACCCGCTTGCAGCCTGACGCCAGCCTGCCGACCAGACGAGAGACCGTGGGGTCCGAGGCCACAGGCCCGAACACGGCCGGCTCGGCCCGCAACAGGGCCACATCGGCCAGGCAGTCCCCGCCCAGCGCGACGGCGAGCGCCACATCCAGCAGGATCTTGCCCGGATCGTGCACCGCCGCGGACGCCGCCACGGCGAGAGCGCCGCCGATATCGCCCCATCCAGTCCGGCTTTCCGGACGGTCTCCACCAGCAGTACGCCGCCCGCCTGGCTGACGACTCCACGGCCGCCGCCCTCGACATGAACACGTGGGTAGGACCCGGTACGCTTCTTCACCCGAGAAATACTCCTAAGCCAGCAACGGACAAGACCCTCAGTAAGTCTCATCGTTGCAGCTCAGGAGCATTTCTTACGTTTTCGATCAGGGTGCGGACAGCTCGCCCCTGCGAGGGCCCGAGGCTAGGCGGTTTCGTTCGGATCAGCGGGCGGACCAGAGGAAGATGCCCGCGATGTGTAGTCCGGCAAGGTAGATGGTCGCGGTCTTCTCGTAGCGGGTAGCGATGCCGCGCCACTGCTTCAGGCGGTTGATGCACCGCTCGACGGTGTTGCGCTGCTTGTATGCCTCGCGGTCGAAGGCCGGCGGTCTGCCGCCCGCCTGTCCGCGCTGCCGCCGGTTGGTCTGCTGGTCGGCCCGTTCCGGAATCACCGCGCGGATGCCGCGTCTGCGCAGATGGTCGCGGATCGCGCGGGAGGAGTACGCCTTGTCGGCCAGGACCAGGTCCGGCCTGGTGCGGGGACGTCCATAGGGGCGGGGAACACACAAGCGGGCCATGACATCCGTGAAGGCGGGTGCGTCACCGGCCTGGCCGGCGGTGAGGACGAACGCGAGTGGCCGGCATCGGCCGTCAGCCGCAAGGTGGATCTTTGTGGTCAGTCCGCCGCGGGACCGGCCGATGGCGTGATCGTCCGGCTCGCTGGCCGGGGCCCCTTTTTGCGGGCCCCGGCCGCATGCTGGTGAGCCCGCACGATGGTGGAGTCCACCGAGACGGCCCAGCTGACGTCTTCGTCCGCGTCGGCCTGGGCCACCAGGGCGGTGAACACTCTCTCCCAAGTGCCGTCGACGGCCCACATCCGCAGCCGGTTGTAGACGCCCCGCCAGTTGCCGTACTTCTCCGGCAGATGAACCCACTGGGTACCGGTCTGGAACTTGAAGGCGATCGCGTCGATCACCTCACGATGGTCCCGCCAGCGGCCACCCCGCTTCGGCGTCCGGTCCGGGAGCAACGGCTCGATCCGCGCCCACTGCGCATCAGTCAACGGCACATCCGGATCAACGACCGGTTGATCCAAACGAAATGGCCTAGTCGGCGCGGCCTGTCGCTGCCACGGTCACGCCCAGGCCGATCATTGCGAAGCCGCCCGCCCCGCCGACCATCGAAAGGCGGCGATCCGAGCGGGCGAACCAGGAACGGGCCGCCGAGGCGCCCAGGCCCCACAGGGTGTCCGTAATCATGCCGATGGCGACCGGGACCAGCCCCAACACCATCATCTGGAGGGGGACTTGGCCCGCCGAGTGATCCACGAACTGCGGCAGCACCGCCGCGAAGAAGACGACGCCCTTCGGGTTGGTGACGCCCACGAAAATACCGTCCAGGATCGTGCGCAGATCACCGCGCCGCTCATCCGCCGGGGCCTCCATGTCCGCCGCGCGCATCTCCTTGCGGTGCCGGAACGCCTGCACGCCGAGGTAGACGAGATACGCCGCTCCGGCCAGCTTCACACCCATGAACACCGTCGCCGAACTCTCCACCAGCGCGCCGAGGCCCCACGCCACAGCGATCACCAGGAGGTACGAACCGACCAGGTTGCCCAGGACCGTCGCGAGCGCCGTGCGGCGGCCGTGCGCGAGGGCTCTGCCGATCACAAACAGCACGCTCGGCCCCGGAATCACGATCACCAGCAGCGACATCGCCGCGAACGCGAGAATACTCTCCGTGGACACCATAAGTCCGCCACCTCCTGGATTGCCGTCCAGAGGTCATACAAACAGATGGCGGACCGTCCACTCCAGGCTCATCCACCTGCCGAGACACCTGAGGAGTGCAGCCTTCCCGACGACGAACAGGACCCTAGACAAGTCCCATCGTCCCAGGTCAGCGGCACACCTCACTCATCCGAACAAGCTTCGGACAGGTCACCTCGTGAAAGCGCGAGGCTAGTCTTGGAGATGCTCGCCGGCCCCCTGCCCGGCATCTACGACCCCACAGGCCCGGGAAAGCTGCTGTTCGCATTCTTCGCGGCGATGGCGCAGACCGAGCGGGAGGACATCCGCGAGTCCACGTCCGAAGGGCTCGACACCGCGGCCCGCAAGGGCAAGCACGGCGGCCGCCCGTCATAACCTACGACATGCTCCACACCGTGCTCCGCCGCCGCGCGGCCGGCGAGCCCGTCGAGCAGATTCAGCCCGACCTGATCATCCCCACCGGCAAGCGCAAGGACCAGAACCCCTCGGTGGCCAGCATCTACCGGGCACTCGCCGAGCACGCCAAGCGCGATGCATACCCCGAAGCCGTCGCCCAGGCACACGCCGACTTCTCCGCCCTCCAGGCCGGGGAAGTCCGGAGCCACGGGCCAAGTCACAGCCCGTACGGTGACACGCCTCCAGGGGCACGGGAGCGCTTAGCGCTAACGGCTGTTCCGTAGTTCCCCGAGGCCGGACGAGTTCTGAGGGTCAGGTGCTGCCATCAGCGACACATCCTCCATGGGAACCTCGCGACCATCGTCATCGAGAAACCCCACGTGGACGGCCCGACCCGTGGAGCGGGTCCGCTGGGAAGCGGAGGGACCTGCGGGCCGCGGACGGTGACGGTCCCCCCACTGCTGCAGCGCACCCAGGACGGGCTGCAGTTCGAGCCCGGCCGGCGTCAGATGGTAGCTCTGCCGGTGCCTGCTACCGGCCTCCTGGTATGCCAGCGTCCGCAGCACTCCGGCGTCGACGAGAACCTTGAGTCGGTCACTGAGCAGGTTCGACGCGATGCCGAGAGCTGACCGGATTTCAGCGAACCGGTGCCTGCCGTAGAGGACCTCACGCAGCACCAGCAGAGTCCACCGCTCGCCGAGTATCTGCAGGCTCCGCTCCATGGAACAGGCCGGCTCGTCATCCATAGGGCCGGACACGTGCCTTCCTGACGGCACAGAACTCACCTCCACATCGACGCCGGGTACTCGTTCCGGTGGCCACATACGCCCCGCAGCCCGCACGACCTGAGTTTACTATCACTAACCAGATGGCACGTACGCCTGCCGGGCGGGAGCAGGCGACTCGGGCAGGTCCTGCCACGGGGTGGACGGCGTGCATCACGCGCAAGATCCCACACAGGCAAAGGGACGCGGCAGGTAAGCAGAAACACCCGTGCACCCCCTCGCAGGCCGGGCCGATTGCACGCCGCGGCCGCCGACCTGGCGCATGTAACGGCGAGACGGGCTGGCCAGTACGACCGGCGAGCCAGTGATCCGGTCAGTAAGGCGCAGCCGGGGGCGTCCGCAGCGGACGCCGGACATGGACGGCGCTGCGGGAACCGCGGCCAGCCAGCCGTCAGGCGCGGCGCCTCCGGCGAAGGCCTTGCGGCCCGCTCCGGATTCCACGGAGCGGGCCGCAAGGCCTGGCGGCGTTCGTTCGCCTCCGGTCGTGGAGCCTGCGAGGGTCACGTCTTGGAACTGGAACCTGCGCTACTTCCGGCCGGGGGAGGCGGCGGTCGGCATCAGTGCCACGGAGCTTTCGTCGACTTCGTTTCCGTCGTCGTCGATGAACCCGACGTGCACCGGTCGTTCGGTGCCCTCGACCAGGCGCAGGATGCTCGGCCCGTCCGGCCACGGCAGGTACTTGTCGCCCCATTGCTGCAGGCCGAGCAGGACGACGAGGAGCTCCCGGCCCGCATCCGTGAGCACGTACGAGAAGCGAGCCCGCTCCCTGGGCTCCCGATAGGGCACCTTCTCCATCACGCCGTATTCGACCAGCGTGTTCAGGCGTGCGGTGAGAACATCCGGCGCCACACCGAGCCCGCTGCGGAACTCCGAGAACCGGCTCGACCCCGCCACGGCCTCGCGCAGGATCAGAAACGTCCAGCGCTCGCCCAGCACGCCCAGGCTGCGGGCGATAGCGCAACTGTCATTCGGAATCTTGCCCATGCTGCAAGCCTACCCTGAGTTGCTTCTTCCAACCCAGGTGGTCTACATTGGAAAAACCTACCCAGCAGGGAGTTGCGCAATGCAGATCGAAGGACAGACGGCACTGGTCACCGGGGCGAACCGCGGCCTGGGACGTCACCTGGCGAAGCAGTTGCGCGACCGCGGCGCGACCGTCTACGCGGCCGCCCGCAATCCCGCAGCCGTCGACCTCGACGGCGTGAAGCCGATCGCCCTCGACGTGACCGACCCCGCCTCCATCGCCGCCGCGGCAGAGGCGACCGGCGACGTGTCGATCCTGGTCAACAACGCCGGTTCGGCCACCTACGCATCGCTGCTGACGGGCGACCTGGCGGACATCCGCCTGGAGATCGACACCCACTACCTCGGCACCTTGGCGGTCACCCGGGCATTCGCCCCCCAGCTCGGCTCTCACGACAGCAGCGCGGTGCTGAACATCCTGTCGGTCGCCTCCTGGGTCAACTTCCCCGACTTCGGTGCCTACTGCGCCGCCAAGTCGGCCTCCTGGTCGATGACGAACGGGCTGCGCCAGGAACTCGCCCCGCAGGGCACCCGGGTCTCGGCGCTGCACGTCGGGTACATGGACACCGACATGACCGCCGGCCTCGACGCGCCGAAGGCCGACCCTGCCGACATCGCGCGCATCGCCCTCGACGGTGTCGCTTCCGGCGCCCCTGAGATCATCGCCGACGAGACGAGCAAGACCGTGCTCGCGAGTCTGTCCGGAGGCATCGGCGCGCTCCACCCGCAGTTCGGGACGGAGAAGGTCACGCCCGCTTACGTCATGGTCAACTTCGATGTGCTCGACGAGGAGGCCGGCCTGGCCTACGCGGCCGTGGCCCAGCAGTCCATCCTCGACCACGGCGGCCATTACCTGGTCGGGGGACCCACGCCCGAGCCCGTCGAAGGCACCTGGGACTCCTCCGGGTTCGTGGTCATCGAGTTTCCCGACATGGACCGGATCCGGGAGTGGTACGACTCCGCCGAGTACCGGCGGGCCCGGGAGATACGAAAGGACAAGGCCCGGGTGGCCATGCTGTTCGTCGAGGGCGCACCGCCTGAGGGCTTCTCCCGCCCGGCCTAGGTGTGCTGTCCGGGGACGGTCGGGGCGCCCTGGGTGCCGTCGAGGGGCCGGCAGCGGGCGAGGGGTTGGCGGTGGACCTCCGGCGTGGTGCTGATGCGCAGGGTGTAGCCCTGGCCGCACCGTACGGTGACGCCCTGGTCGAGCGCGCCGCGCTCGACGGGCTCCAGTTCGGTGGCGCGGAGGAAGTCGGCGACCTTGCCCGGCACGTCGCGGACGACCGGCGCTCCGGAGCCGGGGCGTCCTTGTCGGCGGCCGCGTGCTCGGGCAGAAGATCAGCGACGGCGGTGCGAACATTCTCGGCAAGCACAGGTACGGCCGCGCCTCACCCGGCCGGTGACGGCGTCGCGATACCGCACGACGAGCCCGGGCGAGGGAGGGGAGCTACGCGGTGACTTTGTCCTTGGCCTCGGTGTCGTCGTCGAAGGTCATCTCCGGTGCGGGCCGGCGGAAGCCCTTGGTCATGGCAGCCAGGTAGACGACGCCGATCGCCAGCCAGACGCCGCCGATCTGGAGTGCTACGTCACCGAGCCTCGTGAGCAGGTAGAGGGAAACGCCGGCGCCGACGGCCGGCATCACCAGGTACGAGAAGAGGTTGGGGGTGCGGCCGTGTCTGCGCTCTCGGACCAGGTGGGCGATCACGCAGACGTTCACCAGGACGAAGCCGAGGAAGGCGCCGAAGTTGATGAACGAGGTGGCTGTGGTCAGGTCGAGTTTCATGGCGATGACACCGGCGGCCGCTGTCAGCAGCAGGTTCAAGACGGGCGTGCCGGTCTTCTTCGACAGGTTGCCGAAGACGGCCTTGGGCAGTGCGCCGTCGCGTCCCATGACGTACATGAGGCGAGCGGCGGAGGCTTGCAGGGCGATGCAGGAGGCGATGGATCCGGCGATGGTGACGAAGTTGATGATCTCGGCGTACGTCTCGCCGCCGACCTGGACCTTCAGGTGGTAGGCGGCCGCGTCGACGTCGGCGAACTTCGCGCCGGGGTGGACCAGTTGCATCACGAAGGACAGCACGATGAAGATCGCTCCGGCGGCGATGACGCAGCCGATGATGCCTCGGCCGATCGTCTTTGCCCCGCCCCTGGCCTCCTCACCGAGCGTGGAGACGGCGTCGAAGCCGAGGAAGGAGTACGCGGCGATGGCGGCGGCCGCAGTGACCGCGCCGATCGAAGTACCGGAGTTCCACAGGGCGTCCGTGGCGGGGGCGGAGGAGCCGTGCTTGCCGAGGAAGACGACACACAGGGTGGCGAAGAGGACCAGCGACCCCAGAGCGATGAACATCAGGACCTTGTTGACGCGGTCCGCGAGCTTCATGCCGAAGACGTTGATGCCGGTGGTGATGCCCACCGAGACGATCAGCCAGACCCACTTGGGTATGTCAGGGAACTGGGCGTTGAAGTAGATCGCCGTGATCAGCCAGCCGACCATCGGGATGAAGAAGTAGTCGAGCAGCATCGCCCAGCCGGACAGGAAACCGATGCGGCTGTCGAGCATCTTGCGGGCGTAGGTGTAGACCGACCCCGAGCCGGGCACGGCGCGCGCCATCCTCGCGTAACTCAGCCCGGTGAGCAGCATCGCGAGGGTGGCGACGGCGAACGCGGTCGGGGCCACGCCGCCGCTGGTGGCGGCGACCACGCCGAAGATCGTGACGACGATGCCGGGGGAGATGTAGGCCAGGCCGAACAGGACGACGGAGAGGAGGCTCAGGTCGCCCTCCAGTCTCATGGTGTTCCCGGTTGTCTCGCTGTTCATCGTGGTGGCTCCTCGGTGGTGTGGGCGGCGTTCCAGGTGGCGGGGTCGATGCGGCCCCCGTACAGCGGGAGCTCGAGGGCTGGGTCGCCGGGGCGGAACTGGTCCCAGATCCGGTTGAGACCGGCGGTGCCGTAGCGGCGGACGTTGCTGACCTCGTCGAGGTCGATCACGTCGGTGAGGGTGGAGTCGCCGGCATCGACGGTTTCGGCGCGCACCGTGCCCTGCGGATCGATGACGAGGCTGCGGCCGACCCCGGATGGGGCGGCGGAATTGACGCTGGCGACGAAGACCTGATTGGTGATGGCGTTGGCGCGGCTGAGGACGACTTCCTGCGCGCGGTCGCTCGTCGACGTGCGGACCACGTTGACGATCAGCTCTGCGCCCATCCAGGCCAGATGGCGGGAGATCTCCGGGAACCAGGTGTCATAGCAGATGGACAGTCCGATGCGGCCGACCCCGGCGAGGTCGACGACCTCGAACCGGTTGCCGGGTGTGGTCGTCTCGTACGGGCGCCACGGGCAGATCTTGCGGTACGCGGCGAGGCGCTCACCCTGTGGTGAATAGACCGGTGTCGTGTTGTGGACGCGGTCGCCGGTGCCTCGCTCGTAGACGCTGCCGGGTACCAGCCAGATGCCCAGATCCCCCGCGAGCTCGGCGAAGGCCGCATCGCGTTTGTCGTCGAGCGGCTCGGCCCCCTTCTCCGGGGCGGCGGGGACGCCGGGGGCGCTCTCGCCGAGGTGCAGTTCGGGGTAGACGACGAGGGCGCCGGGTGCGCGCAGTTTCACGCGCCGCTCCACGTCGGTGGCAAAGCCTGCGAGGTCGTCGGCCGGGCGGCCGGGCGCCTGGGCGAGGATCAGGGGCAGGGGGCGGGCCATGCGGGAACCAGCCAATCGAAAGGATTATTTGTACGAGGAGAAGTCGACGGAAATTCGGGCGCCGATAACCGAAAATTCCGGTGGGACAAGAATGCAGCCAGTCAGTCATAGCTTCAAATACTTGGCAGGGCTGATTATCATGCCTTTGAGGCATGAAGGTGTCATGCCTCCACCGTCTCCCGAGGGGCCACCGCCATGGAACTCCGAGTGCTGCGCTACTTCCTGACCATCGTGGAGACCGGTTCCGTCACCAAGGCTGCCGAGGTGGTCCGCGTCGCCCAGCCCTCGCTGTCGCGCCAGCTGCGCGGCCTGGAAGGGGCCTTGGGGATGACGCTCTTCGACCGCGGCGGCAAGCAGATGGTCCTGACGGCGGCCGGCCGGCGCTTCCTTCCCCTGGCCCGCGACCTGGTCGCCCGCGCGGATGCCGCCGAGGCCGCAGTTGGTGCGCTGGCTGCCGGTTGTGCCATGCGGATCACCGTGGCGGCGCCGCCCACCACCATCACCGACGTGATCGCGCCGTTCCTGGCCACTTGGGGGCCGGAGGATCCGCTCGTCACCGTGCAGGCGGAGAGTCCGGCACGTGCGTACCAGGCCCTTGCGAGGGGCGCCGATGTAGCCATCTCCTCGGCACCTTCGAGGCGCCGTTTCGCCGGGCTCCCGGTGGCCCGCCTGCCGCTGTGGGCCTACGTCCGTGCCGACCATGCCTGGGCGGACCGGGACCGCGTCACCATCAGGGAACTTGCCGCTGAGCCCCTCATCGTCCTCACCCCGGCGCACGGCACCCGCCGCATCCTGGACCATGCCGTGCAGGATGCGGACGTCTCGTACGACATCGTGCTCGAATGCGACACCCCGCACGTCGCACAGGCCATGGCGGCTTCGGGCCATGGTGTCGCGGTGGTCTCCGACGATCCCCGCTTCGACCTGCACCCGCTGCTGATCCTCGACAGCACGGGCGAACCGCTGCAGATCCACCTGCACGCGGCGTGGGACGCCGGCCACTATGCGCTGCGCAGCATCGAGGCATTCGCGGCCGGGTTGTCACGTTTTTGTGTCGAGCGGTACGGGTCACAGGTCGCCGCCCGCCTATGAACTGCAGCGACGACTACAGACCACGGCCCTCCCCACGACGCGAAGCGTGATCGCTCTGCCGCCCGACGGCCGGCAGGCCCCCGAGAGCTGGAGGTATGCCTGGCGGGCAGCCTGACCAGATCGGGCAGGCATTGGACGGAAGCCCCGGCGCACCTCACCATGCGGCGATATCCCGCATCAGCTGCCAGCCCGAGAGGACCTCCGACCATGCCGAGACCGTTCCATACCCGACGGCTACGCCGTGCC
The DNA here is from genome assembly GCF_044333065.1 of Streptomyces sp. NPDC021115. NCBI lineage: Bacteria > Bacillati > Actinomycetota > Actinomycetes > Kitasatosporales > Streptomycetaceae > Streptomyces > Streptomyces sp. NPDC021115. The sequence continues at coordinate 293,356 of NZ_JBIRQF010000007.1, forward strand.
GCTGCCGTCGCCGCCGTGCTCGCGGGGCTGTTCGCCGTCCCGCCACCGACGATGGCGGCGCCCGCCGCAACCGCACCCGTACCGGGTGATCCGCTCACCGGAAGTGGTGAGGTGAACCGGACCGAACTCACCGCCGGCCAACTCGCCGGGGGTACCGCCGAGGACACCGTGCCTGACAGCGCCTTCGCCCTGCCGGCGCAAGCGGCGCCACCCACCCACAGCTTCGAAGGCACCCTCACCCTCGACGGCCTCTCCACCGCCGGCGGTTTCCGCGCACTGAAGGACCCGCGCGGATACGGAGACACGGCGGCAACCCGGCACCTGCCACCGGTCGACATCGCGCTCGTGCAGAACGGCAGCCACCTCGTCCCGGCGAAGCGCGGGTTGCAGTACACGGGGAACCAGGCGTGGAACCTGGCGGTGGGACCCGGCCGCGCGTGGAACGAGGACGGTGACGGCCAACGCACCCGCGCCTCACTGCCGTTCGCGCTCGTCGAGCGCAACGCCAACTGCGTGCACAACGGCGCCCTGACGTTCCTCTTCGACGCCACATCGATCTCCGAAGTCCGCTACCAGATCACCACGGAGACCTGCGAGTACTTCCAGTTCGACATGTGGGGCCAGGTACCGGCCGACTACCGGCCCGGCCCCGTCGACGGCGCCGAGAACCTGCGCGACGCGTACGCCTCCGAGGTCGGGGACCGGCTCCCGACCAAGCCCATCTCGGCGCTGGCCACCGACTACCCGGACAGTGGGGTGGACGTGGCGAAGTTCGGCTCCGGCATCACGCCGTCCGCGCTGAGCACCTTCGGCTTCTACTTCGGCGGAGTCCACTACGTGGGCAACTGCCGGACCCGGCAAGGGGAGTACCCGTTCTGCGGCCAGATGCTGCTGCCTTCGTACTCGACCGCGAAGTCGGCGTTCGCGGGAACAGCCATGCTGCGTCTGGCGCAGCGCTACGGCCCGGCCGTGGCCCAGGAGAAGCTCTCCGACCGAATCCCCGAGACCGCCGGCAACACTGCCTGGAGCGGCGTCACCCTCGACCACACCCTCGACATGGCCACCGGGAACTACACCTCGCCCGGCTACGAGACCGACGAATCGGGCAGCACCATGGCGGACTTCTTCGCAGCCGAGCCCTACGCCGACAAGATGCGACTCGCCCTGTCCTTCCCGCGTAAGGCCAGCCCCGGCAGCAAGTGGGTCTACCACACCTCGGACACCTTCCTCGCCACCCGCGCGATGAACAACTACATGCAGGACAAGGTCGGTTCGGACGCCGGCATCTTCGACATGCTCCGTGACGACGTGCTCGAACCCATCGGCGTCGGGCCCGACTCCCTCGTCTCCTCCCGCACCGACAACAGCCCCGGCGGGGCACCCTTCGGCGGCTACGGCATGTTCTGGACGCAGGACTCCGTCGCCCGGTTCGCGAAATTCCTCAACAACGACCACGGCGCCGTCAACGGCACGCAGATACTCGACCCGACACTGCTCGCGGCCACCATGCAACGCACACCGGAGGCCCGGGGCATGACCACCACCGGCACCAAGCCCATGAAGTACCAGAACGGCTTTTGGGGCGCCGAGTTCACCTCCGCCGACAACCCCGCCTACACCAGCCCCTTCTACGTACCATTCATGTCGGGATACGGCGGCATCACCGTCGCGATGATGCCGAACGGCGCCACCTACTACTACTTCAGCGACAACAACGAGTTCAGTTGGAACGCCGCCGTCGCCGAAGCCGACAAGCTAGCGCCCATGCCCGGCGCGGCAGTTACTGCGAGGTAGGCCCTATCGAACGCTGTCCTTGCCGAAAACCTCATCCATGCAGGTCATGTGGCTTTGGCAGGCGCGGCGTCACGCTGCCCACGGGGGACCCGCGGCTGAATGCTAACCGTGAGGTCGTGGTTCTCTCAGTCGCTGGTGTTGCTGAGGTCCTGGATGCGGGCTTGTATCAGGGGGAGGATCTCGGCTGTGGCTTGTTCGACGGAGACGAAGAGTACTTCGGCGTTGAGCTTGCGGTGCGGCACGTGAGCGAGTTTGTCGCGCAGTGCGATGGGACCGCTGTATGCCTGTGTCACGGTGCCGTGAGATGCCTGTTTGAGCATTTCGCCGAAGGTGAGCATGCAGTAGGCCAGGGCGAGGAGGCGCTCATTCCCTGGCTTGGGTGTTCCGTCGCGGAGGATTGAGCGCGCTTGGTCGAGTGCTGCCATTGCGTCGGTCAGGCGTAGCAGCTCCCGGTTCTCCCGGTCCGTGCGTGTATTGGTCACGCCGCCCCGCGCAGGTCGTTCAGAGGTTCGGTTTCTTCGACTTCCACTCCGGGGCCGCGTGGGACGACTTCCACGAGGGCGCCGAGGATGCTGGACAGGTCTGATTCGAAGCTGGTGATGTCGAAGTAGGAGCGGTCGGCGTCCAGGGTGGCGACAAGTTCCCCGGGCTCGGTGCTCAAGGCGAAGGAGTGCAGGCCATGCCGACGTCCGAGCTGGCGAATGGTCGTGGCATTGGCGCGGAGCTTTGCGGTGGTGGCCGGCCTCACGGCTCATCCTCCCTAGCGCTTTCGGGCACCGGAATCGACAGGAGCCAGAATATCGGAGTGTGGCAGCAGGATGGGCCTGCTCGGGAGGGGCGCAGGGAGCGGTGTCCTCTTGCTCCGTACGGCGGTGTACGACCCCGAGCACTCTTGCTACAGAGTGATACGACTCGTCGCGGAGAGTTGTCGCGCGGCTGGGGGTCAAGGGGTCGCAGGTTCAAATCCTGTCGTCCCGACCAGCGTTTTCGCAGGTCGGAGGCCGTTTCCGCGGGTAGCGGAGACGGCCTTAACCATTTCCGGGCTGGGAGCAAGTGGGAGCCCTCGTGCTCCCAACTCGCAGACGTGTCAATGGTGTCCGATTCGTCCGTCACCCGATCCGGTAGACCTACAGCGCCGTACCGGGCCCCTGCGTGCCGTCGTCAATCGTAGGCTTCTGAGGTCACCCCATCGATCTGGATGCTCTCTGCATCGAGAGGCATAAGGGCCCCTTGTCGGCTCCCGACCCCCTTTCCGGGTGGGAGCACGGTCCCGTGCTCCCCATGCGACAGGCACAGAGGGGCTGTCGGTGATCCTTGTGGGCAGGTTTTCGCAGGCAGCCAGTACGTGGGGTTTTTGGCTACCGTCGGGGCGTGCGTCAAGGGGTGGTAAAGCCCCTTGGTGTCTGCCGGCAGATAGGGCACTCCCAGGGCGTCAGCGCTGTATCCGGCTCCGTGGCGCCGTAGGGAGACTGTTTGCGGAGGCCTGGCCGGAAGAAAAAGTGTGCCAAGCGAGTGAGAATAATGTCGTGGGGCTCGAAAAGTCGTCGCTGCAGGTGACGCCAGGGATTTGGTCTCGGCTGGCGGCATGTCCGTGTGACCGTCTCACTGGTGATGGCGATTCCTGAAAACGGCTCTGGCCGCGCTTCCGTGAACAGGTTCACTGGGAAGGGGTGCTGTCCTCGCCCTGTCAGTAGGCTCGGGATGTGACGGATCACGGCATTGAGTTCCCGGTCTTCCGACTTCATGTTGTGCCAGCGGTTCTCGCCCTTGCGAGTCCCTCGTGGCAGCGCGATGTCTGGCTGCGGCCAGAGGAGGTCGAGGACCTGGACTACGTGGTCACCGTGCTGTTCAACGACTTTTGCAACGCAGACGATCCCGTGTCGTGGCTGGGCAAGAGCCTGCGGACCGAGGAGGAAGTCGCGCTCATGAAGGAGCTGGGCGAGGTCTACTCGACCGTGCAGGAAGAAGTAGGTCGCGGTGCCCCGGATGAGATCTATCTGGATGCTCCAGCCTGGAGTAACGTGATCGCAGTCGCGGGCAGGTTGGCTCAGATGATGGTCACCAATGACCTCCAGGCTGCGGCTCTCCTGCATGAACGGCTAAACCTCCCTCATCGCCAGCGGCCCGCTGAGGGGGCGTCGACGGCTGGGTGAGGATGCGGGTCCGGAGGAGTTCGAACGAGGCCCGGCCATACATGGCCGCTTGAGTGTTTTAAAAGTTACGTGGAATCTGCCGGGGTGATCATGTCTTCCCGGCGCAACCTGTGCCGCTCGAAAAGTCATCGCTGCATGTCATGCCGCGTATCTGTACTCGTTGATGAGGCCGCCGAGGATCCGGGTGCGTAGGACTTTGCCGGTGCTGAGGCCATGCGCTGCGGCGGGTTGTTCGTGGGCGTCGGGTGGTAGCTGGTTGCGTGCCTGGTGGGGTCGGTGTTCGTTGTAGTGCTGTTCGTAGGCTGCGAGGGCGTGGCGGGCGTGGGTCTCGTTCATGATGAGGGCGTGGTCGGGGGCTTCGCGTCGGATGCTGCCGATGATGCGTTCGCAGTGTGCGTTCATGCGGGGAGCCTGCGGCGCGCTTGTGAGGATGTCCATCTCCTCGGCTGCAAAGACGGCGTCGAACGCTTCGCCGTACTTGCCATCGCGGTCGCGTAACAAGAAGTGCAGGGTCTCGATGCGTATGCCCAGGTCGGCGGTGAGATTCCGCGCCTGCTGAACCGCCCGGTCCCGGGTCGGGCGGGTGGTGGGCCCGGTGATGTGCAGCCGCCGGGTGCCGTGCTCGAGGAAGGCCAGCGCGTACAGCTGCCTGCCGAGTGCGGTGTCTATGTGGAAGAAGTCTGCCGCGATGATGCCCTCGGCTTGCGCGGTCAGGAACTCGCGCCAGGTGGGGCCTGAGCGACGTGGCGCGGGGTCGATACCGGCCGCGTTGAGGATCTCCCAGACCGTCGAGGCGGCGAGGCGATACCCGAGTTGGGCCAGCTCTCCTTGGATCCGCCGGTGCCCCCACGTGGGATTCTCCCTCGCCAGCCGCAGGACGAGTTTCTTGATCGCTGCCGGGGTGGGTGGGCGGCCGGTGCCCCGGCGCGCGGTGTAGTCCCACTTTGCGGCGATGAATCTGCGGTGCCAGGCAAGCAGGGTGCCGGGGGTGACAGGGAAGATCTTGAGTCAGTGGCGCTGGGGTATCAGCCCGGACAGGGCGGCGAACCAGAACGGGTCGGCGGGCTCATAGCGGACCGGTCCGGCCAACTGGCGGCGCAGGACCGCGTTCTCGTGCCGCAGCACCAGAAGTCCCGCGTCCTTCGCCATCCCGCGACGGAGGAGCACCGATGGAACAGTCAGCAGCTTCCGGGGCACCTTGTACAGCAAGGACACGATCACGGAGGACATGATCCCAGCGGGCTGACCGCATCCAGCTCACCTGCGGCGATGACTTTTCGAGCGGCACACGAGCGGCGTGTGGTTGGTCCCCGCTCTTCTTGGAGCAGTGCAGTGCGAGTCGTCTACTCAGAGCTGGCCGGTGCGGGCCGGGAGGGACGCCTGGGGCCGTCGAATCAGCACTTCGCCCGCGTGCCGCGCGCTTCACTTCGAGGCTGCCTTGCCCGGCGTGCTCGGCGTCCGCAGTCTTCTGGTGACCGAGGCGCCTGGTGCCGTGCTGGAACTTTCACCGTCGAGGATCGGGCGTCATTGGTGACGTCACCCATGAGGATGAACTGGGTGAACTCCCCCTTCCGGCATACCTTCGCGTTTTCACGTGGCTACGGATCTTGCGTCGCCCCTGCGGGGGCCTTCACGGTGATTCAGTATCCAACGTGAAAGATGCTGACCGGAATTGACTACTATTGGCCGCCCGAGCGGAGTTCCCGACTCCGCTTTCACCTTTTTCGGCTGGTGCGTCCGGGGGGCTCCGAACACTAGTGTCCGAGTGTGGGTACGGAGAAGGGCTCCGAGCGATTTGCGGTCTGCCTCGAAGCCCCTCATTCCGTGTCTGACTCAACCGCGAATCTAGGAGTTCGAGAAATGATTCAGCACGTGCGAAGGAATTTGGCGCGCCTCCTTCCTTCGGCTTCCGAGGCTAGCATTCCGCTGTTCGCCCTGGCCCAAACCGCCGTTGCGAGCATCTTCTTCGTGACGCTGCGCCTCAGCTCTCCTCTGGTGGCCGGTGTCGCCCTCACGCGCCTGTGGTATCCCATCGAGGTGCCGACTGAACTGGTAGGGCTTTTGGCCGCCACAGTTCTGGTAGATCGCAGTGCACTTGTGTACATGAGGATCCGCAGGAGCTGACGGCTTCCGGTCCGCCTCGTAATCGATGCCTTCGCGACCCATCGCGGGCCGCGAAGGCGCTCTCTCCTGTGGGCGGAAGCAAGCCGCTCACGGCCTCAGCGCGCCTTTGACGGTCGTCGGCGCCCGCTGCCGAGCCGCATCTCGGTTTTTCCAGCGGCCACCGGCCGGCGCAGGAGTTGACAGGTTCGCCATCGAGGCGAGTGAGCCGCGAGCCGGGGGAAGGTGGGATTCAGTGGGGACGCCTGCGAGTCTGGCGCAGGTTCATGGAGCCTGGGAGGCTCTGTGCACTCGAAGTGATGTGGGCGTTTGCAAGGAGGCTGGCCTTCTGGTGACGTACCAGGTCTTCTGTCGGGGCTGTTGGCCGATCTATTGGCGATACGGCGCTGCTTGCGCGGGCTCGGCCGCAGCCGGGGCGGCGGTGGCCGCCTCGGCTGTCAGAGGGCTGATGTCGCGATGGGATGCCGTGTTGAGGAGTCCGTCTCCGGCTGTCGCGACGTGGGAGTACCTCGTGGAGTGCGCGAGTTCGAGCCGTACTCCATCCGTTGCACGGCTGTATCGCGTCCTTGAGCGTCATGAAGCGGACGCATTGCTGCTACGTCACAAGCTGGGGTTGAGTGCACCGCAAGGTGGCGAGGTGATGGGACTGAACAGCGCGGAGTTTGCCTTGCTGAGCCGACGCGCCTTGCGCAAAGTGGCAGCCCAGCCTTAAGTCGAATATGCCAGAGGCCTGGTGCCGATAGATTCGTCTGGTGTGCGCCGGTGCGCGCGGGAACCATGAGGCGGGAGATCTGCGTCGAGAAGTGTTCCCCCGATCGTGGGCGCGGGTGGAATTTGCCCGTTGATCGCTTCTAACATGGGCCCCCTCCGATGGGGCCGCATGTCCCGGTCGGGCCATGCGGGCATGAGTGTGGGGAGCGGCTCATCATTGATCTCAGCAGGCCCAGTGTTGCTCGAATGTACGATTTCTTACTCGGCGGCACAGACAACTATCAAGTGGACCGCAATGCCTGTGACGAGTTGCTGCAGATGGCCCCCAGTTCGAAGGACTTGGCGCTCGTCAATCGCGCTTTCCTCGTGCGAGCTGTGCGCTACCTCGCGGCCGAGCGCGGTGTGCGCCGCTTTCTCGATCATGGATCAGGGCTTCCGACTCGCCCGAATGTCCACCAGGTAGCTCAGGAAGTCGATCCCTCCAGTGAGGTTGTCTACGTAGACAACGACCCCCTCGTCGTGGCGCACGGACGGATGATGCTGGCCGAGGACCCCGTCACGACAGCTGTTCTTCACGCGGACATCAGGGCCGTCGACACCATTTTCGCGAGCGACGAAGTCAAGAAGCTCCTTCGGGATGACCAGCCGGTTGCAGCCCTGTTCGTGTCGGTGCTGCACTGCATCCCCGACCGCGACGACCCCTGGAGTCTGGTCCGTGACGTCGCACAGCGCTTACCCGCGGGCAGCTACCTGGTCATCTCCCAGCTCGCCTCCGACGATGACAAACTCCGCTCCGAAATCACGAAGTTCATGACCGACACCACCGGCAAAAAGTGGGGGAAGGTACGCTCCAAGGAGGAGGTCAACCGGTACTTCGACGGGCTGGAGTTCATTGAGGGGAGCGAACCGGTAGAGGTGTCCCGATGGAAGCCGGACAGTGATCTCGCTCCCCGGCAGCAGACAGACGAGTGGATCGAATACGGCGGGGTCGCCCGGATCACGTGACTACCGAGGATCTTTCAGCCTGTTGATGTACATCTCCAGCAAATCCAGCGTCTCGTTCTTCCCTCCGACGCGTCCCCACAGATCATCCATGCATGCCTGGTAGGGCTCAACTTCGCTCGGCTCCACCAGGTACTCGCCACCCCGGTTGGTGTTTTCCAGGTAGAGCAGCTGGCCCTCATCGCCGTCATACGGTTTGAAAAGGGTCATAGAGTGGTGGCGGGCGCTCCCTTGCTCCTGAGCGGCGTGCGGCAGGATCCGGATGTGTACGCGGGGCCAGTTCTCGGCCACAAGGAGCAGCTGGCGCAGTTGTTCACGCATCACCTTCTTGCCACCCGTGTGCTTGGCGATGACGCTCTCGGCGATCAGTGCCTGGTAGTCGGGGGCGTCGGGCTGTTCGAGGAGAGTCTGGCGTTGCCGGCGCACTTCGAGGCGCCGCTCCATCAGTTCCTGGTTCTTCCGGTGTGTCGCTTCGTCGACCGACATCCGGTAGTAGTCCTGCATGAGCGCCCGGGTGTAGTTGGCCGTCTGCAGCATGCCGGGGACGTTGACCTCCTGATACGTGCGGATGCCCTGGGAGATGGCCTCGCTCGCGAAGACGCGGGACAGATTGTTATCGACCACGTCCGGATAGCTCGACCACCACGACTGCTGTAGCGACTGCCGTACGAGCAGCACCGTTTCGTCAATCAGGGCCTCCGGTGCCCCATAGAACCGGCACAGGGCAACGACGGTGCCTTCGTCGAGCTTCCTCGTGCTGTCGAGCTTCTCATACCGGGACATGCCTGCGATCGAGCCGATGCCCGCAACCCTGCCAGCAACATCCCTCTGCTTCATCCCGGCCTGCTTTCGCAGGTGACGCAAATAGTTGCGGACCAGGCGCGCAGCGGCACCCGAAGTGGTGGGCGGCTCATGATGGCCGCCCACCACGGCCAGAACTCTCCCCTGCACCGGACCTCTCCTTGACGGTTATTGCACCTCGCGGTACCCGCTCAGGATCTCCAGCCGCCCGGCCCAAAGGCAAGCCGCAGCCGTATCGTTTCAGACAGCCAGCGTGTTGAACTCACCCTTGCGTGCACCGTCGAGGAAAGCGCTGAACTCGGAGCGGGTGAACACCAGTGCGGGGCCGTCGGGGAAACGTGAGTTACGGACCGCGACTTCACTTCCATTCACGCGTGCAAGCTCAACGCAATCGTTAAGCGCGTCGCTTGCCGACGCCTTCGTCCACTGTGCACCGGTGATCTTACTGCCCGGTGTGCCGTTGCTGACCGTGATCATTTCCGCACCTGTCCTTTGTGTCTGACCAGCGTCGATCCTCACCGGCACCAGTCACTTCCCACTTCCCCGCAGCCCCGTTTGCAGCCGCCTCTGAAATTTTCACGGGGTGGTGAAACTCGTGGCGGAAGCCTAGCGGTGTCGATCTCCTTGCGGTGTCCCTCGAATGGGCGCTTTCACCGAGATGAAGAGCCGATAATATGATGAATCTGTGGGGTGCTCGTGCCCTTGGGTAAGGCCCGAGAATGGCTTGAGATGAATCGGTGGCGACGGGTGGCGTGGGGCGGCGGTTCCGTGGCAATCAGTGGGGAATTCGCCAGCCTATAGTCGGGGACGTAAGTGTGTTGGTAACTGGCGTCGGCCGGCCTGGATGCTGGGACTGGCTGGCACCGCTGGCGGCGGGTACCGGTGCCGCAGGCGAGTTCCGCGACCAGTCCGGCGATCACCGGAACCGGGGTATAGGGCCCGGCGTGGAGTGTCCAGGTGGGTGATCGACGTTGGGACCGGCCCAGATGGTCCAGGTGGGGATGGGACTGTTCGGTTTTTGTGCGGCGAAGGCGTTGAACTGGACCCCGGCGTCCGCGGACGGGTTCGTCCAGCGGATCAAGCTTCCGTCGAGGGTGGACTTCCAACCGGCGTCCGTGAGGGTGCGGGTGCCGATAAATCATCCGCGCAGGTCGGGAGCCTGTTCACGGATCTGCTGCGCCTGGCCTACCTCGCCATGACCAACGCCCTGTCGTTCCTACGCCTCCTGCCGATGAGGGACAAAGAGAAGGACATCGAGATCCTCGTACTCCGGCACCAACTGCTGGTCCTGGAACGTCAGGTCGGCAGGCCGACCCTCACCGACAGCGACCGTGCCATCCTCGCCGGGCTGCTCCACCACCTCCCCAAAGACGGACTGCGGCACCTTCTGCTGCTGGTCCGCCCCGACACGGTGTTGCGCTGGCATCGTGAACTGCTCAGGCGGCGTCATGCCGCGACCTGCGTGCCCAAGCGACGTGGGCGCCCACGCGCCCTCCGGTCAATCCGCGCGCTGGTCCTGCGTCTGGCCAGATAGAATTCCTCGTGGGGGTATCGCCGGATCCACGGCAGGCTCGCGGCGCTGGGGATCAAGATCGCCGCCTCCACCGTCTGGGAGATCCTCCGCGAACACGGCATCGCACCCGCACCCGAACGGCAGAGCACCACGTGGGCCGACTTTCTCCGCAGCCAGGCCAAGGCTCTTCTCGCCTGCGATCTGTTGGAAGTCCGCACGCTGACGGGGGTGCGCCTGTATGTCTTCGCCGTCATCGAGCACACCACAAGGCGCATCCACATCCTCGGTGCCACCGCGCACCCCACCGCGGAGTGGATCGTGCAGCTCGGACGCAACCTCCTCATGGACCTCGAAGACGCAGGCAGCAAGGCGAAGTTCCTCATCCGCGATCGCGGTTCCGAGTTCACAGCCGCCTTCGACGCCCTCATGACCGATGCCGGTCTCAAGGTCGTCATCACCGGCATTCGGATGCCGAGGATGAACTCGCTCATGGAGCGCTGGATACAGACCTGCCGCAGGGAGCTGCTGGACCGGACCTTGATCTGGAACCAGCGACACCTTCTCCGCGCCCTGCGCGAGTACGAATCCTTCTACAACGCACACCGCCCGCACAGGGCCCTGAAGCAAGCCGCCCCATGCCGCCCGCTTCCCACACCCATCACCCAACAAGCCCAACTCGCCCACCTAAAAGTCAGCCGACGAGACCGACTTAGCGGAACCCTCCACGAATACCAGCACGCGGCGTGACCTGCACGGTTGATTATCGGCACCCGCAGTGTTCGGGGTCGCGGGCGGTGGCTGCGCGCAGTTGTTCGATGCCGAGCAAGTGCAGCCCGTCGTGTTTGACGTCCTGGGGCTGGTGCCAGCGGCAGGGTCGTCCGGGTGCCCCGCAAAGGGTGCGCGGAGGCTGGGGCGAAGTATTTGGCCCGCGTGGGCGCGTCGGTGCGGCGGCTAACGAGCTCGAAGGGGAAGGGGCACTTGGGCCAGTTGGGGATGTGCGTCAGCCGGGCGGGCAGGATGACGGTCAGCTCCTGGCGTGCCCCTGTGACCTCGTCGAGCACGGGTACGTCGGCGGCTCTGGGCCCGCCGCGAGCGCGTGCAACAGGGTGCTCTTTCTGCTTCCGGGACGACCGGCGACCAGCACGTTCGCAACGGACCGACGCCTTCACTACCATCTGGCAGCGGCTCGCCGCCCTGTCAGCCAAGACCTGTGCAGGATAGAACAAAGAGGAGAGGGCCCGCACACCTCGGAGCAGTGGAACCTCGGCGCAGCAGCGACACTCGAAGGCACCACCCGGCACCCGTTGGCGAGCGAGCCGCGCTCCCTCTTGACAAAACGAGGACAACTGTGCTTCTAGCCCGCGCGTCAGTGCTTGTTGTCCACGTTCAGGCTCACGCGTCAGTCCCGTCGACTAATCTCTCTCGAGTAGGCGAGAGCAGGTATCGCAACAGGTCCAGACGGGATCGACGCGGTTCGGGAGAGACGGTTACAGGGTGTACAGCGAGCAACAGAGCCGCATTGAAAGTTTCATCTGGGGGATTGCCGACGACGTCCTGCGCGACGTCTACGTGCGCGGTAAGTATCGTGACGTGATCCTCCCCATGCTGGTACTCCGGCGCTTCGATGCTGTGCTGGAGGGTACGAAGGGTGACGTTCTCCGGACCTACGAGAACCTCAAGGAGATGAAGCTCCTCAGCCCTGAGCAGCAGGAGTTCCCCCTCCGGGAGGCGGCAGGCGACGCCTTCTACAACACCTCCCCCTTCACCCTGCAGAAGCTCTCTAAGCGCACGACCGCACAGCAGCTCCGCAGCGATTTCGAGGCATATCTGGATGGATTCTCACCCAATGTCAAGGAGATCCTCGACAACTTCGAGTTTCGCAACCAGATTCCTAAGCTGACCAAGAATGACACTCTGGGCATGCTGATTAGCAAGCTGCTCTCGTCGGAGATCAATCTCTCCCCGAAACCTGTGCTGGACGCCTTCGGACGAACCCGTCTACCTGGCCTCGACAACCACGCTATGGGGACGATCTTCGAGAACCTGGTACGCCGGTTCAACGAAGAGAACAACGAGGAGGCCGGCGAGCACTGGACCCCTCGTGATGTGGTCAAGCTCATGACCCGGCTGATGTTCCTGCCCATTGCCGAAAAGATCAACGGCACCTACCTGCTCTACGACGGCGCGTGCGGAACGGGTGGCATGCTGACTGTCGCCGAAGAGACCCTCCGAGCCCTCGCGAACGAGCGCGGCAAGAGCATTGTCACTCATCTCTACGGCCAGGAGATCAACGCCGAGACCTATGCGATCTGCAAGGCCGACATGCTATTGAAGGGCGACGGCGAGGCGGCCGACAACATCAAGGGCGGCCCGGAGTGGTCCACTCTCTCCAACGACGCTTTCCCGCGTCGACAATTCGACTTCATGCTCGCCAACCCTCCGTATGGAAAGAGTTGGAAGTCCGACCAGGAGCGACTGGGGGGTAAACTGAAGATCTCCGATCCTCGGTTTACCGTGACCTTTGAGGGCGAGACGGAGTCGTCCTCGCTGGTCACGAGCTCCAGCGACGGCCAGATGATGTTCCTTGCGAACATGGTCTCGAAGATGAAGACCGAGTCTCCACTAGGCAGTCGCATCGCGGAGATTCACAACGGCTCCTCACTCTTCACTGGCGACGCTGGAAGTGGCGAAAGTAATATTCGACGCTGGATCATCGAGAACGACTGGCTCGAAGCGATCGTTGCGCTGCCGCTGAACATGTTCTACAACACCGGCATCGCTACCTATATCTGGCTGATCACCAATCGGAAGCCTGAAGCCCGCAAGGGCAAGGTTCAGCTGATCGATGCCACTGGCTGGTTCACTCCGCTGCGCAAGAACCTGGGTAGCAAGAACTGCGAACTGTCACCCGCAGATACAGAGCGTGTGACAGAGGCATTCCTGAACTTCGCGGAGACGGAGCAGTCCAAGATCTTTCCGAACGAGGAGTTCGGCTATTGGAAGATCACAGTGGAACGCCCGCTGCGCCTGAGTAGTCAGTTCACCAAGGAGCGGGTGGAGGCACTGCAGTTTGCCTCAGGCGAGACCGAGGCACGCGAGCTCCTTCATGAGAAGTTCGGTGACGATCTGTTCACCGACTTCGCGGGCGTCTCCAAGCAGGTGCGGGAACAGCTGGAGCAGTGGGCGTTTGCTGCCGGATCAGACGAGGACGAGGCAGACCCCGACGTGCCAGCCCTCAAGGACTCCGCGCGTAAGAGGCTACTGAACGGGACCACATGGGAGCGTGACGGCCAGCTAGTCAAGGTCGGCAGGGCGCTGCTTGACGACATGGGTGACCAGCCCTTCGACGACTATAACGAGTTTGATCGTAAGGTCGGAGAGGCCATGGCGCGACTCGGCCTGAGGCTCAGCGCGACCGACCGTAAAGCCCTCCTGCGTGGGGTTAGTTGGCGCGACGAGTCCGCGAAGCCGGTGATCCTGAAGCGTCACAAGAACACGCAGGAGCGCCGTCTCTACGGGCTGTACGAGATTGAGGAAAGCAAGTCAGGGAAGTCCCGGAGCCTCATCGTCGAATACGAGCCTGACAGCGAGCTGCGTGACACGGAACTGGTACCGCTGCTGGAGCCCGGCGGGATTGAGGCGTTCTTTCGCCGCGAGGTGCTGCCGTACGCGGAGGATGCGTGGATCAAGGAGAGCGCGACGAGGAAGGGGTACGAGATCAGCTTCACTCGTCACTTCTACAAGCCTCCGGTATTGCGCACCTTGGCGGAGATCCGGACTGACATTGTGGCGTTGGAGAAGGAGACCGAGGGCCTGCTCGGCGATCTTTTTGATGGAGGGGCCGAATGAAAGCCAAGCTTCCCGCGTATTCCCACTACTCGGATACGTTTCAGTCCTGGGTCGGGCGCACACCATCGCACTGGGGGACGTCTCGCGGGAAGAACCTGTTCACTCTGATGTCACGGCCTATCCGTCCCGATGATGATGTTGTGACATGTTTCCGTGATGGAACTGTCACCCTGCGAAAGAATCGACGTACAACCGGATACACTGAATCCGTCAAAGAGATCGGATACCAAGGAGTCCGTAGAGGCGACCTCGTCATCCACGCCATGGACGCATTTGCGGGTGCGGTTGGTGTTTCCGATTCTGACGGGAAATCCACTCCGGTCTACGCCGTCTGCCAACCGCGCACTGGAGTCAGCGCAGAGTATTACGCCTTGCTCGTGAGGCATATGGCACTCTCGGGATGGGTGGCCGCATTGGCAACAGGGATTCGTGAACGATCCACAGATTTCCGCTTTAACCAATTTGGTCCGCAGAAACTACCAACGCCGCCCCTAGGTGAGCAGCAGGCTATCGTAAAATACGTGCGGCAGATCGAGCGTGAGGTCGGAACTGCAATCCGCGCCAAGGATCGGCTGATCTCTCTTCTCATCGAGCAGAAGCGCACTCAGATCAACCACCTGGTGGCTCAAGGAGTGGACCCTGATGTCCCTCTCAAGGAGTCAGGAATTCTCGGACTCCCCGGAGTTCCAGCTCACTGGGAAATCGTTCACCTCAAGCGTGCGACTTCGCATATTGTCGACTGTCTGCATGCGACCCCCAAATATGTCGATGATGGTGGTTTCCCGGTAATTCGAACTGCAGACATCGAACCCGGTCGCACCCTCCATGAAGGCGCCTATCGTGTGTCCTACAAAGAATTCAGAAGATGGACTTCCAGGCTGGAGCCTAGGAACGGTGACATTCTTTACTCGCGAGAGGGTGGGCGCTTCGGGATTGCGGCTCCGGTCCCACCCGGTGTCCGTCTATGTATTGGACAGCGCATGGTTGTTCTCCGCATCAAAGAAGCACACTCCAGTGAATACATGATGTGGCAACTGAACTGTCAACACGTGCTCGACCAAGCCCAGGCAGACATGGTCGGCTCCGCATCGCCGCGTGTGAACGTAGAGCAAATCAGGAACTACCGGCTGGTGGTCCCTCCCTTGTCCGAACAGTACGAGATCGTTGAATTCATTCAGTCAAGATGTAAGAAATTTGACGCGGCGATTCGGCGCGCTGAACGTGAAATCTCCCTCCTCCGCGAATATCAGACCCGCCTGACCGCCGACGTGGTCACCGGCAAGCTCGATGTCCGCGCTGCTGCAGCCGCGCTGCCCGACATGGACTCGCACGACCCCGACCTGACAGCGACGTACGGCGCCGACGAGGCCGGGCTGAACACTGACCTGGATGGTGACGACCCAACCGAGGAGTCGATGTGAGCGGCAAGGCAACCCTGTACGGCGGCACCAACATGAGTGAGGGGGCCTTAGAACGCGACATAGTTGCCGACATGACCTCGCCGTCGGCAGGGTGGATCGAGGGATCCGCTAAAGCGTACGACCGCAGCCACGCCATCGACACCGAGCAACTGCGGGCCTTTCTGGAGGAGACCCAGCCCGAGGTCGCCGCGGCGTTCGAGCTCGGCAACCCGAAGTCCGAGACGCGTACAAAGTTCCTTGACCGCGTCCAGGGGTACATCACGAACTACGGCGTCGTGGACCTTCTTCGTAAGGGGATGAACCACTCCACCAGCACTGGCGCCTACGAGGTCGTGTTTTACGGGGCGACTCCCTCCCCAGGCAACGCTGTGGCCGAGCAGCGGCACCGCGCGAACCGCTGGACCGTGACCCGTCAACTGCGCTACAGCCACGATGAGGCTCAGCGGGCGCTTGATCTGGCTGTCTTCGTCAACGGGCTGCCGCTCGCGACGTTCGAACTGAAGAACAATCAGACTAAGCAGACTGTGGAGGACGCGGTCGAGCAGTTCAAGAACGCTCGAGATCATCGCGAGCGGCTCTTCCAGGACGGCCGCTGCCTGGCCCACTTCGCGGTCGACGAGCACTCGGTGCGGTTCTGCACCCGGCTGCTCGGTGAGAAGTCCTGGTTTCTGCCCTTCGACAAGGGCTGGGAAGGTGGCGCGGGTAACCCGCCCAACCCCGACGGCTACAAGACCGCTTACCTCTGGCAGGACATCCTGTCGCCGACCAGCCTCGCGGACATAATTGAGCACTACGCCGCGCGCCTGGTAGAGAAGGACCCCAAGACCAGGCAGACGAAACGGTCGCAGATCTTCCCCCGGTACCACCAGCTCGATGTCGTGCGTCAACTCCTCGTGGACAGCGAGGTGAACGGCGTCGGCCAGCGATACCTGATCCAGCATTCAGCCGGCAGCGGAAAGTCCAACTCCATCGCCTGGCTGGCGCACCAATTGGTCGGCCTGGGCACTGACGACTCTCCCACCTTCGACGCGGTGATCGTGGTGACCGACCGTGTGAACCTGGATACGCAGATCAACCGTACGGTCAAGCAATTCACTCAGGTCCGGTCACTTGTCAAGCACGCCAACAAGTCGAAAGACCTGCGGCAAGCCTTGGCCAACGGGACGAGGATCGTCATTTCCACGGTCCAGAAGTTCCCGGTGATCTTGGAGGACATCAGTCACACCCACCAGGACCGGAAATTCGCCATCATTATCGATGAGGCACACTCCGGGCAGGGCGGCAAGACCACGCATGCGATGAGCAGTGCGCTCGGCTCCGCATCTGAGGATGTCGAGGAGGAGACGACTGAGGACAAGATCAACAAGATCATCGACAGTCAGAAGCTCCTCACCAACGCCAGCTACTACGCGTTCACAGCCACTCCGAAGGACCGGACGCTTGGCTACTTCGGAAGGCGCGGCGAGGACGGGGCGGACCACCCCTTCCACGTCTACACCATGAAGCAGGCGATCCAAGAGGGCTTCATTCTTGACGTCCTGAAGCACTTCAGGACGGTCGAAAGCTACTACAAGCTCGTCAAAATGGTCGAGGACGACCCGGAGTTCGACGCGAAGAAGGCTGCGAAGAAACTGCGCCGCTATGTCGAGGGACACAACCACGCGATCCAGACCAAGGCATCGATCATGGTCGACCATCTGTTGGAACACGTGATCCGTCCCCGCAAAGTTGGCGGCCAGGCCCGCGCCATGGTGGTAGCCGACGGAGTCCAGCGAGCCCTGGACTACCACGCTGCCATCAACGCGTATTTGGATAAGCTGAGCAGCCCCTACCGGGCTCTCGTGGCGTTCTCTGGAGAGCACGAGCACGGCGGGAAGAAGGTCACAGAAGCAGGGCTCAACGGATTCCCGAGCAGCAACATCGAAGAAACCTTTCGCGAGGACCCGTACCGCATCCTGGTCTGCGCGGACAAGTTCCAGACCGGCTACGACGAACCGCTCCTACACACCATGTACGTCGACAAGCCGCTGTCTGGTGTGCGGGCGGTGCAGACCCTCTCACGGCTCAACCGCGCCCATCCGGATAAGCACGATGTCGCGGTCATCGATTTCTACAACAAGACCGACGGCATCAAGAAGTCCTTCGAGAAGTGGTACCGCACCACCGTTCTCGCGGACGCAATTGATCCCAACAAACTTCATGACCTGCGGGCGGTCCTGGACGGCATCGGGGTCTACGACCAGGGGGACATTGACCAGTTCGTCGAAATGTTCCTGGCCAAGGAGCCCCGGTCGCGTCTGGAAGCCCTGCTTGACCAACTCGTCGTCACCTACCGGCAGCTCGATAGCGAAGACCAGCAGGTCGAGTTCAAGGGTAAGGCCAAGGCGTTCGTCCGCACCTACGACTACCTCGCCGGAATCCTTCCGTACCGCAATCCGGATTGGTTGAAGCTGTCGATCCTGCTGACGTTCCTCATTCCCAAGCTGCCGGCCCCGATCGAGGAGGACCTATCGCGGGGCATCCTGGAGACCGTCGACCTGGACAGTTACCGAGCCGAGCAGCAGAAAGCGATCAGCATCGTCCTGGGAGACGAGGACGCCGAGCTGACCGCCGCTGCCCCGGCCGGTGGCGGTCAGCGTGCCGAGCCGGAGCTGAAGCCCACCTCGGCCATCCTTGCTGCGTTCCACCAGAACTTCGGCAACATCAAGTGGACTGACGAAGACCGCATAGAGCATCTGATCGCCGTAGAGATCCCGGCGAAAGTCCGGCAGGACAAGGACTACATCAACGCACAACAGTACAGCGACGAACAGAATGCTCGGATTGAGAGCGATGCTGCGGTGCGGCGGGCGATCGGAAGCTTCCTTCAGTCCGACACCGAGCTGTACCGCGAGTTCATGGGCAATGCTGCGTTCCAACGGTGGTTGACCGAGACAGTCTTCCAAGAGACATACGATCCCTCAGCGTCGGAGGACAAGGAGTCTTCCGACCCGGAGCGCGGCTCGGAGGACTGACAGTGGTGGCGTTAGATCTCGATGGGCACCGAGACGGGAATCCGTGCTGCGATCTCGCTGCGGATCGGCGTGAGCAGGTCCGTCTCGGAGCTCCGGGTACGGATGGTGACCAGCAGGGCGTAAGCCACGGGGACTTCGGCGCGATCGGTGGCCTTCTGTCGGTGCCACCAACCGCTTGCCGGGTAGACGGCAACGTGCCCTCGCTCGGCCAGTTCGCCAGCGGTTCCTTCCCATAGGTCGGAACACAGGCTGCCGCGCTGTCGCTGCCCTTGGCCCAGCAGCCAGCCCCGGTCTGACCGCGGTTTGCCTCGACGTGCGCCGGCAGGGCGGCCTAGCTCATCCGCTGCGGCGTCGTGGGAAACACGGCGCTGGAAGTCGATCGGACCCTCGCCAGGCCTGGGCAGCTCAAAGCGCAATTCGTGGGACGGGTAGACGAAGCGGTCGCGCCAGCCCTGGCCGCCGACCCAAGGTTCGACAAAGTACGACAGGGTCACGCGCATCCGCACCCGCTCATCGCCGAGAGCCCGGAGCTCTTCGATCGGCCAAGGGAGGTCGTGGACCTGCATCAGCGAGAACTTTGGCTGTCGGTTCTCGACCCGGAACGGCAAGAACTCTTCCTGAGCGATGAGGGTGAGGTCGTGGGCAGCGCTGTTCAGGAGTCGTCCCTCAGCGGGCACGCCCCAGCCGTACCGGCGCAGCAGTGCGCCGAGTGCCTGCTTGTTGCCCTTGGTGCCCAGGGCTCCGGCTGCCGTGAAGCGGCTCCACATCGCCGGGGTCCATTCGGCGCTGTGCACGAGGAGTCCACGCACTGCCTCGGGGCTCAGGTGCGGGTAGCGGTCCATCACCAGGGCGGCGAGGCGGGCTGCCTGGGCGGTCGCGGGGCTGGTGGCGTGGACGGAGCGGACCAGCTGATACGAGTCGCGCGATATGGTCAGCACACCATGGCTCGGGGCCTGGGCAGTGTCCAGCCCTCCGTCCGGTGCAGTCTGGAAGAGGAGGTTCCCGCCTTCCATCACGAAGTCGGGCTTGTTCGGCCACCGGCCGTCCAGCGGGACGCCAGTACGGCTGAAGGGTGATAGCTCGCCGTCCGGCGCCAGCGGGTCCCAGCCACTGAAGGAAGAGTCCTGGGCGGGTACGTGGGCCAGCTGGGTGTACGCGCCGACGGTGATGGCGTTCCAGCTCTGCGCCGGGTCTTCCACCGGCATCAGATCACAGCGGTCGAGGTAATCCTGGGCGTAGCCGTCTCGGATGTTGCCGGCTGATATGAAGAACAGTCGGCGCGGCCCCGGTTGGGTGGGGGCTAGGAGCGTGATGTCACGTCCTGGAGTAACGGCGACATCGTGTCCGTAGGCGAGGGCGTCTACCGTGGTTGACCACGCTGTGGGCTGCCCGGCCCCTGGGGCGGGAGCATCAGTGTAGGCGGTGACGGACATCGAATAGGCGCGAGGGATCCCTGGGGCATCGATCTCGGCGCGGGCGACCGCTTCCGCCATGACAGCGCCGTAGGCGTCGGCGTGCTGACTGCCAGCATCGAGGTCGAGGATGCGTACCGACTCGATACGGTGGCGCAGTTGCACAGGCAGGTTATGCCCCAGTAATTGGGACAGATCCCCGTACAGAGCCAGGCCGGCCATGGAGGT
This sequence comes from Streptomyces sp. NPDC021115, assembly GCF_044333065.1. Taxonomy (NCBI): domain Bacteria; kingdom Bacillati; phylum Actinomycetota; class Actinomycetes; order Kitasatosporales; family Streptomycetaceae; genus Streptomyces; species Streptomyces sp. NPDC021115. Next base: position 313,375 of record NZ_JBIRQF010000007.1, read on the forward strand.
GCCGTGTCCTTGCTTGTCACCGGCGATGCCGTCCATTCGGAGGGTCAGGCTCCTGACCAGCGAGTGCTTGAGTAGTGGGTGGTGAGCGAGGACGCCGCTGTCGAGCACCGTGACGACTGGAGCGTCCTCGCGGTGCGCGGGCACAGTGCGCCTCTGAAGATCCTCCGCGAGTTCGTCCCGGATGGATAGTGGGGCCTCAGCGAAGACTTCGACCATCGGCGCCGGGCGGACTTCCACGGGGAGGGCATTTGTTCCGACTAGCTCAGCAAGCTGTGCCGTAGTCCCGTGGACGTGCGCGATGGTGCGTCGAGCGAACGTGAGCGTGTGGTCACTCAGCGACAGCCCGGCTAGTGGACCGAGCCTGCGCAGGACTTCTAGCGGCTCTTCATCGCGGTCGAGCGCGCGCTCCAGCCACAGCTGCCACCATCGCTCGCCCGCAGGTAGCGGTTCGTGACCGCTCCAGAGGTGGCGGACCGAGGCCAGTTCGATCTCATCGACATTGGCAACCAGATCGGCTTCTGCGGGCAGCTCGGAGCGCGACCGCCTTTCGCCGAGCGGTGACACTGGATCGGTGAACGCTGCAATACGCCCTCGCAGCCGTTCGGCCCCGGCTTCGCCGACGACCACGAGCGCCACCTCGGACTGTGCCGCGCCCGAGGGTGAAGCCATGGCCACCAAGCGGCAACCGGACGAGTCCAGTTTCGGGACGGCCAGCGGATATCCCGGGGCCGAGGTAATGGCGAGCAGCGTCTCCTCGGCCGCCTCGCCCGACGGGATGCGCGCTCGCCGCGCGTCTCCCGCCTCCAACGCGAGAGCGAGTGAACGCCGGAGGCTGCCAGCGTGGGCGGCCCGGTCTGCGACTGGTCTGATCTTCTGGGAGTCCCGTCCACGCATCGCCCGGAAGGAGCGGTCAGTCGCCGGAGGGAGATCGAGATGGCGGGCGAATTGCCCGCTGGTGTCTTCAGGCACCGGTGGCGGTCCGGCGCTCGGCCAGGGCCACGGTCAGAGCTGCGGGATCGATCACGTCGCTTCCTCCGAGAATCGCTTGCTTCGCGGCGGCTTCAGCTGCGGCGACGAGTTCCGCATGACTGAGCCCTACTGCCTCCGAAACTACCCCAGTCCACTCGACCCGCGTTGTGTCCATCAGCGACAGGCGACGCCGGAGCACATCCATGGCCTCCGCTGTGCCGGGACTGTCATATCCGATGACAAGGTCGAAACGACGGAATAGGGCCCGGTCCAGAAGCCCCGCATGGTTCGTAGCGGCGATTACCAGGCTGTGCGGCTCCAGCTCATCCAGGAAGATCAGGAAGGAGTTCAAGATCCTTCTGGCCTCACCGACGTCATTGCCAGCGATCCGCTCCGCCCCCAGAGCATCGAATTCGTCGAAGAGGTAGACCCCTCGGGTGCGCCCCACTGCTTCGAAGATCAGCCGCAGCTTTGCTGCGGTCTCACCCATGAAGCGACTGATCAAGCCATCAAGACGGATCGTGAAGAGCGGAAGACCCAACTCGCATGCCAGCGCTGCGGCCGACATACTCTTCCCAGTCCCAGGTGGCCCGGTGAGCAGCATGCGGTGGACCGGAGAGAAGCCGAACTCCGTCAGCTTCCCCCGTTGCCGCTGTTCGGAGAGCACCCGCAAGAGTCGCTCCCGGAGCAGCGGATTGAGCGTCATGTGGTCCAGACCACGGTCGGGCTGGCTGAGGTTCAGCAGTCCTGGGAGTTCACCATCCGGCCGGGCAGCTGATACCGGCATAAGATGGCCCACACGCTTGGCCCGCGTCGCGTCAATGAAATCCCTCAAGCCGGCGGCCGCCCGTGTGTGCCCCTGCCGGGCCTCACGGGCCGCAACCTGAAGGGCGACCGAGTAGAAGCTGCGGTCGTCACCGTCCGCATGCGCCTGCACCAAAGCCTTGATGTGATCAGCTGTCGCGGCCATCGGTCTCGGGCACTCCTTCCTAGGTCGTCGGCCCGCCCCGCGGGACCCCAGGAGGCAACCCCAGGGTGGCATGGAAACAGACGCTAGCGCAGGGAACCCGCAGGACCACCGGCTCGGTCCTGATTCACGCGCCCTTGGGCAAGATTGCTCCTCCAGCCCGCGGAACTACGCGGAACGCGGGTCACCGCGCGTCGCCGTCCGCCAGGACGACCCACGCTCGGCCTCGAACCGAACCGCGCCCTGGTTCGGGTAGATGACGAGAACGGCTTCTTCGAGAGGGGTAGCCTCGCTGCTCTGACCACCGTCCTCAGCATATTTCCCACGCTGGAGACCTCCGACGACACCCTTGCTGAGCTGCGGCGCCTCCACCCCCACGCCTAGCAGGTGACGGTATGGGGGCGCGAAGTCGACACGGGCCGGGGCGCTCCTCGCTGCGGACGGGTTGAGCGGAGTGGTCGGTGCCGTCGGGGACTCACCCGCTCGAGGATGTTCACCGCCCGGGTGAGCTCAGCGCCGTCGGCGTTGCGGTGCGCCCACTGCAGGTCGTCGAGGGCGGCGGTTGCCCAGTTCCATCAGGAGGTTGCGTGCCTGCTGAGTGGCCAGGGGCCGTCGGGATGCGTCGCAGGGTGAGGGCGCAGTCGATGTGGAAGAAGCCGACGGCGAGCATGGTCGATGCCTGGCTATGCAGGAACTGTCGCCATGTCGTGTCGGTTTGCCGTTTGGGTGCTGGGGGTATGTTCGGATGTTTGAGGACTCTGCGGATGGTGGAGGCACCGATGCGGTGGCCGAGCCACATCAGGTGTCCGAACCGGGCCGGTTCACCCTGAATTCGTCGGCAGCCCCATCGCGTATTCTCCCTGGCGAGCCGCAGCACCAGAGCCTTCACGGCCACCCGCCGTCGAAGGTCTCCCGGGCCTGTACCGCCGATTGCCGTAGTCTCACTTCCAGGTGATCAGCCTCACGTTCTCGTGCCGCAGTACGAGCAATTCCGCGTCCTTGGCCGTGTCCCGGCGCAGCAGCACCGCCGGGACCGCGAGCAGCTGCAGAGTCACCTGGTATACGAGCAAAACGATCACCCGGACAGCGTTCCAGCAACTTGATGGCGCGCCAGGTCGCCCTGAGCAGCAACGATGAGTTTCCGAACGGCACAGGATCGCGGTCGATGGCCCTTGGGTGTTTGGAAGCTGCCGCGACGCCTCAACTTCACGCCTGGCACGAACACCTCGCCGTGAAGGCCCTTGTGGTCCAGCCCTGGAACGTGGCTGCCTGCTTGTGCCAATCGCGGTTAGCGGTCTTGGCCGTCCCGCGAGCGGCCGCGGAGAGCGGTGAGGACGAGGCGGCCGTAACGGGTCGTGAGGAGTGCGGCGGTGGCGGCGAGGGCGCCGGTGGTGGCGGCGAGGAGGTGCCAGGGGTTCTGGTCACCGAGCACTTGGAGTGCGCCCAGGGCGGTGCCAAGGGGGAGGCCGAGGATGGTGAGGATGCCGAGGGCGCCGCTGATCTGCTGGTTTTCCTGGGTTTGGATGAGCCGGTTGTGGTCGGCGGCCTCGGCGAGGATTTCGGTGAAGCGGTCGGAGAGGCGGTATTGGTGCTGGTAGGCGATGAGGAGGTCGTTCGCGGTGCCATGGGTGGTGAGGTGCTGGCGCCAGTAGGTGCTGCGGAAGTGGGCGATCCGGCGTTCGAGGCTCGCCAAGCGGTTGGCTTCGCCGGGGCCGGCGAAGACCTGGGCGAGGTCTTCGGTGAGGTGGTCGATGTGGGTGCGCTGGATCATGCCGAACAGGAGGGCGTCGAGATAGATGCTGCGCATGTGGAGTTCGGCGTAGCCGTAGAACCGGTCGTCTGGCCCCTGGTCGCGGCGGTGGCCGATGAAAGCCGCGCCCTGACGGAGGACGAGGGCGCTCCAGTCGGCTGAGATGCGCAGGGCATTGCCGGTGAGCTGCGGGACGGTGGCAGGGTCGGGTGGGTAGTCGTCGGTGCTGGTGCGGGAGGCCAGCGCCCAGAGCCATTGCTGGGTCGCGGGCCAACGACGGTGGTCCCGGCCACGGTTGAGGCGAGGCAGGGCGCGTCGGCCGGGGGTGAGCAGGGCGACGGTGTACGGAAGGGCGTCGGGCTCGACGGTGGCGTGGCCTTCAAGGAGTGTGTTCGGCCTGGCGTGGGCGTGGTCCTGCAAAAGCGCGGTGAGTATAGGACCGGTGACCATTGAGGGGGTAGTGCCGGGGCGGCGGGCGAGGGAACGGAGAGTGCCGAGGAGTCCCGGGCCGGTGACGGTCAGGTGGAGGACGGCAAGAGCACTGTCAGGGTCGTCGTCGGTGGGGGTTCGCAGGAGTTCTATTCCGTCGATGGTGATGGGGCCGTGTGTGTGACGGACCTGCCGGTGCCAGCGTGTGGGGCGTTCGAGGGTGCCGTACAGGACGCTGGCGGCAGCCGGGGTGAAGTAGGTGCGGCGCGTGTCGGTGGTGGTGGTCCGGGCGCCGTGGGCGAAGGGCAGGGGACCTTCGGGCCAGGGTGGGTCGGCGGGCAGGTGCGCGGGCAGGACGACGGCGATGATCTGGCGTACGCCGGTGGGGGCGGTGCGCGTGCGCCTCACTCGTAGAACGCCTCCGGGGAGGGCTGATTGAGCCGGATGACGAATTCCGCCCGCCACGTGTCGTTGGCGGCGATGTGGAAGCGGACACGTTCCCCTGTGTGCAGGGTGCGGAATCCTTCGGTGACGATGTGGGTGTAGTCGAAGGTGTAGTGGCGGCCGTCTTCGTCGTCCTGGACGATGTAGCTGCTGGCACGGCCGTGGATGCCGCCGCCGTGGGGGCGGCGATCGACGACGCGGCCAAACCGTGGAGCCTCGGCTGAGGCGGGCGTCTGATGGCGGTCTGCCGTCATGACTGCGGTTCCTCCTTCGCTGCGTCACCGGTGATGGGAGGCAGCTCGGTGACGCAGCGGAAGCCGACGGCGTTGCTGGCCCGGGAGCGGCGGTAGAGGCCCTTGGCGCTGGCCTGGGCGGCACGCAGAGGGTTGTCGAACGCACCACCACAGATGACGGCTTCTTCTGGGTCATTGACGCTGGTGGAGGTCCACTCCCAGACGTTGCCCACCATATCCGCGATCCCATAGGGGGAACGGTTGGTGGGGCGGGCGTCGACCGGGGCGACCCAGGCATGGCCCAGGCCGCCGCGGTCAAATTCTTCTTTGCACGCCTGGTAGGTGACCAGGGGGCGACCGGCCCAAGTGTCGGCGCAGTTCACCGCTTGGAGGTCGGGGGCATCGCCCCAGGGGAAGAGGCGGCCGTCGGTGCCGCGGGCAGCGGCTTCCCATTCCAGGGAGGTGGGCAGGCGCTTGCCTTCGAAGGCGGCGAAGGCGTACGCGGCCCACCAGCTGACGCAGATGGCCGGATGGTCGTCGTAGCGGGGGCCGTCGTAGTAGTCCGGGACGCGCAACCGCTCGGTCCAAGCGGCGTGGGTGGTGCCGGGCGGTTGGTCGGGATGGTCCCACGGCGAGGTCCCGTCGGGGCGCAGCGCTTGGAGGAAGGGGCGATAGCGGGCGACGGTGACCGGGTGGCGGTCGAACCGGACCGGGTGGCGGACGCGGCGCAGCAGCAGCCGTTCGGCGGGACCGACGAGGTAAACCCCCGGGTGGAGCACGCAGTCATCGGCCGGAGCGGGGTGTGCGGGGAGGGTGGAGTGTGCGGCGAGGAAGGCGCGGATCTGTTCGGTCAGGTAGGCAGCGTCGGGCAGGTCGGCCGCCTGCGCGCGGCCGTCCGGGGTACTGAGGTAGCGGGCGGCGAGCAGCTCCTGGTAGGCGGAGTGGACGAAAGCCAGTGCCTGGGGGCCGGCAGGGCGGAACAGCCGGCTCAGGTGGAAGGCTTCCGGGGTGATCCGACCGCCGTCGAAGGCTTGCGGGCCGAGCGCGTTGTGGAGTTCGAGCAGGCTGAAGACCGTGCGGTCCTCCAGGAAGGCCCGACCGCAGGTATCGGCCAGGGCCGGGGCGAGGGGCGCCAGTCCGGTGTCGGTGAGGACGTGGTCGATGTGGGCGCCGATCAGCTCGGCAACGGTTGGGGTGCCCGCGATGTCCAGTGTGGTCTGGAGACGTCGTGCCAGTGGCGTGGAGGCAACGGCGGCGCCGGTGTCCGGGGCGGGCTCGTTGTCGGTCGGTGCGTCGGTCAGGCGCAGCATGCTGAAGCGGGGAACGCGTCGGGGGTCCACGCCGTTGGCGTACATCTGCTCGACCAGTTGCTCGGATATCGCGCTGGAGCAGTCGAGCAGGCGCCGGATCTGCGGGGAGTCGGCCAGGAAGGAGACCCGAGAACTCAGCACGACGCAGGACTCGGCCGACAGTACCGAGGCCAGGTCCGCGAACAAGCGCAGGAACCCCTCGGGGCTGGGCTCGTCCACGGCCTCGTCGACGGCATCCAGAACACAGAGCGCCGAGCCGGAGCGGATCAGGTACAGGAACAGCTCGAAGGCGCGTGCGCGTTCGCCCGGCATGCAGGGCGCCAGGATACGGGCCACGTATTCGGCGAAGGTCTCGTCCTTGGGTTTCAGGCCGAGGTCGAAGTAGAAGCGGAAACGTCGGGCCGTAGCGGGGGTGTCGTTGATCAGAGCACGCAGCAGGGTGCTTTTGCCGCTTCCGGGCTTGCCGATGACCAGGACGTTGGCGGATGCCTGCATGAGCCGGGCCAGCAGCGGCTCGGCGTCTTCCACCTCGCTGATTTGGCTTTCGCCCGTGTGGGGGTCGCTGGTGAGCAGGGCGCCAGGCAACGGCAGACGCTCGCTCGGCATCTCCGGCGCGGCAGTGGCGCAGGAGGCCAGGTGGGTGTGAAGGTCGACGATGGTGTCGATGAAGCCGTCGTAGCCCACGACCCGGTAATCCTGCCCCAGCAGCGGGTGGACCTGGTCCACGGTGTCGTCGAGGATGACGAACCGGGTGAGCTTGGGAAGCCGGGTCTTCAGCAGTTCGCCGCCGGTGGTCTCCAGCACGTTGCGCAGTTCGGTGGCGTCCTTGGACAGCAGCAGTTCGACGTACTCCAGGCGTACGCCGGATTCCCGGCAGAACAGCTGGTAGACGGTCTCGGTGGAGAGGACGAAACGCTTGGAGACCCGGTAGCCCAGCGTCAGGTAGAGGCCCGCGAGGAACTCCACCCGGCGCGCGACTTCGGGTTGCATTCGCGGATCGTCCCCGGTCAGGGCGGGGCTGGCGGTGCTGGTGAACCAGGCCAGTACGTCGACCAGGCGGCGCACGGCGAGCAGGCCGTCTTCCTCAGCGATCTCGTAGCCGTCGTGGGTGGAGCGGTTGCGCAGGCGCTGGATGTCGGTGAGCGCGTTGAGGACCGTTGCGCTGCGGATATGCGGGCGGCAGCCTTTGATCAGCTCGCTGAGCATGCGGCCGGACGGATCGCCGGCAACCTCATGGTGACGCCACAGCTGCTTGAGCAGCTTCTCGGTGATCTTGCCGACCAGCGCGATGGCGTTCTCTGGGTAGCCATCGTCCAGCGACCGTAACGGGCGCTCCAGATCGATCCCCAGATGCTCCGCGACCCGGGAATGATCGTCCAGCTCGTGCCGTAACCGGCGCAGACGCTCGTCCACCGGAGCGGTCACCGCGCACCTCCTGCGGACGCGCCGGTACCCGTGGAGTCGTCGCGGACGCCGAGGACGAACGCGAAGCGGTCGGGGAAGACAAGCTCGGGCTCGGGGTGACGGGCCCGGATCTCCTCGATCCCGGCGTCGAGCTCCTCATCACTGAAGGTCGACAGCACGGACATATACCGGGACCTGACCATGGACAAGTACCGCTCCCGCTCCAGGCGCAGCTCATGCTCCACGAAGGTCAGCTCGGCCCGTAGCCCCGCTTCGGACAGGTGCTGGGCGATGGCAGCGGGGTCGGGCTGGAGCTCTTCGTACCGCTTGAGGGCTTCAGCGAACAGCGGGTAGTCGATCGTGGTCGGCAACATCGCCACCAGCAGCCGTCCGCCGGGCGCCAGCAGCCGGGCCAATCCCCTGAGGGTGGAGGCGGGGTCGGTGACGTGATGCACCGACTCCTTCAGCCACATCGCGTCCAGCCGCTCATACGGCAGGGGCACCGTCTGATCCGCGATCTCCTCGGCCGAGCCCCTCAGCGGTGACAGAGCCGGAGACGAGGGAAGCTGATCGAGCATCGCCCCCGAAGGGTCCACGCACAACACAGGCTGGTGTGGGCGAAGAGCCTCCGCTATCCCGTCGGCGAACAGGCCAGTGCCGCACCCGATATCCGCCATACGATCGTTCGCCGACAGCTCCAGAGCCGAGGCGATCTGCCCGGACATCCATTGCACGAAGGCCGGGCTGTAGGCCCAGTTGTCGTCGTACGTGCTGGCGAGATTCTGGTAGTGCTCCCCCATGTCACGCCGCACCGACGCCTCCTAACCCTTCCGGTTCTCCCTGCTCCGACTTGCCAGCCTACCCAAATGGGCACTCTCAGCAACGGTGCATGCGTCGGGCGACGATGCCGTACCAGCAGCCGGTCAGCAAGATCCAGGGCTGTGTAAAGGAGGCGCTCAGGCCGCGCCATGATCGATCTTTACGAGAGGCGACAGCACACCGTCGCGAACCGTTCGACGCCAGCGCTCGCACCTCCGACAGAAGAAATGCATTGCCGTGCCATAGCTCCGGCGGCATGCTCACGAGAGTGATCGCTGCAGACGACTCAACTGATGCCACTGTCGTCGTCCCCGTCAGTGTGCGCGACCTCCTTCCCCAGGATCTGCCCGCGTGCACTTGGTCTGGCTCAGCCACTCACTTGCGCCAAGTAGAACGCGAGCTGGCCCGCGCTGCGGCGGGCGAGGTGGATTACCTGGCTGTGTGCACCCCTGCCGATCTCCCGGTGGCGATCGGAGGCGTCGACTACCAAGCTTCCGCGAAAGCTGGAACCTTGTGGCAGCTCGCCGTGCTCCCTGCCCTTCAGTCCCGCGGATTGGGAACGCTGCTGATCCGTGCCGCCGAACAACGGATCAGGGAGCGTGGCTTGCGCAGGGCGGAACTCGCCGTGGAGGAGAACAATCCTCGAGCTCGCGCCCTGTACGAGCGCCTGGGCTATGCCGCGTACGACCGCGCACCGGATGCCTGGGACGAGGAAAGACCTGACGAGTTGATCCGCCGCCACGAGACCATGTGCGTTCTTATGCGAAAAGGCCTTTGAGACGGTCGCGCCCAGCTGCCCCTTAAGGTTCCGGTCAATACCAGGCACCTCGACGCAGGTGATGCGGTAACCGGTGAACATTCGATTCGTCCCTGGTGAACCAGTACTGTCCGTCCTCTCGGAGAGAGTCAGGCGTCCGGCCCTGATCACCACTCTTGGAGCGGAGGGAGACATCGAGCCGACCCCCGCTGCTGCCTGGCCGAGCGACGAGGGAGTCGTGCACCAGGTGAGCAGCGGGGCGGGCCGTCAGGGGCGGCTGGCGATGATGGCTTCGGTGCGTACGAGCTCGTCGAAGCGGCCCTCCGGATTGAAATCGGTGAGGGCTTGGCGCAGGTCGCGTTCGAAGGCGTCCTTGCGGTCGCCGAGCTGGTCGGGGCTGGAGTAGCTGTAGGAGAACTGCAGACCCACGAGCTCGTCCAGGGTGCGGCTGACGGTGCGGTCCCAGCGGGCGGTTTCGACGGTCGAGAATGGGGAGCGGGCCAGCACGTCCTGGTGGCGTTCCTTGGGGTGGGAGTAGGTACTCGACCCGGCCCGGCGCTCTGGGCCGAGGTAGCGAGTGCGGACGTCGGTGATGACCTGGAGCCAGGGAGCGGGCTCGATGTCGCCCGGTGCGCCGCCGGAGGCGAGGACGACGGCCCCGTCCGGTTCGATGAGCTGGTCCAGGTCGCGCAGGGTCTGGTCGCGGTCCATCCAGTGGAAAGCCGCGCCCATCACAGTCAGCATGACCGGTTCCAGGCCCATGTCGAGCAGCGTGGTGGAGTCGCCGCGTCGCCAGTCGATGTTGGTGATGTCTCGCTGGGCGGCCAGCTTTCGGCCCTCATCGAGCATGCCGGGCTCGGGGTCGACGGCGGTGACGTGGCCCACGAGCCTGGCGAGAGGGAGGGCCAGAACTCCGGTGCCGGTGCCCAGGTCCAGGACGCGCTGAGTGCCGTCCAGAGCGAAGCGCGCGGCCAGCATGTCGTAGAACGCTTGGTCGTAACCGGGACGGTAGCGGGCGTAGTAGGGGGCGGTGGAGGGGAACAGCTCGTCAGGTGTGTAGGAGGTCATCTCGTCAGTCTTCCGTGTCCAGTTGGGCGAGGGCGGAGTCAACTCGAAGAACGAGCCGACCCCGGGTTCAGGTGCTGCCACCACGTGCGCATCGGGGTTCCCCCGGCGCCTTCGTGTGCGATGGAGCCGTCGGGGTGGCGGTCTGGCTGGCCGAGCAACTGCCGCTCGATGTCGGTCAGGTCCTCGCGCTCCAAGAGCTGGGGCGCGGGGTCGTCGACGGGTGCGAGCCAGCGGTAGCCGTACTGCATCATCACCGCGAGGCGTGGACGGCCGCAGGTGTTCAGGCCGCCCGCGTGCCATGTGCGGTTCTCGAACAACAGCACGTCGCAGGGGCCGAGGGCGGGGCTGATGGCACCGAGTGGGTCGATGGCCCCGGCTGGGACGGTGACGGGGCCCGTTTCTGCGTGGCTGCCGGGGAGGATCATGGTGACGCCGGCGTCGGGGGTGAGGTCGCTGAGGAAGTACGCGACCTTGATCGCCAGGCGGGGAACGGAGCGGCTGCCGAGGTCGTGGGTGGCGGTGCTCATGTCGCGGTGCCAGCCGTGCCGCTCGGGCACGCGAATGGTGCGGGTGCCGTCGCGCGGGATAGAAGGCATGTAGATCAGGTTGCTGGACATCAGGTGCAGATTCGGGCTGAGCAGCGCGACGAGGGTGGGCAGCACCCTGGGGTTGGCGACCAGGGGCAGGAAGGTGTCGTCCATGGCGACGATGCCACGGAAGCCGTCCTTGCCGTCGGCACTGCGATCCCTCCCACATGTGCGGTCGTCGGCAAGCAGTCGCATCGCCGCGCTCGCCGCCTGTTCACGCCACTCGCGCGAGATCACGTCGCAAAGGATGACGAAGCCTTCGCGGTCGAAGGCGTTCAGGACATCTAGGTCGGGCCGGGAAGCCGTATCGAGGGTCGTCATCCGCTGTGTTCCTTGATCATGAGGGCGGCCTGGGCGGAAAGGGCGGCGGCGGAGAGGCCGCAGTGTTCGAGCAGGCCCTCGGGCGTGGTGGGGCGGCTGGGCTCCTGGTAGCCGACGACGTGGAACCGGCTGGTCTCGCCGCGGGCAGCGAGCAGCGCGCGGACCGCGCCGGGGTGAGTGGGAACCGCCATCAGGACAGGGGTATCGGCGCCGAACAGGCAGCTGAAGGCCCTGTCGGTAAGGGCATAGGGCCAGTGCGGGGCCGGGCCGAGGACCGCGAGGTCGTTGATATGCAGATAACGGACTCTGATGTCGGCGTGCGACCGGCGCAGCAGCACCGCAGCGGCGGATAGCTCGCGGGCCGGGACGTCCCCTGCTGAGGCGAGGACGAGGTCGGGAAGGCCGCGGTGGCTCAGGTGAGGCCAGACGGCGGCGCCGTCTGTGAGTTCGTTACGGAACGGGGCCAGCGGGAATGAGGGGCCGGGGTGCTTGTCGGTGATCAGGAAGTTGACGCGGTCGCGGCCGGCCAGCATCAGTGCGAGCACGCTGGCGGCCCGTGTCGCATCGGCTGGGGTGTAGACGTGTACGAAGCCGTCCTCGCACTCCAGCATCGACGAGACGAGGCCGGGATTCTGGTGGGTGTAGGTATTGCGCCACCCAAGCGAAGTGATCAGATAGTTCACTGACGGCAGCCCGTCCTGCCCCGTGAGATAGCGCAGGCGCCGGTGCTTGAGGTGCTGGACGAGCAGGCTGGTGTTGACCGGGGCGAAGGCTTCGTAGGTGGCCAGCAGCGCGTCCCGGCCGGTCTCGGTGTAGCCCTGAAGCCAGCCGTGGCAGATCTCCTCGTTCAGGATCTCGACGGCCCAGGCAGGCAGTGATTTGTCCGCGGCCAGCTGTAGCCGGTTGGAGGCGAGCTCGTCCGGACTGAACAGGCGGAACGCCCCGTTCGTCGCGCGTTCGCGGATGACCGCGGACACACCCGACCAGGTCCGGGACCCCTGGGAGTCGAACGAGACCGACGGCCGGGCCGCCCCCGGCTCGTGGGTCGGGCCGGGGAGGGCCTGGCGGACCAGGTCCGTCGGACGCCCCTGGTTGGTGAACAGCTCGGTCGGCCGGTAGGAGGCGAGCCAGGCCTCCAGCGCCTCGAACTCCGCCTCATCACGGCGGGGGTCTTTCAGCGGGGTCTTGTGGACGGCCGGAGTTCCCACGATCTGCCGCCCGCCCACCTGCTCCGGTCCGGTGTGCCCCTTGGGCATGGTTAGTACGAGCACAGGCTGCCGCACGGTCTCGCCGACTGGCCGCAACCGGTTGAAGGCAGCGGCCAGCAGTCGACGGAAGCCGGGCAGGTCGGCGCCGTCGTGAATCAGGGGCTCATTACCGAGGCCGGTGAAGTAGCCGCGTACCTCGTCCTCACTCATACCGGCCAGCAGGGAAGGGCCGCCCATTTTCATCCCGTTGGCCAGCACCACCGGCAGCACCGCCCCGTGGTCTCCGCTGCCGTACAGAGCCCGACGGGCGAGCCAGGCCGCCGCCGTTGTCCCGGTCTCCAACTCGCCGTCCCCGATCAGTGGAACGACTAGGCGGTGCGGGGCATCCAGCACCATGCCTTGCGCGATGGCGAGGGCGGGGCCCAGCTGTCCGCCGGTGTGCCGGACCCCGGGGATGAGCGGCGTGACCTCCCCGCCGAACCGCTCCGGGTGGGGAAAGCCACTGATCAGGGCGCGCAGCTCAGGCATCGACCAGCCGGGCCCGTCTCCGGTCAGGTGCAGGGCATCGTTGAGGTAGGCGTGAGCGAGTGCCGAGGGTCCGGCGTGCCCGGCGCCGTGCAGGATCAGCACCTCGAACCCGGCGGGGCGACAGGCCGTCAGCGGCCCCAGGTGCGCGAGCACGTAGTTGACCGGCGGACACACTCCCCAGTGCCCGCGGGGGCTCTCCTTGACGTCCGTGGGCCGGAGCGGGCGGGCGAGGCGGGGGTTGTCGGTCAGATAGAGCTGAGCGGCGGACAAGTGGTTCAACGCTCGCCAGAAGGCGTCGATGGCTTGATCGGGCACTGCCTCGACGGCCCGCCGCGCCGCGTGACTCCAGTCGGGGAAACCGAGCGGGTGTGGCTCCCCGATGCACACGTTGGTCACAGCCATGGGTCAGCTCCGAGCGCGGGTGGCGACCGCGTCGATGACGGCGGTGATACGGGCAGTGCGGATGTCGGAGGTGGCGGATTCGGTGATCAGGTGGAGCATCTGGGCCTGCTCGTGGGCGGGCAGCACCGACCAGTCCAGTCCGGCCCGCTCCAGGGTGGTGGCGAGGTCATCAGGGACGCCGCGGACGGACTTCTCGCGGATGGGCTGGAGGACGAGTGGGATGCCGGGCCCCTTCAATCCGGCGGTGTCGTGGGGAATGCCGGCCTGGCCGCGCAAGGAGACGGCGACGCCTGTGCGGGCCGTGCCGTCGGAGAAGGTCACCCGCAGCCGTTTGCCACGCAAGCCGACCGGTCCGGTGCAGGGCAGCAGAAGCATGCCACGAGTCCCGGCACCGGCTGGCCGGGCGAGAACGTGCAGCGTCTCAGTGCCGACGGGCAGAGGCACCAGGGTGCGGTGATCCTGGAGCCGTGTCGTGGGGCTGTGGGACGGGGGCTGAGTGACGGCGATGACGCCGCCTTCGCCGCCGCTGGCCCGGCGTGTGGCCTTGTGGGTGAACAGACAGCGGTCCACCGCGGCCAGCAGCTGATCGGTGAAGACGTGCTTCCAGCCACCGGAACCGCATTCGGTCGGCAAGTGCTCGGCGGAGGCGAAGGTCAGCGCGAAGGAGACGCGGACCGGCAGTTCGTCGGCGAGCCGGTCCCGGAGGGCGGCGACGGCTCGATGGAAGGCGGAAGCGTTGTCCAGGGCGGCGGCGATGATGACCTCGTCGCCGCCGAAGGTGGCGACGCACCCGGCCTCCCAGGGCTGGGTACGGAACCACTCGCGAGTGACGGCCCCAAGGCGGGCCATCACCTTGTTCCCGGCGAGGTGTCCGTAGCAGCCGGGGTCGGTGGCGTTGGCCTGCTCCACATGGTCCTTGAGCCCGTCGACGTCCCCGATCGCCAGCCCCACCAGCGCCCCGCTTGTCAACGCGGCGGCGAGGGCACGAGGGATGTGGCTGTGGAAGTCAGGAAAGGCGACCAGACCGGTCACCGCATCCTCACGGCTGCCCGCACACCAGTCGCGCAGCGGTAGCTGTACGGGGTCGAACAGCGGCACCGAACTGGCCAGTGGGTCGTGGGCTGGTGCCTTCGGGCAGGGCGTACGGGTCGGGTCCATCAGCGGGTCTCCGAGGTCGTTGTCCGGGCCGGTGCGGTCCCGGCGGGTAGCAGCAGGGGCAGGGTGGTGAGTGTGTGGAGGCGGACGGTGCGGGTGCCCAGCGGCGGCACAGTGGACATGCGGCGGTCCAGCCAGGCGGTGTGCCAACCCGCCGCAGCGGCGCCGGCGACGTCCGCCCGGGGCGAGTCCCCGACGTGCAGGAGTCGGTCCGGGCCCAGGCCGGAGGCCTCTTCGACGGCGGCGAAGGCTTCGCGCTCGGGTTTGACCGCGCCGGTCTCGGCCGAATAGATCACTCGATCCAGCAGTGTCCGGAAGGCCTGCGGAGGTTCGGCCGGGATGGATGAGCCGAGACTGTTGGTCAGCGCGAACAGTGAGAAGCCCCGCTGCCGCAGTGTGGTCAGAGCCGGTTCGGTATCGGCGAACAACTCCGGTTCGGCGGCCCGCTGGCGGGCCCGTTCCAGTACGTGCTTGAGCGGATCGGCCAAGGCAGGCCGACCGAAGGCGGCGGCCAGATCGCGGGCGAGGTCCTCAGGGGTGATCCGGCGGCGTTTCGCCCTTTGCGCCATCACCGTGCGGGCCTCTTCCAGCGAGATTCCCAGCACCTCGGCAACGTGCCCGGTGGTCGGCTCCGCTTCCGTACGCACCAACGTGCCGCCCAGGTCGAAGCAGATGCCCCGTACCCCTTCCCAGAGCGTCCGGCGCAACCGGTGATGGGCGATCACGGGCCCGTCACCTCCAGCACCGCCGTCTTCTCCGGCAGCTTCGGAGGCTCGGCGAGCCCCGGGGCACTAAGGACGGGCAGCATCCCGTCCTTGGCGTCGACAGGCGCGGAGAAGATCTGCTGCCGCAACGGCTCCAACGTCAGATGCCACTCAACGGCCGGGATCTTGTCACGGCAGCACGCTCCGGCCAGGGCCAGCACGGCGGGCAACCGGTCGCCGTGCGGGAAGGTCGCCATCCCCAGGTCCGCGGCGAGCTCGGTGGTGTGCATCGATCGGGCCAGCCCGCCCGACCAGCCAGGATCGACTTGCCAGACGTCCACCTCTCCGCCGGACAGCAGCCGGATCTGCTCTGCCTCGTCGACGGCGTGCTCGCCCGCCGCCAGTGGAACACCCGTTCCGGCCGCCCGCAGCCGGTGCCAGCCCCAGGAGCCGGGTGGCAGGAGCTCCTCTGCGAAGGTGACCTGAAGATCGGCCAGCACCGGCAGCAGCCGCATCGCCTCGTCCAAGCGACAGCGGCCCAGACCGTCAACCATGAACCGGCTCTTGCCCGCCGCCTCCCGTAACGGGGCGAGCGTCTTCGCCACTTCCCTCGGCCCGGCAAGGATCAGCGGCTTGGTCAACGGCCACTTCTGGCCCCAGAATCCTGCTTCCGCGATCCATGCCGCGGCCTCCGGCGAGGAGGCGTGGGCCGGGTCGAGACCGAGCGCGGAGGCGTAGGCGGGCACGGTGTCCCGGATCGTGCCGCCCAACAGATCGGTCACGCTCACCCCGGTGGCCCGGGAGACCAGGTCCCAGCAGGCCAGTTCGACCGTGGAGACGGCCTGCCGGGCGTGTGCCCCGCAGCGGTGCCGCCCGGTCCTTCTGCGATAGCCGAGGCGGCGCGGCGCGGCGGCATCATGCCCGATCAGCCCGGGAGCCAGGTCGTCGGCGACGATCCTCAGCACGGTCTCGCCCACCGGGGCGTGCCAGCCAGAGACTCCGTCGCCGACCAACTCGATGGCGAACCGGACGCGGTGCTCGGCCCAGGCCGGGCCCGCCGGCGGCTCACCTACTGCGGCGGCAATCAGCTTCGGCAGACAGGAGGGGAACCCGGCTGACTGCGGGGCCAGCCGCCAGGCGCGAACCGCGCGCACCACGGTTGTCCCGGTCCGGGCGGAAGCGATGGGGCGCGTCATCAGACCTTCGCCCCCGCCAATTCCTCCCCGGCGAAGGTGAAACACCATGGACTGCGGTAGTTCTGCCACCACTGCGGGCGCAGTCCCGTCGGAGCGAAGAGCTCCTCCAGACATTGGCGCATGGTCAAGTGCCACTCGATCGCCTCCGACCCGGATGCGCGGTAGATGTCCATGAACGCGTTGTGGGCCTGGTAGGTCTGGAAGCGGGGGAAGGTGGTGGTGACCGGCACGAAGTCCTTGAGGTGCTTGATGGCGTCCTCGATCGGGTCCAGGCCGATGATGTAGGTGAAGTCGGTGGTGATACCCCACTGCTTGGCCCGGCCAAGGGCGGCGGTCATCTCGGCCGGGGTGAGCTTGGCCTTGGACTCCTTGAGGATCTGCCGTCGTTCGGTGAAGCACTCAGCGGTCAGCGTGAGGTGGAACGGGCCCAGGTCGGCGGCGGCGTCCATGCCTCGCTCGCTGGTCAGCACCGAGGACAGGAAGTGCAGGGCACCGGTGCAACCGTTGGCACCCATCGCCGCACGGACTTCGGTCAGGTGCTCCAGCGCGAGAGACTCATGGAGGAAGCAGCCGGTGCAGACGGTCACGGTCTGTACCGACGACAAGTCCTCCATACCGGAGTTCGCGGCCAGGGCACCGAGATACCCGGACAGGTCCAGGGCCTTGATCTTCGGGTCGGACGCGTCTTCGAGGGTGTTGGGGCAGAACACGCAGCCGGTGCACTGGCTGCGTGCGTTGGAATTGAGGGTGAGCATCTTCATGCCGTTGCGCCAGTAGCCCAGCACCGCGTCGTCGTCCTCGATGCCGTCGACCTCGCCGACCTTCTCGCCGTTCAAGCGGAGTTCGTGCTCGTCCAGCTCGAACGGTGAGTCCTGGCGGCCGAGGGAGAGAATCAGGAACAGCGGCGTGTCGGGACGCGAGTCCAGCCGCAGCTGGAAGCGCATGCGAGGCTTGGTCAGCGGGGACCGGGCACCGGACGCGTTCAGCGCGATCAGCAGTACGTCTTCGGGGTTGATCTTCCACTTACGGGCCACCTGATCAAGGTGGCGGACGGATTCGAGCATCGTCTCTTCTCTTTCGCGTGGTGGGAGGTGCAAGTCGTCAGCGGCGCTGTAGGCGTCTTCTGATGCGGGTGCCGCCGTGGATCAGGTGGCAACGGGAGCCATGGGGAGACGGATGATGATCCGTTTGCCGCCCGTGGCGGTCTCCCGGAGGACCTCGGTTCGGCCATGGGCTTCCCTCACCAGGGCGTCGACCATGAACAGACCGCGACCGCCGATGCCATGCGCAACGGGCAGAGGCTTCGGCTTGAGTGGATGGGCGTCCGCGACGGTCAGGACCAGCGCGGCCTGCTCCACCGCCAAGGTGACCGTGGCGGTGGGCGAGAGCACAGCCGCATGCCGCACCACATTCGTCACCAGTTCGCTGATGATCAGGCAGGCGGTGGCCACGATTTCCTCGTTTAAGCCCCAGTCAGCGAGGACCTTGGCAGTCTCGCGGCGGGCCAGTGGTACCTGCTCGGCCGTGGAGACCACCTGGAAGTCGTGGCGCATCACCGTGCTGGACATCGTGGGCTCACCCTCTCTCCGGGCGGCAGCCATCCGGGTCGTCACCGAAGGTAAGGACTCCGACACACTGAGGTGTTCACGGCGGTGAACCCACGATTTCCGAGCAGCGGTTCAGGGAGGGCTCACCGCTGTGAAACGTCCGCTCGGGATCGCTCGCTCACCCATGGGGTGAGCGGCAGGAAAAATGCCAGGACAACCGGCACGACAGAGACCGAGGAAGCAGGCCGGTTATAGCTCCTCTCTCAACCGCGCCCAGGTATGAGTGTCCAGGCCGTCATGGGAGCCAATGCGGGAGAGTTCGGCGCCGTCGCGCCCCAGGGCCACGATGACGGGGCGGTCTCCGCAGCTGATGTGGGGGGACGACCAAACAGCGATGAGCTTGCACTGCTCGGGGTTTTCGATCCGGCGGGCGCCGATGAGAACGTGACGCACGTCCCGCCCAAGGCGCACTTTGGCGCAACTGATCCATGAGGCTGTGGTGATGGAGCGGGGAGGGTCCACGCTGCGGGTGAGGCTGAGGACGCCCCCGCCGTTGCGGACGTCGAGCACATCTACGTTGACAGGGCCGTCTCCGGAGCCGCTGCCGCCCCCCCACATACCTCCACTGCTCGCCGTACGACTCCAGGAGCGCAATGTGCTCACGCATCCGCGGTGGCTGCGGACGCCACATGCCCCAGAGGGCCCCGACACCGGCAGTGGCGTCGACATTGGCCGACACCACGGTCAGCACGCGTCGCGGCATCCACCACGGCTGCGGCTCATCTCCCGCGAGAACCCGCCGCACCACGCCCCGCAGAAATTTCTCCACCCGGGGTCCCGTCCACACGGCCTCTCCCCATGTCCGCATGCGCCTGCGATACCCGGCGCGCGAGGTCATCAAGCCCAAGCCGCTTAGGCAACGCCTCACAACCCTCCGACTAAAAGATCACCACGGGACAAGCCTTGGTCAGAGCGCCACGCCGATGCGGTGGGCCAAGCCCCGTAGGTCACGGGCGGCATGAGCGGGCAACTGCCGGTCGGCGAGAAATTCGACGGTGTTTCTCACGGGTACGTTGGTATGGATGCGCTGTGGGGCAATCTGTTCGGCGGTCAGCAGTGCGGCGACCGCTTCAGCTTCCCTGCCCCGCAGATGGGTCAGCGACCGACCCAGATCGGCATGGAATGCGGCCTGCCGCCCAGGAGCCTCCGACAGGGTCTCGGGATGGACCCCTTCCTTCGCTTGCACGGCCTCGCCGTGCAAGCCGAGGTCGGTATTGAGGCTCACCTGGTGGATGCCGACATTGGTGGGGCCGAAGTTCAGGTGCCAGGCCCGCGTCTCACCCGTGCGGTCGGCGAGGTCGGCCGCCTCTGCCAGATGGCCGCGGACCTCTTCCGTACGGGTCTTGCCAGGCCGTTCCCGGTCCTGGGTCAGGCAGGTGGCAGAGATCAAGTGAAGCTCGCCGAGCAGTGCGTGGGCGTCTGGACTCGTCAGGTTGGTTTCGAGCGTATTGGCGGCGGCGGTGGCCTGGGCCAGAGCTTGGGTGGGGCTGCCGACCGCCATGAGTACATGGGTATGGAAGAAGCCGGACAGCGCGGAGTAGACCGGGTCATCCAATTCCGCGATCGCGTCGGCGGCCCGGGTGACGGCGATGTACGCCAAGTCGGTGTAGCCGAGGTTCTTCAGGAGCAGAGCGCAGCCCGGGTGGTAGGCGTCCGCCAGCAGCTTCAGCAGCTGGTGGCGCGCGACGCCTTCGGCTGCCTCGGCAGCCGCGTGCAGGTCGGCCAACAGCGCCGGCAGCTTGGCGGCAAGGGTGCCGTATTCGGCAGCGTGATAGAGACGGCTGGCCCGCTCTACGCGCTCGGCCAGCACCGCCACCGGAATCTCCGGTGGGCGCCGGTCAGGCGGGGTGGCCAATGTCAGGCCCATAAGCGCCAGACGCAGGTCCGGGATTGCCTCGTGGGCCTCACTGGCGCGCGGGTCCACCGGAGCGAGGGGCTGGCCGGTCAGCTCGGAGGGCGAGATCTGCAGCGCCTCGGCGAAGGCGTTGATGAGACTGGAGCGGTCCAACAGCCGTCGGCCGTTCTCCACCATCGACAGGTAGCCGACCGACACCCCGGCCAGGCCCGCCAGGGTGCGCAGGCTCAATCCGCGCTGGAGGCGGGCCGAGCGCAGACAGCCACCGATTCTCCGGGCCTTCTCTTTGTCCATAGCCCCGCCTCAACTTCCTTGCGTAGCCCTAGCGTAGGGCTCGTCGATGCCTCAAGCGTCATTCCGTCAATTCGTACGCTGTCACCGCAGCCCGGCTCGCTCGGCCAGGACCCGTACTTCGTCCAGTTCCTGCGTTGCTACTGCCCTACTGGTGGCGCGGTTGGCGAGCGCGGTGATCAGCTCCTGGGCGAAGGGAGCCAGCCGCAGCCGCAGCGGTGCCTCCGCATCGGCTTCGACCAGATGGGTGACGGCCCGCTCAGCGCGCCCTTGGCGGGCTTCGGCCCCTGCGGCGACTACGAGCAAGTCGGAGCGGTGGGCGCCGCCGAGCCCGGCCTGATCTGCAGAGCGGGCATGGTCGGAGGCCTCGGAGGAGTCACCGTACTCGGCGGCGACAGCTGCGCGGGCCGCGACCACCAGAGCGGACTCCCGGGCATCGGTGGCGCGCGCACTGGCTGTGGCGAGGAACTTTTCGGCTTCCAGACGGCGTCCGACCATCGCTTGGGCGACAGCGCCCAGGGCCGGCAACTCCCACCCGGCGGCCCCTTCCGGGTGGACGCGAGTCAGCGCATGCTGCGGCAAGCCAAGTTCGATCAGCAGCCGCACCTCTTCGACCAGCATCGGGAGCCGTTCGTGGGTGCCGGCGCGGGCCTTATGCAGCAGCACCCAAGCCAGGTCCTTGTAGCCCAGACGTCGCAAAAGCCCGGCGCCCAGCACATGCGCCTGCACGCGCAGCCGCTGTGTCTCCTCCCTCTCCGGGGTCGGTGCGGCGGCGACGGCGCGGTCGGTCATCTCGATAAGCCCCGGCAGCGTGAGCGCGAGTTGACGCTCATCGCCGGCAGCCTCCGCCTGTACGGCGGCCCGGATCCGTTCTTCCAGGTCTTCCAGCGACAAACTGGGGGCCGTGCGCGGGTGGTGGTGGTCCAGACGGTGCCGCAAGTGGAAGGCGACAGCACGAACCGCCGCGTGGTCCTCCCCATGCGGCGGGTAGGGCTGGCCCGTTAGGTCAGCGACATCCAGTCGCAGGGCAGCGGCCAGCGCCGCCAGCCGACCCCGTCGGTCCATCCACTCCCGGCCCGTCTCCAGCCCGGTGACGTAATCGAGTTCCAGACCCGCGCGGGAGGCAAGATCATCCGGGCTGAGTCCTCGGCGACGGCGCCAGGAAGCCAGGCGGGTTCCAATCGGCGTGCCAACCGCCGTGTTGTCCAGCCCACGCATCACCAATTTACTCGCATACCCACTCATCCGGACTGTGTACTTTGTCAGGACAAAGGCCTGCTCAACTCGTTCAAGGGAAGGTCGGATTCCCCTTTGCGGGCCACGTATGCCTGTCGCGCGACACACTACTCACACCGCCGAGGACTGCGCGAGCCAGCGGATGACACGCTCGGCCAGGGAAGAGAGCTCGGGGCAGATGGAATTGCGACCTTGTTCAGGGCATGTGGTAGCTGTTCTAGGGAATGGTCCTACTTCGCCTTCATTGCAGTGTCACGCGAGGCCACCACTTGGATCTGGTTGGTAGAGGTGGCTGGGTCGTCCATTGGTTCGCAGAACTCGGCAGCGTATTCGCTTTGACCGTGTGCACCCTCTACCAATGTGGATGAAGGGTGCATCGGAATCGGTGAGCAAAAAGGCGTCGGCGTCTGCGGTGGAGTATTGATTTGAGATTTAAAGATGACGCGGAGGGCAAGTCTGGCGGACACGCAGAGTTCACTCCGTGGGGCTATCCCGCTCTAGGGGGACCTGCGGTGTCGTTGGTTGTGTTCCATTCGCTAACCAATGGAAGGAATCTGCATGACCGCAGTTCTTTTCGCCGTCACACCACTTACGCCGAGCGATACGAGCGCCACGCAACTTCCGCTTG
The DNA here is from genome assembly GCF_044333065.1 of Streptomyces sp. NPDC021115. NCBI lineage: Bacteria > Bacillati > Actinomycetota > Actinomycetes > Kitasatosporales > Streptomycetaceae > Streptomyces > Streptomyces sp. NPDC021115. Next base: position 335,243 of record NZ_JBIRQF010000007.1, read on the forward strand.
GGATCTCCAATCACCACCCGTCCATGTGGGTGCCCCGAGAGCTGCGAGAGGTGCGGCCGTGGCGCAGTTGAGAGACGGCGACCAGGTGCTGATTTGGCGCTGGAGCGACGGAGACCACGATGCCGGTTCTCGCAGTCGCGTTGCACTGCGATGTACGCTCCGCGAGCTGGGAATCCAAGATGAGGTAATCAGTGACGCAGTGATGGCGGCATGGGAACTCACGGCCAATGCGCTGGAACACGCGCGTGGTCCGTATGAGATGCGCCTGCTGTGTAACGGCCGCTCATTCGTCTTTGAGGTCGAAGATAGCGATCCGTGCCTCCCCGCGATGCCATCGTCGCGCAGCGGCGAGGTCAACACCTTTACGGGGCTGGCCGAACGTGGGCGTGGCCTGCGGATCGTAGAAGCGTTTACGCGCGGCCGATGGGGGTTCCATACCTCGGGAAGCGAGACGAAGATCGCCTGGATGGAATTCTCGACCACAACGGCTGATTGAATCGCCTCGGAAGCGAGGGAAGTCAGCACAATCTGCCCCGACGGTGGGCGCGGCTGCGAAATTCACGCTAGAACTCACTCCGAGAGGCCAAGTTCGGCGTGCGCAGCCGCGCCTACTTCTCTGATGCGAGCCAATGCGAAACAGGCAGGGCGGCCATCGCGTCGGCAGGTGTATTGGCCGGGTTGAGTGAAATCGCCCCAGGCGTCCATGCGATTGTCTTAGTTACGCGGTGACGGCGGAGTTCGTCCTCGCGAGGATTTGAATCCCGCAAGCACGCAAACTGGCTCGCCTTGAGTGATGTACCTGCTACCCTCTGCTTCGTCGATGAGTGGAAGGTGGGGGATTGTGTGGAATTTTGAACGTATGACGAGGCGCTACTTCACCATGTTGATCGTGATGGCCAGCCTGTGCGGAGGCGGATGTTCGAAAGCTTCCAGCGATGGCGCGCCGTCAACTGATCACAAGCGATCGGCCGTGCCTTCGACTGTTCCTCTGCCAGTTGCCAGCGAGGCTGAGGGTGAGGCGGGGGCGGTATACCGCGCGATGTGGCAAGACTTGACTGTCGCATCGGCCACATCTGATGCAACTTCTCCGCTGCTGGACGACCATGCGAGAGGTGATGCCTTGGAGTTGATGAGATACGGCTTGAAGAAGGCAAAGAAGGAAAGGGTGGTCACAAAGGGGGAGCCGCACGTGGCTCCGAAGGTCGTTAAGGCAACCCGTCAGGAAGCTCAACTTGAAGACTGCGTCGACGGCACAGATTGGCTCCAGTACGAGCTGAACGGTGAATTGAAGAATGACGTGCCTGGTAGTCACCGCAAAGCAGATGCCATCGTGCGACGTGAAGGCGGAGTCTGGAAGGTGTCCAGCTTCCATGTGTACGAGGCAGGATCATGTTGACGCCCTGGTATCGAGGGGCGAATTGGCTAGTAGCAACGATGACTGCGGGGGTTTCGGTTGTCGTGTCTGCTCCTCCGTCGAGGGCTGATGAGGGAACAGATTTCTATGGCGGAGTAGCCTGTGCTTCTGGCCGGTGTGACGTAGACGCACATAGTATGACCACTGGCCAAACAGGTTCAGCAAGGCGCAAGCCTTCCGGTCGCATGAGTAAGCAGGCCCGGCGCATTAGTCAATCGAACGAGCAGCCGACGGTCACATCGGACGGTTGGGAGTACGGGCTCGGGGATGGCTTGGGGATCTTGCCACGTTTTGATGGTAAGAAGTCGGAGCGGCCTAAGTCGAAGCGACATCAGAAGATGCCAGTTGAGGTAGTGGTTCGGCGGGCTATCGAGAAGTTGAGGTTGCCGGAGCCTGTGATTCGGATGAGTCCGGATGAGGATTTCGTGCAGGTGGTGGGGGTGCCGACGTGGATGTGGGTGGAGCGCAACACGTGGGGGCCGGTGACGGAGGCTGCTGAGGTTCCGGGATTGAAGGTGATGGCGACGGCTCGGCCGCGTGAGGCGGTGTGGTCGATGGGTGAGGGTGGCACAGTTACGTGTGCTGGCCCTGGTACGGAGTACTCAGGGAAGTTCCGGCCGGAGCAGTCGTCGCCTGATTGCGGTTACACGTACCGGAGGTCGTCCACCGCGGATTCGGGTGGGGCGTTCAGAGTGTCGGTGCGGGTGATGTGGGATGTCGAGTGGCACGGCGGTGGACAGGCGGGCCGTGTTCCGGGGCTGGTGATAGCCGCCGAGAAGTCGGTTGCGGTGGATGAGGTACAGGCTGTCGTCGTGCGCTGACGGCACGACGACCGGGTGAGGTCCGACGGAATGCGGGCCGGTGGCCATCAGTGAGTCCTTTTCTTCTTGTGGAGTGAATTGTGGGTGCCTCGATGTCACCTTCGCGTCTGCGGGGTGCGGGTAGTGGGTTGCCGGGTGCGCGTCGGGCTGATCCGGGGCAGCGGCCGGTAGCGGCTACGGGTGGAGTTCGGCGGAGGCCGGGGTGGGTGTGGGCGGGTGTGGGGACGGTGGTTGTTTCGGCGGTGGGTTTCGTGCTGGTCGCCTCGGCGGTTGGGGAGCGGGAGAAGGTGTTGGTGCTGGCGCGGGATGTGCCGGCCGGTCATGTTCTTGCTGCGGGTGATCTGCGTCAGGTGGAGGTCGCGTCGGGGACGGGGGTGGTGTTGGCGGCGGATCGGGCGGGGGTGCTGGGGCGGCGGGCGAGGGTGCCGCTGGTGGCGGGGTCGTTGTTGGCGCCTGGGCAGTTCGGTGGTGCTCGGGGTTTCCCGCCGCGGGGGCAGTCGCAGGTCGCGTTCGCCATCGAGGCGGGTAATGCGTCGCCGGAGGTGGTGCGTGGTGATCGGGTGGCGGTGCTGGAGGGCCCGGACGGGGCGGCCGGCGGTGGTGGTGAGGAGAAGGAGGATGCGGCTCCTGTCGTGGGGACGGTGACTGGGGCGAGGGCTGCTGAGTCGCCGGGTGGTGCGCGGGTGGTGACGGTGCTGGTGGAGACGGGGGCGGTGCGGCGGGCTGCTGGGCTGGTGCATCCGCGTGTGGTGGTGCTTCCTGCCGTGGGGCGGGAGGCGCCGTGAGGCGGTTGATCACGGTGGGGTCGGTCAAGGGTGCGCCTGGGGTGTCGACGGCTGTTCTGGCGCTGGCGGCTGTGTGGCCGGATGGGGCGGATGGCGGGGTGCGGCCGGTGGTGGTCGAGGCTGATGTTTCGGGTGGTGATCTGGCGGTGCGGTTCGGGTGTCCGCATACGCCGGGGCTGTTGGATGTGGCGACCTCGGCCCGTCAGGAGCGTCCGGGTTCGCTGCTGGGGGCAGCGACGGCTCTGCCGTTCGGGGTGCGTGTGGTGGCCGCGCCGGCCGGTGGCAGGGCATGCGCGGAGGCGGTGCGTGTGGTGGCAGGGGCCGGACGGCACGTACTGCTCGGTGATGACGAGGATCGGGGAACGGTTCTGCTGGATGTGGGCCGGATCGGCGAGGCCGCCGCGGGGTTGGTGGAGGTGGCTGAGTCAGTGGTGCTGGTGTCGCGGGGTGGGGCGGATGCGCTGGCGCATGCGTACGCGCACCTTTCCGAGGACGGGGTGCGCGCGGAGCGGTATGTGCTGGCAGTGGTGGGGCCGTGCCCGTATGCGGCGGGGGAGATTGCCGCGACGCTCGGCGTGGGCCGTGTGGTCTTCCTGCCCTGGGATCCCAAGGCGGCTGATGTTCTGACCGGCCGCGCTCGTTCGGGACTGCGGACCAGCGGGTGGCGGGCGCTGCGGTTGCTGGCGGCGGCGGGTGATGCCGCGCGGCAGCTGAGCGGCACGGGTGAGGTGGCGGTGAAGGGTCTGAGCGGCGATCTCGCGGGGCTGGGCGCGGTACCCCCTCCGGGCGGCCGTCTGCGGCCCGTGGCGGAGCTGGCCGCAAAGGAGTCCGCGTCATGAACACACTGATCCAGCAAGGCCGCGGCGAGGAGAGCGAGCGGGAGCTGGCTGCGGATGTGCGCCAGCGCGTGGTGGCCCGTCTCGCGCAGTACGCGGATGAGCGTGAGGCTGCGGGGCTGCCGCCGGAGACGGAGGTTCAGCGGCGTGCCACGGTGGGCCGGTTGCTGGAGGAGGAGCTTGCGGCGCGCGCCCGCGCCGCTCTGGCCCGGGGCGGTGGTGCGGTCGACCGGGTGGTGGAGGAGCGAGTGGCGCAGGCGGTGACGGACGCGTTGTTCGGCAGCGGCACGCTGGAGCGGCTGCTGGCAGATGAGTCGGTCGAGAACATCTGCGTCAACGGGTGCGACAGGGTCTGGATCCGCCGCGCCGACGGCACCTGGCAGCCTGGGGTCCCGGTGGCGGCCTCGGATGCGGAGCTGATCGAGCTGGTACGCACTCTGGCCGCGAGCGTGGACGGTGAGGAGCGCCGTTTCGACCGTGGCGTCCCCCGCCTGAACCTCCAGCTCCCCGACGGCTCCCGGCTCTTCGCGGTCATGGCCGTGACCGGCCGCGTCTCACTGTCGGTGCGCCGCCACCGGTTCCCCGCCGCGTCCATGGACGACCTGGTGCGCCTAGGGGTATGCGATGAGGCCATGGCCGCGTTCCTGTCGGCGATGGTGCGGGCGCGGAAAAACATCATCATCGGCGGTGGCACCAACGTGGGGAAGACCACGGTGCTGCGGGCCTTCGCTTCGCAGATCCCTGCGACGGAGCGGCTGATCACCATCGAGGACACTTTCGAGCTCGGCCTGGATGCGGATGTGGTGGCGCATCCCAATGTGGTGGCGATGCAGGCGCGGGAGGCGAATATCGAGGGCCAGGGCGCGATCGATCAGGCGGAGCTGGTGCGGTGGGGGCTGCGGATGTCGCCGGACCGTGTGATCGTCGGCGAGATCCGCGGCAGTGAGGTCATCCCAATGTGCAACGCGATGAGCCAGGGCAACGACGGCTCGCTGTCCACGATCCATGCTTCCACTTCCCGAGGGGTGTTCACCAAGCTCGCCGCCTACGCCGCCCAGTCCCCGGAGCGCTTGTCGCTGGAGGCGACCAACTTGCTGGTGGCTTCTGCCGTCCATGTTGTGGTGCATCTGGGCTGGGACATCGCGGGGAGGCGTGTGATCGATTCGGTGCGCGAGGTCGTCGATGCCGACGGGGCGCAACTGGTCTCGAACGAGATCTATCGTCCCGGGCCTGACGGCCGTGCCGTGCCGGCCACGCCGTTGCGGGCGGAGATGCTCCAGGACTTGGCCGATGCCGGGCTGGATACCGAAGCGGCAGGTCCGGCCTGGTGGGGAGCCAGCCGATGACCCCTATGCGGCTGGGCGAGGCCACGAGCGCCATCGCGGTGCTCCTCGGCGCCGCCTTCGGCACCGGCCTCCTTCTCATTGTCTCTGGTGCGCTCCACCGACCCGCTTCCGAAGGGTCAGGCGGAGGGTGGCAGCGTGTGACCGGTCGTCTTCCGGTGGGGTGGAACCGGCGTCGTCTCACCGTCGCCGTGGTGGTGGGGGTGATGTCCGGGGCGTTGACAGGGTGGCCGGTGGCTGCGGTGCTGACCACTGCGGCGCTGTTGACCCTGCCGGGCCTCCTTGGTCCGGACCGGGCGGCGGCGGTGCGAACGGAGCGGCTTCAGGCGCTCGCGCTGTGGACGGAGATGCTGCGCGACACCCTCTCCGCCGCCGCAGGGCTGGAACAGGCTGTCCTGACCACCGCCGACATCGCCCCCACCGCCCTGCACCGTGAGCTGGACATCCTGGCCACGGCACTCCGCTCCGGCCAGCCCCTACCGGTCGTCCTGCGCGGTTTTGCGGAGGAGGTGAATGACCCGCTCGCCGATGTCGTGGTCGCCGCCTTGGGCATGGCCGCACAGCGGCAGGCGAGCCAGCTCGCCGCGCTGCTGGGGGAACTGGCCGACTCGGTACGCGAACAGGTGGCCATGCGCCAGCGCATCGACGCCGGCCGCGCCAGCATCCGCACCGGCCTGCGCGTCACGGTGACGGTCACCGTGGGCATGGCCGTTGGCCTGACCGTGGTCAACCGGCCCTACCTGGACCCGTTCAACACCCTCACTGGACAACTGGTCTTGGCCATCGTCGGAGCCCTGTTCGCCCTCTCATTCTCGTGGCTGGCGACCATCGGCCGTCTCGATGAACCGACACGCCTCCTCGGCCCCAGTAGTTCCCTCGCCGAGGCGGGAAACACCTCGGGGAGGGCGCAGTGATCACTATCGTGCTGGGCGCCATGTTCGGCGCCGGACTGGTCACCCTCGCCTATGGACTGCGTCCACCACGGCCCGCACTCGCAGAGGTGCTCGTAGCACTCGACGCGACACCCGCGCCAACGACGGAACCGAGGATGTCCGAAGGGGAATACGGGTGGACAAGCCGTCTGGGCCGCAAAGCCGTGCCTCTGGTGCGGGCGCTCGGCTTCCCCACCGCCACCCTGCGCGCTGACCTCGCCGTGTGCGGGACGGATGTGGACCAGCACCTGGCGGGCAAGGCCACGTGTGCGCTCACGGGTCTCGTGGCACCGTGGATCGCGCTCACCTTGGTCCGCTTCGGCGTGGGTATCGAGGTTGGCTGGTGGATGCCGCTGACGGGCTCACTGGTGCTCGCCGCGCTGCTGTTCTTCGTCCCGGACATCACGGTGCGCAAGACGGCCGTCGAACGACGGCAGCAGATGCGACATACCCTCACTCTCGTCCTGGATCTGACCGTGATCTCCCTGGCCGGCGGAGCCGGTGTCCAGCAGGCCCTCACCGACGCCATCCACGCCCCTCACGGATGGGCCGCGTCCAAACTGCGCCACGCCCTGCACCTGGCTCAGCTCACCCGGACCAGTCCCTGGCAGCACTTGGGCGACCTCGGAGGCCACCTGGGGGTCAGCGACCTCACCGAACTGGCCGCCATCCTCAACCTGGCCGGCACCGAGGGCGCCAAGGTCCGCGCCTCCCTGGCCGCCAAGGCCCGCGCCATGCGACGCCGCCGCCTGGCCGAGGCGGACGGTGCGGCCCAGGCAGCCACCGAGCAGATGTCGCTACCCGTCGTCCTCCTCTTCACCGCCTTCCTCCTGCTCATCGGATACCCAGCCCTCGCCCACGTCCTCGCCGTGACCTGACCAGCCCACGCTCACACCACTGCCGAAACACCCAATACCGGAGAACGATTTCTATGCTCCACCCGCACTTGCGGACACTCGCCGAGGCTCTGCACGGCCATGCCGCCCTCGTGAGACGGCGCGCTCGCGGCGATGCCGGCTACACCACCGAGACCGTTGTCGTCACCGCGCTGCTGGCCGTCCTGGCCATCACCGTGGTCGGCATCATCGTCGCCAAGGTGGTCGGCAAGGCTCACTCCATCGATCTGGGATAAGCCGGTGCACCACCTGCCATACAGGCAGTACAGGCAGCACAGGCCGCGCCAAGATCGCGGTGACCGGGGATCCGCGACCACTCAGCTGGTCATCGTCGTCCCCGCGCTGCTGATGCTGGCCCTGCTGGTCGTGCAGTTCGCACTGGCCTGGCACGCCCGGCACATCGCCCAGTACGCAGCCGAACGCGCCCTGGCCGCCGCCCGAGTCCAGCACGGCAGTGCAGCCGACGGCCGCGGACGAGGCGTACGCGCCCTCGCCGAGCTCGGTGGCCGCGTCCTCTCTTCCCCTTCCGTGACCGTCCGCCGCACCCCCACTCGAGCCAGTGTGCGTGTCGAGGGTTCGGTGATGCCGGTGGTGCCGGGGCTGCACCTGACCGCGAGCGGCACCGCATCGGGGGCGGTCGAGCGCCTCACTACCCCAGCCGGAGACGCCTTGTGAACGCGGCAACGAGCCCGTCCTCGACGTCGGCGGACCGTGGTTCGGCCGCTGTGGAGCTGGTCCTGATCGCCCCGCTGCTCGTACTCGTCCTGATGACGGTCGTCGCCTTGGGACGTCTGACCGACGCCCGGCTCATCCTCGCCGATGCCGCCCACCAGACCGCCCGCGCAGCCTCCCTCGCCCGCACAGAAACCGGGGCCCGCACCACAGCCCAGAACACGGCTCACACAGCACTGCACCAGGCAGGTGCCGCATGTTCCCGGCCCCAGGTGGCCCTCACCACACGCGGGCTCCAGCCCGGCAGCACCGTAACCGCGCACGTCACCTGCACCGTTGCGCTGGGAGACCTCACCCACACCGGCGTGCCGGGCCGGGTGACCCTGACCAGCACCGCCTTTTCGCCCATCGACGTGCACCGGAGCACCCCATGACACACCCGACGACACCGAAAAGCGACGACGGTGGTCAGGCCACCGCGTTCATGGTCGGCGTCGTGGCCGCGCTGTGGCTGTTCGCCGGGATCGTCGTCGACGGCGGACTGGCCCTGGCCGGCAAGGCCCGCGCACTGGACGTCGCACAGGAAGCCGCCCGCACCGGCGCCCAGCAACTCGACATCGCCCGCCTCCGCGCCGCCGACAACGACATCCGGCTCCTCCGCGGCAAGGCGGCTCAGGCCGCCGCCTCCTACGTCACGGCCACCGGCGATACCGGCACCGCGACGGTCCACGGCGATGAGGTCACCGTGCACGTCACCCACCACCAGCACGCCCAGATCCTGCAACTGGTCGGCCTGCGCACCCTGACCGTCACCGCTCACGCCACCGTGCGCGCCGAACGCGCCACCGCATAAGGCAACCAACCCTGCGAGCCGAAGAGGAGCGCATCCTGGTTATGGCTCACCGATCCTCATCGCGCGAGCGGTTGCGCGCCCTCCTCACGGCCACCGCCACGGCCGCCGTCGTCCTCGCCCTGCTGGGCGGCATGCCGTATGTGCTCTGGCAGGCGACCGGCATGCCCTGGCCCGACCGCATCGGCTCCTGGCGCGAACTCGGCGACCATCTCACACAGCCAATCACCGACCCCGCGATGGTCGAACTCCTCGCCATGGCCGGCTGGGTGTGCTGGGCCGCCTTCGCCCTCTCCCTCCTGGCAGAAGCCGCCTGGTACGGGGCACACCTTCCGCAGCTGCTGTGCGACCGTACGGCGCACACCGCACATCTGCAGACACTGCCCGTACAGCGCGCACTGGCCGCCGTGTGTATCGGCACTCTCGCCCTCGCCCTCATCAGCCTCTGTCGACCCGCCACCGCACACGCCCACCAGCACGCTCCCACCAACGCGCTGCGCTCCCACATTGGCGCGACGGCCCCCGCCCACCCCGGACCGGCCCACGACAACCACCGCCCGGCACAGAAGGCAGAGGAGCCAACCGCGCCGCGCTGTGTGGAGTACACGGTGGCAGAGGGCGACACCCTGTGGACCATCGCCAAGGCGCATCTGGGCGATCCGCTGAAGTGGCCGCGCATCTACGCACTGAACAAAACCCGCATCCAGGCCGATGGCACACGACTCACCGACCCGGATCTGATCACCCCCGGCTGGCAGCTGACCATCCCTGTCACTTCATCCGCCCCCACACCGCGCCACGCCACCCCAGCCGCACCCTCTGCCGCCTCGGAAGAACGGTCCGCTCCACGCGACCGAGCCGACCCGCCACCCGAGGAACCGGCAAGGGTAGCTAGCGCGGAGCGCGAGATTGGCCGCCGAGCCACCGGCGACCACACAACGAGCCACACGCGTCCCGGGCCCGCCGCGATCAGCGTCGGCGCAGCGGGCGTCATCGGGATCACCACCGCAGCCGGGCTCCTGGCCGCCTTGCGCTTCTACCGCTTCTACCAAAACCGCTCCCGCCGCCCCAACCTCGATACACAGCTCCCACCGCTGAGTCCCGTGGTCGAAAAGGCCGTGGTAGCCGCCCGCGAAGCCACTCTGGCCAGGGCCACCACCGAGGCCGCAGACCCGGATCGGCTGATCCAACGGCGCACCCCGCCTCAACGCCCGCAGCCACCTTCCAGCGTGACGATCGGCACTGAAAACACGGCCGAAGTCCCACTCAATGTCCTTGCCGCGAGCGGAGGCTGTGCGTGGACGGGCCCCGGCGCTGAGGCGGCCGCCCGCGCACTGCTCATCGGGATTCTCACCGCCGCCGAACGCCTCCGCCCAGCAGCACCACACGTCACAGGACTCCTCACCCAGGACCTCGCCGACCGGCTCCTGCCCGGCCTGCCGCCCGACTTCAGCGCCCTCACCCTGGCTACGGACCTGGGCCACGCGCTGCACCGCACGGAAGAGCATCTCCTCGCACACGCCCATCACCGCCAGAACACGCAGGAAAGCGTGCACGCCCCACGCCTGGCGACGGGCCAGGGCACGGCGGAGAACTCCGGCCCTGCCACCCTCGTCCTTCTCGCGGAGCCGGACACCCCACACATCGAGCACCTGACGGCACTGGCCAACCGGGCAACACCCCACGCCCTCATCGTCCTCACCCTCGGCGACCTGCCCGGTGCCGCCTCCTGGCACATCGCGCCAGACGGCGCCGTCACCCAGGAGCAGAACCGGTGCGGCAGTACCCAGGTCATGCACCTGTTCCACCTCACCCCCGGGGCCGGGCGCGATGTCCTGGACGTGCTCCTCACCGCCCACGACACACGCCGTCAGCTCCGCGTGGTCCCCAGCGCCCGAGCAGCCGCCGATCCACCACAGGACGTGGCCGAGGACGCCGACCAGGAACCCGAAGACGAAGCGCCCGTCGCCCCCTCGGAACCGGAAGAGTCGTCCACGCCCTGCCGGTCGCGTCAGGCCACGCCGGTCCGCCTGAACGTCCTGGGCCCCATCACCCTCTACACCGCCGGCAATCTGGAACCCATCGGCTCCGGACTGCGCGATGAAGTACGAGAATTCCTCGCCCTCCTCGCCGCGCACCCACGAGGACTGCTCACCGACGATATCGCGCACCACCTCCGCCTTGACGCAAACCCCGAACAATCAGCGAAAGATCTCAAAAACCTGCGTCGCGCTGTCAGACGCGCGCTCCGCGCGGCCACCGGCCACAGCAAAGCGGAATTCATCCAGCGCCATGGAGAATTGCATAAACTCCACTCCGGGCTGGTGGAAACCGACCTCGCCGCCTTCACTCACAGCCTCCAGCAGGCCGCGGCCGCCACTGATGAGGTCAAGCGCATGTCCGCCCTGCACCGTGTGGTGGACCTCTACGACGGCCCTTTTGCTCACGGCGGCGACTACCCCTGGTGCGACAGCCTGCGTGAATCACTCGCCGGCAAGGCCACTGACGCCGTCGCCCACATCGCCCACCACGCCGAGCACACCGGCGCCCAGCACGACGCCGATACCGCGCTCGCCCTGCTGGAGAAGATCATCACTCTCCACCCCACCCATGAACTGCTCTATCAGCATGCCATCCGTCTTCACCAAACCGCTGGACGGCACGACACCGCCCGCCATACCTTCGCTCTCCTGACACGCCATCTCAACGAACTCGGGCTTGAGCCGGACCCTGCTACCCGCGCGCTGGTGACCAGCAGCCCACGCGGTTCTTCCCACCGCGGCTGATCAGCGACTCATGGGGGTGGAGAGCGGTGAAGCCGCCTGGACAGCCCCAGGTCAGCCGCACGAGCAGTTCCGATGAGCCGATGGCGTTTCCCCCGTCGTTTCCCCCGTCGTTTCCGACGGCATTTCCGGGGACGTCCTTGGGTACGACGCCCCAGCACACGACATCACCGCAGGCCAGACCGCACACGGGCCACCTGCTGGCGAGGGCGACTGTATATCGGTACAGCAAAGCATCCCGATCTACCTGACCCGGCGGCCCCGGCCACAACATCCCCGCGCAGCACCAACTGCCCGCATCCCTGCCCGCGAAGCGTGCCCCCTCACCTACAACTTCCATTCCTGAACCTCACCAGCTCCCAGCCGGCCTGCACCTCAAGGGCTGGCCGATGCCTCAAGGTGAGGCGCGGCGGCATCCAGGCGTAGCCGAGGGTGCCGCCGCGCCGGGGGGCCGCGCCGGGGGGCCGCGCCGGGGGGCCGCGCCGGGGGGCCGCGCCGGGGGGCCGCGCCGGGGGGCCGCGCCGGGGGGCCGCGCCGGGGGGCCGC
>NZ_JBIRQF010000007.1:347216-416647 GCF_044333065.1 Streptomyces sp. NPDC021115
CCGCGCCGGGGGCCTGGGGAAGCGTCGTCCACCCCGCCCTGCACGACGCAAAGCGTCGTGCACCCGCGAATTTCCATGAATTCCCGTCGCGAATTCACGAGAATTCCGGCAATTCCCAGCCGGGATCGATATCGAAATGGGCCGCGAGTCGAGCTATATTAGTCGTGTTCCCGGGAATTGCGGGAAAGAAATCCAAGCCAGCAGGGTCCGCCTGAATACGGATTACAGGTGGAGTATGCCCAAAAGGCTCAGGGCCGCGACAAGGAATGACTGCGATGACCAGTGCCACCCCGTTGCCTCCGACCCCCCACTCGGCCACTCCGAACCCTCCGGCAGGCCCTTCGATCTCCACAGCCACCGCGAACGGGAAGGCCCGCCCGGGCGAGTTGCGGGCCCGGATCGCGAAGGCCCTGACCGGAAGCCCGCCGGGCGCGGCATCCAGCGTCACGGAGCTGGTCAAGATGCTGGGGCATTCCGGCGGTGCGATCGGCAACGCCTGTGAAACCCTCGTACGCCGAGGCGAAGCCGAACGAGTCGGCACCAACCCCCGCACGTACCGGGCAACATCGGCCACCGCCGCAGCCGCCGCCCAGGCCACGGCCCCCAGACCACCGGCCCTGGCCCATACGTCACCGGCCTCGCCACCCGCCCCTCGGCGAACGAGCACAGCGCGTCCGCCCGGCGGGCGGCCTGGCCCGGTGACCCGCCCGAACGGGCAGAGCTATCACCCCCGGGCCCTGGCCAACCTCCCCGATGTCGAGGCGTTGCGGCGGCTGCGCGAGGCGAGTGTGCCGGTATTGCTCTACGGGCCGCCGGGGACGGGCAAGACCTCGCTGATCGAGGCCGCCTTCCCGGACCTGATCACCCTTGCCGGGGACGGTGACACCACAGTCGGTGACCTCATCGGGGAGTACACCCAGGACCAGCAGGGGGGCTATGAGTTCATCTACGGCCCGCTGGTGACGGCCATGCAGGAGGGACGGGCCCTGCTGCTGGACGACGCGACCCTGATCTCCCCGAAGGTGCTGGCAGCGTTGTATCCGGCAATGGACGGGCGGCGCCAAATCCAGGTCAAAGCACACAAAGGTGAGACGATCACCGCCGCCGAGGGCTTCTACGTCATCGCGGGCCACAACCCCGGGGTCCACGGAGCGGTCCTGACCGAGGCCCTCGCCAGCCGGTTCTCAGTACAGATCCAGGTGGGATCCGACTACGACCTGGCCAACGCATTGCAGATCAACAGGACGGCGGTGCGGATCGCCCGGAACCTCGCCACCTGCCAGCAGGCCGGAGAGGTCGGCTGGGCGCCACAGCTACGCGAGTTGATCGCCTTTCAGAAGATCGCCGATGTCCTGGGCACCGATGCGGCCTTCGCCAACCTGGTCGGCGTCGCCCCGCTCGAAGACCGCGACACGGTCGCCGAAATCGTCACCAAGGCCCTCGGCAGGCCGGTGACGGCCCTGGCCCTCGGCCGCCAGCTCTGACCCCCACGAACCCCCGGCACTCCCCGAGGAGGGACTGATCCGTCATGCCCGCGCAGACCACAGCCCACGTACAGCACCAGCCGCCCGCACTGTCCGAGGCCGACTGGGCCCAGGCCAGATGGGAGGACGACGGCGGCCCGCCGTTCGAACCCAGTCCCGCCGCCCATGCCGGGCACTGGATCCGGATCGCCGCAGCCCTGACCGATCGGCTGCCCGAACTCGCGGGCCGGAAAGACGTGATCGTCACCTGCCAGCACGGCACCCGTTCCGGCGCCCCAGGCGCCTTCTACCCCACCACAGCCGAGCTGGAGATCGACACCGGCCTCTTCGCCCCGATCCCACCGGCCACCATCAACCCCGCGCAACGTGGTGATGAGGAGCGCTACCCGGCCGCCTGGGGAGTCCTGGTGCATGAGGCCGCACACGCCGCGCACAGCGTCTGGACCACCCCGCCCGGCCTACGCGGAACCGCCCTGGACACAGCGGCGCAACTGCTGGAGGAGTCCCGCGCCGAACACGCCCACCTCAACCGCCGCCCCGCCGACCGCCCGTTCCTGCGGTCCGCCGCCCACACCCTCATCCTCGCCGACATCACCACACAGACCCCCAGCAACCGCTGGCAGGCCGCCCAAGCCGCAGGCCTGATCCTCGCCCGCAGGGACGCCGGAATCCTCGACCTGGACGAAACCGAACCCCTCGAGCAGGTTGTCACCAGCATCCTCGGCCCCGACCTGCTGGAGACCCTGACACGGATCTGGACCGCCGCCCACGCCACCGCCGACGACGACGCACCCGGCATGCTGCATCAGGCGCACGCATGGTGCCAAGCCCTCAGCACACCACCCACCGGCCCCGAGCCCACAGGCGGCGGACGGGCAGGCGAACTCGCCGCTGCCATTGGTCAGGTGACGGTGCGTGTGCGGGCGAACGAGGCCGCACAGGCCGCCGCGCAGGCGCGGGCCGCCGCTGCCCGTGCCGCCCGAGCCGAGGCGAAAGCCACCCAGGCCGCCCACGAACGGCAAGCGGCAAAGACGGCCGAACGAGTCTTCTCACCCGGCTCCCGCCCGTTCACACCGGCGGGCAAACCCAACAGGCACCGCGCCGTGTCCCCGGTGATCGGTACCCGGCTGCCGACCGCAGGGGAGAAGACGGCCGCAGGGCAGCTCGCCCGGGCCCTGCGAGCCGCCGCCTACCGCGAACGCACCACCACCATCGCCGCCTCGGCCGCCCCGCCCGGCCGCCTCAACATGCGCCAAGCCCTCGCCCGCGACGCGCAGAGGGCCGCCGGAGCCACCCCCACCGCCACACCCTGGACCAAGACCCTGCACCGCCCCAACCCCACGCCCCCGCTGCGGGTGGGGATCGCCGTAGATGTCTCCGGATCCATGAGCGCGGCAGCCAGCCCGATTTCCTCGGCTGCCTGGATCCTGGCCAAGGCCACCGCGCTGACCGACCCCGACTCACGCACCGCGACCGTGGCCTACGACCGGGCCCTGACCGCCATCACCGCACCCGGCCGTGCCCCTACCAGAGTTACCCGGTTCGAGGCCCATGGGCTGGGACACAGCCTCGCGGAGACCATCGACGCCCTCGCCGCCGGGCTCGCCCTCACCCAACCAGGAACGGGCCGTCTGCTGGTCATCGCCTCCGACGGCTACTACCACCCCGACGAAGCCACCCGCGCCACTCAACGCATCGCCACCGTCAAGAACGCCGGATGCGCGGTCCTGTGGCTCGCCTTCGCACCTGACCCCCGCCCCTTGCCCGGCACCACGCTCCTGGAACTCACCCACCCCGCCGACGCCATCACCGCGATCGCCAAAGCCGCCACCACCGCCCTCACCGCCACCCGCTAACCACTCAACACACGGAGCCCCGGCTCAACCGGGCCGGGAACCGTGCCCCACCGGACCCCCAACCCGCCGCTCACCCGCCCCGTACACCCGGGCACCACGCTCCACGACACTATGCGTCGCCCACCCCGAGATACCCCTCCGATACCGTCGCGAATTCGCGATAATTCCAGCAATTCACAGCCCTGATTTATATTGGCTCATTGCCCGTGTCGAGTTACATTAGTTGCATTCCCGGGCGACCGGGGTTACGGAATTCGCGCCAAACCTTCTCGATAATCCATTACGGGAGAAGTGTGTGCGCGAGGAGAAGTGATGGAGGGTGGACCCGAATTCGGTTTTACGTGCCATGCAGAAGAGGAGAGGTGAACCAAGTGCCGCCTGACCTGTGTAGTAGCCCATACGGGAGCCCCCGAGTGATCGCCGTCGGCTCTGGCCTGACGGCAAGGATGGCAACACGCCACCTCCGATTTCCCTATTCCGATCACAAGGAGCGACACGTCATGTCACCCCGCCATTACGTCAGAGCCTTCAAGGCATTCCCGCGCCCCCGCCACCGGTGCCCCACGCACAACACCTTCCCCTCGACGACCGGAACGGCTGAGCGCCGAATACCCCAACCCGCAACGACAACAACAGCTCCAGCCTCTCTCCGACATCCCGCCAGGAGTTCGCCATGCAAAACCAGAACCGCCCCCACGCACCGCGCTACCTGATCTCGCCCCGTTACCTCGCGGGCCCTGACCCCGCCGCCGTGACCACCCCCGACGACGTGCTCGCAGCAGCCGGATGGAACGCCACCCACGACAACGGCCACACCGACTACTGCGACCCCAGCGGCCAGCGCCACGCACGCCACCTCCACGACCGCGCCGAACCCCCCTGCAAGCCTCTGATGGCCTGGGAATTCACGGCCAGCCCCAGCCCCCGGGCACGTGTGGCCTGGACCGCGTGGTTCTCCCACGACACCCCACCCGAAATCACCGCCGCATTCGCCGCCACCCTGGCCGACAACACCCCCGGCCTCACCCCCGAAGACGGCCCCCGCCACCTCCTGCCACCCCAATCCCCGCACAAGGCCACCGAGGCACTGGCCACAGCCGGATGGATCCGCGACATCGGCCGCGAAGACGACTCCTGGTACGCCCCCAACGAACAGGCCGTCGTCGTCACCGCCACCACCCCGGACACCGGACAACGCGGAGCGAACTGGCTGTGCGCCGCCCGCCGCGCCACCGACGCCACGGTGCTATGGGTCGCCGTAGCCTCACCGGCCACCCCGACCCACCTGATCGCCGCCCTGTGCCGCGCCGTCGCCGACCCGGCCCCCGTTCCGCGCCACACCCTCCCCGGGCCCGGCATCGGCCCCCTGATCGTCACCCGATGCCCCTGAACACCGCCCTTCTCAAGAGCTGTTCCCCACACTCACCGGAGCCATCGGTGCCGACACCACCGCCGACCGCCAACCACCCCTGCCTCCCGGCGGCGCACTAAACCGCCACCACCAGTACCGGGCCGCAAGGAGAACACCGCCCATGACCTCCATCGCCGAACAGGCTCAGGCAGCTGCCACCTTCGTTCAGCAGTCCACGGCCGCCAGCACCTACGGACCGCACCGCGGCGCTCTCCACGCGCGCACCGCCGTACGCCTCGCCAGCACTCTCGGCCTCAGCTTCCAGCACATCACCACCACCCCGGACAGCACACGCCGCACCACACCCGGCGAGCCCCTCCTGGCCACCGCCACCTGCCCGACCAGCACCCGATACACCTTTCTCGCCCGCTACCCCCTCTACGAAGACGACGCCTTCGAACTCCTCGGCCCCTGCCCCGTATGTGCCGCACCCGTACCGGTGGCCACCGTCCGCCACCTCGCCGACCTGGGCACCCACCTGGTCACCGGACCAGCCCCACTCGGCAACGGCCCCGTCCCGCCTACCTACCCCGACACCTTCGCCACCGACGAGGCACACACCCCGACCTGCCGCTACGGCGCGGTATAAGCCCCTACCCCCGCTCGAAAGGGCACGCCCCCATGAACAACCCCATCAACAGCACATGGACCCACACCAGCCCACCCCCCACCTTCGCCGGTCCCGGCGAAACCACCCTGCGCACCGCCCTGGGCAACGACGGCTACGCAACGCTACGCCGCCACCGCCGCCTCACCGACACCGCACTCGGCCCTCTGGCCGAACTGCTCTGGACCACCGCGCAAGAAGCCAACCGCCTCCACGCCGAACTGCGCTTCTACGCCCAGAACACCTGCGACCACCTTCGCCACGTTCCAGCTCACACGAACCACACCGATGCCGCCCCGCTCGCATTCCTCCAACACACCAGCCGCGCCATCGATTTGAACTCCACCCGCTACGCGCAACAGATGAACCAGCTCAACGTGGTCATCGAGGCCTACAAACTCGCCCTCCTCACCGCGTAACCAGGGCATCTGCCCGAACCCACCGTCTCAGGCGGGACACCGCCGTACCCCGAGCCGCCACAGCGTACGAACGCCGCCGAGCGCACGGCGCCCTGGCGACTGCTGGGACGGTCAGCGCCAACCCGCAGCTCGCATCCCCCGCACCACCGCCATGTGCTGATGCGCGCACGCGCTGAACAGCACCGGACACCAATTGAAAGGAATCCGCCCCGTGACCACCTCCGACCTCCACGACCACCGCGTCCTGGTCCACAAAATCCTCACTCAAAGCCAACGCCTCCTCATGCGCGACGCGGTCAGCGCACAATCCGCACTCGCCAGCGTGCTGAACACCGCGACCGAACACGTCTGCAACAAGCACGCCACCCGCGTCTCACCCCACCACGCCGCATGGCTCGAAGCAGAAGCCGCCTCCCACCTCATCAACGCCGCCGGATGGCAGCTCGTCGGCCTGACCGACCCCACCCTCCCGCACTACCTGACCCGCCTCGACCAACGCCCTTACCAGGCTCGGCTACGTCTGCTGGACACCGCAGCCCACCGTGCCGACCCCGACCGCCCCACCGCACTGCCCACTGTCTCCCTGCCCCGCCAACGCACCGCCGCCTCCACGGCAAACCGCAGAGGGGTAAGCCCCTGCCCGTGCGCGTGCAACAGCGGCGGTTCCTGCGGCGGCTGCGGACACGCAGGATGCGGCAAGCGCCGATAAGCCAAGAGATACGAGTGTCTGCGCAGTGTCCCGCCCGGGCGGGACACTGCGCAGACACTCGTATCCGAAGAAACCGCACCCTCCCACGTCGAGATCGTTCAGCTGCCGCAACGACGGCTGGCCCGGCCGGGGCGGACCGGCGTCCTCCCGGCACGGTGTGGCAAGCAGCCTGATGAGAGCCCATGGGTTCAACCCGGTGAACGGCCTATCCAGGTTGGCTCCGGTGCTGTGATGGGACGATTCCGCGGCCAGCCGGTGGGGCGTGCCGGTGTCGGGCGGGTGGCTCGGTGGGTAAGTGTGCCGACAGGGTCCGTGGACACGCAGGGGGCGGGTTGATGGACAGCGGTGGGGAGTGATGAGGCTCTCTGAAAACGGCGCTGACCGCGATTCCGTGAACGATCTTGGTGCTGCAGCAGGCTGCCGCCGAATCGGTTTCACCTCACGACCGCGCTGCCGAAGTGGCACGTCATCCGGCTGACCGTCGGCCCGATGTTTCCCTCGTCACGGTGTGCGGCGCAGGCGGTTTGATGCCTTGCGTCCCGGAGCCGCGGCACGGGCGAGCGCCGGATTACCGATACGACCGTTGCCTTCGGCAGGATGGGCGCCATGACCGAGATCCGTACACCCCGCCTCCTCCTCCGTCGCTGGTATGAGGACGACCTCGCGCCGATGGCGGACATCAACGCGGACCCGCGGGTCATGCGCTGGATTGACGATGGCTCGGTGCGCGATCTGGACCACACGGCAGAGGCGATCGAGCGGTGGGAGGAGGAGTGGGACGAGGAGGGCTTCGGACTCTTCGTCGTCGAGCTGCTGGCCTCGGGTGAACTGGCAGGCTTCACGGGTCTGTCCGTGCCCGAGTTCCTGCCGGAGGTACTGCCCGGCGTGGCAATCAGCTGGCGGCTCGGATCACAGTTCTGGGGCCAGGGATACGCGTCCGAAGCCGCCCACGCCACGCTGGAGTTCGCGCTCCAGGACCGCGGCCTCGACCGCATCATCAGCATCAACCGGGTGGGTGACGACGCCTCCGAGAACGTCATCCGAAAGCTCGGCATGGTGCCCGAGCGAGAGACGGCGCACCCGGTTTATGCCTATCCGCTGCGCGTTCGAACCATCGATCTCACCGAGTTCCAGGCGTGAACCGGCCGCGCCATCGGTCATCACAAGACAGCCGGTCGCTGTCCATGTGTCCCCGCGTGATCGCCACGGAGCGGACACCCAGGCGAAGGATGTCACATTTCCGTCTCTGACCTGCGCTTTCACGGAACTGCGGCTAGAGCCGTTTTCAAAGAGTGCCATCAGGAGTTCCTTGACGGGGGCGGGTAGACCGGCGACCCGTGGGTGGGGTTGGATGCTGCCCGGCTTTCACATGCTGCGAAGGAGCAGGCCGACCGCCCGGTTCCGGGTATCCGGGACATGAGGTCCTACCTGGCTTTCCAGGCCGCTGACGCCTCCCATTGGGAGATGGCGGGCCCGTTCCTCGACGGGCAGGGAGCGAGCGAGGTCGTCGTGCCGCGGGGCGTGGTCCTGGCCTCCTGGGGAGTCCCGAGACGGGCGGGATGGCCTTCAGCGCCCCAAGAGCGTCCTGTCCCTGCTCGCCGGGCTGGCCTTCGACGATGAACTCCTCCGACTGGACGAGCCCGTGTGCTGGTCGCTGGCCCTGCGGCGGTTGGGTGACGCGTACGGCTCAGAGATCACCTGGCGGCACCGGCTGGACCCGACCAGCCAGTGGCAGCGCGGGAGTCGGCAGGCGGTCCGCCCGGAGCCGGCTGGGCCTACAACGACGTCTGGGTGAACCTGACTGCCCTCGCGCTCACCATGATGCTGCGCCGGCCTCTGCCCGAGGTACTGCGCGACCGGATCATGGACCCTTTTGGCGCCTCCCCGGGCTGGTCCTGGCAGGGCTATGCCCACGCCGCATCGAGCTCGGCAGCCGGCGCATCCCGGTGGTCCCCGGCGGCGCGCACTGGGGCGGCGATCTGTGGATCAGCACCCTGGGCCTGGCACGGATCGAGCAGCTGAAGCCCACCGGGTCGTTCTTCTCGTCGCCGAGGGGTTCGGTCAGCTCCGCGTCCAGGGCCTGCTCCAGCACAGCTCCGGGTGATCTCCGTCAGCAGCCCGCCTTCACCCAGCAGGGCCGTACCCGAAACGCGGCGCGGTCCGTTCGCCGCTCGACGACCCCGTCCACCAGCTCATCCTCGACTGGTTTGACAGCCGGGGTCCTGTTGTCGTTCATGTCCGTCCGTCCCGGCTGGTCAAGACCCAGAACCGGGCCCCGGCCAGCCTTACACACCACGGACTTACGCGATCTTTCAGACGCTCGGCCGGGTGCCACCCAGCTCGCTGGGTGGCACCCGGCCGTGGTCTGCTCCGTACCGGCCTACTTGTGGCCGCTGCTGGGTGTGGTGGTGAGTCGGTAAGTGCGTGGGCGTTCGGTGATCTGCTCGGTGGTGCCCTGCTTGGTCAGGGTGACCAGGGCGTTGGCGATGGCGCCGGAGCTCTTTTCGATGGCCCGGCTGATGCGGGTGGCTGTGAATGCCTCGTTGGGGTGGGCGGTCAGGTGCTCGATCACCATGTTCCGCAGGGCACCGGGGGCGAGGCGGGTCTTATGGCTGGTGGGGAGGTTGGTCGGCTGGATGACGTCGGGGGCCGCGGGCGGTGCGGCCTCCTCCGCCGGGGGCTCGGGTGCGGGTGCCGGGGGCGGTGTGTCGTTGTCTTCTGTCTCTGGTGCCGGTTCGTCCGGGGACTCGGTCTGGCCTTCGTGGGCTTGCTGCTCGTTTCCACTATCGTCAGCGGCGGCGTCCTCCGACGGGTCGTCGCTGGATGAGAGTGGCTCGGTGGTGTGGGTGGGGTGATCGGTCGGCGGTTCGTCAGGAGTTTTCGCTGGGGCGTTGGCCTCGTGGTCGGGCGCGAGGGTCGGGTACCAGTGGCTGGTGGGGCGGCCGGTGCCCACGGGGGCGGCGCTTTCGCGGCGGGCGAGGCCGGTCTGTTCGAAGTGGCGGAGGGCCTTGGCCGTGGTGGATCGGCCGACATCGGCGGCTTGGGCGAGAGCGGTGCTGGTGACGCCAGGCCGGTTGTTCAGCGCGGCCCATACGGCGGCGTGGGCGCCGGACAGCTGAGGCTGGACGGGTTCGCTGGGGTCGAGTGTGGTGTTGTCGGTGTTGGTGGTGGGCATGGTGGGGTCTCCCGTGTGCGTGGTGGGTGGTTGTGGAGAGAGCCCCGGCCGGGGTGCTCGCGGCGCGTGGCCTACGCGGTGGTCCGCGGCGACGACAATGAACGCTCTGCGGTGGCCGACTAGTCAAGCCGCTCCCGTCACCCTCGCGGGTGCTTCTTGGAGCGGCTCGCCGGGTGCGGTTTGGGGTGCGGGGTGAGGTGCGGGTGCTCCCGGGGTGCGCTCGGTGTCGAGTCGGGTGCGGAGTTCTCGGGCGCGGTGTTGGCCCAGGTGCAGGTGGCGGCGGAGCTGGCGGATGCTCATCGGCTGACCGGTGTGTTCGCGGGTGGCGAGATCCAGTGCGAGAGCCCGGACGTACAGATCGGCGTCTGCGCGGCTTGGCGTATCGGGCTGGTCCACGGGCCCACCGGGCGTCGGATCGGGGCCGTCGGTGCCCATAACGGCCGTTGTCGGGCCATCGCCCTCCCTGTCGCTGCGCTCGGATGGTGGTGGAGTGGGGGGTGGGGGTGCTCCCGGGGTATTCCCGGGCTGCTCCTCGCAAGGGTCGTCGTGGGGTGCGGTGATGGGGTGCGGATGAGCCTGGGAGGTGCAGCGGCGGTAGGCGGCGACGGTTTCGGTCAGGCCGATGAGGAGCAGGGGCGGTACCGCGTGGAGGAGCACCCCGGCGGGGTCCGCGTGGCGGGGCCAGCCGATGTGGTCGTCGGGCCAGAGGGAGGTCCAGGTGTTCATCACGGTGGCGGCAAGTCCTGCGGACCAGCGCAGGGCGGTGGACCAGTGTGGTGGGGGGATGCCCCAGGCGGCGAGGCGTGCGTCGGCGTAGAGGACGCTGGTGAGGGTGAGGGCGACCATCGGGTCGAGGAGGACGGCGATCGGCCAGGGGATGTGGTGGTCGACGGCGAAGAGGGTGACGTTGACGGCGGTGAAGATGAGGGCGAGGGCGGCGACGCCGGCCAGGATGCGGACGAGCGTGCGCAGCAAGGTGTCGATGTCGTCGGGGGTGGGCTGTGTGCTCACTGCGTACCGCGCGGGCTCGGGCGGGTTGCTCCCTGGTACCTGGGGCCGGCCAGGTGGACGCGGGTTTCTCTGACCACGGCGCCGGGGCGGGGTGCGTCGATCATGCGGTGGTGGCCGCTGTAGATGCCGACGTGGGTGATGTCGCGGGTGCTGGTGCCGAAGTACAGCAGGTCGCCTGGCAGGAGAGGTGTTCTGGCGGGGAGGCGGGGGCCGGCATCGTACTGGGCCTGTGCCACGCGCGGGAGGGTTACCTGGATGGTGGCGTAGGCGGCTTTGGTGAGGCCGGAGCAGTCGAAGCCGCCGTCGGCGGGGCCGTCGCCGCCCCAGACGTAGGGAGTGCCGAGCTGGCGGCGGGCAAAGGCCACCACCTTCAGGGCGGTTGCGGACTTTGTGGAGGTGGCGGGGTCGGCTGCGGCGTAGCGTCGTGCGATCCGCAGCACATCTGCGACGTAGGCGGGGGAGTGGTTGTAGGCGTAGATCGCCTTACGGATGTTCTTGTTGTGTCGGGCACCGTGTGCGCACAGCATGCGGGCCGCGGCGAACACCGCGTCGACCGGATCCCACGGTGTCGGAGGGGTGCGTCCACCAGCCGGTACTGGTTCCGCGTACGACGTGAAGGTGGACGGCAGGAATTGCATGGGCCCCACGGCTCCTGCGGAGGATCGCATGGTGGGGTGGCGTCCATGGTCGGTCTCAGCTTTACCGATCGCGGCGAGGATCGTCCAGGACAGGCCTGGGCACTCGGGGGCGGCCCGTTGGTAGAGCGCCAGCATGCTCGCGGGGATGTCCTGCAGCGCGTTCCTGCCGGGGGCGGTCGTGGTGCCGTTGGAGCCGGGGATGAGGGAGTTGAGGAGTGCGGCGACCACGATGGCTCCGAGCAGGGGAAGGGCGATGGTGACGCAGCCGATTCCGGTGGCGGTCTTGGCGAGCAGACTCATCAGAGGCCCGGCGCCGTGGGCGGGCGGGGCGGGATGGGGAGAGTGAGGGCGGTGTCGGCGTCGGTGGGGTCGATGTTGGCCGGGACGAGGTCGGGCCAGTGGATGGTGAGGCCGGTGAGGGTGGTGCGTCGCGCTGGTGGTTCGAGGGGTGCCCACCAGGGGCCCCAGGGGGTGTGGGTGGTGAAGTCCGCGGAGGAGGTCGCGACGTACAGTCCCAGGTCGCGGGCGGGTTGGGCGAGGCGGTGGCGGAGGGCTCGGTCGCGGGAGGCGGTGCGGGTGTGGATGAGGAGGGCGGGGCGGGTGTTGGTGGAGGTGGTGAAGGCGGCGTAGCCGACGAGTTTGGCTTCGACGCGGGGCAGGGGCTGGGAGCCGGTGTCGTATTCGAGGAAGAACGGCAGCAGACCTGGGCTCTCGGTGCCGGTGCCGGTGCCGGTGCCGGTGCCGGTGGGGTTGTGCCAGTGGGCGTAGGCGTCGGGGCGGATCATGTCGTCCCAGCGTCTTGCGCAGGACCGTTCCGACAGCCACACGGTCAGGCGGCCGTGGGTGGCGGATGAGGTGGGGGCGGCGAGGTGGGTGAGGAGTTCGTTGACGCCAATGTCGTGGCCCAGGGACGGGGAGTAGGCGATGCGGCCGGTGGTGGTGGGGCGCCAGCCGAGGGCCGCGGGTTCGCATCCGGCGTGAGCGGCGATCACGCTGACGCCGGTGGGACCGAGGGTGTAGTGCTCGGGTGCGGAGCCGTTCTGGGTCAGGGGACGGAAGGAGTCCAGGACGGCGTGCTGGTGGAGGACGCGCAGGCGGCGCTGGGCGGAGCGTTGGCTGTTGAAGGCGATGCGGGCGATCTGTGGGGTGGTCAGGACGCGGTGTTCGTGGACCATGGCGGTGATCCACAGGTCGCGGGCGGTGAGAGCGCGGGTGAGGGCGGCGGCGTCCGTACGGTGCCGTGCTGGTGTTGGCCGGAGCCGGGTGAGTGCGGCGCGCGCGGTGTAACGCGAGCCGGGCCCGGAGGCGGGGCGGGGCAGAGCGGGCATGGCGGTTCACCACCAGGGCATCGATCGGAAAGGTCGGATAAGCGACAAATGGCGTGCGGCGATCGGGCGGTCAGGGGCGGGTGGCCCGGGTGTATGCGCGGGCCGCTGCGGCCGTACGGAGGTCGGCTGCGCGACCGGGGACGCATGGTGGCAGGGGGCGGGTGGTAAGGGTGAAGGCGGCTGATTCGGCACCGCCTGTCAGCAGGTGGGCGGCGGCTTGGTAGGGGCCGAGGTGGGCGAGGTCGTGGGCGGTGAGGGTGGGGAGGGTGTGGCGTTCCAGGGCGGTGGCGTCTTCGGGGGAGGTGTTGAAGAAGATCTTGTTGCGGGCGTTGGCGGAGATGCCTTCGCGCAGGTCGCGTGGGAGCTGGGCGAGGTGCTGGTGGGCGAGTGTCATGGACAGGCGGTAGCCGCGGGCTTCGGCGAGCATGTCCTCCAGCGGGTAGGGCAGGGTGAGGAAGTTGTGGGCCTCGTCGATGTAGAGGCCGGCGTCGATGCGCTGGTGTTCGGGGGTGCGGGCGCGGGCTGAGGCGGCCTGCCAGGTGCCGGCGACGATGAACGAGCCGAGCAGCCGGGCGGTCTCTTCGCCGAGGGCTCCCTTGGGCAGGCGGGCCAGGAGGATTCCGCCGTCGAGGACCTGGGCGAGGTCGAAGGTGGAGGGGCCGGCGGAGATGGTGCGGCGGGCGAAGTCGCGCAGCAGGAAGGCGCGCAGCTTGTTCATCACCGGGCCGACCACGGCCGCGCGGGAGGGTTCGGACATTGATTCGTACCAGGCCCAGAAGCCGCGGAGGACGGGGTCTTTGATGGTGGGGATCAGACGGAGACGGTAGGCGGGCTCGCCCAGGAGGCGGGGCACGTCGGCGAGGGTGACCAGCTGGCCGCTGTGGGTGCGGTGTTTGAGGAGGGTGAGGCAGGCGGCGCGCATGACGTCGTCGGTTCTCGGTCCCCAGAAGGCGGTGAAGATGCGGCGGAAGATGCCGGTGATGTTGTCGACGACCACGTCGATGTCCGCCCCGTCGAGGACGTTCAGGCAGGGCGGGGCATGGGAGTCGTCGGGGTCGATGAGGACGAGGCGGTCAGCGCAGGTGTCGGGCAGGCGGTGCAGGAGGTCGGTGACGAGATCGCCCTTGGGATCGATGACGATCGCGCCCCGGTGGTGGCGGACGTCGTCGAGGACAAGGTGGGCGACGAGGGTGGATTTACCGGAACCGGTGGCGCCCATGAGATGGACGTGGTGGCGGGCGTCCGGGACTGCGAGACCGATCGGGCGGCGGGCGCCGGTGTCGGAGTGGCCGAGGGGCTTGACCCCGGCGCCGGGGGCCGGCTCGGGGACCGTGGGTGGTGGGAGGACCGAGCGGGCTCCCGCACGCCGTACTCCGGGGGCGTCCGCATCGACGGGCAGATGGGCCAGGGCCGCCAGTTCCGAGACTGACAGCAGCGCCGCGCGCTGGGGGAAGACCCGGCCCGCCAGCCATCGCTCGGGGCGGGCGAGCCGGGTGCGGGCGAGCCAGTTGTGCTCCGCGTACAGGCCGAACGCGGAGGCGAGTGCGTGCGCACGTCCCCGCACCACATCCCGGGCGCGCTTTTCCTCAGGCGTGCAGGTGGCGGCGTAGGTGATGGCCGTGTGCCATTGGGGGCCGGTGAGTTTGGCGGCGGACTGGCGGACCGCGGCACCGTGCTCGACGTCCTGCCGCTGGGCCAGTACCGGTTGTGGCCGGTGCTGCAGGAGCGCGCCGAGAGCGGGCAGCCGAGGGGCCGAGCTTCCGGCCTTCAACCGTCGCGCGGCCCGTCGGGCCCGCCGCACAGCGGCGCCGGTTGCCGGGCGGACGAGGATCTGCACGAGCGCGGTCTCGCCCTCGCTCATGGCGGTGGCTGCCTGCAGCAGGGCCCGGAGCGGGTCGGCCGCGTGCTCGGTGCGCAGCGGCAGCACCTCCGGCCGGGCCGGGCGCAGCCGCCCTGCGGTCACCACGTGGCCAGGCGGAATGAGTACAGGTGGTTCCTGGACGCGGGTGTGGGCCCCGGGCCAGGCCGCTTCCACCGCCCGGCGTACCAATCCCAGTGGCACTGTCCCCGGCACCCACAAGCGGATCGCCAGTCCCGCCGGCGACCAGGCGTACTCGAACCCCAGATGTGGTTGGCCATCGGTGAGGCGTCGCCACCACGGCCGGAGCAGACCGGCGAGCTGCGCCCACAGCACGTCGCCTCCCTTGGCGGGTACCTGGGGCGGGGCAAGGATTTCGACGCAGCGTGCGTCGTCGGCGAAGCGCTGCTGGCGTCTTCGTCGCATCCGGCCGCAGGCGGTGGTGACGCACACGGCGACTGCTGTCGCGACCGGCACGAGCACGGGCGTGTACGGGACGGCCCAGCCGAGAACCGTTCGGGCGGCAGTAGCCCAGAAGGCAGCGGGGTCGGTGAGGAAGTCCACCACCGGGCCATGGGGTACTGCCCCGGCGACGAGTGTGGTGACGGTCACTGGTTCCACGTCTCGTCGCCGAGATCGTGGGTGGCGGTGGCGTCGGGATCGGTGTCCTCGGTCCACTGCTGGGCGGCGAGTTCTCCGGGGTCGGTGGTGATGATCTCGTGCTCACCCGGCGCGGCCACGGAAATCACAGCGACCTTGCGGCGTTCCCCGGCCAGCAGCAACGCCTCGCCCCTCCCGGCGGATAGCAGGAACTCCCGCTCGCCATGAGAGAGCCGGAATGACTCGCTGATGCGGTCGATCGCCTGTGGGGCCTGCCGGAGCAGAATCTGGGTCGCCGCGTTCGCCACCACCGCCCTTCCCAGTGGCGAGGCGAGGACGTCATCTGCGTCCTGAGTGATGACGGCCAGCCCCGTCCAGTTCTTGCGAGCGGCCTTGGACATCCGGAACAGGAAGCGTGCCCCGGTCTCGTCGCCCATCAGCCGCCATGCCTCGTCCACGATCACCAGATGTTTACCGCTCCTGCCCTGGTCGGTGACCTGGCGCCAGATGGCATCCAGGGCGAGCAGCATCGCCGGAGTCTTGATCTCCTCCGGCAGCTGCCGGAGCGCGAAGACCACCAGATGCCCGGAGGTGCTCGCTGTGCTGTGGCCGTTGAAGACACAGGAATGTGAACCGGTGACATACGGGGCGAGCCGCTCCACCAGCCCGGCGGCCGCCTCGCTCCCGTCTTCGTCAAGAACCTCCGCGAGGTCGGCAAGTACCGGCGGGGTCCGGCTCCAGGTCCGCGCATCCGCCGTGATCCCCGCCCGGGCGTAGGTGCGTAGGAGCGCCCGGTCGAGCGCGGCTTCCTCCGCGCCCTTCACCTCGGTGCCGAAGAGCACTGCCAGGAAACGGTGCAGGAACAGCACGCGTCGCGTCAGTACGTCGTCTCCGTCGTCGGCCTTGTCGTGGCGGGGGAGGTCGAAGGGGTTCAGGTGTACGCCGTCGGCGCCGAGCGCGACGACGCTGCCGCCGACGGTCTCTGCCAGGCGTACGTATTCGTTTTCCGGGTCGATGACCGAGGCGGTGACCCCGGTGAACAGCAGCCGCAACAGCTCCAGCTTGGCCAGGTAGGACTTTCCCGCCCCGGAGCGGGCGAGGGTGACCGAGTTGTAGTTGTCGCACCCGAAGCGGTCCCACAACACCGGCGCGCCGGAGACGGCGTTCAGCCCGTACAGCACCTGCGACCCCACTCCGGCCGCGCCCGCAGGGGCGGGCAGCTCGGGGCTGGCGAAAGGGAAACAGGCGGCGAGCGCCGCGGTGTCAAAGGTGCGCCGGATCTTCAGCGTGTCGATGCCCAGTGGGAGCGTGGCCAGCCAGCCGGGCAGTGCCCGGTACGTCGTTGGTGCGACCGTCATCAGCAGTGACTCCGCGACCGCCCTGACGGCGGCGACCTGCTCGAGCAGGGTCTCCTCGTCCGCGGCGTGGATGGTCATGTACAGGCCGACGTGGAAGAGTTTTCCCTCACCACGGGCGATCCGGTAGGCGAGGTCGGCCGCGTCCGCGGCGGCGGCTTCGACCTCCGGGTTGTCCAGGTGCCCTTTGTCGAATGCGCCCCGGCGGCCGGATTCCAGCCGGGCACGCTGCTTCTTCAGCCCGGCCGCCGCGACCGGGTTCGGGACCGGTTCGATGTGGAGTGCGATGTCCAGGTGCCCAGGGAAGGCGAGC
The DNA here is from genome assembly GCF_044333065.1 of Streptomyces sp. NPDC021115. Taxonomy (NCBI): domain Bacteria; kingdom Bacillati; phylum Actinomycetota; class Actinomycetes; order Kitasatosporales; family Streptomycetaceae; genus Streptomyces; species Streptomyces sp. NPDC021115. The sequence goes on from NZ_JBIRQF010000007.1 coordinate 363,981, forward strand.
AGGGGTGCCAGCCAGCCGGGGCTGACCTCGGCCGGGTAGCCGGTCACGACCAGCGAGCAGGCCACATGGCCCCCGATCGCGAGGGTGCGGGCATGCACCTCAAGAGCCTCCGGGCCCGCAAGGTGCAGCAGTTCCCCGGCCCGGACGACCTCGTGGTCCGCCCGGCGCCAGTTTCGGGAACGAAGGATCATGCCTCGTCTCCTTGCACTTCCGTAGCGAGCGGCGGGATGGGTGGATCGGGATTGCAGGCGGCGGCAATCAGTGCCGTGGTCTGCCCATGGTCGAGTGGGGTGACGCTGATGCCGGCGGGAGCGAGCCCGCGAGCCGCTTCCTGGAGGCGCTGGACGGCCCGCCCGCTACAGGCCGAAGGCCGGGCCCACCGCGGCGATGTTGCTTCCCGTGCGACAAGGACGATCTGGCGGGTCAGCAGGTCTCCTGTCCCGGCGAGGTGGGCAAGGTAGTCGGCGTGCGCGCGGGCCGCCTGCTCGAGCGCCGGGTGCGGCAGGGCCGGGGCACAGTGGTGGAGCTGGTCGACCAGAGGCGTGAGGTCGGTGCGGTGGCAGCGGAGCAGGAGTTGGGTCGGGCCGGTCAGCGAGTTGAGCCAGCGCCCGTACGCCGCGACCAGGCCCTGCTGCTCAGCACCGCTGTGCAGGTCGAAGTTGACCGGCGAGCAGACCCCCAGCGCCGCCTGCCCCTGCCCGGCCAGATCCACCGTCCCCGCCGGGCCGACACCACGACACGGCATCCGCACCGGCACCGGCATCGGTCCGGATGCCGTGCCCAACGTCTTGTTCACGATCTCGGGCAGCGCGGGCACGCCTTCCGGAGCGTGCACTTGCCGTTTGGGGGCACGGGCGTGGGCGAGGGCGGCGAGGAGGAAACGGTCCAGGCCGATGCCCTCCCGGGCGCCCACCGCGATCGCGGTGACGGCTCCGGCCACGGGCAGCACCATGACCAGATACGCCAGCGGCGGCATGAACGGCCGCGCGAGCCAGTACCCGCCGTACAGCACCAGCACGCACCCGGCCAGGATCGCGGTCTGCCGCGCGGTGAGCGGACCCAGGACGCGGTCAGGGCGCGCGATATCCGCGGGAATCCGGGTCACGGCAACGCCGTCGTCGTTCACATCTGTCATGAACACTCACCTCCGGGGCGGTTCGAGAGGCAGCCGCAACTGCACGGGACGCACCGGCCGGGAACGCACCCGCTCCGCCGGAATCCGCAGCACCATCTGCCGCGAGGCCATCCGCGGAACGGCCGGGCCGACGGGCGGTCGCGTGGAAGGCCGGGAGGCCGAGCCGCTGTCCGCGGTGTGCGGTCGCGGAATGCGCTCGGCCCGGATCGGCAGCCAGGTCTGGACCGGCCGCGGCGTACGGATGGGGACGCGCTGCGCGGCCACGGGCAGCGTCAGCTGCCACCGGCGGCGCGCCTGTGCGGGATGGACCACGGTGAGCGGACCCTTCTGCCGAGACGTATCAGATGAGGCCAGCCGCGAGCCGGCACTCAGGCGGCCCGCCGGTCCCCTTGGGAGCGTGAGCGCTGCTGCCGAGCCGGTCACCGGGCCTCCGGCCCGGGCCGCCCATGAACCTGCGGGGCCCGAAGAACCACCCTGTCCAGGAGAGCCAGTGCCCGCTCCAGGTCCCGTACCTGATGTCCCGCTCCTCGGACCGGCCGAGCCACGACCGAGCCGGACGCGACCCGGTCGCGAACCAGGGGTGAGCCCTGGCCCTGGCCGTGGCGCGGGGCCACCGCCGCGACCAGTGGGCCCGCCGCCAGTTGGTCCGCCGCCTCTACCGGGGCCGCGACGCAGTAGGGATGTGCCGGGGAGATAGCGGTCCATGAGCCGGTACAGGGCCAGGGTCCGCAGGAGGCGCACCGCAGTGGGCGCGTGGGGGTTGTGGATCGGGGTGGCCCGGAAGACGACCTGCATCGTCCAGCCGGGGATTTTGAACAGCACCCAGAACAGGGCGAGCCCGGCCAGCATCGTGCCCAGCTGGTCGGAGTACGGAATCCCCAGCGCGGTGGCGCCGGGGGCGAAGAACAGTTTGAGGGCGACGATGAAGGTCATAGATTGCGCGACCTGGATGACCAGGCATCCGGCCAGGCCACGCCACCACAGCCGGGCCACCGGGTCGGTGAGCGGGTGGGCGTGGCAGGCCAGCGCCAGGGGGCCGGAGATGGCGAGCAGGGCCATGACCGTGACCCGCACCACGAAGCCGATCAGCACAGCCAGGACCAGCACGAGCAGCACGATCGCAAGGATCAGCAGATAGATCTTCAGCCCGGTGGTGCCGAACAGAGCGAAAGGAAGGACGCGTTCGACCAGCCCCTGCCCGGCATCCGCCATACCCAGGCCCATGATCGCGTGGGAGAGGGCGTTGCCCAGCGTGATGGCCTTGCCCATCACGGTCAGAGACATCGCCGAGGCGATCACCCCGGTCAGCAGGCGCGGAGCGATCTGCTTGAGCGCGTACCGGGTCTGGACAGTCTCGTAGCCCATCACCGTGATCCCGCCCGCGACCACGAACAGCACGTAGATCCCAGCCGTGATCTCCAGCGCCCCGGCCCACAACCGCTTCAAGTCCGCGTGCCGGGTGACATCGGGTGTGGCAAGCAGAGTGTCAGCGAGCAGTTCCCGCACCGGCTTCATGATCTGCTCGACGATCGTCCCCAGAAAAGAAGTGACCGCGTTCACGATCATGCCGGGGATGTCGAAGAGCCCGTCCAGACCCCAGCCGACGGGAGAACAATCACCGCCGGTGACCTTGCAGGCAGGCGGCGTCAGCCCAGGAGCGGGCTCCAACTTCGGATGCCGCGAAGGCTTGTGCGACGGGCGGCCGGGCACGGGACTCGGCCCCGGCGTGGCCCGAGGCCGAGCAGGAGCCGCCCCAGATGCGGAGGCACCAGCAGCGGGCCCCGGCTCGGGCCGCGGCTCTGGATCGGCCGGCACACCAGGCACTCGAGCAGTCGCTTCCGGCAGGGATACCGCATGGGCAACCGGCACGGTAGGCGGCCCGGCACCGATGACGAGCCCGATGGACGTCAGCAACAGGATGAGGAGGAGGCGGGTGCGGGTCATTGCCCGCCGCCATCCACGCCCACAATCTGCTGCAAGACTCCCACCACGACGGGGGCGAGCATCGCCAGCCCGTACCCGACCGCTGCGGCCCTCAGAGCCCGTTTGGAGGCTTCGACCTCCCCCGGGTCACCACCGGCCATGAGATAGCGCAGGCCGCCGAAGGTGAGGAAGAGCGTGGCCAGCCCGGTCAGCAGTCCCACGATCCAGTCCCGCAAATTCGAGATCACCTGCGGGATAGTGGCCACGGCCCACACCACTGGCGGGTCCGCCAACAGCACCACGGCCGTCACCGCCACGGTGAACACCACCAGGACCCCACGGCGCACGACGTGACGTACGCCGGGCGGCCGACGGAAGCGGCTGAACATGGCAGGACACCTCCATCAGGCACAAGAACAACGAAAGACAAGCGGGAAGCTGGGTGAGGGTGAGCCGGATCCTTCGCCCGGGGCCGGCCTCCTTCGGCGGCTACCGGATGGCTCTCGGGGTGTCAGCACGAGACGGAGCGCACACCCCACCCAGCACACGGCCCGACAGCACAGGAGCGTTGAGGCAACGGCCCCTGCCAGGCCCCGGAGCCTCTTCCGATCCAGAAAATCGGAAGAGGCCCCGTCTGCCTTCTGATAGAGAATCCGGCGCCGGAGCGTTGACGCCCCAGCGCCGGACGTCCCTCGTATGGCTCCTTACCCAGCCTGATGACGCAGGTGAGAAGCCAGGCGCTGCTCGGCCGCGGAGCGATGCCGGTACAGCTGACGCATACTCACCCCACGCTCGCCGGCGAGCGCCCCCATCGACTCGCCGTGCAGCCGGGTACGGGCGATCAACTGCGCCTCGGCCAAGTCCACGACCCGGGCCCGTACCGCGCGAGCCAACACCTGGTACTCATCCGACACCATCGAGCCCTCCATGTCCTCGACGCTTGCACGGGCGCGCAGGCGTCCCAAATGCACCGCCGGCTCGCCCGCCTCCCGCTCACCGCGGCAGCGAGCCGCGTAGACCAGACGGTGAACCGCGCGGTCCGCCGCCGCGAACAGCTCCCGGTCCACCCCCGGATCACCCGCGTCCACCTCCGCAAGGGCGACAGCGACCGCGGCGAGAGCTTCCTGCTCGACTTCCTGACGCTCCAGATGCGCTGGACGGGCCAATCGGGACAGCATCCGGCGCAGCACCGGAATCGTCATAGCCATCGCAACCACCGGCCACGGCTCACCGAGGCCGTGCGCACGACGCACGACCTCGCACCACGTTTGTGCCCGCAACTCGGGCCGAGTGCTGGGGTGAGCCAGTCGGATACGGACCTGATCCACCGGCCACGCCTCTTCCGACGGCTCGTCACAGACCAGGCGTGCGGGCATGGTCAGCGGCGTGACACTACGAGCCAGGGCGAGAAAGGACTGCTCCAGCTCCTCCAGCGGCGACAGCATGGTCGTGCGCGGGCAGCGGGCGACGGGGCGGTTGTACATGGCGGCCTCCTGCGAGAAGGGGTTCGGACAACTTCCGCCGCCAGCCCTTTCACCCCGCCGCGCCAGCACCGACCCACCCGCGCACCACCACCGGACAACACCCCGCCTCATGGCCCGCCACGTGCGATGGCCCGCCTCCGGCCCGTCAGCCATGAGCAGGGCCAACGCTCGAGTCAGGGCCAAGCGAATCGAACATAAAAAATCTCGGAGACGATTCCCCGGCTGGCGCCCCGGAGGACCTCGCACGCCACCGAAAACACGGATCAACGGTCATTCAGGAGAAGGCGGAGCAGCCTCACTACTCCCACGCCGACAACGGACACAGTGCCGAACGAAGGATGCTCGAAGGCGGCATACACCGTGATGCTGCCTGCAGCAGCAACAGCGCCATGAACTGATCCATCCGACCGTTCATGAGTAAAACGCCCTCCCGAGCTATGCGCCCGCCGCGAGTTTGGCGCGGCTGGTAACGGGAGGGAGGCCGCTGCGCCGGAGTCACTACGCGGGTTCTGTGCACATCGGATATGTCTCCCGTCATGCCCGATGTGGCGGTGGCATCGGTGACGGGCGCCCGGGGTGATCCGAGAGGGAGGTCAGAGGTCGTCGTCAGACGTGAGCCTCGCCAGCACGATTCGGGTTCGGCCTGCCCGACGTGGCTCGTTGATGGCTCGCAGCTGGCTCGCGCCGTCGCTCACCTGCGGGTTCGAGGAGATTTCCCTAGTCGGCCAGACCTCCGTGACACAAGATCCACTGACAGCGGACCTGCACAGCCGATGGCAAAGGGGCAGGTACTGAATCTCTATTGATCACGTCAGCACCAGATGGCCGGACCCTTCCCCCGGGCGCCATCAACCAATGTCGAAGTCCGACCACCACTGCAGCACCACGAGCCGTTCCGACACATCCAGCCCGCTGCCGACTACCGTTTGGACGCCTGCCGCCGACGACCCGGACGGAGTCTCCGCTCCCGGCGGGGTGCTGCCCGGCTGGGCTTTGGACAAGATCCGCGCCGAGTTCACCCACCAGCCTGGCCACCCTCCCGCGCGTCTGATCAAGATCCGTATTCGCGACACCGAACCGGGCATGGACACCCGGGCCCACGTCACCTACCTCGCCGCTCGCGAAGACGGCAAGAGACCCCGTACGGAGCCGGTGCTGCTTGCGGAACTGCACCCCGACGCCCTCCCCGCTCCCGGCGACGAACCAGCCCCTGGCTGTGATCAGATGCCAGCGGCGATGGAGAACGGCTGGTCCGGCTTCTTCCACCGCGCCCACCGCCTTCTGCCTCGCGACGGCATTTTGCTGCTCGCCACCAGGCAGCGCCGCGACGCCGGACGCCTGACCGACCCGCTCGGCTTGCTCATCGCCTTCGCCCGCACCGCCGGATTCCGCTACCTGCAGCACATCGTGATCGTCCACGGACACCCCACCGACGGCCACATCACACCTATCCCGCCCGAGGGAGCGCCGCCCGGACTCATCCATTCCGACCTGCTCGTCCTGTCCGCGATCACCAGTGCCTGACCGACCGAAGGGGTACGCCATGGCCGACCGTGAATCGGTGTGGAACACCGCACCCACCTCCGCCCCCGCCCAGCGCGCCGACCGCTACGTACCCGGCTCGAACGCGCATCCCGCCAAGATGCTGCCCGCGATCGCGGCCCACGCCATCCGCACCTACACCAAACCGGGTGACCTGGTCCTGGACCCGATGTGCGGCATCGGCACCACCCTGGTCGAGGCCATCCGGTTCCACCGCCGCGCCCTCGGAGTCGAGTACGAGTCCCGCTGGGCCCGGCTCGCCCGGGCCAACGTCGCCCACACCACACGACAGGTTGAGCAGGGCAGCGGCCGGGTGGTATGCGGCGACGCCCGACAACTCACCCAGCTCGTCGACGCCGACCTTCACGGCAACGTCGCGCTGGTGGTCACCTCACCCCCATACGGACGATCAGCGCACGGCCGGGTCCACTGCACGAGCGAAACCGGCGAGCGCGGCGTGGTCAAAACGGACTACCGCTACGGCCGCGACCCGCACAACCTCGCCCACGTCACCACCGACCAACTCCTCGACGGCTTCTCCAAGATCCTCGTACAGTGCCGGGCGGTTCTACGTCCCGGCGGCACTGTCGTCGTTACCACCCGGCCCTGGCGCACCCACGGTGAACTGATCGACCTGCCCTCCGCCGTCCTGGCCGCCGGACGAGCCGCAGGGCTCGTCCCCGCTGAGCGCTGCGTCGCTCTCCTCGCTGGCATCCGCGGCAACCGGCTCATCGCCCGTCCCTCGTTCTTCCAGCTGAAGAACGTGCGCGACGCCCGCCGCCAAGGCATCCCCCTCCACCTCGTGCAACACGAAGACGTCCTCATCTTCACCTGTCCCGAGAAGCCCTCCGCCGCGCCCCGCCCGCTCTGCGCCAACCGCCAGCAGCCCCCCAAGCCTGGGCGCTGCGGCTACCGGCAGACCAGTCGCCGGACCAGACGGTGAACCGAGCAGACTGGGCCCGGGCGTTCAGGCTTGCCTCGGGCGCTACATCGCCTGGCGGCATGCCCAGACCCACCCGCGGACTGCCCATGCCCTGGCCCAGTCTGCGGCGGACGTGCCCAACCTCGGCCCATGTGAGAGCCACCGACCGACGCTAGGCGGAACCCGTCCGTGTCCTCACAGGTGGCCCACCTCTCCGCTGCTGGGCCCAGACAGTCCCGGCCACCAGAACTCGCTCCGGTCTCTCGCATCACATCATTGGCCTTCAACCCGTGCCTGGTAGTGCCGCTGAATAGAGCGCCGACTCCGGACACTGCGACCGCAGAAGGCACACCGCTGCCGTCGGCCGGAACGGGCAACCGGCAGGCCTGTACCTCCCCACCCCTGGTCTCGGGCCATGTGAGCCTCAGAACACGGCTGTCTAGCGCGCCAACACCATGTCCCAGATCAACCCCATCGAACATCTCACACGTCCCTGGAGACCCACTCCGAGGAACACCATGAAGAGACCGCACACCACAGGCGGCGCCCCCAGCAGGAAACGACCCCTGCTGCTGACGGACCGGCCAGCCAGCACCTCGCACGGCGCTTCCCTTCAAACCACACACCACACTGCGTCGACCGCTACCACTCCACTCCATCACCCGGACGACGAGTCAGCCACGTCCACGCCTTCCAAGACGCGGCCCCATCAAACCCAGCACGACTCGAACCGCCTACTCAACACCGCAGAACAGGCTGCCGTGCTGCTCCAAGTCCCAGCCTCCTGGCTGCGGAAGAAGGCAGCAGCGGGCCACATCCCATACACCAAGATCGGACGCCATCTCAGGTTCTCCGCAGACGACCTGAACGCGATCATCCGCGACGGCGCGCGAGGCCCGCGCCACCACTCCCGTTCCTGACCGCCAATCACCCGACTGGGTGGCTCCGCTCTGCCACCCCACGGAGCGTTCATGGACGCCCGGCGCCAGACATGACGCCCCAACCCATCACGTCACAAGGAGTCTGCTCATGGCATGGGTCGAACGACGCGGCAACAAATGGCGCGTGCGGTACTGGAAGCCCGACGGCAGAGCAGGCAGCGTCCCCGGCACCTTTGAAACCGAAACAGCCGCCCTCGACCACGCCAAACAGCTCACCACCACACCCGAAACCAACACATCAACGCAGAAAACGCAGCCATCAACCCCACACGCTGCGCCGACCATCCCGCCCCGGCCTACCCACCAGGAGCCCAAACCGAAGCCCGCAGCATCGGTCGCCGAATGGGCCGAGATCTGGTGGCAGACCATGGACGTCGGCCCCAACACTGAAGCGTTCTACCGCAGCCTGCTCACCCGCCACATCCTGACACACTGGGGCACCATCCCCGTCGACGAGATCACCCCCGCCGACGTCCAGGTCTGGCTCAACCGACTACGCGACACCTACGCCGCCAGCACCATCACCAGCCTCCGCAAACTCTTTGCCATGCTCATGGCCGACGCCGTCGACAACCGTCTCCTGACCACTAACCCGGTACGCCCCCGCAAACGCGGCAGAGGCCGCATCGAACCACGCCGTGAGCGCCCCTGGGCTGACGAATACCAAGTCCTGACTATCGCCCACCGCATCCTGCGCCTGTCCTCCCGCAACCAGTGCCTACTGGTCATCACCGCCGCCTACACCGGTATGCGCTGGGGAGAACTCGCCGGCCTCCACCGCGACAACCTCGACCTCACCCACGGCCGCATTCACATCACCGCCAACGCCGGCGCCCTCCACGAAGTCAACGGCCGTCTCACCCTCGGTCACCCAAAGACCCATGCGAGCGTCCGCAGCATCACCCTCCCGCCCTTCCTCACTCAACTCCTGACTACCGACCTGGCCGCCTCCACCCGCCCCTTCGTCTTCACCACACTGCGCGGCAAACACCTCCGCCGCTCCGGCTTCCAACGTCGCCTCTGGGCCCCAGCTGTGAATGGCGGGCGCTACCTCGACGAGACATGGGCGCCCGTCCGACAGGGACTCACCTTTCACGGACTACGCCACTCGCACAAGACCTGGCTGATCGAAGACGGCGTCCCCGAAGTCGCTCAGGCACGCCGCCTCGGACACATCATGAAGGACAAGGTCGACGACGTGTACTCCCACGTCGCCGCGAGCATCGATGCCCGTCTCCTGGCAGGTCTCGAAACTCGCTGGAACCGCTCCCTCGAACGCTATCGACACAACCTCAACGGCCAAGGACCTCAGTCGATCGCCTCTTGAGGAATGGTGCCGCCACGTCAGGGGTACTCGTGCGCAACGCGTGGCCTCATTCGCCCCGGCAGAGCCGAATCACGGAGGCGCAAGGCGGCCGACACCAGTCCAACACAGAGAGCGAACAAGCGGTGAACCTCCGGAGCGACGCAGTCAGCGCCAACGCAGCTCTCCCAGTTTGAGCCGGGCCAGCAGCATCCAGTTGGAGCTCCCGGCAGCTGTGCCGGCAAGCCGCCTCAGGTCAGCGGTGGATCTTCGCGCAGGGCTGACTGCCAGACTTGTTGAACTCGATGCACAACCACATCCCGTTCGAGAACTTCCGACCGTTGAACTTCCACCCCACATTCGAGAACTTCCTCATACCCGCGGATACGGGAGTTGCGTCCTTCCAACGGGTGATATCAGCTCGCACACCCCCATGGACGGTGTAGAGACGGGCCTTGACTCCGGTGCCGTGGCCATCCATCCAGCCACCGGCACGGTCGACGGACAGCTTCTTACCCCTGACCGTTAGCCCGACCTTGCCCTTCTTGACGGTGGCGTCGGCGTGCGCGGGGAGGGCAAGGCCGATCAGAGCACAGACTGTCGCAACCGCAGTGCAGATCATCTTCCTCATAGCCGGTTCAACGGTGTACTCAAGCGCAAGATTACGGTGGTTGACTGCTTATCACTCAAGAGGCTGAGAGACGTGCCCGCGCTGTTGCCCGGAGGCGTGGTAGGGGATCGGCTCAGTGCGGACGATCGTGCCTGTGCCGTTCAGAACCAGGCCATCAAAGGCTTCACTCAGGGTCTGGCTGTGGTCGACCGTTCGGGCGACCGGAATATTTAGCAAGGAAATTCAGGAAAGCCGTCCGACGGCTTCACCTGCACCTCTACGAAGCGGTCGTGCGGAACACGAAGGCGTTCAAGGAAGCCGTTGCCCAGACGCTCGCTGAGCTGGCTCACCGTGGGGTGACGCTCGCCCCGTCGACCGTTGAGGCCACTATCGAGAAGAACATCAGCACCGTGGCTGAGCGGCTCGGGATCCAGGCGCGTTCCGCCTGGCGGTACTTCGACGCCTCAGCGCTCGCTGTCCGTCTTGCCCACGACGCGCGCGCCTTCGAAGAGAGCAGTGCGGCGGAGGGCGCCGGGCACGCGCCGATGCCGCTGGTCGGCAACCCCGAGCTGGCGCTGGTCCTCGCCGGCGTCCCGGACGTCCTGGCGCAGACCGGCGGCGACCTGTACGGCGTCATCGTCAACGTGGCGGTCAATGCCTGGTTGGCCGGCCACATCCATGGCGAGGACGGCTTCACCGGTTGTGACGGCAGCCGTGGTCCGGCTGGTCACGACTGGGAGGCCCGGATGCGCACCATCACCGAGTTGCAACCGGACATCGCCAAGTGGTTCGACCGTGAGGCGTGGACTCGCGCGGTCAACGATGCTGGCTACACCGTCACCCGCCGCTGACCAGCGCATGGTGGAGAAGCCCTCCGGGACTGACGTCAACGTGCTGGGGTGGTGAGGATGCCACTGGAACGCCATAGACGCCCAGCGGCCGCGTCAGGTGATGCGTGTGGCGGGTCCACCGCGCAGCAGGTCGGGGCGGGCATCGGCGATCGCGAAGGCCCGCCTGAGCGCCTCTACCAGCACTCGGTCGATGTGGTAGCGCCGGGCTCGCTCGTCCCGCTGGAGCAGCTGGGCCGAGCTGATCGAACCGGCCGGGGCGACGCGGCGCTGGACCGCCTGGACACTGGTCAGGGTCCCGCCGATCTTTGCCTTCGGGATCGGGGTGGTCGGATGGTCGGCGAAGTGCTGTTGGACCTCGTCGAACGAGGCGGTGCCGCCCAATTCGGTGATTCGTCGCAGCACCGCGCGGGCCCCGGGCATCAGCGAGGCGATCATCCGGAAGAGTGTCTGTTCGCTCCAGCCGTTGATGATGTCGTCGCCGCTCAGGTCCTGCGGGTCGGGGCGTGGTTCGACGGGTGGCGGTTCCGGCCAGTCGGCAGGGGTGACGGGGCGTAGCCCATAGACGGTCTGCACGGCGGCTATCGCCTGCTCGTAGGTGTCCGTCTCGGTGTCGATCGTCAGCCGCACGACGCTCCCCCTCGTGATCGCGGTCGGCATTCTTCTTCATGGCGCATGCCGGAGGTGTGCCTGCTCTGCACACCGGGCTGGAGGGGCTCTGGAGGCAGCCGCCCGTGAGGGTGAATCCCCTGAGGTGAAGCCCACCACCGCGGCCAGCCCGGCCACGGTGGTGGGCATGACGATGATGATGCGCCGCTGGGTCACTGCCGTGGCCACCGTGCTGGCCACGAGCAGTCTCCTCGCCTTCGGCTCACCGAGCTGGGCCGCCCCCAGCGCTCCCTCCTCGGCCACCGCATCCGCCGAGCTCCCTGAACCCCCAGCCGCCGATGAAGCACGGGCGGAACTGGCCGAGTTGACCGTCGCTCCCGAGGCGGACATTCCAGGCTACAGCCGAGCGAAATTCCCCCACTGGATCATCCAGCAGGACACCTGCGACACCCGCGAGACCGTCCTCGCCCGGGATGGCGAAGACATCGCCCAGGACGACCAGTGCCGCGCGACCGCCGGGCACTGGGTCTCGCCGTACGACGGCGTGACGGCCGACGCGGCTGGTCAACTGGACGTCGACCATGTCGTCCCGCTTAAGGAGGCCTGGCGGTCCGGCGCGGCGGAGTGGACCACGGAGGACCGCCGCGCCTTCGCCAACGACCTCACCCACTCGCAACTCGTCGCGGTCTCCGCCCGCTCCAACCGGTCGAAAGCTGACAAGGACCCCGCACGCTGGCAGCCGCCGCTCGCCGACTACCGCTGCACCTACAGCCGCGCCTGGATCTCGGTGAAGCACGTCTACGGCCTGACCATCGACACCGCCGAACGCTCAGCGCTGGAGGGCATGCTCGCCACCTGCTCCTGAGAAACCTTCCCGGCGCGCTGAGCCCTTGGCGCGCCGGGAGCACGCCACCGCGTGGGCCAGGTCGCGGTCGGCAGAGGGGTGGGGCGGGGTGGCGGCTCGCCGGGGCGTTGCCGTCGCGATGGCCCAACGAGGTGTTCGACCCTCTACCCACCCTGCCTCAAGTGGACACCGGAAACCTGAAGCATCAATTCCAGTTTCGCTTCGAGAGGTCTCTATGCTCATCCGTCTTGCCCGTACCGGTCCCGGCCGCGGGGCCGCCCGCGCTCACGCCAGAGAACTGTTCCGACGACGCATCCTGACCTTCGGTGCCGCGGTCGCGGCGCTGCTGAGCCTCACCCCTCACCGGTGCCGCCCACGCCGCACCAGCAGCCGCGCCCGGCTACCCGGTTGTGATCACCAGCGTGGCGCACACCAACTACTTGATCCCCGACGACGGCGCGGGCAACGAGGGAACCTACCTTCAGGTGTACTACCGCGCCGACTGAGCGGCGAACTGGCTGTCAGGCGGCCGCTGCTTCGCTGAGTCGCCGTTGGACCTCCTCGATGAAGAACAGAGGTGCGGTCGCGCCCCGGTAAGGATGGGAGTAGTGGCAGTGGCCTGTCTCCTCATCAAACGCGAAGTGCGCCGTCCACGTTCCCCTGCCGGAGTTGGATCGGATCTTTGCTTCCACGTTGAAGCCGCTCGTGGAGACACTCATGATCTTCCCCACGCTTTCTGCGGCAGCGCGCACGATGGCGGCGAACTCAAGCTCCGCGGGTGTCGGAACCCTGGCATCGAGTGACTCGTCGGTCTCGACGTCCTCGGGGGCGTAGTTCTTCTGGGCGAGCTTGATGAGCAGGCCGCCGACCGCGACGACGGCCACGGCGCCGATGCCGAGGACGAGGAGGATCTTCTTCTTGGACAGGGGCTTGGCGGTCTCGACGGAGGAGGCGTTTTCCCCGTCTTCGTCGGGGGTTCTCGAGTCGGGCACGGCGGCCTCCCTTTCCGGTTCAGAAGATCTGCCGCCAGAGTAGTTGGCTCGGTTCTCGTATAGCTACGGCCAGGTGTCGTCTGCGGGGTATCCGTCCTGGTCAGGGGCCGGGCCGTCCGTCGCGGTAAACCGGGTATTTTCTGCGGCGGCGGGCTGCTCCATCAGGGACAACGGCCGCGTTTCCACAGGTGAGGTGTACGCATTACCGCGACAGGCTCAGCTGCCCCATCACTCTCCGCTACACGTCTGTCTGCCATAGCTATACGAGAACCGGGCCGAGCAGAGCGCTCATCACGGGCAAGGCCCTCACTCAGGAAGTGGCTGTTCCGGCGGCACCGACCGGGTACTCGGTGAGGCGCTCGCGGAGTTGTGAAGGCAGGAGGCCGTAGCGCTGGAACGTCGTAGCGATGAACGGTGTGAGCCCGGAGGCGTCACGGCCTGTCCGACCCGCGAGGAGTTCCTCCCAGGCGTGTTGCACGTCTTGGCCGATCTCCCAGATGGTTTCCGGATGGACGAGGTAGGCGTGGTCTTCGGCCCCGATGGCGCCTGTCGGGTCGACGGCAGGCTTTGGGGAGATGAGGGCAGTGAAACTGCCGTCCGGGATGACCTTGTGTTTGCGGTCGTTCTGGAGGATTCGGAGTTGGTCGTTGACCTGACGGATGTCCTTGTGGGCCATGACACCGTCGGGCTCCTGGTCGGATTTGGCCTCGACAACGGCCCACAGGTGATTGCCCCAGCACCAGGTGGAGTCGCAGCGGCCTGTGCCGGACGGCTTGTTCGCTTCTGCGCCGAGGAAGATCCCGAGTTGGGTGAGGGCCGGCTCGTAGGCTGACGCTGCGGTTTCCTTGAGCCCCTCGATCATGTTCCCCAGACGCTTGTTGAGTTGGCCGGGGGCGATTTTCTGTAGGAGGTTCATGGCAGTAGCCACTGCCTGGTCGTCATGGGCAGGCAGGGCAGGAGCCTCCATGGCGGGCAGCAGCGGCATGTACCTCGCCCAAGTGCCTTCGGCGGTTTGCTCTGCCTGACGGATCAGGGCATGAGCATTCGCGAGATTGCCACTGGCAGCAGGTGCACCGTTGGAGGCAGCGCGGTAGGCCCAGATCCCGGCCAGGTAGAGCCAGAACCCGCGGTAGCCCTTAGTGGTGGCGCCACCGAAGGAGAGCGCTTGTGAGACCTGTTGGGCTTTGGCACTGGCGTCCTGCCACCGGCCCTGCCCGGCGAGTGCGCATGCCTGGATCTCCACGGGAACTGCGGAGAGGAGAATCTCGCTACCATCTGGCAGTTCGCGGACGGCCTCGGCGCGTAGCTGGGCGACGATCGGCTCACCATTCTCGCGCCAGGTGTCGTCAGTCTCCTGAGACAGAAAGGCCGACACGTTCTCCAAGATCTCGGCCTGAGTGGTATTGGTGCTGTTCTCCACCCCGAAGTTGATCTCAGCCTGCAACTCGGCTGACAGGGCTGTCAGATTCTCCTGACGGAGCAGGTACTTGGTGAGGTCCCCGAGAACGACGACGACCGCCCAGTCCGACGAACCACGTGTGCAGCGACCGACACCTTGAACGACACGAGTGCGGACCCGCTCCGACAAAGCGGCGCCAGCGCGGACCCGACTCGACAGGAACCGCTCCTGTAGATGGTCGCGGTCGGGGACGTTCTCGATGACCTCCAGACGGCAAGCATGGTCGGGCAGGTCGAGGCCGTCATAGCGGCTGGCCAGTGCACATACCGCGTTCCGCTGAGCGACGAACGGGCCCATCCCGTGAGCGACGTCGTCGATGGTGAGCAGCGGCCAGGACGGTTGACGGACGTTGCCGGCAGTACGCACGGCGGTTTCCCTGTCCGGCGCTATCATGATGGCTTTGCCGGCCAGCTTGACGATCTCCTTGGTCAGCTCATTGGAGTCGCCGCCGTTGAGGAGACCTGGAAAGACGAAGAATCGCCGGCCAGAACGGGGCTCAGGCGCGGTCTCGGGCAGGCCCAGCCGCTTGATGCCGGTACGCCCGAATGCACGCTCAAGCTCGCCCGCCGCGCCCAGCGTGGCCGACAGGTACAGGCGCTGGCTAGCCTCAGAGAACAAGGTGTTTTCGCGGGTGGGCGGGATAAGCGGGCGGATCTGGATGCTGCTGTGTGTGACGTAGACGAGGCACGAGGCCAGCACATCCCGGATCATGGCGTAGCGGAAACACCATGGCGAGCCGGTCTGGGACAAAGTGCGGGAAAGCCGCTCGGGCATCTGGTCGTGACGGGCGGGCACGATGAACTGGACGGCGTTGTGATGACCGGACTCGGCCTTGGGCTTGAACAGCCGCTGGGCCACTATGCCGTCCAGGGCGGGGGTCAGAATCTCCAGAAGCTTGATGTAGAGGTCGGGATTCGGTGAGTCGCCGCCCCACCTGTCAACGGTGACACTGTACTGGTTCGCGACGTACTGCTCACCGTTGTGTGCGTCGTCAAAGATCAGGAGCTGGGGTGGGGCGAGTTTCGGGCTGCTGTTGAACACGGTGGTGTAGGTCGTGATGGCGACTGCCTTGCCCGACACGTAACGCGCATCGTCCGAAGGATCCCATGCAGTGTGGGAGCCCGTCAGAGTCACAGCCGGAATGCCCTCCCGGTTTGCCGCTGCCGCGACCTGCTTGGTCAGCTGCTCCGTCGGACAGGCGTACACCACCCGCTCCTTGCGCGTGCGCCTCCGCCATTCTGCGATCACCAACGCCGGGATTGTCTTGCCAGTGCCGGTAGGTAGCTCCAGCGCAAGATCTGCAGTAGCGACGTGGCTGTCTGCTGCATAGCGACGCAGCAAGTCACCCTGGTGCACTAGCAAGCCCGGTACAGCACCGGATTTGCGGGGCAGGTCTGGATACAACGCTTCGGGCGTCGGGTACTTCGTTGCCCCCGTCGCACCTCCCTTGAATGCCACTGCGTCCCCTTCTGTCCACGTCAATGTGGCCACTGACGGTAGCGGCACTACCCGCCAACCGGGACGTTTATCCGTCAACTGACGCATTCAGTCAGACGTCAGCACCTACGCCTCGAGGGCCAACGCAACACGTCTGAACTTGACAGGGGAGACGCATGTCATGCCGAAGACGGCCTGCGGTGATCAGGCCGCGCATGATGGAGGCAAGCCCCAGCACTGAGACGGGGAACGCGGCATGGTGACCAAGCACCTCGCCACGCTTCAGTTCGCTGTGGGTGGCCCGACCGTCGAGGGCGAATGGACCGGCCCCGCACCGCCCAGGATCGGTACAGGGAGTGGGTCGGGCTCTACGGAACCAACCCGGGTGTAGTGATCCGGGCTCATCAAAGAGACAGACGGCCGCCGACGCGTACGCAAGACCTGGTCGGACCAGGGAGAGGCCGAGGGGTCGGTCACTTGAGCGCCGGGGAGGCTCGCGGTGGGGAAGCATGTGCGCCATGCCCAGTACCGTGTGGACCATCCTGGTGGCTGCCGCCACCGCCCTGATAACCGGCCTGTTCGTCACCCCGCGCATGGAAGCCCGCAAGAAGCGGCTGGGCGACGCCCATGCCGCCCGCGACACCTTCAGTGCGAGCATGACGCGGATCGTCTCGGCATGCGGCCTGCTCGGGAAGGTCCAGCCGCCGGCTGACGAAGAACCCGACTGGACGCCTGTGATGCGCGAACGGCTGACAGGCGAGCGGGAACGCTGGTGGCAGCAGATCGACGACGCCACCTGCTGGCTGATCGACAACGTCGCGACATACGCTGGCGGTTGGCCCACGTCTCACCTCATCCAGTTCGCCGTCGACTACGCCGGCAACGCCCGCATGGTGGTGCTGTCTGAACGGGAGGAGGCCGCCAAGCTGGAGTTACTGCTCGCGCTGACCCTGCCGGTCCAGCGCCAGTTCTTCGGCTGGCCCTGGGCACGAGCGCGTCACGCCCTCGCCGACCGCAGAGCCTTTGCCGAGACCCTCGCCCGCATCAGCGGCGAGCCCAACCCGTAACGGCCCTCGACCTGCGTGGATGATTTATCGGCACCCGCACAGTCCGGTCGGGGGAGGCCGCCGTCGAAGAAGTCGTCGGCCAAGTCGACACAGGGAGAAACCGAGGCCCGAGGTGGCCGAGCGCGATGACGTTGTAGTGGTCGGTCAGCGCGGCTGCGCGCAGCGTCGCTCGTCGCTCGAAGTCCGAGATCGCCCACGCTCCGGTCGTGACCCGATCTGCGCACCCTGCGGAGGGCACCATCACCAGGCCCAGCTACCCCCGCAGGACTCTGGCACGATGCTCCAGAAGGTCCACGCATTCGTGGAGACCCGGCTGAGGCAATCCGACGCATTCGCGCATCAGCGCGATGGCCTGCACGTGACGGCCAGCGGTGATCAGATCATCGACCTCTGCCTGCGCCATGGGCAACAGGCAACCCACAATGCGTCATCCACGTGCTCATTGAAACTTCTGAAGCGGGCTACCGCAAAGCCCTCGCCGCGCACTACGCCGTCGTGCCTCCAACTCGCATCAACCCTTCCCTCGCGAAGCGGAACGGCGGGTCCGGCCAGCAGGAGCTCGACGCGCACACACGGGGAATGCGGGCCCGTACCTGGAGCGGGCACGAGCGGCGTCCGGCAACCCCATCGGTTCACCCGTTCAGCGTGGAACTTCGGCGCCGCCGCCATGGCGGATCCGTTCCAGGATCTGCTCGTGCAGGGCAGCCAGACCCTCCGGCGGCACCGAGGCGGGGCTGCCAGTGAGGGTGTACCACTCGTCTGCGTCCGTGTACTGGATGGCAACGCCGGCGTGCCCGTCGGGCAGCAGGCGGGTGGCGATGGTGAGGTCGCCGGTGATGACGCCGACCTCGTCCGTCATCGCGCCACCGGAGCCGGCCCTCACCTTGCTGATGAGCTGCTCCGGCAGCGGGGGGTGTGCGTTCATGAACGGCAGGTACCCAGCATGTCGGTCAGCGTGGTCTTCTCGTTCTCGGTCACTGACAACTTGTAGGTGGACTTCACCGATACCCAGGCGCGAGCGTAGGTGCACCAGTAGGTTTTGGACGGCGGCTGCCACTCGTCCGGGCCCTGGTCGCCCTTCGACCGGTTCGAGGCGGCGGAGACGGCCAGCAGTTGCGGGTGCGTCAGGTCGTTCGCGAAGGCCTTCCGCTTCTCCTGCGTCCAGGCGTTCGCACCGGACCGCCAGGCGTTCGCCAGCGGCACCATGTGGTCAATGTCGAGATGAGAGGCGTCGTTGAACGTCTTGCCGTCGTACACGCTCACCCACCGACCCGACACCGCCCGGCATTCGTCGTCCTGGGTGACGTTCGTGCCGTCGCGCTCGAGGACCGTCTCACGGGTGTCGCAGCTCTCCCCATGCTCCGCCCAGTGGGGGAACTTGCTGCGGCTGTAACCGGACATCGAGCCGTGCGGCGCCACCTTCAGCTCCGCCAGCTCTGTACGCGCCCGCTCAGCCGTCGGCACGCCCGGGAGCGTGCCCGTGTCGGCCCTGTTGCCCGGTGCCCCGGCCGAGGACGAGGTAGACGGCTTGGCGTCGCCCGTCTGAGGGGCCGCCGGATCGTCGATGGCCGAGCAGCTGACCACCGCGAGTACCGCCACGGCCGCCAAGCCCTGCCCCCACCGACTCTGCGGACGCCCCATGGCTTGCCGTTTTCCCCTCACCCGGTGGATGTACGCGCGCAGCCTAGCCGGTCTCGTTACTGGGCGAGCTTGTGCCGGGCTTCTATGTCTTGGGGGGCGGGCCACATCTGGAGCAGGTGCTGTTCGAGTGGGTCGCCGTCCTCAGCGCTGGTGACGTCGAGAGTTCGGGCGGTGTCGCGTCCGCGGGCATGGATGCGTACGCGCCACCATTGAGGTTCTTTGACCTCGTCGGGGAGGGGGACTTCGGTGATGTCTTCGGCGTCGTCTTCGGGGGACTGCAGGTAGAGGATGGCTCCCTGGATGATCACGCTGACTTCGACGACGTCGTCCCAGTCCGCGGTGTGCAGTGGGGGAGGGCTGTCGAAGGTGTGGACAGTGATGTCGGTGTCGCCGTAGGTGGCGCCGGTGTGGATGGTGGCGTGGGTGTGGTCGTGGCTGACGCGGATGAGGCCGTTGCCTCCGAGGAGGTCGCCTGCGGCGGGTTGGTCTGGCTGACTGCTGGCCTGGCTGCCGAGGTGGATCATCCCGTGGGAGGTGAAGACGCGGGTGTCCATGCCGGTGGCTCCTTGCTTCGGGGACGGGTACGGCCCCGTACATGATCGTACGGGGCCGACGGTGGTCCGTGCCGCTGGTGGCGGTCAGGCGGCTACGTAGTAGGGGTCGCCGTTGAGGACGCGGTAGTTCTTGTAGTGGCTGGAGAGGATAGTCCCCTGAGTGTTGTTCTCCCAGCGCGGCACCCATTTGGTGGCGCGGTTGGTCGGGGACATGGCAGTGCCGCCTTCCTTGGTGGAGGCGAAGGGGTACTCATCGCACGACGGGCGCAGCAGCGGGTCGAGGATGACGCCCCAGTCGGGCTTGTCCTTGTCGTCGCAGACGGCGTTCCGGTTGTCGATGATCTTGTTCTTGTTGGTGATGCGGTGCAGGGGATGGCCCGAGCCGGGCTCTCCGATGTGGATGCCCTTGGCCTGCACGCCTCGGATGTTCTGCCCGATGCTCGGCAGGACCCCCATGCCGATGACGGTGGTGGAGTGCCCGGGGAAGACGCATCCGGCCGGCTTGGGGAACAGGCCCTTGTAGAAGGTGTCATCGCACCGCCAGAACGGCGAGTTGTAGGCCACCGAGCCAGGGCTGTAGCCGGGCTTGACGAGACTGAACCGGTAGCCCGTGGTGCGCTTTTCCCGCTTGCCCTGGCCGACTGGATTGGAGTAATCGATCTTCCCGGTCTTCGCGGACGATCCGAGCGTGAACGGGGAAATGCTGTCCTTCGCCGAGCAGCCGGAACCGCAGTTCGCGCCGAAGCTGGCGGTGATGCCGCGCGCCTCACCGGACAGCTGGGCCTTGCTGATCTTCACCTCTTCGGTGAACTTGGTGGACTCGATATCCAGGTCCATCGTGTGCTGCACAGTGAACTTCGCCATCCCCACGGGCCGCCCGTTGAGCCGTACGTGCACGGTGGCATTGATGGTCTGGCACGAATGAGTACGCGCCCACACCTCGGTGCGCGGCACCGAGGACGCGCACAGCGCCGCGTCATCACCAGACGCCGCTGCCTTGGCCACCGGATCGATGGTGACCTCGATCTCCCGCTTCTGATCGGCCGCCTGCGCCACTCCGGTGGACAGGCTGCCGAGCATGGCAAAGGCCACCGCCGTTCCGGCGACGGCGCGCATGACGGTGGTACGAATTGCTGAGATGGTGCTCCCCCTTATTCTGCTGCCGCAGAGGGACGCCGGATGCGTCCGCTGTAGCGGCCAACGATCAACTTAGCTGCCAGGAACAGCGAGTTCGCGCTTGTCACGCCCTCGGCGTGTCGCGCGACGGACGGCGTGTCGACGGAGAGCGCTGTCTGGAATGCCGTTAGGGAGATGCTCAGGCCACCCGCAGCCATCGCGGATGGCCGAGCGATCTGGGCCGCCTTGGCCTGGTCGACGGCGGAGTGCTTGCCGCTGGAATGTCCTGGCTGGCGCGAACCGCAACGGCTCGCCGCAAGCGACCGTAGCTGGCCGACCACTGAGCCGGATCACGGGTGACGCAATGGGGCCGCCGAACGCCTTCTTGTCGTCGCGGGGTGCCGGGGGCGCGGAGGATGTTGCCCTGGTACGGCTGAGCCGCAACAATCACACGATGACTGCCGGCCGAGCACACCACCAGATCCAAGTGCCTGCCGCGCTGGCCGCATCGCTGGGCAGGGACGCCCGCCAGGCCTGGATCGACGCTCTGCCGTCACTGGCCGAACACTTCATGGACCACTGGGACCTGCGACCGGACGGCCCCGCCGCTCACGGAATCGTGGCACTGGTCCTGCCCGTACTGCGGTCGGACGGTACTCCCGCAGTGCTGAAGCTCCAGCCCGCGGACGAGGAGACCCGCGGTGAACCGCTCGCCCTACGCACCTGGGGCAACCACTACGCCGTCGGCCTCCTGGACCACGACCCCGACAGCGGAACCATGCTCCTGGAACGCCTGGATGCCTCCCGGTCCCTGGAGTCCATCCCGGACAGCACACGCGCCCTCCAGGACCTGTCGGAACTGCTGGCCCACCTCGCCGCCGTCCCGGCCCCGCATGGCCTGCCACGGCTGTCTGACATCGCACGAGCCATGCTCGACCGGCTCCCCACCAGCACCGGGCACGTGACCGACACAGCCCAGCGGCGGCTGCTCACCACCTGCGCGGCCGCGATGGAGGAGGTCATGGATGAGCCGGGCGACCGCCTTCTGCACTGGGACCTCCACTACGCCAACGTGCTCGCCCCGCTCCCCGGCTCTCCGGCGCAGCAACGGGCCGATTGGCTTGCCATCGACCCCAAGCCCCTCGCCGGCGACCCCGGATTCGAACTTCTGCCGGCCCTGTGCAACCGCTGGAACGACATCACCGACACTGCCGACGTCTCCAGGGCTGTGCGCCGTCGCTTCGACCTGATGACCGAGGTTGTCGGACTCGACCGCCAACGAGCCACCGCCTGGACGCTCGCCCGCATCCTGCAAAACGGACTATGGGATCTCGAAGAGCGCTTCGCCCCACTCGACACACAACAGACCGCGATCGCCCATGCTCTGCTGAGAGCGTGACGACAAGTTCATCGGCCTCCCTGCGCCCACCACCCCGCCTGGCGTGACCCTGTGCCGCTCGAAAAGTCATCGCCGCAGGTGAGCGGGATGCGGTCAGTCCGCTGGGATCATGTCCTCCGTGATCGTGTCCTTGTTGTACAAGGTGACCCGGAAGTTGCTCACTGTTCCATCGGTGCTCCTGCGTCGCGGGACGGCGAAGGAGGCGGAACTTCTGGTGCTGCGGCACGAGAACGCGGTCCTGCGTCGCCAGTTGCCCGGGCCGGTCCGTTATGAGCCTGCCGACCGGTTCTGGTTCGCCGCCGTGTCCGGGCTGATACCCCGGCGCCACTGGCTCAAGATCTTCCCTGTCGCCCCTGGCACCCTGCTTGCCTGGCACCGCAGGTTCATCGCCGTGAAATGGATTACGCCGCGCGCCGGGGCACCGGTCGCCCACCCGCCCCGGCAGCGGTCAAGAAGCTCGTCGTGCGGCTGGCGAGGGAGAATCCGACGTGGGGGCACCGGAGGATCCAAGGGGAGCTGGTCCGACTCGGGCATCGGATCGCCGCCTCGACGGTGTGGGAGATCCTCAACGCGGCCGGCGTCGACCCCGCGCCACGTCGCTCAGGCCCCACCTGGCGCGAGTCCCTGACCGCGCAAGCCGAGGGCATCATCGCGGCAGACTTCTTTCACATTGACACCGCACTCGGCAGGCGGTTGTACGCGCTGGTGTTCCTTGAGCACGACACCCGGCGGCTGCACATCACTGGGGTCACCGCCCACCCGACCCGGGACTGGGCGGTGCAGCAGGCGCGGAATCTCACCGCCGACCTGGGCATGCGCATCGAGACCCTGCGCTTCTTGTTACGCGACCGCGATGGCAAGTACGGGGAGGCATTCGACGCTGTCTTCCAAGCTGAGGAGATGGAGATCCTCAAAAGTGCGCCACAGGCTCCCCGTATGAACCTGCACTGCGAACGCATCATCGGCAGCATCCGGCGCGAGGCCCTTGACCACGTCCTCATCATGAACGACGCCCACGCCCGCCACGTCCTCGCGGCCTACGAGCGGCACTACAACGAACACTGACCCCACCAAACCCGCAACCAGCTACCACCCGACGCCTACGAACAACCCGCCGCGGCACATGCCCTCAGCACCAGCAAAGTCCTGCGCACCCGGATCCTCGGCGGCGTCATCAACGAGTACAGATATGCGGCATGACATGCAGCGATGACTTTTCGAGCGGCACAAGGTCGGGGCGGACATCGGTGATGGCGAAGGCTGGCCTGAGCCCCTCTACCAGTGCCCGGTCGTGGTGGAGCCCGGCTCGCTCGTCCCGCTGGAGAAGCCGGGACGAGCGGGCCGGGCCGTAACGCGGCGCTTACCGCCTGGACGCTGGTCGGGGTTCAGTGATCTTCGCTGTGCAAATTGGCGTTGCCGGAAGGGTTGGCGAAGTACTGCTGTCCTTCGCCGAACGAGACGGTGCCGCATTCCGGCCGAGGGAGGCCGGGGTCAGCCAGCGGTGGTGACGGTGACCGGGGCGTTGGGGCAGTTGGCGGCGAGGTTGGTCAGGGTCTGCTGTTCGGCCGGGTCGACGCTGAGGTTCCAGCGGAGTTTGATCGCCGTCCAGTCGGTCACGTACCGGCACACCGCCGCGTTGTCAGGCAGCCACTCGGCCACGTCCTGATCGCTCTTTTGGCGGTTGGAACGTGCGGTCACCGCTACCAGGGCGCGAGGGTCTGCGAGGTCGTTGGCGTACCGTTCGCGCCGCTTGCTGGTCCAGGCCGAGGCGCCCGAATCCCAGGCCTCGGCGAGCGGGATGAGGTGGTCGATGTCGAGGCCGCGGGCGCCCTCGACCTCCTGGTTGTCGTACCAGGAGTACCAGCGCCCGCCGTTGAGCGTGCACCGGCCGATCACCTGCGGCGCCACCGTGGCCTCTTCCAGTAATACCTCCGACCGGGTCGAGCACCCGTCGCGGTCGGCGTCGATCCAGTGGTTAAACAAATCCCGGTCGTAGCCGCTGCGGTCCTCCTCGGCCACCGGAAGGGTGGCGACGGCTGAACGCAGGGGGATAGTGATGTCCTCGGCCTGAGCGGGACTGGCGGTAGCGAGCGACACTGCAGTCAGAACACTGGCCACACCAGCGCGAATTGCGAGCTTCATGTCCTGAACATGGGCGGATGGCCACGGTCTATGCCGCCAGAGGCAAAAGATGCCCCGAGGGAGTGAATGCACACCACTGTGATGACCACGAAGCCCTGCTGGAAGCCGAAGGCCGCGAGTCGCCCGAGACGGAGACACCGGCCGAGCCCAAGGGGCGCCTCGTCGACCTAATGTCCGCCCTCCAGGACAGCGTGCGCGCACCCAAGAAGAGCCGCGGCGAGTCAGGCGGCGAGAGCGAGGTGCGGGAGATACGGCCGAAGACGAATACCCCGGCCAAGAAGCAGGCCGGAAAGAAGACTGCCAAGAAGGCCCCGGCGAAGAAGACGGCCAGGAAGCGATCGGCATCCTGACACTACGAGGCCCCGCCTCGGGGAGACGGAGCCTCGCAACCGCTCAGGTCAGCACATCTTGGAGTCGACCCTGGTGCTGTTGTACGAGCAGGAGTCCCGGAACGCGCCGCTCGGCGTGCGGAGTGTGGCGGTGTCCCGGTCGTCGTTCCACACGTAGGCCCTGCGGCCCCAGTAGACGTGGCCAGCGCTCTGGCTGCCGCGGCCGGTGTGGACCTTCACTGTCTTGCCCGCGCTGATCCGGTAGGACGGGAAGCGGTAGGTGTAGCCGGTCTTCTCGCGGAGTGTGTAGCCCTTGAGCTGCACGGCGCTGCTCGTCGAGTTTTTGATCTGTACGTACTCGGCGTTGAGGCTTGCGTTGGAGCGGGTGTCCGAGCCGGGCGAGTCGTAGTAGACCTTGTACAGGTGGATCGAGCCGGCGGCCTGCGCCTGGGTGGGCAGCAGAGCGACGCTGGCGGAAGCCGCCGCGGCAACAGCGGCAGCGAGCATGCGGGTACGAAGCAAGACTCGTCCTCGTGATCAGGCCGGGCACCCCCCCCATGGTCCCGGCGAGGACGATCACGCTACGGGTACAGCGGCATCAACGGGGTACCGTTACCGATCCGGGACACACGGTGCGAGCCGTTCGAAACCGGCAGACACTTGTCGGCTTCCCATAGGGAGACCGGGAGAGGCGCTCCGAACGCCCACCCTGTCGCAGCAGACACGAGACGGCACTCTTCCAGGAGCCGCCAGCTGTTGACCCGCTCAAGGCCGCACTCCACTTGGATAACACCGGGCGGAACTGCCTCGCCAGCCGTACCGAGCGAGCTGTGGCCGAGGCGCAGCCACTGTGGCAACGCTCCGAGCGCCCCGCTCATCTCCGCATGCGTAGCGCGGGCCCTCCACGTCCTGCAACCCGAGTTGTCCTCTTCACCATCGCGACTGCTGACTGTGCCCTTGCTGGAAAACTCATCCGTGCAGGTCACGCCGCATGTTGATATGCGTGGAGGATGCCGCCGAGGCGATGGTGTCGGCGTATGTCGAGTTGGGCTATCGCGTCAGGGTCGTCGATCGGTGGGGGCAAGGGGTGCAGCGGCCTGGCGTTCGCGATGCCCTGGTGTGGTCGGTGTCCGTTGTAGAACTGCTCGAACTCGCGCAGCGTGTGGAGGAGATGTCGCTGGTTCCAGATCAATGTCCGGTCCAGGAGCTCGCGGCGACAGGTCTGTATCCAGCGCTCCATGATCGAGTTCATTCGTGGCATCTGGATGCCGCTGAGGACGACTTTGATCCCCGCGTCCTTGAGGACGGCATTGAAGAGGTCGGGGAACTTCCCGTCTCTGTCTCGGATCATGAACCGTGCGCGGCAGTCGAGGTCTTCGAGGTCCATGACGAGGTTCTTCGCCGCTTGCGCTACCCAGGAGGTGCTTGGGTGCGCGGTGGCGCCCAGGACGCGGATCCGGCGACTGCCGTGTTCGATCACCACGAGCACGTACATCCGTAACCCCGACAGGGTGACTGTCTCCATGAAGTCACAGGCCACCAGGGCATCAGCCTGAGCGCGGAGGAAGGTGGCCCAGGTACTGGAGTTCCGCTCGGGCGCAGGATCGATGCCGACCTCCTTCAAGATCTCCCAGACGGTGGACGCGCCCACCTTCACCCCCAGCACAAGCAGCTCGCCGTGCAGGCGCCGGTACCCCCAGTTCGGGTTCTCCTTCGCCAGCCGCAGCACCAGGAGGCGGATCGAGCGCACGGTGCGCGGTCGTCCCGGGCGTTTGGGTCGGCAGGAGGCGGCATGGCGGCGTTTGACGAGGTTGCGGTGCAGGCGCAGTACCGTGTCGGGGCGGACGAGTAGCCGTAATCTTCGCAGGACGTGCGGTGGCAGCCGGTGCAGCAGCGCCGCAAGGAACGCCCGATCGCTCGGCGTGAACCGGATCTTGGCCTTGCCGAGTTGGCGTTCCAGCACGGTGATCTGATGGCGCAGAGCGAGGATCTCCGCGTCCTTGTCCCGGTCGGTCATCGGCAGCAGGCGAAGCATCACGAACGCGTTCGACACACCCAGGTAAGCCAATCGCAGCAGCACGATCGATCATCATGACGCGCTGACAGCAACTGCGCGAGAGCGCCGACTCGAGCGACCGCGGCCAGCTTTCGGGAAACCCGATGCACCGCCCCCACCAGGGCGGATGAGGATTCCGGCAAGCGCAACTGGGGCGTTAGCTCGTCGTCAGAGTATCCAGGGGCGGAGGAGGCGAGCTGGTATGACGCCGGTGATTCCCCTCGAACGGCAGGCCCCCGGGAACGCCCGGGGGCCTGCCGCGTAGAGAAGCGGCCTCCGCAGGTCGGCCTCTGGCCCTGCTAGGCGTAGCCCTCGCCGAGTTCGAGCGCTGGAATGAGAACGGTCGCAGCATCGCAGTCGTGGCAGGCCCGCGCACCTGGCCGCATCAAGGCATCCAGGGCTTCCATTGTGCCCAGCTCCTTGCCGTCGTTGTCGGCGATGTGGCGGCAGGCGGCATCGTGCACGATCGTACGTCCGCGCCCCTCCGGCGCGGGCCATACCAGCCAGCCAGGAGCTGGTGGAGGCGGACGCCCGGGCAGTCGGCGGGTCGGCACTGCTTCGAGGTCCGCGCCCTCGATCGGCGTGAGCTGCTGGTCGGTCACCCAGACCGTGTACTCGGCGGCGTCGCCCCCCTCAGATGTGGCGACCCAGGCCGGCACACCGATGAGGTATCGCCACCGGAATGCGCCGTGGACCTCCTGGCGTTCGTGGAGCCGGACCCGCACGGTCTGTTTTCTGGGGTGGGTGGGGCTGTGGTGTGACGTGGCAGGGGAACCGCGACCTGCTCGCCCTCATCCACGCCGCAGAACTACAGCCCTCCGCATCGGATGCCGCGGCCGGGCCGCCGGTCAGCCTGGCCTCCCTCCAGGCCGACCTCGCCAACGCGCACGCCCGCAACACCCGGCTCGTCACCCAGACCCGGCGCCTGGAACGGCGGCTCTCCGAGCTGATGGGCGAGCAAGCGTGGCGGGAATCGGGACTCGGCGCCTCAGCCGACAAGGAAGAACTGCACCGCCAAGTCACCCGCCTGGAACAGGCGAACACCGATCTGTCGGCGCGACTGGAGGAGAAAGACGCGGAGCTGGAGGCTGCCCGCGCGGCTAACCGCGAACTGACCCGGGCTCTGAACCACAAAGGAGCCGCGGACCGATAGGCCCCCTGCATCAGGGACGCGCCGGGCGGCTCGGTCACCGTCCTCGACGTCGCCTCATCCGACGCCGACCGCCTCGGCATCGACGTCACCATCGCCGCCACCTCCACCGCCCACGACACCGGGAGCCGATCTGCCGTTCGGCGTCCATCCCCCGCACGCCTATCGGGTGCAGTCGCAGGATCCGGCCGTAGCCCGGCACTCGCCCAGGACGACCCCGCCGGATCGTCCTGGGCTCAGATCAGGATGTGGCCGTTTCTGCGGCCCATGCGCGTTGTTCTTCGGCGAGGCGTGCTTCGTCTTCGGCGGTGTCGGTGCCGGCGGCGCGGTTGCCGTAGCCGCGGTGGACGACGAGGAGCTGGTTTTTGTCCCCGTACCTGTCGCGGTAGGCGATCACCGCGGGGCCGGCTCCGCTGGAGTGGGCGGGGAACTGCTTATCGGTGCTCCAGCCGCCGTTGGTGGTGTAGGTGGCCCACCACAGTTTCTGGTCGTTGCCGCCGTGGCCGCGGTGGATGCAGTACAGCTTGCTGTCGAACACGGCCAGGCCCGGCCCTTCCAAGCTGTGATGGGCGTCCAGTTGGCGCTCAGTACCCCATCCGGCATTGGTGCTGTAGCTGATGTGCTGCAGGGCGGTGGTGTTGTTGCCGCGGTACACGCAGTGGAGCTTGCCGTCGTAGACCGCCAGGGCCGGGTTCGCCGAGGTACCGACGTTCAGCCTGACGTCGCGAGTCCATCCCGTGGATGGGGTCCAGGTGGTGTGCCACAGGTGCGCCGAGTCGCTGCCCCGGTGGACGCAGTGAAGCATGCGGTCGAACACCGCCAGGGCTGGGCCCACGGAGCTGGAGTGGGCGTCGAGACGGGTGTCTGTGCTCCACCTTCCCGTGGCCGGGTCAAAGGTGGTGTGCCACAGTTGCTTGTCGTTGTTGCTGCCCCGGTGCACACAGTGGAGCCGCCCTTCGAAGGAGGCCAGTGCCGGTCCGCCTTCGCTCGAATGGGCCCCGAACAAGGTGTCCTCGCTCCATCCCTTGTCCGGGTCGTAGACCGTCCACCAGAGCCTGGAGTCGGACGGGGAGCCGCGGTGGGCGCAGTACAGCTTGCCCTGGTGTTCGGCCAGTGCTGGGTTCGCGGCACTGTGATGGGCGGTGAACTTCTCGTCCTTGCTCCATTCCTCCCGGGTCTCGTAGACCGTCCACCACAGGTTGGTGTCCTCGTTGGGCTTCAGGCTGATCGGGATGAGCATGCCCGGGGCGATCCAGGGGGAGACCAGCTTGCAGCCGTAAGTGCTGCCCACCTCCTTGATCCACAATGCCTTGAGCTTGCAGTACGCCTCAACGATCTTGTTCATCGGCGAGGGCAGCGCCTCTCCCGCCACGTCACCGATCAGTTCCGCGATGTCGCCCGCCAACGCGGCCGCCTCGGCGTTGAGGTGGATCTCAAAGCCCCACCAGAACGTCTTGACCGAGACGTCATAGCCCCATGCACCGAGCTCCGTGCGGGCCGCCTCTGCCGTGGCGACCTCCTCCTGTGACGGGGGTGTCGCCCGGCTGCCGTCCTCAAGGACGCCGCTCTCTTGCGCTGCTTGTTCTTCTGTCGCCACCCTGCGCTCCTGTCTGCTGTGGCAGCAGAGTCACAGCCCAAACCTGCCCCGGCCCTCGCAGACGGTCCAAGCCCTGCCCACTGCTCGCCTTAATCGGTTCGCACAGATCAGCACTGAATGTGTTGACTTGTACACATACAGTAGCGATGTCCAGCTCGCGGCAAGGCCGAATCCCGCGTGACTGCCTCAAAGTTCTTGCGCAGCCCGGGCGGCAGCAAATACTTGGCTAGCCACATGTTTGCTGTTACGGTATTTATGTGGCCAGCCACCTAAATGGGTGAGGGCATGAGAGGAGTCGTCATGAAAGCCATCCTGTTCGACCGTTTCGGAGGCACGGAAGTGCTGCGCGAGGCGGACATCGAGGTCCCGCAGCCGGGCCCCGGGCAGATCCGCGTCCGCGTCAAGGCGGCCGGGCTGAACGCGCTGGACGGCAAGATCCGCTCGGGGGCACTGGAGGCCGTGTTCCCCACGCCGCTTCCCTCCGTCCCCGGTCACGAGCTCGCCGGCGTGGTGGACGCCCTGGGTGAGGGCGTGCAGGACGTGCGGGTGGGTGACGAGGTGCTGGGCTGGTCGGACACCGGCTCGTACGCCGAGTACGCGCTGGCCACCACCGTGGCCCCCAAGCCCGCCGGCCTCGACTGGCAGCACGCGGTCGCCCTGCCGGTGGCGGGCGAGACGGCCGAGCGGGTCCTGAACCTGCTCGGCGTCACCGCGGGGGAGACCGTGCTGATGCACGGCGCGGCCGGAGCGGTCGGAACCCTGGCGGTCCAGCTCGCCACGGCCCGCGGAGCGCGTGTCATCGGCACCGCCGGCCCCGCCAACCAGGAATACCTCGCCTCGCTCGGCGCCACCGCGACCCTGTACGGCGAGGGCCTGGTCGAGCGGGTGAGGGCGCTCGCCCCCGACGGCGTGGACGCGGTGTTCGACCTGGCCGGGAAGGGCGCCCTGGAGGACTCCATCGCCCTGCGGGGCGGCACCGAGCGCATCGTCACGATCGCCGACTTCCGCGCGCACCAGCTCGGCGTCACCTTCTCCAGCGGTGGCCAGGAGCGCTCGGCCGCCCGTCTGGCCGAGCTGGCGCAGGACGCGGCGACCGGCAAGCTCGTCACCACCGTCACCGCCTACCCGCTCACCGAGGCCGCCACGGCCCAGCAGGTCAGCGACGCCGGGCACGGCCGGGGCAAGCTCGTCCTCACCGTCGACTGATCACGTCCGCTTTTCCCCACCCGTTCCGATCATCACCGCACCGAAGGACCCTCATGCTGAACGCCCTGTGGACGCCGACCATCGTCGGTGGCATCTCCCTCCCTCACCGCCTGGTCATGGCCCCCATGACCCGTGACCGCTCCACCCCTGAAGGCGTACCGACCGAGCTGAACGCCGAGTACTACGCCCAGCGGGCCTCGCACGCGCTCATCATCACCGAGGGAAGCCAGCCGAATGCCGACGGCCAGGGCTATCTCCTCACCCCCGGCATCCACAATGACGATCAGATCGCCGGGTGGCGCAAGGTCACCGACGCCGTGCACGCGGCCGACGGCCGGATCGTCATCCAGCTGATGCACACCGGACGCATCTCCCACCCCGACAACACCCCCCACGGGCGCCGGCCGGTCGCCCCTTCGGCGATCCGGCCGCAGGGTGCGATGTTCACCGCGTCCGGGCCCCAGGAGATGCCGACGCCCCGGGCTCTGTCGACGCAGGAGGTCGCGGCGACCGTCGACGACTTCCGCCGCGCCGCAGCGGCCGCCGTCGCGGCAGGCGCCGACGGCGTGGAGATCCACGGCGCCAACGGCTACCTGGTGCACCAGTTCCTGTCCGACAACACCAACCAGCGCACCGACCACTACGGCGGGTCCGTCGATAACCGCATTCGCTTCGCCGTCGAGGTGGCCGCTGCTGTGGCCGACGAGATCGGCGCCGACCGCACTGGCCTGCGCATCTCTCCCGGCAACCCCTATAACGACATCGCCGAGTCCGACACTGCCGAGCTGTATCCGGCACTCCTGGGCGCCCTCAGTCCGCTCGGTCTGGCCTACCTCCACGTGCTGCACGCGGGCGACGAGGAGCTGCTGGGCACCCTGCGCGCGCTGTGGCCGACCACGCTGATCCTCAACCGGGCCGGCACCGACCTGCCCACCCGCGCCATGGACATCGACCACGGCACGGCCGACCTCGTCTCCGTCGGCGCCCTCGCACTCGCCAACCCGGACCTGGTCGAGCGGCTACGCTCTGACGCGCCGCTGAACACCCCCGACCCGGCGACCTTCTACGGCGGCGGAGTGGCCGGCTACACCGACTACCCCACCTACACCGTCTGAGGAACCGCATGTCCGTCCCCACACCCCGCACCCCCAGCACGGCCAGCGAGGGGCCGATGAGCTACGCGATCTTCCAGCTCGCCCGTGCTCACCGGGCCCGCGCCGCCGCCATGCTCCGCGAGATGGACCTGCATCCCGGACAGGAACTACTGCTGATGCAACTGCTGGACCGGGACGGCCAGACCCAGTCCGAGCTCCTCGAAAGCGTCGGCCTGGACCACTCCACCCTCTCCAAGTCCCTGCGCCGCATGCAGGACGCCGGCCTGCTCGTCCGCGAGCCGGCCGAACACGACCGGCGCGTCATGGTCGTCCACCTCACCGACAAGGGCCGTGCCATGCGAGAGCCCCTGGCAGCGATGTGGCGGGCCCTGGAGGAGACCTCCGCGCTGAACCTGTCAGCGGAGCAGGCGGAATCCTTCGTCCGCACCGCCTACGCCATCGCCGACGCGATCAACAGCCGCGCTCGTCCGCGGGAACAGTCTGAGTAACTGGCTTGCACCCCGGCTTCGGCCTGGAGTGCGAATCGCTTCCGGCGTTCCTGCGAAGTGGACAGTTACTGCAGCGCACTGGGCTCACGAAGGCCCGTGCTGAACGGAGCCAGGCTCCCCAACTGTCGGAAGCCCGGTGAGTCAAGCCGGCGGATGTGCCGGGCCCCCGCTCACCCCGATACCTCAGGAAGAACGGGCTGAGCGGGGCCTCAGTGTCAGGGGCAAGCGAGCCATCCCGGTGCAGGCAGGCGGAACTCGTCTGGAGGAAAGGGCAACACCCCTTCCACGGAATGCCGATCCCTTCTCCGTCACTGGCCGGCCGCACATCGAGGACGGCCGCATCACCCGCGTCCGGGTCTGCAGGCCGGCGATGACCCGCGCCGCGCATCCACCCATCACCGGCCCGCCCCCTTGAGTAACCCGGGCCGACGGTGCCCACGTCCGCGGCCACCTTTACTCCCCCCCCACCACTGACCTGATGGAAAGTGAGACCCTCATGACCACCACCCTCCCCGTCCTCGTCGTCGGCGCGACCGGCTCCCTCGGCGGCAAGGTCGTCGACGAACTGCTCAAGCGCGGTAAGAACGTCCGCGCCCTGGTCCGGCCGACCACCGACGCGAGCAGGCTTGAAAGCCGGGGTGTCGAGATCGCCCGCGGCGACATGCTCGACCTCGACTCGCTCGTCGCCGCCATGACCGGCGCCGATGCCGTCATCACCACCGCTGCCGGCTACACCCGCGGGGGCAAGAACGCGCACGACATCGACACCGTCGGCAACGCCAACCTCGCCGAGGCCGCCCACCGCACCGGCATCCGGCGGTTCGTCCTGACCAGCATTCTCACCAGCGACCAGACCCCCCAAGTCCCGCACTTCTGGCACAAGAAGGTCGCCGAGGACAAGCTCGAACAGCTCGGCGTCCCGTTCGTCGCACTGCGCCCGGGGGCATTCCTCGACCAGATCGCGACTATGGCGGGCGACCCAATTGACAAGGGCCGCCTGATGTGGATCGGCAAGACCACCGTCCCGCTGACCTTCGTCCACACCTCCGATCTCGCGGCCTACCTGGCGGCCGCCGTCGACGCCGAGGCCGACAACGGTGAGCGCATCGACATCGGCTGGGACCGTCCGGTCAGCATGCGCGAGATGGCCGACCTGATGGGCAACCGGGCCGGAAAGAAGATCAAGGTGTGGGCCGTCCCTTCCACCGTCGCCCGCGCCGCAGGAGCCGTCGCCGGCCGCTTCATGCCCCTGGTCAAGGACATGGCCGCGATGTTCAGCTGGTTCCACACGGGCCGCTACGTCGCCGACACCCGCCGCCAGGAGCAGTTGTTCGGCCCCGTCCCCACGGCCGACGACGCCCTCGGCCGGTACACCGACGAGCTGGGCACGGCGCAGCATCGGTGACGGGCCCGCATCCCGGTCCCCCTGCCCGGGCGGGGCCAACGGTGAGTGCAGGACCGCTGTGACAGATCGCCACACGTTCCTACCGCACCAGGAATGGGACCTGTCCGGGCTGGCTGCAGCCGGGCTTAACCTGAACTGGCGATACTGCGACACCTGTTGCACCTGTTAGCGTCAACGGAACCGGCGCTGAGCTGCATGGAGCCCTCTAGGGTAGCCTCGCGCCACAGTCGCTCCCCTAGAGAAGGTCTGCCCGTCAGGGAGCGTCAGGGTTATCTCGGCCGGAACGGATCCGGCCCGTCCGGCGGCCACCGTGCGGGCTGGTCATCTACCCGGCCCCAGGATCCAGCTCCCGCGCCGAGGAGCGCAGTGTTGCCCGCTGCCCGGTCCCGGCCTGACGCCAGTAGGGGTGCCACCACACCTGGACCGACAGCTCCAGCAGACGCCTCCGCAAGGCTGTCGTGCGCCCGCGGTTGGCCGGGTTGGCAAGGCTCCGGTAGGTCCGCTCCCAGGCGCACTGCGCGGCAACCAGATCCTTGGGAAGAGCAGAGCAACGCATACCAGCTATTGCATCATGTGTTCGATTTACGGCGCATCCTTGCAGGTACAGGGCGCAAGTGCGGCTGTGACTGAGCGCCGTAGTTGGCGAGTGAGCGCTTTAGTTGGCGGCCCCTGAGCGTTGTACTTGGCGGATTGTGACTGAGCGCCGTAGTCGGCGAGTCCTGAGCGTTGTACTTGGCGGGCTGATGGGACTTGTTGAGATCGGCCAGAGGTGCTCTTGTTTCTCAGTGGGGAGTACGAGCACGTGTCTAAGGCTGCCGTAGCGTCTTGTCCGTTGTGCGTTTGGAGCTGGTCAGTCGTTCGACGCTTCCCCCGCGCGCGCGACGTGGCCGCTTTTGGCGTAATCGACTGGCCGTGCCAGGCGGCTGCGGCACTCTGCGGCTATGGCTGAAGGTGAGCGCGAGCCCGGCAGGGGCATGGTGGACCGGTCGGAGGGGTTCGGTGAGCGTCTGTTGGGGGTGCTGCTGGACCGGGCCCACGAGATGCCGCCGCAGCTGATCGCTCCGCTGATCGCGGAAGAGGTGGCCAGGGTCGGTGGCCGTGACGTCTCGATCCTCCTTCAGGACTACGCGCAGGTGGTGCTCGCCCCGCTGCCGGGCCGACGGCTGGTGGTCGGCGAGCCCGAGCTGATCAGCGATTCCCACGCAGGAACGGCGTTCCTGACGGCGGCTACCGTCGAGGTAGCGCGTGACGACGGCGGCGTCCGGATGTACCTGCCGTTGCTGGACGGCAGCGACCAGGTCGGGGTGATGGGCGTCACCCTGGACTCCGTCGATGACGACGACCGGCGGCTGCTGCGCAGGCTGGCCGGTCTGGTCGCCGACATGGTGGTCACCAAGCACACCTACACCGACCAGTTCTTCCAGGCCCGGCGCCGGGAACCGATGAGCGTGGCCGCCGAGATCCAGTGGTCCCTGCTGCCGCCACTGTCCATGGCCGTTCCGCAGGTCGCGTTGGCCGGGATGCTCGAACCCGCCTACCGCATCGCCGGCGACAGCTTCGACTACGCCCTCAACGAAAACGTCCTGCACGTGGCCGTGATCGATGCGATGGGCCACGATCTCGGGGCCGCCGCGATGGCCACCATCGCCATCGGCACCTACCGCCACGCCAGGCGCGCCGACGTCGACCTGGTCGAGATCTACGCATTCATGGACCGGGCGATCGACGAGCAGTTCGGTCCCGATCGCTTCGTCACCGCGCAGATGATGCGTCTGGACACCGCGACGGGCCATCTGCAGTGGGTCAACGCGGGCCACCCGGCACCGCTGCTGATCCGCGACGGCCGGGTGCTCCACCCTCTGGAGGGCCCGACTACTCTGCCGGTCGGCTTCGGCGGCGAGCAGCCCCGGATGAACGAGCACCAGCTCCAGCGCGGCGACCGGCTGCTGTGCTTCACGGACGGCGTCATCGAGGAGCACGTTGCCGGACAGGAGCCGTTCGGTGAGGAACAGCTCATCCGCTGCGTCAATCGCATGATGGGCCAGGCGTGCGGGGTACGCGCCGAGGTGCGTTGGCTCTCCCAGGCACTGATGGCGGAGCGGGGTGGGCTCACCAGCGACGACGCGACCCTGTTCTTGATCGAATGGCGCGGGGGCGCTGCCGACCACCTCGCCGTTATGCAGTAAGCCGACCTTGAGGACCGCTTCACGGCCGAACCACTTCCCGATCTTCGGCCGCATCCCACTGAGCCGACTCTTGGAGGGGATCCTTGTCCCTCGCGGCCGCCAACTATCGCGCTCAGACTCGCCAACTACGGCGCTCAGTCACAGCGGCAGGCTCTCTGGCCACGCCCTCGTCACGCCCTCCGGGCGGTGGCGGGGCTAGGCGCGTGCAGGGGGCAGGTCGTAGCGGCTGACGGCCAGGTACGTTTCCGGCGTCGCCGCTTCGAGAAGACCCTCGTCGCCCTCCAGGTCGAGATCCGGCTCCTGGGGGCGGCGCAGCAGGTCGCTCCAGTCGCTCGTCGCGCCCTCCTCGTAGGCGTTGCGGAGCAGGGGGCGCAGCCGTTGACGGGCTTCCTCCTGCTGTTCGCGGAAGATCCGCCGCTGAGTGAGTCGCTGTCGTTCCTGAGCTTCGTCGCTGAGTTCCAGGTCGGTGGTCGGCTGGTCCTCGACGCGCAGTTCTGGGGTGCGCTGCGCGATGGCGAGGTCTTCCTCATGGAGGCGCTCACAGGCGGCGAACAGTTTCCGGGACATGCCGAGGTGGACCTCGGTTCCGGGGATGCGGCAGGTCAGGAAGTCGTCGAGACCCATGGAGCGGATTCCGGCGCGCAGGGTGTGCTGCTCGGTGTGAGGTGCTGCTCCGCGGGCGTCGGCCCGCAT
Organism: Streptomyces sp. NPDC021115; assembly: GCF_044333065.1. Lineage (NCBI taxonomy): Bacteria > Bacillati > Actinomycetota > Actinomycetes > Kitasatosporales > Streptomycetaceae > Streptomyces > Streptomyces sp. NPDC021115. The sequence continues at coordinate 400,174 of NZ_JBIRQF010000007.1, forward strand.
GGCGAGGGTGAGGCCATCGTCTTCCAGGGGCGTGGTAAGCCCGGCGCGCCGGTGACGGGAAGCGCGGTCGGCGGGAACGGGGACGGTGCGCAACTGCGAGGCAGGGGCCGAGCGAAGCGCCAGGTAGGTGAGCATCTGGGCGCGGGCCGCGCCGATGAGCGCGTCGTCGCTGTCGGCGAGGTGGTCTTCCAGGTTGCCCGGGCCCGCCGCCTCGTCGTTGGTGTTAGATCCGGCAGGGGTGAGGGGTGGCTGGCCGGGGTGCAGGTTGTGGTCGATGGTGAGGAAGAGGTCGTCTCCGGGCCGCACGGACGCCCCAACCAGGACGGTGCGGTGCGCGTACCCACCGAGGACCGTGCTGCCGGCCGCCAGCTGCGCCCACCCCTTGCGGAGTGTGCCGAGGCCGACGTCGCCGCCCTTGGCCTCGATCAGCCAGTACAGCTCCTCTGCCTCGTGGTGCCCCCATAGGTCGGGCAGCTTCTTCTTCGGGTCTTTGAACGTATTGAGCAGGGCGGGGATGGGGCCGCCGAGTTCGAGGTGTTCGGTCTGGCCGAGGCCCAGCAGCGAGCGGCATGCCCACTCGGTCATCGTCATGCCCAGCCGGTAGGCGGCGGCGCTCTTCGCGCTGCGCTCGGTGCCGTGCGCGTACACCGGGTTTAGGGTCAGGCGCCGGTCCTTGGCTCCCGCTACGGGATACCGGGGCTTGACGGGGTGCGCGCCGAGGTAGGCGTACAGCGGGGAGACCCGGGCGACGAGTTCCCCGTGTGCGTAGCGCGGCTGGTTCTGCAGGTGCGGGGTGACGTCGCGGCCGACTTCGGTGGCAGCCTTGGTGATCTCCCGCCACGTGGTGGTCGGGGCGTACCAGCCGTCGGTCGCCGGGAACCCGTCCGACCCGGTCCACGCCTTGTGCTTGGCCGTCCGCCACTGCCTCCGGGGCTTCTTCGCAGGCCCATTTCGGAACAGGACCGGTATGTCGAAGCTGTCGGCGTAGGTAAGCGGTGGCTCGTCGGGAACGTGTGCTGGGATCATGCGGATCACTCTGGCACGGGCCCCATGCCGCTCCCGGCTCCGGGTATTGAACCGTCTATGGGGCCACGGCGGGAGTGATCCGGCTGGTGTTCGGACACACCTGATGTAGGGTCTCGCGGCGCGTGTCAGAGGCCAGCGCTGCGACCTGGCGCTCTCAACCCTGTCCCACTGTCCGTTGGGGTTGATCAGTCTCACTACAGTGGCGGATCCCCATGGCTGGCCGCATCAGTCGTATTCAGCGTCAATGCCGAAGCGCCCGATGCGCTCTTGCCGAACTGCACGTGTGTCGTCCTTCTACCGGCGCCCGCGTGGCGCGCGGTCGGCGGGCTGCGGCGTCCAGGCCGTGGGGGCGAGGAACTGGTGCGCGCCGCGCAGCGTGGTGCGCAACTTGCGCTGTGTCGAGCGGCTGTCGAGGCGGATGTCGAGGGGCCCGGGAAGTGTGCTGTCGGCCCGTAGGCCGGTGGGCAGTCGCGATGCGTCGAGTCCGTCGCGTCGGGCGATGAGCACGCCGAGCTCGTGCCGGCTGAGAGCCTGGCTCCCGCCGAGGTGGTGGACGCCGGTCGTGTCGCCCGACGCGAGTTCGAGGAGCGCTGCGGCCAGATCGCTCGCGTGGACCGGGCATCGGAAGTCGTCTGTGAAGAGGACGCCTTCGCGGGTGCCGGTGGCCAGTTCGTGGACGGTGCGTTCGTGCTCGGACTGTCCGTCACCGATGATCAGCGAGGTGCGGGCCACGGCAGCGTCCGGATGGAGCAGAAGCACCGTTTCCGCGGCGGCCTTCGCCGCTCCGTACGGGGTGATGGGGTCGGGCCTGCAGTGTTCGTCGTAGGGAGCGTGGCTCTTGCCGGAGAAGACGGCGTCGGTGGAGACCTGGATCATTCTGCTTCCGGCCTTCGCCGCGGCGATCGCGAGGCGGACGGGGCCCTCGGCTGTGACTGCCCAATCGGCCCCGCCGCTCGATGCATTGACGATGACGCGAGGGTTCACCTCGGCCACGACCGCTTCCACGCTCCCTGGATCCCGCAGGTCGAGGCTGCGCCAAGTAACCCCTGGAGCACCGCCGGGGATGGTCGTATAGGTCGCGACCGTTGGGCGCCCCGCCGATACAGCTTGCCGGACCAGCTCGGTGCCCAGGAACCCGGACCCACCCACGATCAGCAGCGTCATGAGGCGACACCCTAGACCGGTCAGGGCCCGGTGATGGCGAGAAAGTGGGCGGAGGCGTCGGTGAGGGCCGCGTGCGGTTCCGCGATGCGCGCCGCAGCGAGGGCCGCTTCGTACATGTCCGTGCCCATGAGGTTGGCGCTGGTGTACTTCTCGATGGCCTTGACCGCCACCCAGCCGGGTCCTTCGATTCCGTAGAGGCTGGGATCGGTAAGACCGGCCTCCGTGACCTCCGCGCGCAGCTCGGTGGAGGTCTGGAAGTAGGCGACGGTGAAGCCGCGCTGGCCGGCGTAGCGGCCCTGGGCCAGGGTGTCACGGACCTCGTCCTGGATCGCGGACTCGGTGATACCGGTGGTCGCGATGTAGTCGAGGAGGGGCGAATAGCGGGAGATCGCCGCCGCGGCGATGAGCCCGCCAGACCGTGTGGGTGCCGGAAACTGTGTCACCCGAGGTGACCTGCGGATTCGGATCTGCCAGGGCACAGGAAGCCAGCGAGTGCTGTGCGGCATCATGCTGGGTCGTGGCGATACGTCTGGTCTATCAGCTCGCGTGTCAGCTCTTCCGATGGCTTGCGCTGCTTGCCCGGTCAAGTGCGGCGAAGGACGTCGAGATCTTGATGCTCCGGCACCAGCTCACTGTCGCGCAACGCACCCAGCCACGACCTCAATTTTCCTGGACCGATCGGGCTGTCATGGCAGCGCTGCTCCGGATGGTGAACAAGAGGCAGCGTGCACGGCTGGCGTTGCTGGTCACTCCACGGTCGGTCCTGCGCTGGCACGCACGCCTCGTCGCCCGGAAGTGGACCTGTCCACACCGCCCTCCAGGCCGACCACCGACGCCGGAAGCACTGCGGCAGCTGGTCCTGGGCCTGGCACGGGAGAACCCGGGGTGGGGATATCGACGGATCCACGGCGAACTGCGCGGCCTGGGACGGAAACTCGGCGCCTCGACCGTCTGGGAGATCTTGCAGAAGGCCGGGATCGACCCCGCACCCCAGCGCACCAACCAGTCCTGGCCCGCCTTCCTCAAAGCCCAGGCCTCCGCCATCGTGGCCACCGACCTCTTCCACATCGACACGGTCTTCCTGCGGCGCTGGTTCGTGCTGTTCTTCATTGACCACGGCACCCGCCGCGTGCACATCGCCGGTGTCACCCGGCACCCGACCGGCCCCTGGATCACCCAGCAAGCGCGGAACTACCTCATGGACCTCGGTGACCGCGCAGAGTCGATCAGATTCCTCATCCGGGACCGCGGCGCCTACTTCACCGACAGCTTCGACGCCGTCTTCCAGGCGGAAGGCATACGCGTGATACCCACACTGCCCGCTGTGCCACGGATGAACGCCATCGCCGAACGCTGGATCGGATCATGCCGACGCGAGGCAACCGACCGCGTCCTGATCACCGGAGAACGCCACCTGCGTCTCGTCGTCGGCGAGTACGCGAAGCACTACAACAGACACCGGCCGCACCGATTCCTCGGACAACGGCCACCAGACCAACTCACCAGCCCCGAGCCGCCCATCGCCAGGGGCAACACTCGCATTCGTCGACGCGACCGACTTGGCGGCCTTATCCATGAATACTCGCAGGTCGCATAGGGTGACACAGATTCCGGCACCCACAACCACGAGGGCCGGGCCGGTCTTCGGTGAGCACGGCACGATCAGCCCATGAGAGCCGCGGCCGCTCGACCTGCCGACGCAGCACAGCGACCTCATGACGAAGGGCAAGGATCTCGGCGTTCTTCGCGGCGGTCGAGCGGCCCACCAGGAGGAGGCAGCTCAGTAGTCGGCAGAAGATCAGGTAGAGCAGTCGCAGACCCACGATCACTGATCATGCCCATACTCGGGCGATCGCAAAGCCCCAGGCCAACCATAGTAGGGCAATAAAGACACCCTTCAGGTCACGGCGCGTCCGTCTCGTGATCCTATCCCTTGAACGAGCGCATCGCTCTGGCTCTTGGATCAGAAATCCGCTGAATGCCCCAGCAACCTACGCACCTTCTCGGCGCCGATCTCCAACAAGAGCGTAGGTAGAGGGGGCCCGGTATCTTGCCCGATCAGCAGCTGGTACAGCAATGCGGCGTACGCCCGCTGGAAGGTCTTGATTTCCGGCGGCATCTCCTTGGGCGTGGCGTCGGCTGGGAACCCGGCTTGGACAAGCGGCACCGAGTTCACCAGATGCGTCAGACCATCTAGCGACCAATGCGCTTGTAGGTTGTCGAGTAGTAGTCGGAGTGACTCCCGCTCATCCCCGTCGAGTAGAGCGAGCCGCTCAGCGTCTGGCTCCTCCCGCACGATGGTCTCCTGATCGGCCGGGTGCTCAGGGGCCTGACCGCTACGCACGGATTGTTGATACACGGTGCCATGGGGTGAGGAAGCGTCGCCATAGACGTCCAACTGGGCGGCGACCGCGCGCAACAGTCGGGCGATCTTCTTCCCGGACGACCGCTCGGGGTATCTGCCCCTCTCGAGCATCTGGGTGAGGTTCTCAAGGAGGGTGGTCAGGTCATGCATGACCGAGACCAGTTCGTGGGGCTTCATGCGCTGTGTCAGGGCGGTGGGGATTTCTGGAGCAGGACGATCTGGCAGATGGAACCAGGCCGTGACCTCGCCCTCCTTGAGCTCCAGCCGGGCCGAGGAGTAACGTTCGGGCTCGATGAATCTGCCACCGTGCCTGATCACATCCTCGTACAAGGACTGAGAGGTCACGAGCAGGAGGTCGGCCCGCTCGGCGTCGAGCAGTTGCCGGGCGACGGATGAGTCGGCCAGCCGGCAGGCAAGGTCGACGGCGCGTCCGCTGATGCCCCGCTCATTGTGCCGGACCGGGCCGACGTGCATACCGATCCGCAGCCCCAGCGGCGCGTGCAGGTCACGGTTCTCGTCCTGCAATTTCTCACGCACCTCGACCAGCCACAGGCCGAGCATTTGAGTCACCGGGATGCGGTCCTCAATCGAGATCAGCACACCATCGCCCCGGTCTTCCATATGCACGACGCCGGGCGCCACGTTGGCACGGGTGAACGCTGTCTCCAGAATTCGATACATTTGGGCGCGCATTCGCGACTTGTTTACATCGTCGTACGCGCCGGAACGCCTGGCGTCGACGCTGATCACCAACTCGTCGCGCACATAGCGCATTTCGGTGAATTCCAGAGAATCGTCGTTGCCTAGTGCCCAGCGCCTGCCCTGTCTGCTTCCGCTTGCCGTCTCCATCAGCGCCCCATGCTCCCTCGCCTCACTCAGACCGACTGGGCTCTCAGAGGCCCTGGCAAGAAGCGAGCGGAAAAGTCGTGACAGGGCCAGGTAGAGATCTGTGGCCTGGGGGCTGTCCTGCGGCATCTTGGCAATGGTGGGAGCAGTGCCGCGTTGTGGGTTGCTCGATGTTGCTGCTGTTAGGCCCGCCGCGGGGCGGCGTCTCGTCTCGGGCCTAGGATCTGTTGCCTCGACTCCCAGAAGCCGCGCCGTGGTAGCCGCCGCGTAGGCAATGGGGCGGATGCCGGACGCCAAGGTTTCATCGGCGTGGGGGGAGTGGAGGACAACCGGGATTCCATGAGGGGCTTGAAGGTGGGCAGCGAGGTGGTCGCTCAGGGCGAAGTGGGTGTCCCAGAGTTGGTCTCGGGTGAGCAGGCTGGTCAGGTGGGCAGATGCCGCAGGGTGGAAGTGGTAGAGCATCTCGCCCGATTCGCAGCGGGTGGCACTGAGGAAGCCGGCGGTGAGGAACTCGGCGGTGTCGGCCAGGGTGGCTTCCGGCACTAGGCGTTCGCGGAGCACGTCAAGGACGGGCAGCGTGAATGAACCCAGTGGGGAGGCCGCGATAGCGAGGCGCACGGCGTTGGACTGACGGTCGTCCGCGAACGCCTCGGCGTGGACGCGTACCTGGTCGTACACGGGTGGTGTGTCGGCTTGCTTGGCCGGGCCTTGTTGGCGGCGACGCAGGGGTGGTCGGCCGGTGGCGGGGACGAGGACGGCTTCGCAGCCGCTCGGATCTGTGCGCATCAGGGTGCGGGCCCACGCGAGGATCTGGTCGGGGGCCAATTGCAGGACGGGCAGAGCTTGCCAAGGTTTCGTCTTCTCGGATTCACGGAGAAGACGCGGGCGGCGGTAGGAGAGGAGACGGCCGGGTGAGGCGGGGGCGGTCGCGGTTGCGGTGGTGCGGGGAAGGTCGAGTCCAGAGCGCTGCCAGAGCCGTTTGGGCAGCGGGTTGATCAGAGCGACCGGGGCGGTGCCACCCCAGGTGTGGAGGGTTCGCCATAAGGCGTCCTGCCGCCATGCCGGGGCAGCGCAGTCGGAGACGACAAGGAGGAGACGGCGCGCCGGCTGGGTGTGGTGAGCGGCGTCCGGGCGCATCGAGAGGGCACGGCCGTGGTGGTCGTGCAGGACGGGGGCGTCGCCGGGCTGGTGCTCGAGGTGCCAGACGCGGACGTCACGGAAGGCGGCCAGGGCACGCAGCATCTTGGTGAGGCTACGGACTGTCTCGTCCCACACAGCCATGGCGGTGCCGCGGTCCAAGACGATGATCACCTCCAGCCACGGTTCCGGCGCAGGGGCGAGCCGGGGGATGAGCATCCCGGTACGGGTGTAATGATCGACGGTGGCGTCGACGTCGAGGCGACGATGGACGCCGGAGAGCCACGGGCGGCGCAGCGGGCGCAGCGCACGGCCGATTTCGAGGGTGTGAGGGAGGGCGGCGGCACGGCCGATGCTCACGCGTTTACCAGGAACGGTGTGAGTGCCGACCTGGGCTTTAAGCCATACGGAGGCGACAGGCTCATGGGCGCAGTCCATCGCGTCCCCACTTCCCAATGCCTGGGTGTTTTCTGTAGAAGCGGTGGTATTGGCCTGCCCTCGCTTCCGGCGCTGCATCGTGTCGTCCGTGGCGTCGGAGGACGGGCTGTTGGGGTTCCGTTCGGCGTGCGCCCAGGCGGAGGCGAGGAGCACTGCGTCGAGGAGCTCCTTGACGTCGATGTCGCCGCCGGCCGCCTGAGCGAGCCGTGCCAGACGGGCGGCGGCGCCCTCAGCCACGCCCCAGCCCCTGCAGCAGCATGTTCTCCAGGCTCTGACGCTGATCGATGTCCGAGACATGGTCGCCGCGCAGAAGGTAGACAGCGTTCAGCAGCTGGTCGATCGCGACGTACTCGTCGTCGTTCAGCTTCTTGAGGAAGGTCTGCACGAGGGTGGCGGTGGCGCTGTCCTTGATGTCGCCCAGATGGGCGGCGACGATATCGGTGAGGATTTCTTGGGAGAGGGGCGGCATTTCGAAGCGGACGCAGCGGCGTAGGAAAGGGGCGGGGAAGTCGCGTTCGCCGTTGCTTGTCAGCACGATGACCGGGAATTCGGTGCACTCGACCCAGCCGTGCTCGATGGTGCGCTTGCCGTCCTTGTCGGCGGTGCGAACCTGGATGTTGGGCTTGGGATGCCTCGCCAGTTCGGGGATCTCGAATCCGCCGCGCTCCAGGACGTCCAGGAGATCGCTTGGCAGATCGAGGTCGCTTTTGTCGATCTCGTCGATCAATAGTGCGCGGGGGTGGTCGCCCGGGAGGAGCGCGGTACCCAGAGGGCCAAGCTGGATGAAATCCCCGATGTCATCCTCATGCTCGTCGCCCTCTGGCCGGGCTTTTCTGTCGAGGGTGCGCAGGTTGTGGGCGTGGATGCGGCCGAGGGCGTCGTAGCGATAGAGCGCGTCGGCGAGGGTGCTGCGGGAGGTGATGTGCCAGTGGAGTACCTCACCCAGGCCGAGTTCGGCCGCGATCTGGCGGATGACGGTGGACTTCCCGGAACCCGCGCGGCCAGTCAGCAGCAGAGGGCGGCGGAGGTGCAGGGCGGCGTTCACTGCGTCGACGAGGCCGGGGACCGGGCGGTACGTCGAGGCGGGGTCCTTACGCGAGTCAGTCACCTGCTGCTGTGCGCGGGAGCGCCATGGGGGCGGAGGCGGTAGCTTCGGCAGCTCGGCGCGGTTCTTTGGGGGGACTCCCGTGCCCCTGTAGTACGGGGTCCAACTCATGCTCGCTCCTTGTGCGTCATCTCGTCTGGGGCTCTCAGGACCGTGCTCGCCCGTCTCCGACAGAACGCCTGCCAGTCCTTGTCATGCCAAGCGACTCTCACGGTTGCAAGAGGTGCGAGACCATCATCGGGACTCAGGTCGACTCCACTCAGATGCTGCCGGTAGGCGTGCGCGATGTGCTGCGGCAGGGCCCGCCAATGCTTCCCCACGGATGCCTTGAGGACCTGCTGGTCGCTGACATCCTTCTGCCGTGGCCAGACCAGCGCGGGTGTGTGCTCGAGGAGCTCCTGCGCCACGAAGTCCCAGTCCCTCTTCGGCAGGGAGGCCACCGCCCATACGCGCTGCCCGAAGCCGTGGTTGCTCAGATGCTTCTGCAACTGTTCAGCGGTCCCCAGTTGTTCCATGTGGAGCCACTCAGGGCCGGAACAATTGCTGTCGGCCAGGGAGGCCAGCAACTCTTCGCCCACTTGGAGCATGTCGTCAACCGTGACGCCGTGAGGGGGCGTCAGCAGGCCGGACCAACGGGTTGTGACGGTGTAGTTGACGCCCAACTTCGTTTGCTTGCGAATGACTTGCTCCTCTGGAGGGCAATCCAACAGCGCGAGGGTCGGTGCGGCCACGTCGATGTGCTTCAACCGCTTCCCCGCGATATTCGCCCATGGTGCAGACCACGCCACGGCCTCGGCCAGAGTCGTCTTCAGGCCTTTGTCGCCGGCGCCGCAAGGGAAGCGTTGATTGCCGAGCACGGCGCGGCCGAAGAGCAGCCATGCGTCCACGCGGACGACGCTCTCGCCTCCGTCGTCGGCCAGCACCAGGACCAGCCGTGGGGCCCAATCACCGTGAGGATGGTGGTTCAGCTCGCGCAGGTGGCTGTTGACCGTGGGCGTCAGTCCGAAGTCCTGCGCCCAGACGACGACATCTTCCGGCAGCTGATCTCCGTGTCCCGTCACATGGGTCATGGCCGCAACCAAGTGGGCCAATGCTCGGTGCTGACCCTCTGCGGCGCCTCCATGATGCGCGGCGTACTCGACCAGATCCCGCAGGCTCGGAGGTGGTTCGTGCCGCAATAAGTGCAGAGGAAGGCCCGCCAGCATTCCGACCAGCCGCAGGTCGTCTTCGGTCAGGTTCGGGCCGAAGACCTTGTTGGCGACGTTCAGCGTTTTACGGCCAGCCTCCAGCTCGGCCAGCACCTCGCGCAACCGGTGGACAGCGGCCCAAGAACCGGCGTCTGGAGTCTGCTGGTTCTCCTTCAACCATGCGGCGAGTTCGCCCTCTGTGGATAACTGAAGGTTGGTGTCGATTCGCCGGACAGCGTTCCGTACTGCCTTGCTCGCGATTGATCCGAGATCGCGGTTGAAGGAGGCAGCGCGATTCCGGGTCAGCCAGAGGTCATCACCATAATACGGTGCGCCGTCGTAGGTGTAGAGCCCCGGCCGCTGATCATAGATCTGCTCGCGGAGCTGCTCAATCAAGTGGTCGTCGACCTTCAGGAACTCCCCGGCGCCTGGCAGCCCCTCCTCGATCATGTGGGTGAGTTCTCTGCTCAGCTGCAGGTAGAACGCCGGCTCCTGTGCGGTGGCCCCAAAGAGCAGGGAGAACCGCACATTGCCTCCCCGCGGTCCCGCAGTGATCACCGGAGTGGCCGGTACTGCCCCTCCAGCCAGGCAGGTGTCGACGATGGCGATCAGGCCAGTCAGACCAGGGTGGTTGAGGACGTCGCCAAGCAGGGAGGGAACGTTCACATTGGAGAGCGGCGGGGCGTTTTCCCTGCCCGACGTGACGAAGTACAGCGGAGCGCCCTCAGCGCCCTCGCCGTGACCGAGCAGGGCGAGCACGAGGAGTCCGCCGTCACGCCGTGCATCCTGAGCGGCGCGCTCCACGGCCTTGCGGACTTGAGTATCGCCCAGATTGGTGCCGATCAGCAGGGAGTGCTCACCGCGGTCCACGCAAGCCCCCAACTTCGGATTCACGAGCACGGCATGAAGACCACGGGCAGCGTCTTCCAGCCCTTCCAGCCTTGCGCCGCCTTCACACTGGGCGCCCACGACGAGCACATGCCGGGGCGGGTTAGTCGCGGCCGTCACGGCTGGAGGGTTTCGATCACCGGGCGGGCCACACTCCCGTGCTCCAGGTACTTCGTAGCGGTGTGCGTCCACAGCCCGTGGGAGTCGACACGTTCTGTCACAGCCTTGACACCGCTCCTGCTCGGGCGGATCCACTTGGCAAGATGTGGCCGGCCCACCACGATGTCATCGCGGTCCCAGAAGTTGAGCCAGGAGGCGACGTTCTCAGGGCAGCGCGCCGGGCGCGGCACCAGACGATCCAGAACCACCGCTCCCAGAGCCAGAGGCGAACCCAAAGTCACCCAGAGCGGCACCGTTCCCTCGTACTCGTGCAGTGCCTCGTAGGCGACCACTGTGCCCAGGCTATGCGAGACCACCACGAGAGGTCGCGCAGGGTCCAGGCCGTCGAGCACCCGCCCGCGGACGGCCGCGCCTAGTTCCGCCTTCTTGGTCCTGCGGTTCAAGTAACGGCCGACTTGTGCCAGCTGGAACAGAAGCGCCGAACCATTCATCCATTGTGCGGCCTGGCGCACGCCGGGAAGGCACAGCATGGTAGTCGTGACACCGATCAACCGGCGGCCGATGTCACCCACGCCCTGGGTCTGTCGGCCCTGAACCGCAGCGTCGAGCCGGGAACGCGCGTCACGGATGACCCGGGCGTTCTGGGGGCTGCTCTCCAGGGGGAACTGCTCGGACAGTTCCTCCAGTATCGAGTCAAGTAGCTCTGCCAGGACAGGAACTTCATGTTCGTCGAGTTCCACGGCAGCAGGGCCTTGGGTCCCTCGGCGGTTGAACAGATCGCTGTAGTTGGCGAACGTGACATCCGCCAGCCAGCCCTGTATCAATGCGGAGATCGCTTCGGCCATGCTGGCGTCCCGCGTTCCAGCGGCAAGTGCCTCCAGCCACCTGCGGCGGTCAGTGGCGGTGTCCCGCAAGCCGCCGATGCCGTGTACGAACAGCAGTTGAGGCTTCCCCGTTGCCATGCGCCCCTCCTTTTTCCTCGCAGAGGGACATTGTGCTGCATCTAGGTTCGCAAGGCAGCCAAACCACACGCTTGGACCCGAACCTCGCATCGCTCCTGCGGCTGCCTGGAGTTGCGTCGGTGAACTCCTTCTTACTGATCTTTTCGTAAGTTCGGTGGGTGTGGTGGCTGTGTGGGTGGGAGGCTGTCGGGGTGGCTTATCAACCTTCCTTTTCGGTTGTCGGCTCCTCCCTTCCTCCGTTGTCGCGGCCTCAGTTGGCGGAGGCTCGTCGTGTTCGGGCAGTCGAGTTGTTCGAGGACGGCGTTTCGAATGCGGAGATCGCGAGGGCGGTAGGGGTGTGTGCCGAGAGTGTGCGGCGCTGGCGGCGGGTGTGGGAGCAAGGCGGTGCTTCGGCCCTGCGGCGACGGGCAGCTACCGGACGCCCGCCCAAGCTGAACGACGCCCAGGTCGAGATGGTCCGGGCCGCGTTGGAGCAAGGTGCCCAGGCTCATGGTTTCGAGGCCGACCTGTGGACCTTGGAACGAGTCGGCGCGGTCATAACTGGGGCAACGGGGGTGGTGTTGTCGAGGGCATCGGTGTGGCGGCTGCTGACCGGCCGGCTCGGATGGAGCCTGCAACGGCCCGAGCGGCGGGCGGTCGAGCGGGACGAGTCGGAGATCGCCCGCTGGATCGCGCACGAGTGGCCGCGCATCAAAAAGGGGCCGTGAACACACGTGCCTGGATCGTCTTCCTCGACGAATCAGGCGTCTCTCTGCTCCCGCAGGTCCGCCGCACCTACGCACCCCGAGGGCGGACTCCGCTCCTGCGGCACCGCCTAAATTGGAAGCGCGCGTCGATGGCCGGGGCCTTGGGCTACCACTCCACCGACCCCGATCGCGGGGCCCGCCTGTGCTTCCACCTCAAGCCCGGCAGCTACGACACCGCCGGACTCATCGAGGTTCTGGAGCATATGAAGGTGTTCTACCGCGGCGAGCGGGTGGTCCTGGTCTGGGACGGCCTGTCCGCCCACTGGAGCCGGGCGATGCGGGCCTGGGTCGCCGAACAGGACTGGCTCACCCTGGAACGATTACCCGCCTACGCTCCCGAGCTGAACCCGGTGGAACTGCTGTGGTCCTCGCTCAAGAAGCGTGAACTCGCCAACCTCGCCGGCGACCACCTCGCCGATGTCGCCGACGCCACCGAGCAAGGCATCCACCGCATCAACGCTAACCCCCGACTGCCATGGTCATTCCTGGCCCATACCGGCCTGACCATCGGCCCACCATACCCACCGAACTTACGAAAAGATCAGTAGAAGCCATTTCACTTGGCTAGCCTGCGGTGACATATGAGGATCGCGGCGATGACGGTGAAGGCGAGGAAGTGTTCCGGCGTGCGCTCGTAACGGCGGTGAAGGCGACGGCAGCCGGACAGTAGGGACATAGTCCGCTCCACGACCCATTGGTGTCGGCCCAGACGCGGGGACGGCTCGATGCCCTTGCGGGCGAGGCGGTGCCGGATGCCACGGGAAGCAAGCCATCGTCGAAGGTGTCGGTAGTCGTAGCCCTGGGAGCAGCTGCTGGCCGGCCAGGCGTGGCAGCAGACAAGGCCGACCGTGCTTGCCTTGCTGAACCTGCCCAGGGAGGCGGGCGGGCATCCGGCCGCGCTGCTGGAGGGCACCTACCGGGAGGTCGTCGCCCGGGTCCCGGACAACGCGCAGATCGCCTTCGACGACGACGACCGCCTGCACTTCGCCCTCCCGGAGCCGGAACCCGAACCGGCCTCCCTGCTGGAGTTGCGGGCCGCAGTGAACGCGATGCTGCCGAGGGTGGACCTGCCCGAGGAGCTGTTGGAAGTGTTCTCCTGGACCGGCGCCGAACAGGCGTTCCTTCCAGCTCCCCGACCTGCCGGCGGCCTACGGCCCCTCCGGGACAAGCACGCGGCCGACGACTGGTGAGGCCCTTGGCTCAGAGGGCGGTATGCGGGGCGAGGAGGCTGGTGCCGCACCAGTTCTGCTGATGGAGGTGGTCGAGCACGGCTGCCTCCGCCGAACCTGGGTGGCGGCGTGTACCGACGATGACGGGTTCGGTCAGGGAAGGCAGGAACGGGCGGGCTAGCTGTTCGAATCTTTCGGGCACGGCCGATGCCGGAACCACGGTGACGCCCAAGCCCTGGGCTGCCAGTCGCACGGCGGTGGAGATCTGTGACGCTCGGGCCACCGTGGGCGGGCTGATGCCCGCGTCGGCGAGCAGGCGGGCGAGGTATTCGTCGAGCAGGCTGGCGCGGCGGAAGCGCACCCATCCCTGTGTCGCAAGGTCTGCCATGCGCAGGGCCCTGTCGCTGGCGAGGAGCGGGTGTCCCTCGGGCAGGACGGCGACGTAGGTCTCCTCGCCCAGGGGGTGGATGTCGAATGTGCAGCCGGTGGGGATGCGGTGGACGAGGACCATGTCGAGCGTTCCCTGGCGGGCCAGACGTTCCATATCCGCTGGATCGGGCTCCTCGTGGAGAATGACCTGGAGTTTCGGGTGGCGGTGGCGGAGCCGGCCCAGTGCCAGAGGGAGCTGTCGTGCTCCCAGGCCCATGTGGACGGCGATGATGAGTTCACCGGCCAGTTCCCCGGAGGCGGCACGGGCAGCCAGGACGGCTCTGCGGGACGCAGCGGTCGCGATCTCTGCCTCGGCGAGGAAGGCGCGTCCGGCCATGGTCACTGTGACCCCGCCCGATGTCCGAGTGAACAGCTGCACACCGAGGTGCTTTTCCAGAGCGCCGATCTGCTGCGACAAGGACGGCTGCGTGACGCGCAGACGCTCGGCAGCCGCTGTCATGGAGCCTTCTTCGGCCACAGCCAGAGCGTATTCGTATTGCCGCAGGTTCATCCGCTTCCACTCTCCGGCGACATAGACAATGCCAATCTCAAGTATGCGATGACACTATTTGTCTCTATGTCTCGCGGATCTTACCGTGGTGCATGTCCGGTGGATCGCCGCCGCCGAAAGCGGTGGCCATCAGGGCGGGAGCCGGTACGGGCGCGCCTGTGAGGGGCCCGTGGCGGCAAGGCCGCCCGGCGGGTTCTGTTCGACAACGCATCGTCTAGATCCCGGGCGGTTGCCCCGGAGGCCCACGTCACCCGGACGCTCACCAACATGGACGGGAGTGGCAATCATGGCAGATCAGACAGGTGTTGGACGCGGCGACGGGGTATCGCCGAAGAACGCCGATTCGAGACTGGCGGGAAAGGTCGCGCTCGTGACGGGTGCTTCCAAGGGCATCGGGGCGGGCATCGCGCGGGAATTCGCTGCGGCCGGAGCGTCGGTCGTGGTCAACTACGCCTCCAGTGCCGCCGGCGCCGAGCGCGTGGTGCAGGATATCCAGGCGCGAGGGGGGACCGCGATCGCCGTGCAGGGCGACGTGTCGGTGCCTGCGGATGTCGAGCGCCTCTTCGCCAGGACCGTAGACGCGTACGGCCGGTTCGACATCCTCGTCAACAATGCCGGTGTCTATCACCCACAGCCGCTGGAGACCGTCACGCAGCAGGAGATCGACCATCAGCTTTCCGTCAACGTGACCGGACCGATCCGTACGATCCAGGAAGCCCTTAAGCACTTCGGGTCCGACGGCGGGTCGGTCATCAACATCGGATCGCTGGACAGCGCCCGCGCGGTGCCGGGGATGTCGGTGTACGCCGCGACGAAGGGCGCCGTCGATGCCTTGACGCGAGTCCTGGCCGCCGAGCTCGGCCCTCGCGGGATCCGAGTGAACACCCTGGCCCCTGGCGGTGTGGAGACGGAAGGTATCCACGCGGCCGGCTTCATCGGCAGTGACGCCGAGACGGACATGATCGGGCGCACCCCCCTGGGCCGTATCGGTCAGCCCAAGGATCTGGCGCGGGCGGCGGTCTTCTTCGCCTCCGACGACGCCGCATGGGTCACCGGAGAGCGCCTTACCGCCTCTGGCGGCCTGCGAACCTGACACACCCTGACAACGCCGGAGTCTGCAGACCCGCTCCGCGGGATCCTCATGGGGACGCTGCTTTCGATCATCAACCGCTACATCGACCGCACAGGACCTGTGACCGCGTTAGAGGTGCTGAGAGGTCATGTCACTTGGCCAGTCTGCGGTGACATATGAGGGTCGCGGCGATGGCGGTGAAGACGAGGAAGTGTTCCGGCTTGCGTTTGTAGCGGCGGTGCAGGCGTCGGCAGCCGGACAGCCAGGACACGGTCCGTTCCACGACCCAGCGGTGCCGGCCCATGTGTCGGGATGACTCGATGCCCTTGCGGGCGAGGCGGTGCCGGATGCCGCGGAAAGCGAGCCATCGTCGCAGGTGAGGGTAGTCGTAGCCCTTGTCCCCGTGCAGCTTGCCGGGCCTGCGACGTCGGGGGCCGGGACGGGAGCTGATGGGCGGGATTGCGGGTGCCGATAAATCATCTGCGCAGCTCAGGCGGCGTGCTGGTACTGGTGGAGCGTTCCGCCGAGCCGGTCTCGTCTGTGGACTTCCAGGTGGGTGAGCTGGGTTTGTTGGGTGAGGGGTGTAGGTAGTGGGCGGCATGGGGCGGCGTTTTTCAGGGCTCTGTGCGGGCGGTGTTCGTTGTAGAAGGATTCGTACTCGCGCAGGGTGTGCAGGAGGTGGCTCTGGTTCCAGATCAGGGTCCGGTCCAAAAGTTCAGTGCGGCAGGTTTGTATCCAGCGCTCCATGAGCGAGTTCATCCGCGGTATGCGAATGCCGGTGGTGACGACCTTCACGCCGGCATCGGTCATCAGGGCGTCGAAGGCGGCTGTGAACTTCGAGTCGCGGTCGCGGATGAGGAACTTCGCCTTGCTGCCTGCGTCCTCGAGGTCCATGAGGAGGTTGCGTCCGAGCTGGACGATCCAGTCCGCGGTGGGGTGTGCGGTGGCGCTGAGGATCCGGATGCGCCTGGTGGTGTGCTCTATGACGGCGAAGACGTACAGGCGCGCCCCGGTCAGCGTGCGGACTTCGAAGAGGTCGCAAGCGAGTAGAGCTTTGGCCTGGCTGCGGAGGAAGTCTGCCCAGGTGGTGCTCTGGCGTTCGGGTGCGGGTGGGATGCCGTGCTGGGGGAGAATTTCCCAGACGGTGGAGGCGGCGATCTTGATACCCAGTGCTGCGAGTTCGCCGTGGATCCGTCGATAGCCCCATGAGGTGTTCCCTAAGAATGTTGGCGGTCCGGGAGGACCGGGTGTGGCTGATGAGGTGTTGCCGTTGATGGCTCAGGGAGAATGGCCGCCCGGTCCTCCGGGA
>NZ_JBIRQF010000008.1:0-378072 GCF_044333065.1 Streptomyces sp. NPDC021115
CGACGTTCTGTGGGCAATGCTGCGTGACAAGAGGTTCTTCACCTCCGCCCCGCCGGTCACGCAGGCGGCTTGACACGATCATTGAGATTCTCCTTGCCGAGAGGCGCAGGTGGCCGGAACCAGGTATGCGTGATCGGCGACCACGGTCACGCCGAAGTGGCCTGCCTCACATCACAGAGAAGCGACTAGAAGAGTTTCTAGAAATCTCTAGATGATCTTCTAGTTGGAACGAGAGGGGCCTTCACGGCACACTGTGCCCAGGCGCGAGAAGGAGAGCCGCATGCCACCGAGGGACGCACTGACCGTCCACCAGCGCCGCTTGGGAGCCGAGCTGCGGAAGCTCCGCGAACGTGCGGGACTGACGTCCACCGCGGCGGCAGTGCTCAACGGTGTCAATCAGGCACGGATTAGCAACCTTGAGGCGGGACGGTACGCCGTGAGCGCCGAGCGCGTGCGCACGCTCGCCCGCAGCTACGACGCCGCAGATCAGGCCCTGATCAACGCCCTGGCTGCCATGGCTGGACGACGGGACCGCCGCTGGTGGGAGGAATACCGCGAAGTCCTGCCCACAGTCATGCTCGACATCGCCGAACTGGAGCAGGAAGCCGAGGGGTTGCGGGTCGCCCTGGCGGTCCACATACCCGGACTGCTCCAGACCGTGGATCACGTTCGTGCCCTCTACCGCGAAACCGTCCCGGCCCTGGAGCCGTACGAGGTGGAGCACCGGGTCGCTTTCCGCGTCCGTCGGCAGGGAATCCTCCACGGGGAGCGGTCGATGCCGTACAAGGTCATCGTTCACGAGGCCGCTCTGCGCTTGGGCTGTGGCGGACCGAAGGTCGCCCGGTCCCAGTTGGAGCACCTGATGGAGATGAGCGAGCGCGACAACATCACCGTGCTGGCGATCCCCTTCGGCAGCGGACCGTTCCCCGGATCCGGCCAGCCGATCGATTACGTGTACGGCCCTGTGCCCCAGCTCGATACCGTGACGTTGGATACCGATCACGGCTGCGAGTTCCTCGACGCGGAAGCGCAGCTGGTGAAGTACCGATCCGTTCTGGACCGGCTGGAGGAGACCGCTCTTGATCCAAAGGCGTCACGGGACCTGATGCGCCGCATCGCGCTCGACACCTGAGAGGAAAGCTACGTGCCCGAACGTCACTGGCGGAAGTCGTCCTACAGCGTGGAGGGGTCCAACTGCCTGTTCGTCGGCGTGGGGGAACGCGACGCCATAGTGCTCCAGGAGAGCGAATACCCCGAGGTCATGCTCTCGACCACCCGGGCACCCCTGAGAGCCTTCATACGCGCCGTCAAGGCAGGTCAGTTCGACCACGTCACCGAGTCCTGAGTACCCCCTCACGCCCCGTTTGGCGCCTGTGCGCCCTTGTCCGCCTCATCGGACGGGTGGAGAGTCATGCGCTATCCGTGAGCGACTCGGCACAGGAGGCGGCCGTGGCACTAAAGTTCTTGGGGATCTATCCGAACACTCCGAACGACGGCTCGCCCACCATCTGGCTGGACGAGGACTCCGGTGATCTGATCATCCAGTCGTGGAAGGCGGACGACGCGACACTCAGGCAGTGCCAGGAGGTGGGGTCGATTCCTGGTCACTCCACCGACGTGCCTGATCACGAGACGGTGATCCGGCTCCCTGCGAACATGCGGCAGTTCATCCCTCAGCCTGATAGCGAGGTCAACAGTGGCAACGGCGGTACGTGAGGCTCTGGCTTCCGCGCGGCATTCGGCAGTTCATCTGGAACTGCGCGACATCTACACGCCCGACGACCCCGATTTCGCCGACTGGCGCGCCGGTGTGCACTTCGACCCTGCCGAGCGGTGGCGAAGCTGGTTCGACGTGGTAGTAGCGACCACGGCCAGAGGCGTTCGGATGAGGCGGGCTCGTGTCGTCTCTGAACCCGTCAGCGAATACATCAAATTCGAGTACGACGTGACGGGGCCCCACAACATCGCAGCCGGCGAAGAGGTCCGGTGGTTGCCCCGGCGGAAGGCGGTCGATCTCGCCCTTCCGGGCGCAGACTGCTGGGTCATCGACGATGAGGTCGTGATCTTCAATCACTTCGATGGCAACGGAAATTGGGACCCTGCGACGGGTATGGATGTGCGGAGGGAACCTGCGGTGGCAAAGCTGTGCGTCTCAGCGTTCGAGGCCGTCTGGGAGCGCGCCGTACCGCATGCGGAGTACCGGCCGCTTTGAGCGAAGCCCCTGGCGATGTCCGTCTCTCCCTCGTCCAGCGCACAACAGGCACGGCAAGCTCTTGGCGCCCGCCTCGGTGAGATCCGCGAAGACACGGGGCTGACCGGGCGAGCGCTCGCCGCTTTGTGCGGTTGGCACCCGTCCAAGGTCAGCAAGATCGAGCATGCCAAGACGTCCCCCTCACCGGAAGACATTCGGGCCTGGGCAGAACATTGCGATGTACCGGAGCAGACGGCAGACCTGATCGCGTCGCTGCGCACAGCGCAAGGCATGTGGGTTGAGTGGCGCCGAATGGAGCGGGCAGGTCTTCGCCGCGCACAAGAGGAACGTCTGCCGCTGTACGAGCGCACCACCCGCTTCCGCGTCTACTCGTCCTGGCTGATCCCTGGACTGATCCAGACCCGCGCCTACACAACGGCGGTGTTGCGCGCCATCCGCGAGCGCCGTGGGCTCGTCGATGACGTCGAGGCCGCCGTGGCCAGTCGTATGGAGCGGCAACGATTACTGCATACCGGAGAGCGTCGTTTCGCCTTCCTCATCGAAGAATCCGTATTGCGCTGCGGGACCGGGGGCGCGGAGACGATGGCGGAGCAACTCGCGCATATACTCGCCATCAGTTCGCTGGCCAACGTCAGCGTGGGCGTGGTCCCGATGCAGCCGGACCGGGTTCGCTGGCCCGTGGAGAGCTTCTGGATGTTCGACATGGCCGAGGTCAATGTCGAACTGGTTTCGGGCTTTCTGACAATCACCCAGCCCGGCGAGATCGCCATGTACGCCCGGACCTTCGGCGAATTTACCGAACATGCGCTCTACGGAGCGGCGGCACGAGAACTGATCTCCTCGGCAGCCGACTCGCTCGGTTGAAATTCCCGAGCAACTTCGAGCAACGTCGTTGAGCAGGCATTGATTCGCTCCGTAGCGTCTCCCTCACTCACATCTGCGGGGAGCTGCGCGCTATGAAGATCACCGAGGAACACATCGACGCCATGCGTTCCACACACCACCGGGCGGCTGGAGCAGAAGCAAGGGCAGTCGCCGAATTACTGCGGGAGGCGCTGGGTCGCCTCGGCTTCACTCCCGACGTGGCCGTTCCCCACGGGGCGAAGAGCGATGACCTGTTCTGGCCCGTCCTGCGCGGCGAGGTCACGGTCTCGGGTCACCCCATGGTCGCCCTCGGCCGCATTCCGCTCGACAGCGCCAACCGCCTCGCGGAAATCCTCATGCGCGCCGCCCTGGAGGAGCAGGCCAAGAGGGCCGCCACGAGCTGAGCGGCCCCTTAAAACCCCCGTTCCGGCTGGACCGGAGCCCTGGCAGGTCGAGCCCAGCGCGGAACGGGTGCACGTGCACGACAGCGGCGGGGAAGGCCCCCGCGCCGACAGCACCGAAGGGAATCATCCCGATGCCT
The DNA here is from genome assembly GCF_044333065.1 of Streptomyces sp. NPDC021115. Taxonomy (NCBI): domain Bacteria; kingdom Bacillati; phylum Actinomycetota; class Actinomycetes; order Kitasatosporales; family Streptomycetaceae; genus Streptomyces; species Streptomyces sp. NPDC021115. Next base: position 3,618 of record NZ_JBIRQF010000008.1, read on the forward strand.
TTACGCGGATTCAAGGCCGTCGTCCTCCGACAGGACCCGGAGGACGACGGGCCCACCGAGGGCGGGCAGCAGGGCGGTTGCGGTGACGGCGACGGCTGCGGTCGTCAGTAACAGGTGAGATGGAGGTCGGTCCCCGTCCCGCTGGGGACCGACCTTCGCTGAGAAGGCGAGCGCATGCACCACCACGGCTACACCTGGCTCGGATCCGCCCACGAATTACTCAAGGACGGCCCTCGACGCCCGCTGCACCCGGAATTCCGATCCAGCAAAGTCGTCCCCCTGGAACTGGCCCACTGGCTGCTCAAGCCCGCATCCTTCATCCAGGGGACATGGACCGACCCGCAGCAGGCAGCGGAATGGTTCGATGGGCAAGCGCGAGACGCCGCCGCGTCGTTCGTCTCGGAGCACGACCGCGACGCGGTAGTCCGAGCCGCCAAGTGGGTCACCGAAGGAGAGGATGCGGTCGGCGGCTGGTATCTCACCGGTCAGAGGTTTCTGTCCGTATGCCTGATCGCATGCGACCCACACCGCATGCGGCCGGAAACCCCCTGCCCTGAGGAGGCGTAGGGCCAGAACCACAACAGGGCGTCGGTGCCCAGGGCAGCGGAATGACCTCGTCCACGAACTGTGACAAGGAGCAGCACATGAACGTGGTCTCGTGGCGTCAGTCTTCGTACTGCCAGGAGTCGGCCTCCTGCGTGAACGTCGCGGTGGGGGAACGCGACACCGTCATGCTCCGCGAGAGCGAACACCCCGAAGCCATACTCTCCACCAGGCGCACCCCCCTGAGAGCCTTCATACGCGCCGCCAAGGCAGGCCAGTTCGACCACATCGCAGAACTCTGATCGCACGCCTTTCCACGCTCGGCGTACCGGGAAGGGACGTATGAAGAATCTCGGCGAGCTGTTCGACACCTTCGAACGGGAAGCATTCCGGCTGGAGACGCTGGACGACTACGGCGGGTCGGGCAACACGGGTGCGTACGGCAGGTTCCTGGCGGGAGATCCCCGGCCGGAGGGCTACAACGCCGAATGGGTGGCAGAGCTTCGCTCGCACACCGGCCAGGGGAAGCGCGTCTACCGGGTGCACATCCTTTCGCGGCCGCTCACGCCCTATCTCCGTTTCGAGCTCGGCTGGGGGTACCGGACGAACCAGACCGGCGGTGAGGAGTTCTTCATCCTCGACACCACCGACAAGCCCAATCCCCTCGAAGGTGTAGGAGACTTCTGGCTCTTCGACGCCCGGACCCCGGTCACCATGGCCTACGACGCCTCGGGCGCTGTCACAGGGCGGGAAACGTTGCCCGATGAGCGGGCGCAGGAATTCATCGGCTACCGGGATACGGCCCTCGCTCATGCGGAGCCGTTCTCGGAATGGTGGTCGGAACACGGGGAGTGAACAGAGTCCGCCCTATCGCATGGTGATCACCAGCTTGCCCGTGGTGCGGCCCGTCTCGCCCAGGGTGTGGGCCCGGGCGCCTTCGGCGAGGGGGAAGGTGCCGGAGACGTGGGGGCGGAGTTTGCCGCGGGCGGCGAGGTCGGCGATGGCGCGCATTCCGGCCTGGTCGTGTTCGACGAGCAGGGTGACCGCGCGGGCCTGTGCCCTTTCCGCCGCGGCCCGGGTGGCCGCGGTGCCCGGGAGCAGGGAGACGAGGGTGCCGCCGGGGCGGAGTACGGCCGCGGAGCGGGTGGCGGTCTCGCCGCCGAGGGCGTCGAGGACGACGTCATAACGCTCGTCGGTGTCGGTGAAATCCTCGGTGCGGTGGTCGACGCAGGCGTCCGCGCCGAGTTCGCGCAGGAAGTCGTGCTTGGGGGCGCTCGCCGTCCCGGTGACGTGCGCGCCGCGCTCCTTGGCGATCTGTACGGCGAGATGGCCGACGCCGCCCGCCGCCGCGTGGATCAGCACCCGCTGCCCGGCCCGGAGGTCCGCGGTGTCGACGAGGGCCTGCCAGGCGGTGAGCGCGGCCAGCGGCAGGGCGGCCGCCTGGACGTGGTCGATCCCGGCGGGCTTGGCGGCGAACGCGCGGGTGGGGCCGGTGACGTACTCGGCGTGGGAGCCGGCCCCGTACGGGTAGGGCAGCATGCCGAACACCTCGTCACCGGGGCGGAAGAGGGTGACCCCGAAGCCGGTCTCCACCACGGTGCCGGAGACGTCCCAGCCGAGGGTCAGCGGCGGGGGCGGCAGGAAGATGCTGAGGGCGCGGTGCTTGAAGTCCGTGGGGTTGAGTCCGGCGGCGTGCACGGCGACGAGGATCTCCCCGGGGCCGGGCGCGGGGCGCGGAAGTTCGGCCAGCTCCAGGACTTCGGGGCCGCCCAGGGTCGTCTGGTGCAGGGCGAGCATCGTGTCGGAAGTGTTCTTCGAGGTCATGGCTCGATCCTGGCCCCGCGGTCCGGTCCTGGGCGATGGCAGGAAGGTCAGCCTTCGATACATTCCTGCCATGACCCTCGCCCACAAGGCCGCCCACAAGGTCGTCGTCCTCGCCCTCGACGGCGTCTATCCCTTCGAACTCGGCATCCCGCACCGGGTCCTGGGGTCCGCCGGTGGCCGCTACGAGGTGATGTCCGCGAGCGTGGACGGGCAGCCCGTACGGACCGACGCGGACCTGACCGTCACCCCCGGGCACGGACCCGAGGTGCTGGCGGAGGCGGACACCATGGTCATCCCTCCGTACGCGATCTCCCGGACCACCGCCCCGGCCCCGCAGGCCCTCGCCGCCCTGTCCCGCGTCCGCCCCGGCACCCGCCTGGTGTCGATCTGCACCGGCGCGTTCCTGCTGGCCGCCGCCGGTCTGCTGGACGGGCGGCGGGCCACCACCCACTGGGCGCTCACGGACCACTTCCAGGAGCTGTTCCCCCGGGTCGAGTTCGACGCGAGCGTGCTCTTCGTCGACCACGGTGACGTGCTGACCTCCGCGGGGGCGGCGAGCGGTGTCGACGTCTGCCTGCACCTGGTGCGCCGGGACCACGGCAGCGAGGTGGCCAACCAGGTCGCCCGCTGCTGCGTCGTGCCGCCGTACCGGGACGGCGGGCAGGCGCAGTACATCGAGCGGCCGCTGCCACCGGCCAGCGGAACCGGCACCGGGCCGACCCGCGACTGGGCACTCCAGCGACTGGAACTGCCCCTGTCGCTGGACGAAATGGCCGCGCACGCGGCGATGAGCACCCGTACGTTCGCCCGGCGCTTCCGGGAGGAGACCGGTCTGAGCCCCGGCCGCTGGCTGACCCAGCAGCGGCTGCGGCGGGCGCGGCACCTGCTGGAGTCCAGCGACCTGCCGGTGGAACGGGTCGCCCACGAGGTCGGCTTCGCCACCGCCACCTCGCTGCGGCGGCACCTGGCGGCGGAGGCGGGGGTCGCCCCGTCGGCGTACCGGCGCACGTTCCGGGCCTCGGGTCCGGCCGCGGGCGATGTGTGGGTATAGACGCGGCCCTATGCGGGGGCGTCCAGGAACCGCAGCAGCACATCGGCCTCCACGCGGAGCCGCGCCGCCCGCTCGGCATGTACGGGCGCGGTCAACTGGGCCGCCGCCTCAAGTCGTTCATCGGCCTCGGCGCGTACGATCTCGGCCACCCTGCCCTCGCTCAGCTCGCGCCGCGCCCCCTCGGTGGCCCCGACGCCGACCGGCGACGCCTCGAGGGCCACCCCGCACAACGCCGCCTCCCCCACGGGCACCGCCTCGGCGTTGTCCAGCGCGGCGAGCGTGGCGCGCAGCGCGCTCACCGCCGCCTTGTCGCGGGCGCGCATCGCTTCCGGCAGTGCTTGACGCATACGAACACGCAAAGTCATACCGGTGGACCCTACGGTCGTCCCCCTGGCCCCACAACGGGATTTCACAGGGGCAGCCAGGCCGGGGCGTCCGTGCCCCAACGGCTGGGCGGTCGGGTCCAGTTGCGCGGCGAGCCCTCGTACGCGATCGGCGGGAGGGCGTGGCGCAGGGGGCCGTACGGGGACGGGGCCCCGGTCAGCCAGGGGTCCGGGGCGTACGGGGTGGGCGGACCGTCCCCCGGCGGTACGGGCGTGATGCCGTGCAGCAGCCAGGAGGCCGTACCGGCCAGGGAGAAGCGCAGATGGTGACCGGTGCCCGCCTCGAAGCGCGAGGTCAGGGCGCGCAGGACGGCCGCGGCGAGCAGGTAACCCGTGCCGTGGTCCAGGGCCTGGGCGGGGAGGACGCCGGGGTGGCCGTCGTCCGAAGCTTCCAGCAGGGCGATTCCGGTCCCGGCCTGCACCAGGCTGTCGAAGCCGCGCCGGTCGGCCCACGGCCCGGTCCAGCCCCAGGCACTGAGCTGGGCGACGATCAGCCCGGGGTGGTGGGTGAGGTAGCGGTCGAGGGCGCCGGGGCGGTAGCCGGTGACCACGACGTCGGCTCGGGCGAGGAGTTCGTCGAACGTCCGCCGGTCGTGGGGGTCGGCGAGGTCGAGGCGGGTCGAGCGCTTGCCGAAGCCGGTGTCGGCGTGCGCGTCGGGGTCCTCGGGGAGGCGCGGGGAGTCGACGCGCAGCACGTCCGCGCCCAGCAGCCCCAGCGTGCGGGTGGCGACGGGACCGGCGATGACCCGGGTCAGGTCGAGGACGCGGATTCCCTCGGCGGGCAGCGCCGCTGGTGGGAGGGGGCGAGGGGTGGCGTTATTAGTAGGGATGTTGTTGGTCAACGGCATCCCGGCCAAGGGGAGTTCACCAGGAGGTACGGCGGCCACCGCCAGCGCGCCCGCCGCGTACGCACTCTCCTGGACCTCCCGGGCCCGGCGCCCCGCCAGCTCAGCAGCCAGCGCTTCCGCGTCGGCGCGCTCCCCCAGCCCCAGCGCGGCCAGCAACCGGGCGCGGTGGTGGGGGTAGTTGGCGTGGGTGCGCACCCAGCCGTCGGAGGTGCGCCAGAAGCCGGACAGCGGGGCGAAGGTGGTGGCGCTGCGGCCGTCGATCCGCAGATGGCGTTCGCTGACGAACGCGGTGGCGACCGCGCCCTCGTCCACCCGTACGGCGGCCGGAATCGCGCCCCCGGCGCGCCGCGCGGCCAGTTCGGCTGCGGCCAGCGAGCACACCCCCACGGTGGCGCGGGCCAGTTGCCGCACCGGCAGCCGGGCGGGGAGCACCGGGCCCGCCGGGGCGTAGGTGACGCGCTCGGCGAGCGCGGGGGCGCCGCCCAGGGCGGCCCAGGCGTGAGCGGTGGCCGCGTCGGTACCGTCAATCCCGTCAGTCGTCATGCGGTCATTGTGCGGCCGGGCCCAGCGTGGATTCGATGCCCGCGACGATCGTCCGCAGGCCCTCCTCGAAGCGCGTCTCGTAGTCGAGGAAGAGGTCCGCGCCGACGGCGGCGGTGAGCGGGTAGTCGGGGCCGATGAGGTCGGCGCGCTCGTCGACGTCGTAGCCGGGGGCGCGTTCGCCCGCCATGGGCTCGACGGCCTGCTCCTCGATCACGAACCCGAGGGTGAAGGTGTACGCGATGAACGAGGCGCGGGCCCCGGCGCCCGGGGTGAAGCCCGCGTCCACGAAGGCGCGCAGCTGGGCCTCCATGGGGGCGGCGTGGGGGGTGCCGGTGAAGCGGGTGCCGCTGAAGACCTTCGCCCCGTCGCGGTAGCGGAGCAGGGCGCGGCGCAGGGCGCGCTGGGAGGCGACGAGGCGTTCCTGCCACGTCGTCGCGCCGAGGTCCCCCCGGTCCTCGGCCAGGCGGCGGAACATCGCGGTCGCCATCTCGTCCAGCAGTGCCTGCTTGTTCTTGAAGTGCCAGTAGAGGGCGGGCGCCTGGACGTTCAGCTCCTTGGCGATGCGGCGCAGGGTGAGCCCTTCGAGGCCCACCTCGTTGAGCAGTCGCAGCGCGGTGTCCACCACCTGATCACGGTCCAGTCGCGTCGTCGCCATGCGCTCATCCTCCCAGCTCACCGAAGACCTCTTGACAATTTAACAGCGTTAAGCGCATCCTCGGCGGCATGGAACTTAACAGCGTTAAAGAGATCGGCGTACTGATCATCGGCGCGGGCCCCGCCGGGCTGACCCTGGCCGTCGACCTCGCCCGGCGCGGCGTATCGGCGCGGATCGTGGAGCGGGGCGAGGGGCTGTTCCCGGGGTCGCGCGGCAAGGGGCTCCAGCCGAGGACGCAGGAGGTCTTCGACGACCTCGGGGTCATGGCCGCGGTGCGGGCGGCGGGCGGGCCGTATCCGCCGATGATGGGGTGGGAGGACGACCGGCGCCTCGGCGCGTTCGAGATGATCGTCCGCAACGGCCCGACCCCGGGCACCCCGTACCACGACATCTGGATGCTGCCGCAGTGGCGGACCGCCGAGGTGCTGTACGCGCGGCTGCGCGAGCTGGGCGGCGAGGTCGCGTTCGGCGCGGAGTGCACCGGGCTGACGCAGGACGCGGACGGCGTCACCGCGCGGCTCGCGCACGCCGACGGCTCGGCCGAAGACGTACGGGCGGCCTACGCGGTGGCCGCCGACGGGGGCCGCAGCACGGTCCGCAAGGCGCTCGGCATCGGCATGGCGGGCGAGTCCGTCGACCCGGTTCCGCGACTGGTGGCCGACGTGGCGCTGACCGGCCTGGACCGGGACCACTGGCATGTGTGGCAGAAGGCGAAGGGCGGCAGCCTGTCGCTGTGCCCGCTCGCCGGGACCGGCCTCTTCCAGGCGATGGCCCAGTACGACGACGTCGACGCGGTCCCCGACCCGGACCCGGAGGCGGTGCGGCGACTGATCGCCGAGCGGACGCATCTCGCCGCGTCCGACGTGCGGGACGTGCGGTGGGCGTCACCGTTCCGGGTCCGGGCGGCGATGGCGGAACGGTTCCGCGAGGGCCGCGTCTTCCTGGTGGGCGACGCCGCGCACATCCACTCCCCCGCGGGCGGCCAGGGCCTGAACACCGGCGTCCAGGACGCGTACAACCTCGGCTGGAAGCTGGGCGCGGTGCTGCGCGGCGGCGCGGACGCGGCGCTGCTGGACTCCTACGAGGAGGAGCGGATGCCGGTCGCCGCCGGGGTGCTGGGCATCAGCACCCGCATCCACCGCGCCGGAATGGTGGGCAACGCGAAGGAGCCCCGGCGCACGGCGGAGGTGCACCAACTGGGGCTGACCTACCGGGGCGGCGCGCTCGCGGTGGACCGGCGGCAAGACGCCGCGACCGCCCTCCGCGCGGGCGACCGCGCACCCGACGCCCCCTGCACCCTCCCCGACGGGACCCCGTTCCGCCTCTTCGACGCCTTCCGCGGCCCGCATGTGACGGTGCTCGCGCTCGGCGGCGCGGAACCGCCCGCCCCCGAACGCGCGTCCGTGGTTGCGTATCGTGTCGGCGGCCCGGCACCCGATCTGCTGGACCCGGACGGACACCTCCGCGCCGGATACGGCGACCGGGGCGTCCTCGTCATCCGGCCGGACGGCTACGTGGGGTGCGCGGCCGACCGTGCGGACCAGGTGACGGGATATCTGACCAGGTTGGGCGCGTAGGGCGATACGGCGGGAAATCGCACAGCGGGTACGGATAACATCGCGGAGCGCACATCCATTGACCGCTCTCATGCGTCCCTGGCTCGACGGCTTTCCCTCCAGAAGGCCGCGCCGCCCACGGACATTTGGAGTATTCATTTGAAAACCACCACCAAGCGCATGCGTCGCCTCTCCGCGCTGAGCGTTCTCGCCGCGGGTTCCGTGCTGGCCTCCGGGGCGTTCGTCCCGGCGCAGGCCGCCGCCGCTGCGCCCACGATCACCGCCAAGGGCGGGTACGTGATGAACAACGGGACGGGCAAGGACCTTTACAAGAAGGCCGCCGACACCCGTCTCTCCACCGGCTCCACCACCAAGATCATGACCGCCCGCGTGGTGCTGGCCCAGTCGGGCCTGAACCTCAATTCCAAGGTCACGGTCCAGAAGGCGTACAGCGACTACATCGTCGACAACAACTGGGCCTCCTCGGCCCGTCTGATCGTCGGCGACAAGGTCACCGTCCGCCAGCTGCTCTACGGGCTGATGCTGCCGTCCGGCTGTGACGCCGCGTACGCCCTGGCCGACAAGTTCGGCACCGGCTCGACCCGCGCCGCGCGGGTGAAGTCGTTCATCGGCAAGATGAACTCAACCGCCAAGAGCCTCGGCCTGAAGAACACGCACTTCGACTCGTTCGACGGCATAGGGCACGGCAAGAACTACTCCACGCCGCGCGATCTGACGAAGCTCGCGAGCAGCGCGATGAAGTACTCGACGTTCCGCACGGTCGTGAAGACGAAGAAGACCACGCAGAAGACCGTCACCAAGAGCGGCGGCTACCGCAACATGACGTGGGAGAACACCAACCCGCTGCTCGGCACCTACTCGGGCGCCATCGGCGTGAAGACCGGTTCGGGCCCGGAGGCCAAGTACTGCCTGGTCTTCGCCGCCACCCGGAGCGGCAAGACCGTCATCGGCACCGTCCTCGCCTCGTCCTCGGTCGCGAACCGCACGGCCGACGCGAAGAAGCTGCTGACCTACGGCTTCTCGAAGTAGTCACGAAGCGACGAAAGGGCCTGCTCGCGAGCCGCGCGAGCAGGCCCTCCGCTGTTCGTCAGGCCGCGCCCGCCTGGCGGTAGAGGGACAGGGCCTCGTTGCCCAGCGTCGGGTAGTACTCGTTCTGCCCGGCGCTCACGCTGATGTTGCCGATCAGATAGCCCGCGCCTCCTGAGAAGTCGGCGAGGAAGCCGCCACCGCTCGAACCGCCGGTCTGCACACAGTCGATGCCCCACATCGTGGAGCCCGGGCGGCCGGGGTCGGGGAACGCGTCGCCCTCGCAGTGGTTCAGCCGCTCGCCGTTGCCCTCGGCCGCGGAGCCGCCGTACCCGAAGGAGTGGACGCGGCGGCTGGTCGTCGAGTTGAAGACGACGCCCTGCGCGCCGACGGTGTCGACCAGCGAGCGGCCGTTCAGCGTGTTCATCACGGCGAAGGAGTAGTCCCAGTTGGCGTTGCCCTTCGTGGACACGTACTGCGGCTCCCAGAAGAGGCGGCGCGCGGTGAAGGTGCCGAAGGGGCGGTTGCCGTTGTTGTAGCCAGGGATGAAGACCCAGTTGCGGTAGCCCGTGCCGGTGGCGGCGTCCACGGTGCAGTGGCCCGCGGTGAGGACGACGGACTTGTTGTCGGTGTTGGCGACGGTGGCCGAACAGGCGAAGGTGCCGCCCGAGGCGTTGTTGAAGAAGACCTTGCCCGCGGTGGTGCTGATCAGCCCGCCGCCGGTCCAGGCGGTGGGCGAGGTGGCGCGGGTCGAGGGCGACCCGGGGGTCGCGGCGGCCGGGCCCTGGACCGGGGGTACGGACACCTGCTTGCCGACCGTGGGCCCGGTGCCGAGGTGCGCGGCGCGGGCGGCGGGCAGTGTGGTGACGTCCTTGGCACCGCGCAGCCGCTCGGGCGTCCAGTAGCGCTCGGCGGCGCGCTGGTCACCGGCGGATATGGCCGCGCCGTTCGCGGAGGCGGAGGCGGGTGCCGGGGCGGCGGCGTGCGCCTGGGCGGCCGTACCCAGGGTCACGGTGGCGAGAGTGAGGGCGCTGCATAAGGTACCGACGCGTCTCATTGGCGGTCGACTCCAAGTCAGTTGACGTGCCCGGGGCGCTCGGACAACGTTGTCGAGCGCCTGTCGACCGCAGGGTGCCATGGCGGACACGGCCCGCCACGGCACCCGGCGCCTTGTCTAGGGAGAGCCCTACACCGGGGTCACCCGAAGCCTTCGGTCATCAGACGCACCGGCCGCCCAGGTATACACGCCGCGCAGCGGGCCGGGACCTGGCCAACACCAGCGCAGACGCCCACCGGCCGCGGTGAGCCCGGTGCGGCGGCGGACCGTACGGCGACTGCCAGGCCGGCCGCTCGGTTCGACCCGAGCCGCCGCGGCGGAGAACGATCGGCAGGCAGATGGGCGCCACCGCCCAGTTTTTGGACACAGAGTTACACCGATTCCAGTGAGAAGACCGCAGCGAAAAGGAGCACGGCGCAAAGGTGCGACGCGCGACGATCAGCGCTTGGGGGCTCACTTGGAGTACAACGGCATGTCCTTGGCAGGGTGACTGCGGGCGGAAGCACGATAACGGCGCGTGGGAGACGGTTCCACTGATTTTCGTGCGGGTGGCGTTGCCGTGCAGTTCACTTATCCCCGTGACGGCGCGATCGCTTCAAGGACTTCGCGCAGTGATGTGACGCCGTCAGAAGCGAGGAAGTGACCGGCTCCGGGGACCACCTCTGCGGAGACCCCGAGCAGGCCGGCAAGACGGTCGGTGTGACCAGGGGGAACGTACGGGTCTGCGTCCGACCGGATGATCGTAAGTCGCTCGACGTGGTTGCTGAGCTCCTCCACGTCGCAGCCGTCTCCGATGTAGGAGTTCAGTTCTGGAAGCGCGGGCAACTGGTCGACGAATCCGGAGACCAGCACGAGGGTGCCAAGGCGCCAAGGGCCCGGAAGTGATCGCAGGTAGCGCAGCACTGTCAGGCAGCCCAGGCTGTGCGCGACGATGATCGAGTTCTCGTCAGGAGTTCCCAAGTCGGTGCGCACGGCTTCTGTCCACTGTGCGGGGTCTGGGTCTCGTGGGTTCGGAAGGGCCGGGATCGTGGTCACGATGCCGTCCGTGCCGAGCTGCTCGCCCAGCCAGCCGAACCAGTGGTCTTCGGGAGATGCCCCGTAGCCGTGGATGATCGAGGCCCGCCGCTGGGTTGTTCCTGTTGTCATGCCGCAGGACCATATGGGTTCACGTCAGCGTGAAGGTCAAGCCGATGAGGGGGAAGCAACGGTGCTGATCAGCGAACTCGCCGAGCTGACCGGAGTGAGCGCGCGAGCGTTACGCCACTACGAGGACCGAGGACTACTGGTCCCGGCTCGCAACAGCAGCGGGTACCGGAACTACGCCGAGTCCGATGTCACCCGCGTAGCCGAGATCAGGACGATGATCTCCGCTGGCCTGGGCACCTCGGCCATCCAGCAGTACCTCGACTGCGCTCGCAGCGGCGCACACGGCACCACCCTGGAGATGTGCCCCGACCTACGAGCCGAGCTGGTCGCCTTGGCCCGACGGCTCGACGCCAGGCAAGCCGAACTCCGTGACACACAACGACGATTGAGCGAGCTCACATCCGGTGGCTGAGGCGGGTGAGGGCCTCCTGCGTGCCGGTGGTGGATGTCGCGATCCACACCGAAACCAGAGGCCCTCGCCTCGTTCAAGAACCACTCACGGCGCGTCGCCTGTCACCAACGTGCCGGAACAGCACACCTAGGGCGCCTGCTCGAAGTCCAGCAGCACCTTGCAGGACTCGCGGCGGTCGGCCGCCTGCGCGAACGCGTCCGCCGCGTCCCGCAGCGGGCGCACCCCGCTGATCAGCGCGTCGAACGACGGCTCCGCCGCCAGCAGCCGCAGCGCGTCGTCGAACTCCTCGTGGAAGCGGAACGCGCCGCGCAGGTCGATCTCCCGCGCCACCAGCAGGTTTCCGGCGAACGGGCTCTGCCCGGGCGGCAGCATGCCCAGCTGGACGATCACTCCGCCGCGCCGCACCCGGTGCAGACAGGTGTCGAGCCCGGCGGCCACGCCGGACGCCTCGATCGCGACGTCCACCTCGTCGGTGGGCCAGTTCGGGTCGTCCGGGTCGTCGGCCCGTACGCACGCCGTCGCACCGGCCGCCGCCGCGAACTCCAGGGCCCGGGGCAGCACGTCGGTCGCCGTGATGGACGCGGCGCCCGCCGCCCGCGCGGCGGCGACGGCCAGGCAGCCGATCGGCCCGGACCCGGTGATCAGCACGTGCCGTCCCGTCAGATCGCCCGCGCGGCGCACCGCGTGCAGGGCGACGGACAGCGGTTCGGCGAGCGCCGCCCGGCGGGGCTCAAGCCCCTCGGGCAGGACCCGCAGCTGCCCGGCGGGTACGGCGATACGGGACGCGAACCCGCCCTGTACGTGGGGGAAGCGGGCCGCGCTGCCCAGGTAGCGGGTGTCGCGGCAGATGTTGGCGCGGCCGCCCGCGCACTCGGGGCACACCCCGCACGGCGTCGCCGGGTGCACGGCGACCGGGGTGCCGGGCGCGGGCCCGCTCGCGCCCTCGCCGTACGCCACGACCGTGCCGACGACCTCGTGCCCCAGCACCATGGGCTGCTTCAGCCGGAAGTCGCCCACGCCACCGTGCTGGTGGTAGTGGAGGTCCGACCCGCAGATCCCGCCGTACCGGATCGCCACGAGCGCCTGCCCGGGCCCCGCCTCCGGTTCGGGGAGTTCGTCGACCCGCAGGTCTCCCTGCCCATGGATCACACAGCCCAGCACCATCCGCCCTGCCTCCTCTGTCATGTGCTTCACAGCTGACTCGTCATGCCGCCGTCGACGTACAGCACCTGTCCGCTGACGAAGTCGGCGGCGGGCGAGGCGAGATAGAGCAGCGCCCCGATCAGGTCCTCGGTGCGGCCCCAGCGCCCCGCCGGGGTCCGGCCGCGCACCCAGGTGCTGAACTGCTCGTCCTCGACGAGCGGCCGGGTCAGCTCGGTCTCGATGTAGCCGGGTCCGACGCCGTTGACCTGGATGCCGTACTGGCCCCAGTCGGCGCACATGCCCTTGGTGAGCATCTTCAGCGCGCCCTTGGTCGCCGAGTAGGGGGCGATACCGGGGCGGACGACCTCGCTCTGGAGCGAGCAGATGTTGACGATCTTGCCGTGGCCGCGGGTCGTCATGCGCCGCGCGGTCTCCCGGCCCACCAGGAACGCACTGGTCAGGTTGGTGTCCACGATCTGCCGCCAGGCCTCGTCGGTGAACTCCAGCAGCGGTGCGCGGTTCTGCATCCCGGCGTTGTTGACCAGGATGTCGAGCGGGCCGACCCGCTCCTCCACGTCGGCGATCCCGGCGGCAACGGCCGGGCCGTCGGTGACGTCGAAGGCGGCGGTGTGCACGCCCGCCTCCGCGCCGCCGAGTTCGGCCGCGGCCTTGTCCAGGGCCTGCTGGTCACGGCCGTTGAGGACGACCGTGCAGCCTGCCTCCACCAGGCCGCGGGCGAGCGCGTGGCCGATGCCGCGGCTGGAGCCGGTGACCAGGGCGGTGCGGCCCGTGATGTCGAAGAGCGGATGTGTGGTCATGACGTACATACCTCTCGGTTCTCAAAAATCCCCGGTGCTAGATCACCAGTGACAGCAGCAGGACGAAGCCGAGCGCGACGACCGAGATGACCGTCTCCATCACGGACCAGGTCCGCACCGTCTGCCCCACGCTCATCCCGAAGTACTCCTTCACCAGCCAGAAGCCCGCGTCGTTGACATGGCTGAAGAAGAGTGAGCCGGCGCCGATGGCGAGCACCAGCAGCGCCACATGGGTGCTGGACATGTCCGCGGTGAGCGGCGCCATCAGCCCGGCGGCGGAGATCGTGGCCACGGTCGCCGAGCCGGTCGCGAGCCGGATCGCGACCGCGATCAGCCAGGCGAGCAGCAGCGCTGAGACGTTCCAGTCCTTCGAGATGTCCATGATCATGTTGCCGACGCCGATGTCGATGAGCGTCTGCTTGAAGCCGCCGCCCGCCGCGACGATCAGCAGCATTCCGGCGATCGGCGCGAGCGAGGTCTCCACGGTGGCCGAGATGCGGTCCCGGGTGAAGCCCGCCGCGCGGCCGAGCGTGAACATGCCCACGAGCACCGCCGCCAGCAGCGCGACCAAGGGGTTGCCGATGACGTCGGCGATCCGCTGGGTGGTGTTCTCCGGATCGTCGATGACGATGTCGACCAGCGCCTTGACCAGCATCAGCACGACCGGCAGCAGCACGGTGAACACGGTGACGCCGAAACCGGGACGCCGCTCCAGGTCCTCCGAGGGACGCGTCGGCATCAGCCGGTCCGGCGGGGTGACGTCGACCCAGCGGTCGGCGAAGCGCGAGAAGACCGGGCCCGCGATGACGGCGGTCGGCACCGCGATGAGGACGCCTAGCGCGAGCGTGATGCCCAGGTCGGCGTGGACCGCGTCGATCGCGGCGAGCGGGCCGGGGTGCGGCGGCACCAGGCCGTGCATCACGGACAGGCCCGCGAGCGCCGGAATGCCGATCCGCATCAGGGAGAAGTTGCCGCGCTTGGCGACCAGCAGCACCACCGGGATCATCAGCACCATGCCGACCTCGAAGAAGAGCGGCAGCCCGATGATCCCCGCGATGAGCACCATCGCCCAGGGCATCGTCCGGTTGCTCGCCCTGGCGAGGATCGTGTCCACGATCTGGTCGGCGCCCCCGGAGTCGGCGAGCAGCTTGCCGAGGATCGCACCGAGCGCGATCAGCACCCCGACGCCCGCCACGGTGTCGCCGAGACCGCCCGAGAAGCTGGTGATGACCTTGTCGAGCGGCGCCCCCGCGACGGCGCCGAGCGCCAGCGAGCCGATGGTCAGCGACAGGAACGCGTGCAGCTTGGTCTTGGTGATGAGGAGGACGAGGACGGCTATGCCGACGAGAACGGCTATGCCCAGCTGCGCGTGACCGGCCGACGTGATCGGGTCGACGGTGTCCGCTGCCAGCAACTCGGCGCTGAGTCTGGTCACGGAGGCTTCCTAACCTGCGTTTTTGTCGATGTCAGGACCGCTGCCGCAGTGCGGCGACGGCCCGCTCGGTGATGGTCTCGGGCCCCGGGGCGATGTCCACGGCGACGCCGTTCTCGTCGCCCTGGAGCGGCTCCAGGGTGGCGAGCTGCGAGTCGAGCATCTTCTCGGAGAAGAAGTGGCCCTTGCGCTCCTTCATCCGGTCGGCGATCAGCTTGCGGTCGCCGGTCAGATGGAGGAAGACGACACCGGGCTCGGCAGCGCGCAGCCGGTCCCGGTAGCTCCGCTTGAGCGCGGAGCAGCTGACCACGCCGCCGTGACCGACGTGGTCATGGGCCCAGGCGCCGATGGCGTCCAGCCACGGCCTGCGGTCCTCGTCGTCCAGCGGGGTGCCGGCCGACATCTTGGCGATATTGGCCGGCGGGTGGAAGTCGTCGGCCTCGGCGTACGGCACACCGAGCGCGTCCGCCAGCAGGGGGCCGACCGTGGTCTTGCCCGTACCGGACACTCCCATGACGACGACCAGGGGGGCATGCATGTGGAAAACCTCGCTGTCTGCTCCGGTGCCGTCCGCCGCGACGACCGTCTCCTCGACCGTCTTCCGTCTTCCTCGACCTCGGCACCGCTGGCAGCACACTCAACCCCACAGATACGACGTATTCAAGAGTCCGTGATTTAAAAGTCATACTTAAATTGCGACCGACGTCCACGTAGTCTGACCTCATGGACAACCAGGGGCCCGCCGGGCGGGGACTGCACGCTCGGCTGCTGGCGTCCCTCGGGCCCGCCATCACCGCGGGCGACTACCCGCCGGGGACCGTGCTGCGCACCGATGAGCTGGAGCGCCGCTTCGACGTCTCACGGACCGTGGTCCGCGAGGCGGTGCGGGTCCTGGAGGCCATGCACCTGGTCCGCTCCCGCCGCCGCGTCGGGGTGACCGTCCTCCCGCCGGAGGAGTGGGACGTCTTCGACTCGCAGGTCATCCGCTGGCGGCTGGCCGGTCCCGACCGCCCCCGGCAGCTGCGCTCCCTGACCTCCCTGCGCTCGGCCATCGAACCGGCCGCCGCCGCGCTGGCCGCCGAGCACGCCACCGCCGCCCAGTGCGCCGAGCTGACCGAGCACGCGCTCAACATGGTCGCCACCTCGCGCGGCGAGCAGCTCCCCGCCTACCTCGTCCACGACGTGGCCTTCCACCGCGTGATCCTGCGCGCCTCGGGCAACGAGATGTTCGCCCGCCTCGGCGACGTGGTCGCCGAGGTCCTGGCGGGCCGCACCGAACACCAGGTGATGTTCAGCGACCCGGACCCGGCGGCGGTCACCCTCCACGTCCGCGTCGCCGAAGCGGTCCGCGCCCGCGACGCGGAGCGCGCGGAGCGCTACACCCGCGAGATCACCGTGGGCGCGCTGCGCGAGCTGGACATCCTGGCGCCGTAGGCCCGGGCCCCGTCCCACTGGCCCGCCGGCGGGTGGCTGCCGACGACGTGAGCGTTCGTCAGAATTCCAGGACCGCGCGGTAGCGGGCCCGTCCGCCCCGCACGCGGTCCAGCGCCTCCTCGATGCGCGACACCGGGTACGTCTCGGTCTCCGCCCGGATGCCGTGCCGGGCCGCGAAGTCGAGCATCTGTCCCGTCTCCACGGGCGTCCCCACGAGTCCCCCGGCGAGGGTCTTCTCGCCCAGCAGCAGGGACAGCGGATGAACGGTGAACGCGGACTCGGGCACCCCGACGACACTCAGGCTCCCCTGCGGCCGCAGCGTCGCCAGGTACGCGTCCCACGGCAGGTCCCCGGAGACGGTCGACAGGACGAAGTCGAACGCCCCGGAGAGCCCCGCGAGCCCCTCTCCCGCCGCGCCCGCCACGACGAACTCGTGCGCCCCGAACCGCCGGGCGTCGTCCGCCTTGGTGGCCGTCGAGGAGAGAGCGGTGACATGGCACCCCCACTTCGCGAGGAACTGGAGGGCCAGGTGCCCCAGGCCCCCCACGCCGACCACGGCGACCCGGTCCGTGGGCCGCACCCCGTGCCGCACCAATGCCGAGAACACCGTCGAACCGGCGCACATGAGCGGCGCGGCCTGCTCGGACGCGAGGGCGTCGGGGAGGGGCTGCACATACCGCCAGTCACCGGCGCGCACCTGGGTCGCGAACGCGCCACCGTCGCCACGGAGCACGAGGTCGTCCTTGTCCGGGCAGAGATGCTGTCGACCGCTCAGACACCACTCGCAGGCGAAACAGGCACCGGCGGTCGCCCCGACGCCCACCCGCT
Source organism: Streptomyces sp. NPDC021115 (assembly GCF_044333065.1). Taxonomy (NCBI): domain Bacteria; kingdom Bacillati; phylum Actinomycetota; class Actinomycetes; order Kitasatosporales; family Streptomycetaceae; genus Streptomyces; species Streptomyces sp. NPDC021115. Next base: position 20,338 of record NZ_JBIRQF010000008.1, read on the forward strand.
GCCCGATGGACAGCCGGGTGCGGTCGACCGCGCTGCCCAGCGCCGCGACGACGCCGACCGCCTCATGCCCGGCGACCACCGGGAAGCGGGAGATGCCGTGCAGGTCGTCGATCATGCCGACATCGGTGTGGCAGACACCGCAGTGGGTGACGGCGACGTCCACCTCGTGGGGGCTGGGGGGCGCGGGCTCGTACTCCCGCACCCGTACCGGCCCTCGGGCTTGCTCCACCGCATACGCGCGTACGGCCACGGCCACGGGTTACCGCCTCTCCGAAAAACCAACTAGTTAGTTTTACGGTAGGGCAGTGGACCGCGGAGGGCAACCAACCAGTTGGTAATCTGGCGCCATGTCCCCCGCGAAAGCCGACGCCACCCGCCGTCGCCTGCTGGACGCCGCCACCGAGGACTTCGCCGCCCACGGCGTCGCGGGGGCACGCGTGGACCGCATCGCGGCCGCCGCCGGCGTCAACAAGGCCCAGCTCTACGCCTACTTCGGCGACAAACTCGGCCTGTTCGACGCGGTCTTCCGCCTGCACGCCGACGCCGTCGCCGACGCCGTCCCGTTCACCGCCACGGACCTCGCCACCTACGCCGTGCGGCTCTACGACGCGTTCCTCGCCCGCCCGGACCTGGTCCGCCTGGTGACCTGGGCGAAGCTGGAGGGGATCCACACCGGAAGCCTGGCGCCCGGGAATCCGGCGGTCGCCGCCAAACTGCGGGCGCTCTCCGAGGCGCAGCGGAACGGCGGGGTCATCGCCTCGCTCGACCCTCAGGACATCCTCGCCCTGATCACCTCCATGGCCCTGACCTGGTCCGCGGCGGGCCCCTACGCCACCGCGACGCAGGACGACCGCCCCGAGGAGCACGACCGCCGCCGCCAGGCCCTGTCGGAGACGGTGCGGCGGTCGTTCGTCTGCTCGTGAGGGCGGGCGCCCCTCTCGCCTACGGCCGGACGTAGGGCCGGGTCATGATCTCCATGTTGTGGCCGTCCGGGTCGTCGAAGTACGCGCCGCGGCCGCCGAAGAGGTCGTTGATCTCGCCGGGCCGGGTGTGGCCGGGGTCCGCGCAGTAGGTGACTCCGGCCGACTCCAGCCGGGCGATCATGCCGTCGAACCGCTCCTCGGGTACGAGGAACGCGTAGTGCTGCGGCTGGATCGGCTCGTCGCGCTTCTCGTAGTAGTCGAGCGTGACGCCGTTGCCGAGGTCGACGGGGAGGAACGGCCCGAACGGGACGCCGACCTCCAGGCCCAGGACCGTGGCGAGGAACTCGGCCGACCGGTGCCGGTCCGAGGCGTAGACGGCGGTGTGGTTCAGCTGAATGTCCATGTGAGGTGTCTCCGGTGTCGTCGTGGTGGCGGCGCGAAAGGCCGCGGTGCGAACGATGAACAACGGAGAGGAGCGGCGGGGCCCTGGCCCGCCTCGCGCTCACGCCGAGGCCGGGCGCCTCACTCGCGCATGGCCCTCATGGGCCGACCCGGCAGTCACCCGGGTGACCCTACCGGCCGCCGCGAGGAGCGGCAACGGGATAACCGAGCCCGCGAGTGGGCTTCATCGCACCGAGCGCGAGGGGGCTGGCCTGTACGCCGGTGCGGCCCAGGGTGCGGTCATGCATGACGGTGTTCCTCCATCGCGGGTGGAGCTGCCATCATGAACAAACGGAACCTCGTTCCGTTTGGAACGACACGGAACGCTGTTCCGTTTCGGCAAGCGCAATGGCGAAGGGAGCGGCACGGTGGACAACGGCGGCAAGGGCGGGCGCGGGGACGGCGCGGGGCGCGCGGCCCCGTCCAAGCGGAAGGACGCCCGGCGCAACAAGGAGACGCTGCTCGACGCGGCCGCCACGGTCTTCGTCCGCTCGGGCGTGGAGGCCCCCGTACGCGACATCGCGGCCGAGGCGGGCGTCGGGATGGGCACGATCTACCGCCACTTCCCCACCCGGGCGGACCTCATCATCGCCGTCTACCGGCACCAGGTCGAAGCGTGCGCCGAGGCCGGACCGGCCCTGCTGGAGTCCAGCCCGACCCCGTACGCCGCGCTGGAGCAGTGGATCAACCTCTTCGTGGACTTCCTGGTCACCAAGCACGGCCTCGCCGCCGTGCTCCAGTCCGACGGCTCCGGCTTCGACACCCTGCACGCCTACTTCCTCGACCGCCTCCTGCCCGTGGGCACGCAACTGCTCGACGCCGCCGCCGAATCCGGCGAGATCCGCGCCGACGTGGAGGCGTACGCGCTGATGCGCGGCGTGGGCAACCTCTGCATCGGCGCGGACAGCGACGCCCGCTACGACCCGCGCCGACTGGTCGAGCTGCTGATCGCGGGGTTGCGCCGGCCGCACTGAGCGCCGTTACAGAGCTCCGTCCCCCGCCCTGTCGAGGCGGTCGCGCTGCGCCGGTGTCAGCTGGAGGTCCGCCGCGGCCACGTTCTCCTCCAGATGACCGATCCGCGCCGTGCCCGGGATCGGCAGAACGACCGGCGAGTGGCCGAGCAGCCACGCGAGCGCCACCTGGCTGGGCGTGGCCCCCAGCTCGGCCGCCACCGCCGCGACCTCGGACGTCTCGTCCCACACCCCCGCCGCGACGGGCCGCCACGGAAGGAACGCGATCCCCGCCGCCTCGCACGCCGCGAGCACCGGCTCGTGCTCCCGGTCGAGCACGTTGTAGCGGTTCTGCACGCTCACCACATCGATGATCGCCCGTGCCTGACCGAGTTCGGCGACGGTGACCTCGGACAGCCCGATCCGGCCCGCCTTCCCCTCGACCTGGAGGTCCCGCAGGCTGCCGAGCTGGTCGGCGAGCGGCGTCTCCGGGTCGATGCGGTGCAGCTGGAGCAGCTCGATCCGCTCGACGCGCAGCCGCCGCAGCGCCTGCTCCACCTGGTCCCGCAGCACCTCCGGCCGCCCGTCCAGCTTCCACTCCCCACCGGGACCGGTGCGCGCGACGCCGACCTTGGTGGTGACGAGCAGCCCGTCCGGGTACGGGTGCAGCGCCTCGGCGAGAAGCTCCTCGTTGGCTCCCCCGCCGTACAGGTGAGCGGTGTCGATCAGCGTGATCCCCAGCTCCACGGCCCGCCGGGCGACCGCGATGGACGCCTCCCGCCCAGGCCCGGGCTCGGTCGCCAGCCGCATGGCCCCGAACCCGAGCCGCCGTACGTCCAGATCGCCGCCGATGCGAAAGCTCATCGATGCCATGCGCCGCTGCCGCCCTCCCCATTGGTGTCCGCACGCTAGCAGCGCGGCCGGACACCGCGGCGGCCCCGGCCGCACTCGATCTTGAGCAACGGGACCTCGCTCGGTGCGCCCCCACCGCGCTACCGTGAAGACGGTGGTACTCCGGCGTCGAGGTCGGTGGAGGTGAGAACGTGGGCGCCTCATGCTGGCCGGGCACATGGCCGATCGCCGAAACGAGAGCGATCCCACGGGTCCCGCCGCCAACGCCGCGGCGCACGTGGGCCGCCTTTCTGCCCGAACTGGCGTCGATCGAGATGATGACGTGACGTGCGCGGCTCAGTCTTTCGCCCATCGGGCCTTCTTCTACCGAGGCGTCCAGGAGTACGTGGCCGGGACGGTCCCGTTCGTACAGGAGGGCCTGGCCGCGGGCGAGCCGGTCGCGGTGGCCGTACCCGCGAGTAATCTCGGGCTGCTGCGCGCGGAGCTGGGTGCGAGCGCCGAACAGGTGCAGTTCACCGACATGAGCCGGGCAGGACGGAACCCGGGCCGGATCATTCCCAAGGTGCTCCTCTGGTTCGCCGACGCGCATCTCACCGAGCGGGTACGGATCATCGGTGAGCCGATCTGGCCCGCCCGTACCCCCGCCGAATATCCGGCCTGTGTCCAGCACGAAGCGCTGATCAACAAGGCGTTCCACGGCCGGAACGTCAGCATCCTGTGCCCCTACGACGCCGTACGGCTCAACGCCGGACGGCTTGCCGACGCGTTCACGACACATCCCGTCGTCATCGTCGGCGGCAGGGAGGAGCGCAGTGCGGCCTACGACGCCGACGGCGCTGTCGCCGCCTTCAATGAACTCCTCGTGCGACCACGATGGGCCGTCGTCTTCACGTTCGACGCCGACCGTCTGCCCGGCGCGCGGGACCTCGCCGTCGGGCTGGCCAAGCGCCTCGGTCTGCCAGGTGAGCGCTTGGACGACTTCGCGCTCGCCGTCACCGAGCTGACCACCAACAGCGTGCGGCACGGCGGCGGCTCGGGCACCGTGTCGGTCTGGGGCGACGGCACGCAGATCGTGTGCGAGGTGAGAGACCGAGGATGGCTGCGCGACCCGCTGGCAGGCCGTCTCCCGCCACAGCGCGACAGTCCCGGAGGCCGGGGTCTGCTGACGGTCCACCACCTCGCCGATCTCGTCCGTATCCACACCGGCCCCGAGGGCACGACGGTCCGCTTCTCCATGTGACCACTGCCGGGACCCTGCTAACGCCCGCATCAGCCGGGCGTTAGCGGCGCGGCAGCTTTGCGGTAGCGGGCCCGGCCAGAGTGGATGACGTACCGAGGAGACAACGTCACCAACTGCCCCTGGGGGGGACCCGAAATGAACACCAACACCACCGCCCGCACCGCCCGCCGCCGCACCCTGCGCGTCGCCATCGCCGCCCTGACCGTGGCCGCCGGCCTCAGCCTGACCGCCTGCTCCGGCTCCGGCGACACCGGCGCGAAATCCGCCGCCACCGCCGAGTCCGGTGGCAAGGGCTCCGACACCAAGGTCGACGCGGGCGACCTGAGCAACAAGGCGGGCAAGGCCGCCTCGGGCATCGAGCGCTGCCACACCTCCGGGCTGAAGGCCGCCTTCGCCACCGGCGACGACGCCGTCCCGGACCCGAACGCCGAGGGCGGGACCACCACCAGCGTCATGCTGACCAACAAGGGCAGAAGCACCTGCAAGATCGGCGGCTTCCCCGGCGTGGACCTCAAGTCCGTCAACGGTGGAGAGCGCTGGTCGCTCCAGCGCTCCTCGACCAAGTACGGCTCGATCACCCTCGCCCCCGGCGACAGCACCGACTTCACCATCAACCTCGCCATGACCGACGAGGACGAGGGCTTCTACCAGCCCGCCTACGCGGAGATCACCCCGCCCAACGAGACCAAGTCGATCACTCTCAAGTGGCCCTGGGGCACCCTCGTCGACCAGCGCAGCGCCACCCACCCCGGCACCTTCGTCAACCCCATCGGCTGACCGCCTCCGTCACCCCTCGCTCGTCCGCTGTCCCGGTGTGCCACACCGGGACAGCGGACACTTCGGGCAGTTCGTGTTCCCCCGCGACGTGCTGTGCGAGCGCGGCATCATGTCGCGCGGCGGCACCGGTGGGAAGCGCGGTTTCCGCGTCCATCCGCCGTGGGTGACCACGGCCAATCGCCAGGCATCCAGAACTCAGGCGTGGCAGGTGGACCACTTTCTGGATCTCGCGGGCGACAAGCCCGTCGACCTGGCGCGTGCGCGCGCCCTTTATCGCCTGTAAGGGCACCCGAAAAGCGGGATCTGACCCTGCTGAGCGAATGGCACCGGAAAGAGTCGAGGCGGGCGTAGCTCCTCGTGATCAGGGATGACCCCAACGCCGCCTTGCGGGCTCGGGGGTTGACGCCCTATCCGCCCGGGAGATTTAGTGATCGCGACCAATCAGGAACGGATCACTCTTGCGGTGATCCGCGACCTCCACGGGGAAATCATGCGTACGCTCATTACGGCCGGAGGCATGCTCGCAGCCGCCGGTCTCACCCTCAGCCTGATGTCCGCACCGGCAATCGCGGCGTCGGACACCGGCACCGCGTCCACCTCGGCCGCGCAGGGAAAGCCGCCGAAGGCGGGCAAGGGCAGCGTCAAGTGCAACGAGAACTCGTCGCGGATCAACTTCTCCTGGAAGACCGGCTACGCGAGCACCAAGGTGTACTACAACAACCACTGCCTGGGCGGCTTCAAGACCAAGGTCGCCTTCAAGTTCTGGAACGACGGATCGACGCCGTGGTACAAGTGCGTCAGCTTCGAGGGAATGACCAAGGGCACGTACAAGTTCGCGCACATCAACCCGATCATGGGTGTCAGCAAGGACACCAAGAAGTGTGAGAAGAACTAGCAGCTGTGGGGCTGGTCCCGCCGCGTGAGCGGCGGGACCAGCCCAAGGCTTCTCGCCCGCCATCGAACTCACCCGCCCTGCGAGCTTTCGGGCACGCCGAGCGAGTGCCAGGCCGACCAGTCGCTGTCGTCGCCCGGTGCGTTCTGCCAGGTGCACCTGATCGTGCCGTCGCCGAAGAGGGCGAAGACCTCCATGCGGCCGTCGGCGTTCGAGGCGGCCACCGGGTCGCCGATCACGAGCGGGCTGCCGCTGTAGAGCGGTGCCCAATGGGACGACCACCTGCCGTCGGGGGCGGGGTTGGTCTGCCATTTGTGCTCGATGGCCCCGCCTTCCTGACGTACGAAGACGTCCAGGCGGCCATCGGTGTTCACGCCGACGGCAGGGGTGCCCACCGGATTGTCGCCGCCGAGCGATTTCCAGCCCGGAGCCCATCCGTTGCTGGGCTTGGTCTGCCAGATGTGCTCGATGTCGCCGTTCGGGCCGAGGACGAAGACCTCCTGCTGGCCGGAGGTGTTCAAGACGGCCGTCGGGTCTTCCTGCGGAGTGCCGCCGAGTTCACCGAACGCCCATCCGTCGACATGGGGACGCTGATAAGCGTGCAGAACGGTGAGCACCCCATTCTCGTCGTCGTAGCCGCGGACGAAAGCTTCCAGCCGGCCATCGGCGTCCTGTATGACCGCCGTATCGCCCATCACGTCGTCGACGAAGAGAGCTTTCCAATCATCTCTCCATCCGTTGTTCGGGGCGGTCTGCCAGATGTGCTGGACGGAACCGTTCGTGGCACGGACGAAAACCTCCAGTCGGCCGTCGAAGTCCCTGGCGACGGTCGGGGTGCCTGCCGCGGACGGGCTGCCGGGGAGGGGTTCCCAACGCGACCAAGAGGTGCCGTGGGGGTTGGATTGCCAGGCGTGCTGGACCTTGCCGTCCGTGGTGCGGGCGAAAACCTCCATCCGGGCATCGAGATTCGTGGCCACGACGGGGTCGCCTGCCATGTTGCCGCCGAGCGATTTCCACCCCGACCATTCGTTGCGGCTCGGGGCCGTCTGCCAGTTGTGCTGAAGGGTGCCGTCGGAACCGCGGGCGAAGACCTCCAGCGCCTCATTCGCATTGAGACCGACCCAAGAGAAGGGGGAAACGTACCGGACGCTGCTCACCGTAGCCATGGCAATCCCTGACCTCTCTGGTGACGTGGCGCCGCCTGCCCGTCCCGATGACGAGGGCGGCGCAGGGTGACATCCCCCTCCGAAGGTCCGTTTTCGACGATACGCGCCACGTGTTTTCTCCGCGCGGTCAGAGCCGAGCGCCACGGACGCGCACTCCGGCACGCGACTGGATGTACGCGGCGAGGCCGATCCGGGCCTCCGGTGGAACGGGCTCAGGCGCGGAGGTCGAGTTCGGCCCAGACGGTTTTACCGATCAGCTCGGACCGGACGCCCCAGCGGTCCGCCAACTCCTCGATGAGCAGAAGCCCGTGGCCCGATTCGCGCGGCTGGTCACCGGCCCCGGTTTTCGGACGGACGGCGGGCAGGCGGTCGGCCCGGGGGTCCTTCACCTCGACGCGGAGCGTGTCGGAGGTCCTGTTGAGCGAGAGCCGGAAGTTCCGGCCCGGAACGCGGCCGTGCAGCGCGGCGTTCGCGGCCAGCTCGGCGACGATCAGCGCCGCCTTCTCGTACGGCAGCCCCAGGAGCGGATGCGCTCGGTCGCGAGCAGCCGAGCGAGGCGGGCGCCCTTGCGGGTGGCGGAGAGCAGCACGGTGTAGTGCGAAGCGGAAGTGCTGGTTCGGATGATGAGGGTGTTCCTTCCGCTCGTTGCCCGGCGACCATCCCGCCTGACGGTTACCATCAGTCAACGCTCGGGCGCGGTGTGTGGGGAGCTGCCACAATGTCTGCCAGGTGTAGGCCAGTTGTGAACCAGGACCGACGAACGGTTCGGACATGACCATCGGCGAGCGCATCCGCGCGGCACGCACGGCACGCCGCCCCCGGTGCAGTCAGGAGAAGCTCGCGGACGAGCTCTCGGTGGCGCGCTGGGGAAAGACGGGATTTTGTGACCGACAGCAGGTCTACCGGTGGGAGACCGGGCGCCGGGTGCCACAGGTGTGGCTGCCGTTCATCGAACAAGTCCTGAACGTCGATCTGTCCGGGAACAATGACAGCGAGTTCGCCGATACCGTGACCTCGGTCGTGATCCTGGGAGGCAGCGACGTGGAACGACGGCAGTTCCTCGCGGCATCCGCCGCTGTCGGCCTGGCCGTGCTCGACCTGCCCGACGCCGAAGCGATCACCCGCCGCGCGAACCGGCCCGGCCCTGTCGCGGTCGGCGTGGGCGAGGTCACCGCTGTCCGCACCATGACCACCACCTTGGGCAACGCCGCCTCCGAACTCGGCGGCGGACACGCCCGGCACCTCGCGGTGCGCTACCTCACCGTCGACGTCAAACGATGGCTGGACGGCCGCTACAGCGACAAGGTCGGCCGCGAGCTGTTCGCCGCGGCCAGCGAACTGGTGCACCTGATCGGCTGGATGGCCCGTGACGAGGGCAACCAGGGGCTGAGCCAGCAGTACCACCTGCACAGCTTCAAGCTCGCCACCGAGGCCGGGGAGAACGAACTGGCCGCGACCGCCCTGCGCGGACTCGCCGAACAGGCCATCGACCTCGGCCACATCCCCACCGCCGTACGGCTCGCCGAGGCGTGCGAACAGCGCGGCCGGAAACTCGACAACCCCAAGGCGCTCGCGTACTACCGCAACACCCTCGCCCGCGCGGCAGCCGCCGACAATGATCACACCACTTCCGCGACGATGCTCGCCTCCGCGCAGACCGCTATCGAGCAGGCGCCGTCGCGGCCGGGCCAGTCCTGGGCGAGCCACTACAGCCACGGCCGGTGGGCCCATGACTCCGGCATGATCCACGCCAAACTCGGCGACCTCACCGCCGCCGAAGAACACCTCCACCTCGCGCTCGACATCCACGGCCTCGACCGCAAGCGCACCCGGGCGATCGTGCTCGCCGACCTCGGACACGTCCAGCTCAAACGCGGCAACACCGAGACGGCCCTGGCCACTTGGAGCGACTTCCTCGACTGCGCCGACGGCGTGCAGTCCGTACGGATCAACGACGGCCTGACCAACATCGCCGCCCGCGCCACCTCCCTGCCCGACAGCCCGGCAGCCGCCGAACTCGGCGAGCGCATCGCCGCCCGAGCGTGAAACCCCACGGCCCACGCCGCTCGGCGCCGACTAGCGTGGCGTCATGGGGATACACATCACACCAGCCGGGGTGGCCGACTTCCACCAGGTCCTGAATGATCACCCCCGCTACTGGGGCGAACGCGACCTTCGGTCGCTGCACCTCCTGGCACTGGTGCAGGAGTTCGGCTCCACCTGCCTGGTTGCCCGAGCCGAGGACGGAATCCGTGGGTACGTCTTCGGGTTCGTCACCCCGGACCGCACCGGCTACGTGCATCTGATCGCCACGCGGGACGACGCGCGTGGCACGGGCCTCGGGCGCCGTCTGTATGCGGCGTTCGCCGAAGCCGCGGAACGTCACGGCGCACGGCAGTTGAAGGCGATCACGTCGATCGGGAACTCCGGCTCCATCGCCTTCCACCGCAGCCTCGGCTTCGACGCGAAGATCGTCGACGACTACGACGGCGCGGGCCGACCCATGGCCGTCTTCCGCCGAGGTCTGCCGCTGTAGGGAGACCCGCCGGGCCCAGCCGTGGACACGGGACCGGCTTCTGACGGGTCGTGGCCGTGCGTACGGAACGAACTGCCTCCGACCCTGCCGGAGTTGGCCATCCGGAGGGCCGATTCCGTATCGGATCAGGCGCCGCGGGCGAGGAGGGTGCGGAGGGACTTGGCGACGTCGGCGGGCGCCTCCTCGGCCATGAAGTGGCCGTACGAGACGGTCGCGTGGTGCAGGTCGGGCGCCCAGGCGCGCCACAGCGCCTCCGCGTCGAACCCGAGGGCGGCGCCCCAGTCCTGCTGGAGGACGGTGACGGGCATCCGCAGCCGGTTGCCCGCCTCCCGGTCGGCCAGGTCGTGGGCGACGTCGATCCCGGCGGAGGCCCGGTAGTCGGCGACGATCGACGGCACGGCGGCGCGGCAGGCGTCCAGGTACGCGGTGCGGACGGCGGCGGGGATCGCGGCGGGGTCGGTGCCCCAGAGGTCGAGGAAGTGGCCGAAGAAGACGTCCGGGGCGGCGGCGATCATCCGCTCGGGCAGGCCCGGGGGCTGCGCCATCAGGTAGAGGTGGAAGCCGACCGCCGCGGTGGTGCCGTGCATCGCCTCCCACATGTCCAGCGTCGGCAGCACGTCGAGCGCGGCGAGGTGGGTGACGGTGTCCGGGTGGTCGAGCCCGGCGCGGAAGGCGACCAGGGCGCCGCGGTCGTGGCCGACGAGGGCGAAGCGGTCGTGGCCGAGGGCGCGGGCCACGGCCACGGTGTCGGCGGCCATGGTGCGCTTGGCGTACGTACCGCTGTCGGCCTCGGCCGGTTTGTCGCTCGCGCCGTAGCCGCGCAGGTCGGGGCAGATGACGGTGTGGTCGGCGGCGAGGTCGGCCGCGACGTGCCGCCACATGAGGTGGGTCTGCGGGAAGCCGTGCAGCAGGACGACCGGGCTGCCGGTGCCGCCGACGGCCACGTTGAGGGCGATGCCGTCAGCGGCATCGGCGTCGGCGGTGACGGGGACGCGGTGGTAGGCGAAGCCCGGGATGGTCTCTGGCATGGGGCGCTGCTCTCGTTCGGCCGGTGGTCTGTCCCGTCGAGGCTGCCGCGTCCCGATCAGCAGCCGATCAGCACAGCGGCGGGTCCGGTTACCGGGTCTTTTGCAGAAGGCCCCGGCGTTCACGCCGGGGATGAATGCATCTCAAGGCCGCTCTGACGTGCACCTTAGAGCGGACGTTGTTGCTGTTCGATGTACTGGCGGACGATCGCCAACGGTGCTCCGCCGCATGATGCGGAGAAGTATGAGGGCGACCACAGGTGCCCGTGCATGATGGCGCGGTTGATCCGGCCGGTGAACTCCTGCCGGATCCGGCGAGCGGAGACGCCCTTGAGACTGTTGACCAGCTTCGAGACGGCGACTTTGGGCGGGTAGTGCACCAGGAGGTGGACGTGATCGCGTTCGCCGTTGAACTCCTTCAGCTCCGCTTCGAAGTCCTCGCAGACCTTGCGCATGATCTCTTCGCAGCGCGTCAGCATCCCGTCGTCGAACACACCACGCCGGTACTTCGTCACGAAGACCAAGTGCACATGCATTGCCGAAACAACGTGTCTACCATGCCTATAGGCATTCTCCTCATCCATGAGACCAATCGTAGTAGAGTCCGTTTATGCAGCTCCGCTACAACTACCGGGCCTACCCGGACGCCACCCAGCGCCATGCGCTGGCGAAGGCGTTCGGGTGCGCCCGGGTGGTGTGGAACGACTGCCTGCGCGACCGGAGGGAAGCACACGCCACAGGACTGCCGTACGTGACATCGGCGGATCTTTCCCGACTGCGTATCACCCAGGCCAAGCGCACCACCGAACGCGCCTGGCTCGCCGACGTATCAGCGGTCGTCCTGCAACAGTCCCTGCGGGACCTGGATACCGCCTACAAGAACTTCTTCGACAGCCTCACGGGCAAGCGGCCAGGCCGCAAGGTCGGACCGCCCCGGTTCAAGTCGAAGAAAGACACCCGGCAGTCGATCCGACTGAACACCAACGCCTTCGCCCTCCAGGACAACGGCACGGTGTACGTGGCCAAGGTCGGCCATCTCAAGGTCACGTGGTCCCGCCGGCTTCCGGCCGCACCGACGTCCCTGACCGTCACCAAGGACAGCTGCGGCCGGTACTTCCTCAGCTTCGTCGTGGACACCGAGCCGGACATCCTCCCCGCCCGGGACGCCGATACCGGGATCGACCTGGGCTTGTCCGCCTTCGCCGTCCTGTCCGACGGCAGCAAGATCCACAGCCCCCGCTTCCTGCGCCGGGCGGAGAAGAAGCTGGGGCGCCTTCAGCGGGAGCTGTCCCGCAAGGCCAAAGGATCGAAGAACCGGGCCAAGGCCCGCCTCAAGGTCGCACGCCACCATGCCAAGGTGGCGGACCGGCGCCGGGACTGGCACCACAAGGCATCCACTCAGATCATTCGCGACAACCAAGCGGTGTACGTGGAGGACCTCGCGGTGTCCGGCCTCGGCCGCACCCGGCTCGCCAAATCCGTGCACGACGCGGGATGGTCCGCGTTCGTCGCCATGCTGGAGTACAAGGCGGTCAAGCACGGCCGCACCTTCGCCAAGGTGGACCGGGCCTTCCCCTCCTCTCAGGTCTGTTCGGTCTGCGGATTCCGGGACGGCCCCAAGCCCCTGCACGTCCGGCAGTGGACGTGCGGCAAGTGCGGCACCGTGCACGACCGCGACCACAACGCAGCGCGCAACGTCCTCTTCGAAGGACGCCGTATCGTCGCCGCCGGACGGGCGGAGACGCTAAACGCCTGCGGAGCGCCGGTAAGACGGGCACACGTGCCCGCACAGCGCGTGGAAACAGGAAGCCCCCGGAAGGGTCACACGACCCAGGCCGGAATCCCCGGACTTCAGGCCAGGGAGCACGTCAAGGTGGCCCGGTGACGTGGGAACGGGTCGCGTTCGGTGTGCTCGGGCCGGTGGTGGCCGAGGGTGACGGTGGCGCGCTCGCGTTGAAGGGGCCACGGCACCGGGCGGTGCTGGCGCGGCTGATCGTGGCCCGCCGCCGGGTCGTACCGGTGTCCCGGCTGGTCGCGGACCTGTGGGACGAGCCCCCTGCGGGGGCGGTGGGCGCCGTACAGACCTTCGTCGGCGCCCTGCGCCGCGCCCTGGAACCGGACCGTCCGCCGCACGCCCGGCCCCGGCTGCTGGTCACCGAGGGCCCCGGGTACGCGCTGCGGGCGGCGGCCGACGCCGTGGACGCGTGGCGCTTCGAGGCGGCCGTCGGCGCCGCCGCGACCCTGCCGCCCGCGGCGGCGCTGCGGCGGCTGGGGGCGGCGCTGGAGCTGTGGCGCGGTCCGGCGTACGCCGACTTCGAGACGGAGCACTGGGCCCGCGGCGAACGCGCCCGCCTGGCCGAACTGCGGCTCCGCGCCGTCGAGCAGCGCGCCGAGACCCTGCTCGCGCTGCACCGCCCCGCGGAGGCGGTGCCCGACCTTGACGCGCATCTGACCGACCACCCCTGGCGCGAGGACGCGTGGCGCCTGCTGGCCCTCGCGCTGTACCGCACGGGCCGCCAGGCCGACGCCCTGTCCGTCCTGCGCCGCGCCCGCACCACCCTGACCGCCCAGCTGGGCCTGGACCCCGCCCCCCGCCTGCGCCGCCTGGAGGCGGACATCCTGGCCCAGGACCCGGCGTTGGAGGCGGGGGCTGCCGGTCGTCCAGCGGAGCCGACGCCGGGCCCCGGCGGTGGGCCGGGGCGGCCGGTGGGTGCCGGGGTGGGGCAGTCCGCGGCGCGGGTCTGGGCCGATGCGGCCGCCGTCTACGACCGTACGGTCGGCGGCGGGGCGCGGGCTCGGCTGGAGGCCACGGTGGGGCTGATCCGGAACCTCGCCGTGACCGGGGGCGGGGGTCTGGAGGCGGCCCGGCAGCACCGGCCGGCGGCCATCGCCGCCGCCGAGGAGTGCGGCGATCCGGAGCTGACCGCGCGGGTGATCGGCGCGTACGACGTGCCCGCGATCTGGACCCGGAGCGACGATCCGGAGCTGGCGGAGCGGATCGTCGGTGCGGCCGAGCGGGCCCTGGCCGCGCTGCCGCCTCAGGGCGGCGACGCGGCGCGCTGCCGCCTGCTGGCCACCGTCGCGCTGGAGATGCGCGGCACCCGCTCCCCGCGCGGGCCCGAGGCGGCACGGGAGGCCGAGGAGATCGCCCGGCGGCTGGACGATCCGGCGCTGCTGGTCTTCGCCCTGAACGGGGCGTTCATGCAGTCCTGCACCCGGGCCGGGCTCGCGCCGCGGCGGGACGCGATCGGCGCGGAACTGATCGCGGTGGCCGCGCGGCACGGGCTGGTGACGTACGAGGTGCTGGGCCATCTGGTCCGGCTCCAGGCGCGCTGCGCGCTCGGCGACTTCCCGGCCGCCGACGAGCACGCCGCCGCCGCGGACCGGCTGGGCGCGCGCCATGAGCTGCCGTTGGTGGGCGTCTTCACGGAGTGGTACGGGGCGCTACGGCTCGCCGCGACCGGGGAGGCGGCGCGAGCCGAGGCCGCGTACCGGGCGGCGGCCGGGTGGTTGGAGGGGGCCGGGATGCCGGGCGTGGAGCGGGGGCTGCTGCCGCTTGCGCTGCTGTGCGTACGGCTGGCGGCGGGCGGGGAGCGGTCCGCGCGCGAGGCGGGGCGGGGCGTCGACCTGAGCGCGGACTGGGGTCCGTACCGCCCCTGGGCGGAGCCGTTCGCGCTGCTGGGGACGGATGCCGCCGGGGCGCGGGCGGCGCTGCGCGCCCTGCCGGAGCCCCCGGCGGACCTGCTGTACGAGGCGCTGTGCTGCCTGGAGGCGGCGGTCGCCCGGGAACTCGGCGACCGCGACGTCCTGGCGCGGGCCCACGCCCGCCTGCTCCCGGCGGCGGGCCAGCTCACGGGCGCGGGCAGCGGCCTGCTGACGCTCGGCCCGGTGGACGACCATCTGTCGGCGATCAGGGCGGCGCTGGGCACACGGTCGGCAGCCACGCGGCGGAGCGGCGGGCGCGGGCGGTGAGGTGGGTGACGTAGGCCCGGCGCAAGTCGGCCGGGGTCGGGAAGCCCGGCTCGGCGGGGAGCCAGGCGTCGGGGACCGTGGCCACGATCTCGTGGAGCAGCCCGGGCGTAATGCGGGGAGCGAGTTCGGCGTCGGCCGCCGGGACAGCCGGGGTGCCGTGGGCGAGGGCGTGGTGGCGGAGGTCGTACGGCTTCGTCACCGCGTCCCGCGCCGTCTCCCACCGGTGGTGGAAGACGAGCGAGGCGCCGTGGTCGATGAGCCACAGCCGGGGCTTCTGGTGGCCGGAGGTGGGCCAGGTCATGAGGTTGGTGCTGTGCACCGTGCGGTCCACGTTGGCGGTGAGCGCGTCCAGCCAGACGATCCGGGCGGCCTCCAGCGGGTCGAGGCCGAGCGCGTCGTGCGCGTCCGGGGTGAAGTCGGCGGCGCCCGGCAGGTAGTCCATGCCGAGGTTGAGGCCCGCGCTGGCGCGCAGCAGGTCCTGGACCTCCTGGTGCGGTTCGTCCGCGGCGACCGCGGGATCGAAGTGCACCAGGACCAGTTCCGGTACGCGCAGGCCCAGCCGCCGGGCCAGTTCGCCGACGATGACCTCGGCGACGAGCGCCTTGCGGCCCTGCGCCGAGCCGGTGAACTTGACGACGTACGTCCCCAGGTCGTCGGCCTCCACCACGCCGGGGACGGAACCGCCGCCGCGCAGCGGGGTGACGTACCGGACGGCTGTCACCTCGCGCAGTGCGTTGGTCATCGCCCACACCCCCAAAACTGAATTGTGTTGCAAATATACAATGCGTTTCAGTTTCATTGGACGAGTGACGAGAGGACACACGGGCATGACGACGCCGAGCGCACACCAAGAGGCCGTGCGACGCGCCAACGAGGCCGTGCAGACCTACACGCTCTCCGCGGACGGCTGGCGCCGCAGCCCCGGCGAGACCCTGCGGCTGCTGCTCGCCGATCTGATGCACTGGTGCGACGACACCCAGCGCGACTTCGACGCCGCGCTGGAGCGGGCCCGCGCCCGGCACGCGGGGGACGCGGGCTAGGGCCAGCGTTCGTACCAGCGCTGGTCGGCCTCCAATTGCGCGGCCAGCGCGATCAGCAGGGGCTCGCTGGACGCCGGACCCAGGAGCTGGGCGCCCAGGGGGAGGGTGGCGGCGGGGTCGGCGAAGCCCGCCGGGACGTTGACGGCGGGCCAGCCGAGGACGTTCCAGGGCCAGGCGTACGGGCAGGCCGCGATCATCGCGCGGTCGGTGGCCCAGCCGGACAGCCGGGCCATGGCGCCGATCCGCAGGGGCGGGGTGGCGGTGGTCGGGGAGAGGACGACGTCGTACCGCCGGAAGATGGCGCCGACCCGGCGCCGCAGCGGCTCCTCGGCGGCGCGGGCCAGCCGCAGGGTGCCGCGCAGGAGGCGGCCGTTGCGGGCGGCGGCGCGGGTGCGTACGTCCAGCAGGAGCGGATCGGGGACGCGGCCCGCCCATTCGCACAGGCCGCCCGTGGCGCGCGGCAGGAAGGAGAGCCCGACGGCGCCGTAGCGCGGCTCGGCCTCCTCGACGTCGTGGCCGAGGGCGGCGAGCCGTTCGGCGAGATGGGTCACGGCGGCGCGGACGGCCGGGTCCAGGCTCTTCGGCGTGCCCGTGAAGGCGGGCTTGAACGACAGGGCGATCCGCAGCCGCCCCGGGTCGCGGCCCGGGGCGGACAGCACGTCGATCGGTTCCGGACAGTGCAGGTCGCCGTCGCGGTTGCCGCTGGCCGCGTGGAGCAGCAGGGCGGCGTCGGCGACGGTGCGGGCGAGGGGGCCGTTGCAGGTGATGCCGTGGAAGGACTCGGCGTCCGGCCAGGTGGAGATCCGGCCGCGCTGCGGCTTGATGCCGACGAGATGGGTCCAGGCGGCGGGGATACGGACCGAGCCAGCGCCGTCCGAGCCGAGCGCGGCGGGGACCAGCCCGGCGGCGACGGCGGCCGCGGCGCCGCCGGAGGAGCCGCCGGGGGTGCGGTCGAGGTTCCAGGGGTTGCGGGTGTCGCCGAAGGCGGGGCCCTCGGTGAACGGCCACTGGCCCAGCTCGGGCGTGTTGGTCTTGCCGACGATCACGGCCCCGGCGGCCCGGAGCCGCCGCACCGCCTCGCCGTCCTCCGCCTTGGCCGGGAAGTCACCGCAGCAGCCGAACGCGGTCGGCTCGCCCGCCACATCCGTGTCGTCCTTGACCGCGACCGGCACCCCGAGGAGCGGCAACCGCTCACCGCCCGCCAGCCGCCGGTCGGCGTCGCCGGCCTCGCGCAGCGCGGCCTCGGCCCGGACGCGCCGGAAGGCGTTGAGCGTGGCCTGGGTCTCGGCGATGCGGCGCAGCGCCTGCTCGACCAGCGCCCGCGAGGTCACCTCGCCGTCGGCCAGCGCCCTGACCTGCTCGCCAAGCCCCTTCGGAATGACGCTGGTCAACGATGATCCTCCTCATGCTCACGGATAGGTGAGTTAGGCCACTCCCCCTTTACCCGAGGAGGGGCGGCCGCGCACCCTGGGCAACAGTGGTTGCCCGTTTCATCACCATCATCACCATCCTCCTGGCCCACGCCAAGCAGCAAGACACCAAGCAGCAAGGACGACCCGCATGACCCACATCGCGGTCCACGCCCGCACCGGCGGTCCCTCCGGTTCCGACGACCACGACAAGCTCGTGGAGCACGCCATCGGCTGGGTCCTGGCCGTCGTGATGGCGATGTTCGCCGCACACCTCGGCCTGTTCTAGCCCCGCACCCAGTACACAAAACTGCACCGAAACGTATGTCATAGTGGACCGCATGACGACGTCCACCGCATCCCACTGGCTCGCATCCGCCACCGTCGATCCCGCCGTCCACGCCCTGCGCCCCGACTACCGCGCGCTGCTCATCACCGCCGAGGGCCTGCGCCCCGGGCCCAGTGACGAGCTGAGCGAGAAGTGGCTGTCCGCCGCCGAGACGGAGGCGCGCGAGCGCTTCGGGGACGGTCCGGTCGAGGAGCATCCGCATCTGGCCGCATGGCGCGAGGCGTTCCGCGCCTTCGGCGCCAAGCCGCAGCGCACCCGGCCCAGCGCGGAGGCGCTGCTGCGCCGGGCGGGCGCCGGACTGCCGCGGGTGGACCGGCTGACCGACCTCTACAACGCGATCTCGGTCGCCCATGTGCTCCCGCTGGGCGGCGAGGACCTCGACCACTACACCGGCGCGGCCCGGCTGGTGCGCGCCACGGGCGACGAGGCGTTCGAGACGACGGCGAGCGGCGAACCGGCCGTGGAGCACCCCTCGCCCGGCGAGGTCGTGTGGCGGGACGACGCGGGCGTCACCTGCCGCCGCTGGAACTGGCGCCAGTGCACCCGCACCCGGCTCACCCACGACACCACCCGGGCCATGTTCGTCCTGGACGCGCTCGGCCCGATGGACGACGCCGCGCTGACGGCGGCCGGTGACCGGCTCAGCGAGGCGCTGACGGAGTCCAGCCCGGGCGTCGTGATCACCTCACGACTGGTGAGCTGACCTTTTCGACCGTCCTCAGAACAGCGGCTGCTGGCCCGGAGTCGGCGGCTCGTCCCCGCCGAACAGCTTCGGCGGAGTGGTCAGCAGCGGCGCGATCCGCCGCGACCCCGGGCACGAGACCAGCTCGTAGTCGGAGCGGCGGCCCGGCGGATCGTGGCGGGCGAAGCGCCCGCCGACCACCGCGATCTCACGGGTGCAGACCGGACAGGTGCGGCGGGGAGCAGACATGAACCCAGTGTCGCGCACCCGCACACTCAGCAGGCCGGCTCAGCGCGCGTCCGCCGGGACATACGTGCCCCACACCTCCCGCAACGCGTCGCACACCTCGCCGAGCGTGGCCCGCGCCGCGAGCGCGTCCTTCATCGGGTAGAGCACATTGGCCGTACCCGGCTCACTCTCGGCGGCCTTCTTCAGCGCCGACAGCGCCGCGCCCACGGCCGACCGGTCCCGGGAGGCCCGCAGGCGGGCGAGCCGGGCGCGCTGGCGCTCCTCGATGGCCGGGTCCACGCGCAGCGGTTCGTACGGCTCCTCCGCGTCGATCCGGAACCGGTTCACACCGACCACCACCCGCTCCCCCGCCTCCTGTTCGCGGGCGACGCGGTACGCGTTGCGCTCGATCTCGGCCTTCTGGAAGCCCCGTTCGATGGCGGCCACGGCGCCGCCCAGATCCTCGATCCGGCGCATCAGGTCCACCGCCGCCTCCTCGACGGCGTCGGTCAGCGCCTCCACCGCGTACGAGCCCGCGAACGGGTCGACGGTCGCCGTGACGTCCGTCTCGTACGCCAGCACCTGCTGGGTACGCAGCGCGAGCCGGGCCGAGGTGGCGGTGGGCAGGGCGATGGCCTCGTCGAACGCGTTGGTGTGCAGCGACTGGGTGCCGCCGAGCACCGCCGCGAGCCCCTGGACGGCGACCCGGACGAGGTTCACCTCGGGCTGCTGGGCGGTGAGCTGGACGCCCGCCGTCTGCGTGTGGAAGCGCAGCATCTGCGACTTCGGATCGCGCGCGCCGAACTCCTCGCGCATCACCCGCGCCCAGATCCGGCGCGCGGCGCGGAACTTGGCGACCTCTTCGAGGAGGGTCGTACGGGAGACGAAGAAGAAGGAGAGGCGCGGCGCGAAGTCGTCCACGCCCATGCCCGCCGCGAGGGCCGTGCGGACGTACGCGATGCCGTCCGCGAGGGTGAACGCGATCTCCTGCGCGGGCGAGGCACCGGCCTCGGCCATGTGATAGCCCGAGATCGAGATCGTGTTCCACCTGGGCAGCTCGGCGCGGCAGTACTGGAAGATGTCCGCGATGAGCCGCAGCGAGGGCGCGGGCGGGAAGATGTACGTGCCGCGCGCGATGTACTCCTTGAGGACGTCGTTCTGGACGGTGCCGGTCAGCCGCTCCCCCGGCACCCCCTGCTCCTCGGCGACGAGTTGATAGAGGAGCAGCAGCAGCGCGGCGGGCGCGTTGATCGTCATCGACGTCGAGACCTGGTCGAGCGGAATGCCGTCGAACAGGACGCGCATGTCGTCCACCGAATCGATGGCCACGCCGACCTTGCCGACCTCACCGTGCGCGAGCGCCGCGTCGGAGTCGTAGCCCATCTGGGTGGGCAGGTCGAACGCGACCGACAGACCGGTGGTGCCGTGCGCGATCAGCTCCCGGTAGCGGGCATTGGACTCGGCGGCGGTGCCGAAACCCGCGTACTGACGCATCGTCCACGGGCGGCCGGTGTACATCGACGGATAGACGCCGCGGGTGAAGGGGTACGCCCCGGGCTCGCCGAGCCCGTCGGGTACGCCACACTCGCGACCGGGCCCGTACACCGGCTCGATCGGGAAGCCCGACTCCGACTCGCGCGCCATGGGTCCCTGCCTTCTGGTGGCTTATATCTGCCCTTGTACCCATTCAGGGCCTTCTTCACAGCATGCGCCGATGTTCACCGCACGGCAGCCCCGGGCAACATTCCGGGCGACGAACCGGCGAAGAGGGGGATACATGCACGGAAGATCGGCCGTCCGCACCGCGCTCGCCACGGCCGCCGCGGCGGCCCTCCTGGCGGGCTGCCGGGGCGAGACGGTGACCCTGGACGGACAGCGACATACCAGAGCGGAGCCGCGCGCGGGCGCCAGCACCGTCAGCGCGGCGCCCCGCACCCCGGCCGCAGCGCCGCGCCCGCACCGCACGTTCACCCACACCCCGCGGGCCACGCCCCACCGGGCCGCCCCGCCCCGCACCCGGGTCGCGGCGAAGCCACGCGGTGCGCCGCGGGTGGCGCCGCCCGTCGTCGCGTTCGGCACCAGCGGCGAACGGGTGCGCGAACTCCAGGCGCGGCTGCGCCAGCTCGGGCACTTCGGCCGCAACCCGACCGGCTACTTCGGCACGGTGACGCGCGCGTCCGTCGCCTCGTACCAGCGCGCCCGCGGGCTGGCGGCCACCGGTTCGGTGGACAGCCGCACCTGGAGCTCCCTGCGGTCCCGCACCACCCCGCCCACCCGCGACGAGCTGTACCCGCCGACCACGAACCCCCTGGCCAAGCCGGACTCGCGGTGCCTGACCGGGCGGGTGCTGTGCATCAGCAAGGGCAGCCGCACGCTGGCGTGGATGATCAACGGCCGGGTCGTCTCGGCCATGGACGTGCGCTTCGGCTCGCAGTACACGCCGACCCGGGAGGGGCTCTTCCAGGTCAACTTCAAGAGCCGGGACCACGTCTCGACGATCTACCACACGCCTATGCCGTACGCGATGTTCTTCAGCGGCGGCCAGGCGGTGCACTACTCGGCCGACTTCGCCGCCCGCGGCTACAGCGGGGCGTCGCACGGATGTGTGAACGTCCGCGACAAGAAGAAGATCGCGGCGGTCTTCAACCAGGTGAAGGCGGGCGACAAGGTGGTCGTCTACAAGTAGGCCCGCCACGGTGAGAGTGGGCGCGGGCAGAGCCGGGGGAACGTGCTCTGCCCGCGCCATATGCGCGGAGCCGTCGGTACGGGGGGAACCTCGGCTCCCGCGCGGCCGATGACCAGTCGGCCCGTTTCTTACAGCGTCACCCCTGAAAAAAACGTCACACCAGGTTCCCGTGGGTCTCAGGATCCGCTGGATTTCGCGGGCTTCGCGGACTTGGTGGCCTCCGCGGAGCCGGACGGTGTCGCGGACGGACTGGCGGAAGGACCGCCCGACGACGAGGTGGTGCCGGACAGGGTGCTGGACGGGGTGTCCGACTGGCTGGGGTCCGGGCTCGGCGTACCGCTCGTACCGTCATCGGACGGCGGCGGGGGCGCGGGGTGGGACGACCCGCCGTCGTCGCTCCCGGTGTCGTCACCGGAACCGGAGTTGTCGTCGGTGCCGCTGCGCGGATCGGTGTCGCCGACGAGCTGGACGCAGTAATCGTGGATGGCGGAGCGACTGCCCGCCGCCTGCTGGAGCTTCTTCAGCGCCTTCCAGCCGACGTCGGGCCCGGTACCGGCCTCCGCCGCGAGGTAGCGGCGGCAGGCCCCCAGGGCCCGCTGACCGTTGCCGTTGCTCTGGCCGTTGCCGGTCTTCCAGGCCCCCGGCTTACCGGACTTGTCCGGCTTGCCGTGCCCGCCCTTGCCGCGCCGGTCGTGCTCGCCGTGCTTGTCCTTGCCGCGGCCCTCGCCGTCGCCCGGTACGCCCCGGCCCTGGGTGCCGTCGGACGAGCCGCCTCCGTCGGGCCCCGTCGACGTACCGCCGCCCTCGGAGATCTCCGGCCGGGCCGAGTCGCCGTCACCGGGGCCGGTGTCCGACGCGCTCGCGCCCGGGCCCGGGGTGCCGCCGCTGTGCCCGAAGGGCAGCACACCGGCCGCCGCCGCGACGGCGAAGCCGCTGAGCGCGCATCCGGCGATCGCGGCCACCATGCCGGCGCGCAGCGGACGCCGCCGACGCGCTATGCGCGTCGACTTGGCGCCGACCTGGCCTTCCATGGAAAGGGGAACGACCGTCGGCTCGGCCCGCGCCGCGCGGAAGGCGGCCACCGCCGCCTCCTCGCCGGGGAGCGGGGCCGTGCCGTCCGCGGCGGCGCCGCCCGGGCGGCGCGCGGCTCCGGCCACGGCGCTGAGCACGGCGGCCAGCCGTTCCGCTTCGGCGTACGGCCGATCGTCCCGGTCGCCGGAGGCACCGTTCTGCCCCTCGACCGGTTCACCGCGAAGCAGCCGCTCCGCGGCCTTGTCATCCAGCCAGCTGTAGCGGTGGTCGTCGGCCATCACATGTCTTTCTGCGTTGGCGCACCCGATTCCGTCACACCCGCGGACCTGGCCACCCCTGTCTCACGCTGCCCGGGTATCCCATCGAGCACAGGCGTGTCACCGAGGAGATCGGCGAGCCGCCGCAGGCCGCGGTGGGCCGCGGTCCGTACGGCGCCGGGGCGCTTGCCGAGCACCGCGGCCGCGCTCTTGGCGTCCAGCCCCAGGACCACCCTCAGCACGACGGCCTCCGCCTGGTCCTGCGGGAGCTGGGCGATGAGGCTGAGCGCGCGGCCGGTGCCGAGGGCTTCCATCGCCTCACCCGCGGTGTCGGCCTCGGAGGCCCGGGTCTCCAGCTCGGTCTCGTCCCCGCCGATGACCGGGCGGCGGCCGCGCATGCGTATGTGGTCGAGGGCGCGGTTGCGGGCGATGCGGGCGGCCCAGCCGCGGAACCGGTCGGCGTCTCCGCTGAACCGTCCGAGGTCGCGGGCGATCTGGAGCCAGGACTCGGAGGTGATGTCCTCCGCGTCGGCGTCACCGACCAGGGTGCGGACGTAGCCCAGCAGCCGGGGGTGCACACATCGGTACACGGTCCGGAAGGCAGTCTCGTCTCCGGCCTGCGCCGCGTTCACCGCGGCGGTCAGTTCCGCGTCGTCCGCCTGCACGCTCTCTTCCTGCCCCACTCGGAGAAGTCTCGGTCCAGCACTGCCGCGGCCGACGCGCTAGCCCTGCCCGTACGGCGGGCTGGGCGCGGACGGCGGGGCGGGCGGGGCCTGCGGAACGATCGGCGGCTGCTGCGGGGCGCCGCCGTAGGGGGACGGGGCGGGCGCGCCGTACGGGTTGCCGGGGGCGCCGCCGCCGTACGGGTTGGCCGCGGGCACGCCGTACGGGGACGGCGGCATCTGGCCCTGCGGGGCCTGCGGCGGCAGCGCGGCGCGCTGCTCCTGCATCGCGGTGATCTGGCGGACGACCAGCAGGCCGAGGATCGCGGCGGCGATGGTGACCAGGTACGCGAAGCAGTTCATGCCGATCGCCGACCGCATGTCCTCGATGGCGCTCCGCGCCCCGAAGAGACCGCCGTCCATGGCCCGCTGCCGGGCGTTGCTCCACTGCACGAGGGAGCTGCTGAAGAGCGGGCCGCTGATGACCCAGCACACCCACCAGCCGTTGAGCAGACCGCGGCTGACCTGGTGCGGGCCCTGCGGGGAGCTGGCGCGCCAGATGTCGTTGGCGATCTGCTTGGGGAACCACAGGCTGACCACGGGGGTGAACCAGGCGCCCGCCGCCCAGCCGGATCCGAAGCGGTGCTGGCCCGGCGCGAACACCTCGGCGTTCAGCCGCAGCCGCCGGAACCAGATCGGCCAGACGATGGCGAGCGAGAGCATGACCAGCGAGGACAGCACCAGCGCCACGCGGTAGAAGTTGTCCGCGTCGTCGGCCTCCTCGGGGGAGACCGACGAGCCGCCGTCCAGAAGGTCACCGAAGAGGCTGTACTGCTGGACGCGGGCGATGAACGCGAGGATCAGCACGGCGATGGTCGCGCAGAACAGCACGGTGAGCGTGGTGGACAGCCCGCGCCGCAGATCGACACCGCCCGGGGGCATGCCGCCCGCCGCGGGCATGGACACGGGCGGCGCGGCAGGATAGGCATAGCCGCCGGGCCCTGCGGCCGGAGCCTGATGCTGCTGCGTCTGCTGCTGATAGGTGCCGCACGCCGCGCAGCGACCGTCGGGGCCGACGGCTGAAGCGCGGCAGTTCCCGCACGGATACATTTCTTGATCCCCCTGGGGACGTGGCCCGATCGGAACCACGCGAGAAAATAAATCTGACCGCGCCCGCAGCGCGGACCTGCACGTTACGGGCATCCGGCCGGTCCCGTCCAGAGTCGGCCCAGGGCATGGACACGCCTGGTGTGCCCGCGCCCGTGACCGTAACGGTCAGGTTTCGCGTCCGCGGCGGGTGTGACGCATTCGAAGCGTGCGACGCTATAAGGAGCACGGGCCTTCGCGGGCCCGAGCTGGACGGCGGTCGGGGCCTCTCCTGTGGGGGGTGGCGGCCCCGGCCGTCCCTCCAGCCCCCGCGCACCGCCTTCTCACGCTCCTCACCTTTTCCGCGCGCTTCCCGCGCCTTCCCGCCCTTTCGGGTCTTCCGTGCTGCTCAGACCCCCAGCTGGTCGGCGAGGCGGGTGAAGGCGGACCAGTTCAGCGGGGGCGTACCGGGGTCCCACAGGCGCTGGGAGAGCGCGGCGAGCGGCAGCCGGATGCCCTTGGCCACCTGCTGTTCGGTCTGGGCCCCTGGCTGGTCGGACCAGACGGCGAAGCGGCCACCGAGGACGTGGCTCGGGCCGGTCAGCTTTTTGTCGGAGACGGGCTGGGTCCCGCGCAGGGTGCCGGGGGTCCATTCGTCGTAGATGCGCTTGCCGGTGGGGTAGTAGAAGCCGTTCGGCTCGCCGAGCACGTAATAGAGGTATTCGGAGTTGAGGTTCACCACCTTGCGGCCCTCGCGCAGATACTCCACGGGCGGCCTGGCGGGCCACTTGGTGCGGCCGGTCCAGTACTCGACCTCGATGTTCTTGTCGGGCTGGACGACGCCGCCGCTGAAGAAGCCGTCGTTCCACGCCTTGGGCTCCTTGCCGAGCGAGCGGGCGACCGCCGCCCGGTCGTTCAGCCAGCCGGTGGCCAGGTCCTGGACCGTCGCCCGGGAGCCGTACTTGCGCTGGGCGGCTGCGACGAGCTGCGGGAACGACGCCTCGGGGTTCTTGACCGTGAGCGCCAGGTATTCGTCGGCGCCCAGGTGCCAGTAGCGGCCGGGGAAGAGCGGGGCGTACTCGCGCATCAGCTGGTCCACGATCCGCGCGGACGCGGGCTTGGAGATGTCCACGTCACCCTGGAACGTGGTGCCGCTCGCGTTGCGCAGCTGGAGCTCCGGATGCTGCCGGATCACCGCGCCGAGGTGGCCGGGCGAGTCGATCTCGGGGACGACCGTGATGTGCAGCTGCTGAGCCAGCCCGACGATCCGCCGGACCTGGGCCTTGGTGAGGTGCTGCGCCGAGACGATCTCGGGGTGGGTATCGCTTTGGATACGGAATCCCTGGTCGTCCGAGAAGTGCAGGCCCAGCTGGTTGAGCTTGAGGTCGGCCATCTGGCGCAGCCGCGCCTCGATCCAGCTGGCGGTGTAGAACTTGCGCGCGATGTCGAGGTTCAGCCCGCGCTGGGGGCGGTCCGGGCGGTCGTGGATGACGCCCTCGGGGAGCTTGCCGCCGTAAGCAAGGGCCTGCTTCACGGTCCGGGTGCCGTAGAAGACGCCCGCGGTGGCCGGGCCGGTGACGCGGGCGCTGCCCTTGTGGACGGTGAGCGTGTACCCCTCGGCGCCGCCGCCCTGGCCCGGCGCGACGGCGAGGGACAGATCGCCGCGGTGCGGGGTGCCGGAGGCGGTGTGCAGCCCCAGCTCGCCGGCGATCATGCGGGCCTCGTCGGCGAGCGGGCCCTTGAGGTCGGCGACCACCCGGCTGTTCTTACCGGGCTTCCAGCCGGGCCCTGACCGCGGGGTGAAGTCGCGGACGGAGGGGATCGTGCGGGGCGCGGCCGAGGGCAGCGGGGTCGCCGGGGTCGAGGCGGGCGGCGAGGTGGCGTGGGTGGCGGTGGTGTGCTGCCGTGTGGGGAGGGTGGGCGCCCGCGGGGAGGCCGTGCCGTGCTGGGTGGACTGCGTCTGCTGGCAGCCGAGGCCGACGAGGACGACGGTCGCGGCGGCACCGGCGACGCCGCCGCGGAGGATGGCCGCCCTGGTGGCGGCTCTGACGGGCAACCCCATGACGCGCACCTCACCTCTTGCGGTCCTGCTGCCTCCGTCACACCCCTGTCTACTTCACGCCATAAAACGTCCCCCTACGAGTGAATTTACGCTCTCTGCGCCACACTGGCCTCTCCACGTCGTTAGCGTGAACTGCTCACGCCCCCAGCACACCTCCCCCACGCGCCCCCGTGTGTCCCCGCGCGCCCAAGGAGTCCACGCTGTCCAGGTCCAGCCCCAGACCCCGTCCCGGGTCCCGCGACACCCGCGACACCCGCGACACCCACGGCCTCGACCGGCTCAACCGCCTGACCGCCGACGCCGCCGAGGCGGCGCTGCTCTCCTGCTGCGGCAGCCGCCGCTGGGCCCGGCTGATCGCGGACCACCGCCCGTATCCCGATCTCAGCGCGCTGCTGGCCGCCGGGGACGAGGCGAGCTACGACCTCACCCCGGCCGATCTCGCCGAGGCGCTGGCCGACGAGTCCATGACCGGCCATCCGCTGCCCGCCGAGACCGGGGTCGGCGCACTGGCGGCACACACCGCGTTACGCGCCGCGCACGCCGCGTACGAGCAGCGGTTCGGCCACGCGTTCGTGATCTGCCTGGACGGCCTGGCCCCCGAGGAGACGCTGGACCGGCTGCTGACCGGAATCCGGGACCGGCTGGGGAACGATCCCGAGGAGGAGCGGGTCAACGCCGCCGAGGAGCTGCGCCGCATCGCCCGCGGGCGGCTCACCCGACTGACCGCTCCGGGTGCCGCCATGCCGGATATCACCGGATTCCGCCCGGTATAGCGCGCCCACCTGTGCCTCTTTGATCACACCCGAGCCCCCCGCGCGAAGGTTCCGACAGCACGTCGCTACGATGGCCAGGGCCGGTGGACCGTACCCGGCCGGGCCCGACCGACAGCAAGCCGGCAGGCCCCAGTCCCCGCTTCCGGAGGGTTTTCCGTGCCGGCTGGAACGCTGTACCGCGGCCGGGAAGGCATGTGGTCCTGGGTGGCTCATCGAGTCACCGGCGTCCTCATCTTCTTCTTCCTGTTCGTACATGTCCTGGACACCTCTCTCGTCCGGGTGTCCCCCGAGGCGTACGACGACGTGGTCGCGACGTACAAGACGCCCATCGTGAACGTGATGGAGTACGGCCTGGTGGCCGCCATCCTGTTCCACGCCCTCAACGGCCTGCGTGTCATCGCCGTCGACTTCTGGTCGAAGGGCGCGAAGTACCAGCGCCAGATGCTGTGGGCCGTCGTCGGTATCTGGGCCGTGCTGATGGCCAGTGCCTTCTACCCGGTCCTCCAGCACACGCTGCGCGAACTGTTCGGGAGCTGACGCACATGTCCGCCGAGACCACCACCCCCGCGAACGACGCGGTCAGCGCGTACGACGTGGACCACCCGGCCCCGGTCATCGAGCCGCCGCGGGCCCGCACCCGCAAGACGCCCAAGGCGACCCGTACGAACTTCGAGATGTACGGCTGGCTCTTCATGCGCCTGTCCGGCATCGTCCTGGTCGTCCTCGTCCTGGGCCATCTGCTGATCCAGCTGGTGCTGGACGGCGGTGTCACCAAGATCGGCTTCGCCTTCGTGGCCGGCCGCTGGGCCTCGCCGTTCTGGCAGGCATGGGACCTGATCATGCTGTGGCTCGCCACGCTGCACGGCGCGAACGGCCTGCGCACGATCATCAACGACTACGCGGAGCGGGACAACACCCGCCTGTGGCTGAAGGGGCTGCTCTACACGGCGGCCGGATTCACCATCGTGCTCGGCACCCTGGTGATCTTCACCTTCGACCCGAACATCCGCTAGGCCCCGGGGCTGAGGTATCCACTCATGAAGATCCACAAGTACGACACCGTCATCGTGGGCGCCGGCGGCGCCGGTATGCGCGCGGCCATCGAGTCGACGAAGCGCAGCCGTACGGCGGTGCTCACCAAGCTGTACCCCACCCGCTCCCACACCGGCGCCGCCCAGGGCGGCATGGCCGCCGCCCTCGCGAACGTCGAGGAGGACAACTGGGAGTGGCACACCTTCGACACGATCAAGGGCGGCGACTACCTGGTCGACCAGGACGCCGCCGAGATCCTGGCGAAGGAGGCCATCGACTCGGTCCTCGACCTGGAGAAGATGGGCCTGCCGTTCAACCGGACCCCGGACGGCACGATCGACCAGCGCCGCTTCGGCGGCCACAGCCGTAACCACGGCGAGGCCCCGGTCCGCCGGTCCTGCTACGCCTCGGACCGCACCGGCCACATGATCCTCCAGACGCTGTACCAGAACTGCGTCAAGGAGGGCGTGGAGTTCTACAACGAGTTCTACGTCCTGGACCTCCTGATGACCGAGGTCGACGGGGTCAAGCGCACCGCGGGCGTCGTGGCGTACGAGCTGGCCACCGGCGAGCTGCACGTCTTCCAGGCGAAGGCTGTCGTCTTCGCCTCCGGCGGCTGCGGCAAGTTCTTCAAGGTGACCTCCAACGCGCACACCCTCACCGGTGACGGCCAGGCCGTCGCGTACCGGCGCGGACTGCCGCTGGAGGACATGGAGTTCTTCCAGTTCCACCCGACCGGCATCTGGCGCATGGGCATCCTGCTGACGGAGGGCGCCCGCGGTGAGGGCGGCATCCTCCGCAACAAGGACGGCGAGCGCTTCATGGAGAAGTACGCGCCGGTCATGAAGGACCTCGCCTCGCGCGACGTGGTCTCCCGCTCCATCTACACGGAGATCCGCGAGGGCCGCGGCTGCGGTCCCGAGGGCGACCACGTCTTCCTCGACCTGACCCACCTGCCGCCGGAGCAGCTGGACGCCAAGCTGCCGGACATCACCGAGTTCGCGCGCACCTACCTGGGCATCGAGCCGTACACCGACCCGATCCCGATCCAGCCCACCGCGCACTACACGATGGGCGGCATCCCGACCAACGTCGAGGGCGAGGTGCTGTCCGACAACGACACCGTCGTGCCGGGCCTCTACGCCGCGGGCGAGGTCGCGTGCGTGTCCGTGCACGGCGCCAACCGGCTGGGCACCAACTCGCTGCTCGACATCAACGTCTTCGGCCGCCGGGCGGGCATCGCCGCCGCCGAGTACTCCGCCACGGCCGACTTCGTCGAACTCCCCGAGGACCCCGCCGGGTTCGTCCGCGACCAGGTCGAGAACCTGCGCGACGCCACCGGCACCGAGCGGATCACCGAGGTGCGCCGGGCGCTCCAGGAGACCATGGACAAGAACGTCATGGTCTTCCGCACCGAGCAGACGCTCAAGGAGGCCGTCGAGGAGATCGGCAGCCTGCGCGCGCGCTACAAGAACTGCTCCGTCCAGGACAAGGGCAAGCGGTTCAACACCGACCTGCTGGAGGCCCTCGAGCTGGGCAACCTGCTCGACCTGGCCGAGGTCATGGCCATCTCCGCGCTGGCCCGCAAGGAGTCGCGCGGCGGCCACTACCGCGAGGACTACCCGAACCGCGACGACGTCAACTTCATGCGGCACACCATGGCGTACCGAGAGGTGGGCGCGGACGGCTCCGAGTCCATCCGCCTCGACTACAAGCCGGTCGTGCAGACCCGCTACCAGCCGATGGAGCGTAAGTACTGATGAGCACCCCCACGCTTGAGAAGACCGACCAGGCCCCGGAGCCGGCCGACGCCACCGCCTCGCACACGATCACGGTCACCTTCCGGATCCGGCGGTTCAACCCGGAGATCGCGGCCGATGCGTACTGGGAGGACTTCCAGCTCGACATCGACCCCAAGGAGCGCGTCCTCGACGGCCTCCACAAGATCAAGTGGGACGAGGACGGCACCCTCACCTTCCGCCGTTCCTGCGCCCACGGCATCTGCGGCTCCGACGCCATGCGGATCAACGGCCGCAACCGGCTGGCCTGCAAGACGCTGATCAAGGACATCAACCCGGAAAAGCCCATCACGGTCGAGCCCATCAAGGGCCTCACGGTCCTCAAGGACCTGGTCGTGGACATGGAGCCGTTCTTCCAGGCGTACCGCGATGTGATGCCCTTCCTGATCACGACGGGCAACGAGCCGACGCGCGAGCGCCGGCAGTCCGCCGAGGACCGCGAGCGGTTCGACGACACCACCAAGTGCATCCTGTGCGCCGCGTGCACCTCCTCGTGCCCGGTGTTCTGGAACGACGGCCAGTACTTCGGCCCGGCGGCGATCGTCAACGCGCACCGCTTCATCTTCGACTCGCGCGACGAGGGCGGTGAGCAGCGTCTGGAGATCCTGAACGACAAGGACGGCGTCTGGCGCTGCCGCACCACCTTCAACTGCACCGACGCATGCCCCCGTGGCATCGAGGTCACCAAGGCCATCCAGGAGGTGAAGCGCGCGCTGATCACGCGTCGCTTCTGAGCCGCCTGTAGTGCCGTACCGCATGGGCCCGCCCCCTCGTCCGGGGGCGGGCCCATAGCGTTTTCACAGCCGTTGAACGCCCGCTGCGACCTCGACGTACCTCCTGGGGAAGAGGGTGGATGGGGCACGTTCATCAAGGGGTGAAAGCGTGACCGGCACGCAGGAGCGCGGCGCTGAGGAACGAACCGGCCGGCCCATGAGCGACAGCCGCCCGTTAAGTGACGAACTCGCATGGCGCGGCGGGCTCGATCCGGTCCGCGCCACCCGCATCGGGCTGCAACTCCTCGCCGTCCTCGACTCCGCCCATCGCGCGGGCATCGTCCACGGTGACATCAGCCCCGCGCGGGTCCTGCTGCGTTCCGACGGCGAGGTCGTCCTCTCCGGCTTCGGCCATGTCGGCACCGAGCCGTCCCGGCAGGTCACCGACCCCGCGTACGCCTCCCCTGAGCAGGCGCGCGCCACCGGCGCGTGCGCCGCGTCCGACATGTGGGCGCTGGGCGCGGTCCTGTTCGCCATGGTCGAGGGCCGCCCGCCGCACCGGGGCCGGGCCTCCCCTGAGGAGACGCTGCGGGTG
This sequence comes from Streptomyces sp. NPDC021115, assembly GCF_044333065.1. NCBI lineage: Bacteria > Bacillati > Actinomycetota > Actinomycetes > Kitasatosporales > Streptomycetaceae > Streptomyces > Streptomyces sp. NPDC021115. Next base: position 51,517 of record NZ_JBIRQF010000008.1, read on the forward strand.
ATCCGGGAGGAGCCCGTACCGCCCCCGCCGCACGCCGGGCCGCTGGTCCAGGTCATCCACGGGCTGCTGCGCGACGATCCGAAGGAGCGGCTGACCGCCCCGGTGGTGCGCCAGGCCCTGGAGCGCATCCTGAACGAGGGCGAGCCCGTCGTGATCAGCGCGGCGCCGCGCATGCCGTGGCTGCGCAATACGTACGAGGCGTGGTTCCCGTCGGCGCGGCGCGGCGGCGGGGGCGGGGGGCGCGGCGCTGGGCGCGGGGGGCGCAGGGGCGGCCCGTTCGCGCTAACCATCGCGACCCTGGTCCTCGGAACGGCGGCCTCCGTACTGGCCCTGACCACCACCAGCGGCCTGACCGGCGGCGACAACCGCGCCTCCGACGCCTCCCCCTCCGCCCCGCCGCCGGGCGGAGCGCCCCCGAGCCTGCCGCGCGAGGACCCCCCGCCCTCCACCCCCGGGGATTCCGCCCCGCCCGGGTCGTCCGCCCCCGGCCAGCCCCCGCCGTCCTCGTCCGCTCCCCCGCCCGCCGGTTCCGGCGGCGGCGCCTACCCCGGCCCCGACGACCCGCCGCCGCCCGGCTACTACCGCTACGAGAGCGAGGCGGGCGGGTTCTCGATCGACCTCCCCAAGGGCTGGAAGCAGGTCAAGAGCGGTTCGCGCTTCCACATCAAGTTCGCCGCGGAGGGCGACGACCGCAATCTGGTGGTGACCTTCGGAAAGGGCCCCGAACAGGACCCCGTCGACGGCTGGAAGCGCCTGATCCCGACGATCGAGAAGCTGTACCCCGGCTTCCAGCGGATCGACGACATCCGCCGGGTCGACTACCGCAAGTGGAAGGCCGCCGACATGGAGTGGAGCACCGCGGTCGGGCAGGACCGGCTCCGCACGTTCGGCCGCGGCTTCCTGGTCGGCGACGGCCGCGGCTTCTCCATCCGCTGGACCACCCCGGCGGGCGACTGGAACGCCAAGGAGAACAAGCAGGCGCTCGGCATCTTCCTCGGCTCCTTCGAGCAGACGAAGGGCTAGGAGGCGTGCCGGCTCCGAAGGGCCGGGAGGCGTCCTGGCTCAAGCGCGGGTCGAGGCCAGTTCCACGACGGTGACGTCCGGCGGCGCCCCGACCCGCACCGGCGGGCCCCAGGCGCCCGCGCCGCGGGTGACGTAGAGCTGGGTGTCGCCGTACCGCTCCAGCCCCGCCACGGTGGGGTTGGCCAGCGCCGCGACGTACTCGCCCGGCCACAGCTGCCCGCCGTGCGTATGGCCGGACAGCTGGAGGTCGACGCCGCGCTCCACCGCGTCGTCGATCACCACCGGCTGATGGGCCAGCAGGACGGACGCCCGTGCCCGGTCGCGGTCGCCGAGCGCCCGCTCGAAGTCGGGCCCCTGCCCCTCGTCCTCCCCCGCCACGTCGTTCACCCCGGCGAGGTCGAACCAGGGCAGCTCGACGCGCTCGTTCTCCAACGGGCGGACGCCGAGCTCGCGGACGTGGTCGACCCACTGCCGCGCGCCGGAGAAGTACTCGTGGTTCCCGGTGACGAAGAAGCTCCCCAGACGGCTGCGCAGCCCGCGCAGCGGCTCGGCGGCCGGGCCGAGGTCCGCGACGCTGCCGTCCACGAGATCGCCGACGACGGCGATGAGGTCGGGGTTCGTACGGTTGATCGTCTCGACCACGCGCCGGGTGTGCGAGCGGCCGAGGACCGGGCCGAGGTGGATGTCGCTGACGACGGCGATCCGGAAGCCGTGGGCGCGGCGCGGCAGCTTCGCCAGCGGCACGGTGACCCGCTTGACCCGCGGCCCGCGCAGCACGGTGTACGTCCCGTACCCGACCGTCCCGGCGGCCGCCGCAGTCGCGCCCGCGGCCACGGCCCGGGCGACGAACAGCCGCCGCGGGGCCGTACGGACCGGTTCGGCCACCTGAGGCGGCTGGGGCGCCTGAGGTGCCTCGGGGGCCGGGCCTCCCGGCGCGGCGGCGGGCACCGGGGCCGGAGCGGGAGCGGGGGCCGGTGCGGCGGCGGCTTCGGGTGCCGGGCGGCGCTTCAGCCAGGCGTGCAGGAGGGGGCGTACCGCCTCGCCGACCAGCAGGGCCAGGGTCAGATACAGCAGCAGCGCCAGCCACAGATACCCCGGCCAGGCCAGCACCCGCTGGAGCGGGAAGGGCACGCCCGTGCGGCTCGCGACCAGGGCCCCGACGGTGATCAGCGGAAGCGCGAAGGCCGCCACCGTGCCCGTACGGCGTGCCGCCCCGCCGGGCGCCGTCGTGTCGCGGATCAGCCGCCGCCACACGTACCAGTGCACGCCGACGAGCAGACCGACGACGGCCAGTGCGATCAGGACGAAGAGCACGACCATCCCCGGTCCTCCCCTATGCGGCTGTGGAGCTGTTATTCGGCTGTGGAGCTGTCTGAATGGCTACTCTTCGGCGTCATTTCGGCGCAGAGCGCGCAACCCACGCAACCCGATCACCCCGATGGCCGTCCCCAGGAGAAAGGACGTGATCGCGAGCAGCAGATGCACCCAAAAGTACGCGGTGGGGTCGCCTGCGTCGTCGAAAGCGAGCCCACTGGCGTCCTTCCACAAGTTTTTGACAAAGGTGAACCAGATGACCCAGCTCCAGACCCCGAAGGCGAGCAGGAACCAGGACACGGGGCGGCTGAGCTTCATGGTCTCCAGTATGGGCACCGGAACGCATGCCTCCACGCGGGGGTCCACCACCCATAAGACGGCGGTGCTTTCGCCGTCCGTGGCGGCTGCGGGTACGTTCGCAGACGTGCCGATCTCTTCGAACACCTTCACGTCGCGAGGCGCCGCCGCGCCGCTGGCTGTCACCGCAGCCCTGTTGCTGTCCACCCTGTTGTCCACCTCTCCCGCGCTCGCCGCCGACGACCCGGGCGGCGCCCAGGGAGCCGAGGCCGCGAAGCCTCCCGCCCGGATGTCCACGGTGGGCGGGGCACGGCTCGGCCGGCCCGGCACCCAGGTGGACCCGAAGAAGGGCGCGCCCGCGCTGCCGACGGAGCTGAGCGGTAAGTCCTGGATGGTCGCGGACGCCGAGACGGGCGACGTGCTGGCCTCGCACAACGCCCACTGGCAGCTGCCGCCCGCGAGCACGCTGAAGATGCTGTTCGCGGACACCGTGCTGCCGAAGTTCCCCAAGACGCAGAAGCACACGGTGCGGACGTCGGACCTGGCCGGGATGGGCGCGGGCAGCAGCCTGGTCGGGGTGAAGGAGAACCTCAGCTACACGGTGCACGACCTGTGGCTTGGCGTCTTCCTGCGCTCGGGCAACGACGCGGTGCACGTCCTGTCCGCGATGAACGGCGGCGTCCCGGCGACCGTGCGGGACATGCAGGCGCACGCCAAACAGCTGAACGCGCTGGACACCCATGTCGTCACGCCGGACGGCTACGACGAGAAGGGCCAGTACAGCAGCGCGTACGACCTCACGCTGTTCGCCAGGTCCGGGCTCCAGAAGGCGGACTTCCGGGAGTACTGCTCGACGGCGACCGCCCAGTTCCCGGGGGAATATAAAAAGGATAAAAAGGGCAAGAAGGTCCGCATGAGCTTCGGGATCCAGAACACCGACCGCTTGCTGACCGGCATCGACGTCAAGCAGTACAAGGGCCTGGCGGGGGTCAAGAACGGCTATACGAGCAACGCGGGCTCCACCTTCACCGGCGTGGCCCAGCGCGGCAAACGGGTCCTGCTCGTCACGGTCATGAACCCGCAGAAGCCGGAGCCCTTCGGGGTCTACAAGGAGACGGCGAAGCTGTTCGACTGGGGGTTCGACGCGGCGGACTCCGTGAATCCGGTCGGCACCCTCGTCCGCCCCGGACAGGCGGGCCTGAACCAGAGCCATGCCTCGGCGGACGGCGCGAAGAAGGGCGACGAGCACACCCAGGCGTCCGTCTCGGGCGGCGGCTCGGGCGGCATGTGGACGGCGGCCGGGATCGCGGTCGGTTCGCTGGCCGTGCTGGGCGCGGTGGCGTTCGCGGTGACCCGCCGCTGGCCGCGCCGGGGCTGAGTCACGCCGCCGAGCGGCCGGGGCCTTCGTCCCGGCCGCTCGGCCCGAGCGTGTCCGGTCCGCTCTTCTCCGGCTCCCCTTCCTGCTCTTCCGGACCTTCCTCCTCAGGCTCTTCGCCCGTCTCCTCGGTGGCCGATCCGGTGGCGGTCCAGGCGGCGCAGTACAGGGTGAGCTTCGCGGTGAAGTTGATCCACAGCAGCAGCGCGATGGGCACGCCGAACGCCCCGTACATGCTCTTGGCCGCCACCCCCCGCAGATAGCTGCTCAGCAGCAGCTTCAGCAGTTCGAAGCCGATCGCGCCGATGAGCGCGGCGACCACGACCCGCCGGCGCGGCGGCTCGACCCTGGGCAGCCAGGTCAGGACGTAGCACAGCAGCAGGAAGTCGGCCACGACGGCGATCAGGAACGCGGCGATCCACAGCAGCCAGCCGCCCACCCCGTACTCGGGGATGTGGAGGAGCTGCGTCACCCGGTGGACGACGGTGACGGCCAGCGTCGAGACCGCGAACGAGGCGAGGGCGACGCCGCCCAGGCCGAGGAGCACCAGGCCGTCCTTGAGCTTGCGCACCACCGGGTTGCCGGGATCCTCCTCCAGCTCCCAGACGGCGCGCAGGCATTCGCGCAGCGAGCCCACCCACCCGATGCCGGTGAACAGCAGCAGGGCGCCCGCGACGATCCCGATGGTCGCGGCGTTCTGGATCAGACTGCTCAGATCGAGCTGACCGGAGATGCCGGGGATCTGCTGGGCGACCTTCCGCTGGAGCTGATGCATCTGCGACTCGGTGAGCGTCGCGGCGCCGATGGCCGCCCCCACGGTGACGAGGGGGAAGAAGGCGAGGAAGCTGATGAAGGTGATCGCGGCCGCGAGACGGGTCCAGTGGACGCGGTCCAGCCGTTCGTACGAACGCCAGGCATGGGTACGCGTCAGCCGGGTGAGGGCGGGGCCGATGAGCGGCAACCGGGTCAGCCAGTCCATGATCAACAACTACCCTTCCGCCGATTTTTACTCCTCGGCGGCGGGTTCCCGTTTCTCCGCTACTCCACGACTGCCGCTACTCCATTCCGCCGACCGCTTCTGCTCGCTTCCGCTTGCTTCTGTCGGACGGCGGGCCGGGGCTACCAGGGCGAGGGGGCCGCGGGGCGGGTGAGATCGACCTGACGGGGCACCACGGGGGCGGCCGTCTCGGGTGGTTCGCCCGAACCGCCGGAGCCGAAGGGGTACTCGCGGTCCAGCCGCCACACCCCGTCCGCCCCCTGCTCGTACAGCGCGAAGCCGTTGATCGTCCAGGCCGCCTCGAAGTCCTTCAGCTCCGCGAACGCCCGGTCCATGGCCTCCTCGCCGATGCCGTGCGCGACGGTGACGTGCGGGTGGTACGGGAACAGGAGCTCACGGGCGCACGGCCCGTGCGGCGCCCGGATCCGCTCCTGGAGCGCCATGCACTCCTCCGCGCCCTCGACGATGTTGACGAAGACGACGGGCGAGATCGGGCGGAAGGTCCCCGTCCCCTCAAGCCGCATCGAGAACGGCCGCCCCTCCGCCGCGACCTGGGCCAGATGGGCCTCGACCGCGGGCAGCGCCGCGGCGTCGGCCTCGGTCGGCGGCAGGAGGGTGACATGCGTGGGGATGCCGTGAGCGGCCGGGTCCCCGAAGCCCGCGCGCTGCTCCTGGAGGAAGCTGCCGTACGGCTCCGGGACCGCGATCGAAACGCCGAGCGTTACGGTCCCCACTGCGTTCTCCCTCCTGGCCCTCCCGGGCTGCTGGCCTTCAGTCCGCTGCACCGGTGCCAGTGTGGCGGCTGTGCCGCCTTCGCGGCTAGATTCCACGATTCTTCGGCACACGGGCCGAAGAACCCCCTGGTCAGCGGTGGGCCGCTGTACACTCCACCGGCGATCGCCCGGGGCGCGCACGCCCCGGGGCTCGCGGGGAGGCCCCCCTGACGCTCAGCGCGCCGCGGGCAGGAACCCCACCTTGTCGTAGGCGAGCGCCAGCGTCTCGGCGGCGACGGCACGCGCCTTGTCCGCCCCCTTGGCCAGGATTCCGTCCAACGTCCCCGGGTCCGCCAGGTATTCCTGGGTCCGCTCGCGGAACGGCGTCACCCACTCGACCAGCACCTCGGCCAGGTCGGTCTTGAGCGCGCCGTACCCCTTGCCCTCGTACCGGGACTCCAGATCCGCGATCGAGCTGCCGGTGAGGGTGGAGTAGATGGTCAGCAGATTGCTGACGCCGGGCTTCTTCTCCTCGTCGAAGCGGATCTCGGTCTCCAGGTCGGTGACCGCGCTCTTGATCTTCTTCGCGGAGACCTTCGGCTCGTCGAGGAGGTTGACGATGCCCTTGGGGGTGGAGGCCGACTTGCTCATCTTGATCGTCGGGTCCTGGAGATCGTAGATCTTCCCGGTCTCCTTGACGATGAACGGGGCGGGGACGGTGAAGGTCTCGCCGAAGCGGCCGTTGAAACGGTCGGCGAGATCACGGGTCAGCTCGATGTGCTGGCGCTGGTCCTCGCCGACGGGCACGTGGTTGGCCTGGTAGAGCAGGATGTCCGCGACCTGGAGGATCGGGTACGTGAAGAGGCCGACGGTCGACCGGTCGGCGCCCTGCTTGGCCGACTTGTCCTTGAACTGGGTCATGCGGGACGCCTCGCCGAAGCCGGTGAGGCAGTTCATCACCCAGCCGAGCTGGGCGTGCTCGGGCACATGGCTCTGGATGAAGAGCGTGCAGCGGTCCGGGTCGAGACCGGAGGCGAGCAGCTGGGCTGCGGCGAGCCTGCTGTTGGCTCGCAGCTCCGCCGGATCCTGCGGAACGGTGATCGCGTGCAGGTCGACGACGGTGTAGAACGCGTCGTGGGTCTCCTGCAGCGCGACGTACTGCCGGATCGCACCGAGGTAGTTCCCGAGGTGGAAGGAGCCTGCGGTGGGCTGGATACCGGAGAGCGCACGGGGACGATCAAGGGCCATGCCACCCATTCTCTCAGGTGTGGAACCGGACTCGGTCCGCCGGTGTATCAAAGGTGTGAGGACTCGTGAGGGGGCGCGGGAGGGGGACCTCGTCGCGCAGGACGAAGCAGGGTTGGAAGCAGCACGGGACGCGGCAGAGCTGGACGCGGGACCGGACGCAGCGCAGGACGCGGCCGGGCCGGACGCGGGCGTGATCGCCCGGGTGCGGGCCGGGGAGACCGAGGCGTATGCCGAGCTGGTGCGCGCCCACGCACCGATAGCGCTGCGCACCGCGGCGCTGATGGGCGCGGGCGCGGACGCCGAGGACGTGGTGCAGGACGCCTTCGTGAAGGCGTATCTCGCGCTGGGCACCTTCCGGGGCGACGCGGCGTTCCGGCCGTGGCTGCTGCGGATCGTCGCCAATGAGACGCGGAACGCGGTGCGCTCGGCGCGTCGGCAGCAGACGGCGGTGGACCGGGAAGGCGCGATGCGCGGGGCCGATCCGGCGATACCGGAGAGCGCGGATCCGGCGGCCGTGGCGCTCGCGGACGAGCGGCGGGCGCGGCTGATGGCCGCGCTGGACGAGCTGAGCGAGCCGCAGCGATGGGTGGTCACCTATCGCTATCTGCTGGATCTGGACGAGGCGGAGACCGCGGCAGCCCTGGGCTGGCCGCGCGGCACGGTGAAGTCGCGGCTGAGCCGCGCGCTGCGGCGGCTGGAGCTGCTGCTGGAGGCGGACGCCCCGGTGCGGGCACAGCAGACACGACAGACACAGCAATCACGGCAGGGAGGCATAGGGGATGGACGGGGAAGGGCTGCCCGGCGAGCTGAGGGCGCTCGGGCGCGCACTGGAGGAGCCAGCACCCGCCGACCCACCGGCGGACGGCCCCCTGGCACCCGGCGTGCCGTCGGTGAGCGGCGAGACGCTGGTCGAGCGGGTGCTGGCCCGGATCGTGGGCCCGCCGGATCGCGCGGCGCCCGAAAACCGGCTCCGGATCGATGAGGAGCAGTGGTGGCGGGACCTGCCCGGCCTGGAGGCGGGGCAGGGGCCCACGGGCACCCTCGGCCGGTCGGCGGACCGGCGGCGACGCGACAGCCCGCCCCCGTCCCAGCGGCCACGGCCCTGACGCTGCCCGGCGCGCCGCTCGGCTCGCCGGTCACGGTGCGCACCCCGCACCCTGGGTGGTGTCGGAAGACCCTCGCTGATGTCACAGACCCTCGATGGTGTCCCCAGCCCGTCGGTGATGTCCCAGAACGGAGGAACGTCTTGAACTCGACCGAACGCCCCTCGGAGCGCGCCATCGAGGCCGCCGAGGCCCACAGCGCGCACAACTACCATCCGCTTCCGGTCGTCGTCGCCTCCGCCGAGGGGGCGTGGATGACCGACGTCGAAGGCCGCCGGTATCTGGATCTGCTCGCCGGGTATTCCGCGCTCAACTTCGGGCACCACAACCGGCGGCTGATCGACGCCGCCAAGGCACAGCTGGAGCGGGTCACGCTCACCTCGCGCGCGTTCCACCACGACCGGTTCGCCGCGTTCTGCACCGAGCTGGCCGCGCTGTGCGGCATGGAGACGGTGTTGCCCATGAACACCGGCGCGGAGGCGATCGAGACGGCGATCAAGACCGCCCGCAAATGGGGCTACCGGGTCAAGGGCGTGCCCGACGGGCGGGCGAGGATCATCGTCGCGGACAACAACTTCCACGGCCGCACGACCACGATCATCAGCTTCTCCACCGATCCGGAGGCCCGCGCGGACCACGGCCCGTACACCCCGGGGTTCGACATCGTGCCGTACGGGGATCTGGCGGCGATGGAGGCGGCGCTCGACGCCGGGGCCGGGGAGACGGTCGCCGTCCTGCTGGAGCCCATCCAGGGCGAGGCGGGGGTGCTGGTGCCGCCGCCCGGCTATCTGGCCGGGGTGCGGGAGCTGACCCGGGCGCGGGGCGTGCTGTTCATGGCCGATGAGATCCAGTCGGGCCTGGGCCGCACCGGGAAGACCTTCGCCTGTGAGCACGAGGGCGTCGTGCCGGATGTCTACGTGCTGGGCAAGGCGCTGGGCGGCGGGGTGGTGCCGGTGTCGGCGGTGGTGTCCTCCGCCGAGGTGCTGGGCGTCCACCACCCCGGTGAGCACGGCTCGACGTTCGGCGGCAATCCGCTCGCCTGCGCGGTCGCGCTGGAGGTGATCGCCATGCTGCGGACCGGGGAGTTCCAGGGGCGCGCGGCGGAGCTGGGCGAGCATCTGCACCGGGAGCTGGCACGGATGGCGGACGGCGCGGCGGTGGAGGCGGTGCGGGGGCGTGGGCTGTGGGCCGGTGTGGACATCGAGCCGTCGCGCGGCACCGGGCGGCAGATCTCCGAGCGGCTGATGGACCGCGGGGTGCTGGTCAAGGACACCCATGGGTCCACCATCCGGATCGCACCGCCCCTGGTGATCGGCAAGGAGGATCTGGACTGGGCCCTGGACCAGCTCAGGGCGGTGCTGTCGGAATGATCAGATTTCTCTTATCGCTCCGCCGCCGCTTATGGGGTCTGGTGTTACAGGGTCTCGTGCGGCAGCGGGATCACGTGCGGAATGAAGCGCGCGTACTCATCCGTGATCAGTCCGGCCGACTCCCGGATGCCGAGGCCCGCCGGTTCGTCCTCGACCACCCACGCACCGAGGACCACCCGGTTGCCGTCGATGTCCGGCAGCGGGGCCAACTCCTGGTAGCAGCAGGCCTCGTCCCGGATGACGGGCTCCGCGCCCGGCTGGTGCACGGTGACGCCCGCGCCCTCCCGGCCGAGCAGCGGCTTGGCCACGTAGCCGGTGGTGGTGGCCAGTTCGCGGGGCCCGTCGAGGTAGGCGGGCAGCAGGTTGGGGTGGCCGGGGTACAGCTCCCACAACACGGCCAGCAGCGCCTTGTTGGACAGCAGCATCTTCCAGGCGGGCTCGATCCACAAGGTGGAGCCGGTGCCGCCGCCGTTGTCGATCGTGTCCAGCACATGGGGACCGAACCGGTCGGTGACCAGCCACTCCCAGGGGTAGAGCTTGAAGCAGCCGCGGATGAAGCGGTGCCGCTTGTCCACGAAGCGGCCGGAGAGCCGTTCCCAGCCGATGTCCTCCATGGAGATCGCCTCGGTCTCCAGCCCCGCCTGTTCGGCCGTCTCTCGCAGGTAGGCGACGGTCATCAGGTCCTCGCCCAGCTCGTCCCCGGCCGAGTGGGCGAAGTACAGGGGCCCGCCCGGCAGCAGCAGGGCGGCCTGGTTCCGCCAGGCGTCGACCAGCCGCTCGTGCAGCGAGTTCCACTGGTCGGCGCCGGGGAAGCGGTCCTCCATCCAGAACCACTGGGCGCTCGCGGCCTCCACCAGCGAGGTGGGCGTGTCCGCGTTGTACTCCAGCAGCTTCGCCGGGCCCGGGCCTCCGTCGTACCGCAGGTCGAACCGGCCGTAGACGCTGGGCTGTTCGTCCCGCCGGTGCCAGGACTCGGCGACCAGCTCGGCCACCCGCGGGTCCTCGATGCCGAGGTCGGCGAAGCGGTCGGCGTCGACGATGTGGGCGGCCGCCTCCAGACACATCCGGTGCAGCTCCTCGACCACCTCCTCCAGCGCCTCGACCTCGGGCAGCGAGAAGGCGTAGTAGGCGCTCTCGTCCCAGTACGGGCGCAGCGAGTCGTCCGGGTAGCGGGTCAGCGGGTAGATGACCCCCTGCTCCTCGACCGTGGCCTGCCAGTCGGGTCGGGGGTCGATGGTGTGACGCTTCATCGGGTCGTCGTCCGGTCAGCCGCCGCCGGATCCCGAGCAGCCGAAGCCGCCGCGGTCGGCCGCCTGGCTCTTGCTGAAGGTGCCGTAGTCCGCCCAGCGGCCGTCGACGTCGGCGTCGTAGTACCAGTCGCCGTCGACCCGCTTGGTGGTGCCGCGGCTGCTCTTCTTCTTGCCGCCCGTGGTGCCCGAAGAGCTGTTGCAGGCACTGGAGTCGACGATGCGGTAGCCCCTGATGTCGTAGCTGTCCGGGTCGACACAGCGCTTGTCGGGCTCCGACCCGCAGGAGGTGAGGGCCGCCGCGAGTGCGCCCATGCCGCCCAGGATCACCGTGCTCGACCGCAGCCGTCGAGGACCTTTTCGTTCCATCGGTTCTGCTCCCCCGTTCGTTTGTCCGCCCACCCTAGAGGGAGTTATCGCACAAGTGAACGCCGGGGCCGGGAGGCGGGCCGCCGGGAGGCGGGCCGCTCAGGGCAGTACCCGGCACAGCGCGTCCAGGGCGCCCGCGAAGGCGTGGTCGGGCGGCGCCCCGTAGGCGAAGACCAGTTCGTCCGGCTCGGATTCGCCGCCTCCCGGCGCGTCCTTCTCGCGGTACCGGTAGCGGTTCAGGCCCTCCATGGCCAGGCCCTGCCAGGCGGCGCCCTGGAGGACGGACCGCACGGTGCCCGGCGGCAGTTCGAGCACCGCGTGCAGCCCGGCCGCGATGCCCGTGACGCGCACCCGCGGCGCGCGTTCGGCCAGCGCCGCCACCAGCTGGTCGCGGCGCCGCTGGTAGCGCAGCCGCATCCCGCGCACATGGCGGTCGTAGGACCCCGAGGAGATGAACTCCGCGAGCGTCAGCTGGTCCAGCGCGCCCGACTCCCACTCCCCCGTCCGTTTGACCGCCAGCAGCCGGTCCAGCAGATGGTCCGGCACCACCATCCAGGCCAGCCGCAGCGCGGGCGCCAGGCTCTTGCTCGCCGTGCCCAGATAGACCACCCGTTCCGGGTCCAGCCCCTGGAGCGCGCCCACCGGCTGGCGGTCGTAGCGGAATTCGCCGTCGTAGTCGTCCTCCAGCACCAGACCTTCGGTCCGGGAAGCCCAGTCGACCACGGCGGCCCGCCGGTCGGGGTCCAGGGCGACGCCGGTGGGGAACTGGTGCGCCGGGGTGAGCAGCGCGGCCCGCACGTCGCCGAGGCGGTCCAGTTCGCCGGTGCGGGCGCCCCGCCCGTCGATCGGCAGCGGCACGGTGCGCAGTCCGCCGCGGCGCAGCACGTTCCAGTGGAGGTCGAGGCCGTACGACTCGACGGCCAGCGCGCGATGGCCGTCCCGGTCCAGCGTCCGGGCGAGCAGGGCGAGCCCCTGGATGAACCCGGCGCAGATCACGATCCGTTCGGGCGCGGCCCGCACCCCGCGGGCGCGCGCCAGATAGTCGGCCAGGACCCGGCGCAGTTCGGGCCGCCCGCTGGGATGGCCGTAGTTGAAGGCGTCGCTGGGCGCGGTGGTCAGGGCGCGCCGGGCGGCGGACAGCCAGGCGGAGCGGGGGAAGGCGGAGACATCGGGCGACCCGGCCCGCAGGTCGTACGCCGGGCGGGTGGCGGCCACGGCGGCGGCCTGTGGGGTGCGCGGCGGCGCGGGCTCGGGCGGGACCACGCGCTGGGCGACCCGGGTGCCGGAGCCCTGGCGGGCGGTGAGCCAGCCCTCGGCCACGAGTTCGCCGTAGGCGTCGGCCACCGTGTTGCGGGCGATGCCGAGATCGGCGGCGAGGGTGCGGGAGGAGGGCAGCCGGGTGCCGGGGGCGAGACGGCCGCCGCGTACGGCGTCGCGCAGGGAGCGGATCAGCGCGGACCGCACCCCGGTGGCCCCGCCCCGCGGCAGGTCCAGATGCAGATCGGCACCGAGGCCAGAGCCGGAAGTGGCCCACGAATCCTCCATGGAAATGGACCATACTCCTGGGCTGGTGAGGTTCTAGCGTGGTCCGCATGACGACATCGGAGAGCACCTCTCGCCCCGGTCCCCGGATGCGGTTCGCGCACGCGGCCCCCGCGGTCTACAAGGCCATGATCCAGCTGGACGCGGCGGCCCGGCAGGGCCTGGAGCCCTCGCTGACGGAGCTGGTCAAGATCCGTGCCTCGCAGGTCAACCACTGCGCGTTCTGCATCGACATGCACATCAAGGACGCCCGGGCGGCGGGCGAGACCGAGGAGCGGATCTATCTGCTCAACGCCTGGGAGGAGGCGGTCGGCGTCTACACCGAGAAGGAGCAGGCGGCGCTCGCCCTGACCGAGGCCGTCACCGTCCTGACCGACGGTTTCGTCCCGGACGAGGTGTACGACCGGGCCGCCAAGCACTTCGAGGAGGATGAGCTGGCCCAGCTCATCGCGCTCATCCTCACCATCAACGCTTGGAACCGGATCTGAGTGACTACCCGCATGATTCCGGGCTCCTACCAGCCGACGACGCGCTAGGGGGCGCAGATGACCAGCACCACGGCCGAGGCCGGGGCGTTCCGGGCGATGCACCACGGGCGGGACGCGGAGGCGCCGCTCGTGCTGCCCGGGCCCTGGGACACCGGTTCGGCCCGCGCCTTCGTGGACGCGGGCTTCCCGGCACTGGCGACGCCGAGCGCCGGGATCTCCGCGTCGCTGGGCTACCAGGACGGCCGGATGCCGGCCGGGGAGATGTTCGCCGCGGTGGCCCGGATCGTCCGGGTCGTTGAGGTGCCGGTGTCGGCGGACCTGGAGAGCGGCTACGGCCTCGACGCCAAGGAGCTGGTCGAGCGGCTGCTGGAGACCGGGGCGGTGGGCTGCAACCTGGAGGACTCCGACTCGCTGACCAGACAGCTGGCCGACCCGGGCGAGCAGGCAGACCGGCTGGCGGCGGTGCGGGCCGAGGCGGGCGACGCCCTGGTGCTCAACGCCCGGATCGACACCTTCGCCCGCGGCGAGTTCGTCCGCGACGGGACCGTAGACGTCGAGGGCGCGACCGAGGCGGCGATCGAGCGCGGGCGGGCCTATGCGGCGGCGGGCGTCGACTGCGTCTATCCGATCTTCGCGCCGTCGGAGGTGCTGCCCCGGCTCGCGTCCGCCATCGGCGCTCCGGTCAACGCGTCGGCCTTCGCGGCGGACGGCCCCTCGCCCGCCGAGCTGGGGCGGCTCGGCGCCACCCGGGTCACCTTCGGCCCCCGGCTCTACCGCGAGACGATGGCCGCCGCCCGGGAGCTGGCCCAACGGCTGGGCCCCGCTCCGTCGCCCGCGTGAGCGGGGACGGGCGGGGCCCGGCCGGGGTGGAACCTTCAGCGTGTGATCGCGGCAAAGGTCGGGGCTAGGGCAGCCACTTCTTCCACACCTCCGGGTGCGCCTCGACCCACTTCTTGGCCGCGTCCTGCGCCGACATCCCGTCCGAGGCGATCAGCTCGGACACCTGGTTCTGGTCCTTCTTGGTCCAGTGGAACTTCTTCAGGAAGGCGGCGGCCTTGCCGCCCTGCTTCGCGAAGTCCGCGTTGAGGTACTTCTGGAGCGGGGTGGTCGGGTAGGCGCAGTCGATGGAGTCGGGGTTCTTCTCGCCCTTGGCGGCACACTTGTCCGTGTACTTGGGCAGCTTCACCTCTTCCATCGGCACCTGGTTGAACAGCCACTGCGGCTCGTACCAGTACGTCAGGAAGGGCTTCTTCTGCTTGGCGAACTGCTTGAGCTGGGTGATCTGGGCGGATTCCGAACCCGCGAAGACAATCGAGTAGTTCAGCTTCAGATTGTTCACCAGCGCCTTGTCATTGGTGACATAGGACGGGGAGCCGTCCAGCAGCTGGCCCTTCCCACCGCTCTCCGCGGTCTTGAAGGTCTTCGCGTACTTGTTGAGGTTCTTCCAGTTCAGGACGTCCGGATGCTTGTCGGCGAAGTACTTCGGCACCCACCAGCCGATGTGGCCGGTGACGCCGAGGCCGCCGCCCGACGTGATCGTCTTCTTGTCCTTGACGTACCGCTGTTCCTGCTCAGGGTGGCCCCAGTCCTCCAGGATCGCGTCCACCCGGCCCTGGCTGAGCGCGTCCCACGCCGGGATCTCGTCCACCTGGACGGTGTCGACGTGGTAACCCATCTCGTGCTCCAGCAGATACTGGGCGACGGCCACGTTGGCCTGTGCGCCGACCCAGGACTGGACGGAGAGGGTCACGCTCTTCGCTCCGCCCACATTGGCGTACGGCGAGGACTGCTTGGACATGTCCGCCGCGCCGCAGCCGGTCGCGGTGAGCAGGGCCGTGACCCCGGTGGCGGCCATCAGCAGCTGCCGACGGCGCGGGTTACGGGCCGTAGCCATCTCAGGCCCCCTTCTTCTCGCGGCGTGCGGTCGGCTGCGTCACCCGGTCGAGCATCAGCCCCAGGCAGACGATGGCGGCGCCCGCCACCAGACCGGTCGCCAGGTCTCCCTGTGCCAGGCCGAACAGCACGTCGTAGCCGAGCGCACCCGAACCGACCAGACCGCCGATGACGACCACGGCCAGCACCAGCACCACGCCCTGGTTGACGGCGAGCAGCAGCGCCGGGCGGGCCAGCGGAAGCTGGACCTGGCGCAACTGCTGCCCCTGGGTGGCGCCGAGCGAGCGCGCCGACTCCAGCGCGGCCGGGTCGACGTTCCGGATGCCCTGGGTGGTGATGCGGATGACGGCGGGCAGCGCGTAGACGATGGCCGCGGCCGCCGCGGGGGCACGGCCGACGTCGAACAGCGCGACCACGGGGATCAGGTACACGAACTGCGGCATGGTCTGGCACACGTCCAGCACCGGTCGCAGCATCCGCTCCAACCGGGCGCTGCGCGCGGCCCAGATGCCGATCGCGAAACCGAGCACCAGCGTGACGACGACGGCCGCCAGCACCTGGGACAGGGTGTCCATGGACTCCTTCCACACGCCGAGCACACCGATCACGGCCATGGCGGCGGTGGCGGTCAGCGCGGTGGCCCAGGTGCCGATCAGCCAGGCCAGCGCCGCGACGATCAGCAGGATCCCGTACCACGGGACGCCCTGGAGCCCCTCGCGCAGCGGGTCGAGGACCCACTTGAGGTAGTTCGCGGCCCATTCGGCGGTGCCGCCGACGACCGGAACCCCGGTGTAGAAATGGTCGACGATCCATTCCTTGAACTGGTTGACGGGCCCCTCAATGGCGACGGTCCAGCCGCCCGGCCAGGTCTGGGAGCCGGACAGCCGTCCGGCGACGGTGATCACCGCGGTGATCACCGCGACGCCCGCCCACGCGGGCCAGCCGCGCAGCAGCCGGGAGCCGCCCTCGGCCGGGGGCGCGCCGAGCCGTTCACCCGCCACCCCGATGGTGCGGTCCATCACGACGGCGAGAAGCACGATCGGGAGTCCCGCGGCGAGCGCCTTGCCGACGTCGACGCTGGACAGCGCCTGGTAGACGCGGTCACCGAGACCGCCGCCGCCGATCACGGAGGCGATCACGGCCATGGACAGCGCCATCATGATCGTCTGGTTGATGCCCAGCAGCAGTTCCTTGCGGGCCAGCGGGAACCGGGCGGACAGCAGCCGCTGGCGCCAGGTCGCGCCGAGCGAGGCCACGGCCTCCAGCACCCCGGCGTCCGCGCCGCGCAGGCCGAGGGCGGTGAGCCGGGCCATCGGCGGAGCCGCGTAGATCACGGTAGCCAGCACCGCGCCGGGCACGCCGTTACCGAAGATCATCACGACCGGCAGCAGATACGCGAACGCGGGCAGCACCTGCATGGTGTCGAGCACCGGCCGCAGCACCCGGAACGCCAGTTCCGAGAGGCCGCCGGCCAGGCCCAGCAGTCCGCCGATGACGACGGAGGCGGTGACGGCGACGGCCATCAGCGCGAGCGTCTGCATCGTCGGCACCCACATGCCCAGCACTCCGCAGACGGCGAGGGACACGAAGGTCGTCACCGCGACCCGCACCCCGGCCACCCGCCAGGCGACCAGGGTCAGCCCGGCGGTGACACCGGCCCAGCCGAGGGCGAGCAGGGCGATGTAGACGACGCGGACGCCGGTGATGATGGCCTGGCTGATGTAGCCGAAGAAGTAGAGGAAGATCCAGTGGCTGTCGCGGTTGTCGAGGATCCAGTCGCTGGACTTTTTCAGCGGTCCTGACACATCGACGGTCAGCGCCTGCGGCCAGCCGGCACCGGCCCACTTGGCGTGGGCGAGCGGTATGAGCACGGCGGCGATCACCGCGAGCACCGCGAGCTTGCGGACGACCGGGCTGCTCACGGCCGCGCGCAGGCGCGACGGGCGCTGCTCGTCCGCGGCGTTCGTGCCCGCGGACGGTCCGGTGTCGGGATCGGTGGTGGGGCGGGTGGTCGTGACGCTCACACGCGCCTCCCGGTGCCGCCCCACGAGAAGGGGTTCGGAGGCGTATTGCTCATGCCGCTGCCGCCTCCTTCCCGTCCAGGCCCGCGACGATGTCGAGCAGGCAGGCGTGGTCCACGACGCCCAGGCAGCGGCCGCCGTCGACGACGCGCGCGGGGCCGCCGGAACGGGCCACGGCCTCGATCGCGTCGGCGACGGTGGTGCCCGGGGTCAGCGCGGGCCCGTCGTCCTTCTCGTCGGCCGTCGCGGGGCGCATCGCGCGGCGCACGGTCAGCACCTGCTCGCGCGGCACGTCGCGGACGAAGTCCCGTACGTACTCGTCGGCCGGGGAGCCGACGATCTCCTCGGGGGTGCCCAGCTGCACGATTTCGCCGTCGCGCATCAGCATGATGCGGTCGCCGAGCCGCAGCGCCTCGCTGAGGTCATGGGTGATGAACACCATCGTCCGGCCCTCGTCGTGGTGCAGCCGGATGACCTCCTCCTGCATGTCGCGGCGGATCAGCGGGTCGAGCGCGCTGAACGGCTCGTCGAACAGCAGCACCTCGGGGTCGACGGCGAGCGCCCGGGCCAGGCCCACACGCTGCTGCTGACCACCGGAGAGCTGGCCGGGACGGCGGCGCTCCAGACCGGTGAGGCCGACCTTCTCCACCATCTCGGCGGCCTTGGCGCGGCGCTCGGCCTTGCCGACGCCCTGTATCTCCAGGCCGTAGGCGATGTTGTCGAGGACGGAGCGGTGCGGCAGCAGCCCGAAGTGCTGGAAGACCATGGCGGCGCGGTGGCGGCGCAGATCGCGCAGCCGGGCCTTGTCCATGGCCATGACGTCCTCACCGTCGATCTTCAGCGTCCCGGAGGTGGGCTCGATGAGCCGGGTGAGGCAGCGCACCAGGGTGGACTTGCCGGAGCCGGACAGGCCCATCACCACGAACACTTCGCCGGGCTCGACGTCGAAGGAGACGTCCCGGACGGCGGCCGTGCAGCCGGTGCGGGCGCGCAGCTCCGCCGCGGGCAGCTCGGCGTCGGGCGAACCGGGAACGCGGTCGGCCTTCGGGCCGAACACCTTCCACATGTCGCGCACCGAGAACACCGGGGTGCGGTCGCCGGTCTCAGAGGTCTTGGGGGTGTCGGGCGTCTCGGGCGTCAGGGTCGTCGCCATCACGCCTCACCTCCCGGAGCGAGCTGGGCGGCTCGTTCGCGCGATCGGTAACGGACCTGATCACGCTCGCCGACCAGCAGGTCCGCGCACTTCTCGCCAACCATCAGCACTCCGATCATGGGGTTCACGGCCGGCATGGTCGGGAAGACCGACGCGTCGGCGATCCGGATGCCGGACAGGCCGCGGATCCGCAGATCGGGGCCGACCACGGCGAGTTCGTCGTTCGCGGCGCCCATCTTGCAGGTGCCCGCGGGGTGGTAGACGGTGTGCGCGACCTTACGGGCGTACTCGCTGATCTCCTCGTCCGAGGTGATCTCCGGGCCCGGGCAGACCTCGCGCTTGAGCCAGCCGGCCAGCGGCTCGGTCTTGGCGATCTCGCGGGCGAGCCGGATGCCGTCGACCAGGGTGCGGCCGTCGTAGTCGTCCTCGTCCGTGAAGTAGCGGAAGTCGAGGGCGGGCTTGACCTCGGGGTCGGCGCTCGTGAGATACAGGCGGCCGCGGCTGCGCGGCTTGGGGATGTTGGGGGTCATCGACACGCCGTGCTCGGGCTTCTCGTAGCCCAGCCGCTCCGGGTTGTCGGTGAACGGGATCTGGTAGAAGTGGAACATCAGATCCGGCCCCTGGGATTCGGGGTCGCGGCGCACGAACAGCCCGGCGTCCGAGTCCATCGCGGAGTTGTCCGGGATCGGGCCGTCGGTCTCCCACACGATCACCGACTCGGGGTGGTCGAGCAGGTTCTCCCCCACGCCCGGCAGGTCGACCTTCACGGGTATGCCGAGCGCCTCCAGGTCGGCCTTGGGGCCTATGCCGGAGTGCATCAGCAGCCGCGGGGTGTCCACCGCGCCCGCGCAGACCAGGACCTCGGTCCGCGCCTCGATCAGGATCTCCTCGCCGTCCTTGGTGCGGACGTGGACGCCGGTGGCCCGGCCGCTGTCGTCGAGCTCCAGCTTGTACGCCCAGGTCTCCAGCATGATGTGGAGGTTCTTCCGGTCCAGGAAGGGGTGCAGATAGGCGACCGACGCCGAGGAGCGCTTGTTGTTCTCCGGGTGGTACGAGAGGTCGAAGAAGCCGACGCCCTCGTGGAACGGCTTCTTGTTGAAGCCCTCGACCCGCGGCACGTCCGCGGCGGCCTGGGCGGCCTCCACGAAGTCCCGGGCTATCGCGTTCCGGTCCTTCTCGTCGACCGCCACGATGTTGTTCCGCAGCTTGTGGAAGTACGGGTCCATCGCGGCGGCGTCCCAGCCCTCGGCGCCCGCCTCGGCCCACTCGTCCCAGTCGCCCGGCAGCGGTTTGAAGGAGATCAGGGTGTTGTGCGAGGAGCACCCACCGAGCACCCGGGCGCGGCTGTGCCGGATGTGCGAGTTGCCGCGCGGCTGCTCGACGGTGGGGTAGTCGTAGTCCAGATCGCCGCCGAGCAGACCCAGCCAGCGGCGCAGGGTGAGGACATCGGGGCGGTCGATGTCGGACGGGCCGCCCTCGATGACGGCGACGCTGACGTCCGGATCCTCCGTGAGCCGGGAGGCGATCACCGATCCTGCGGTGCCTCCGCCGATGACGACGTAATCGTATGCGTCAGGTACGGGCATGGTGGGTGTTTCTCCTCGCGGTCTGCCGGTCTTCCGGGGCGGCCCGCACGGGTGCGGGCCGGGGGCCGTCCCAGGAGAGGGGATGGGGGGTTACGGACGGGGGAGGGACGCCGGGCACCGTCACCGGACACGACAGGGCCCGGGCCCGGCGGGAGGTCCGGGCCCGGCCGTGCCGCCCCGGGCGGGGGCCGGCGGTGGGGCGTCAGCCGCCGAACCAGCGCACCGGGCTGGGCCGCAGGTTCTCGTAGACATGCTTGGTCTCGCGGTACTCGTCCAGGCCCGCCGGGCCCAGCTCACGCCCGACGCCGGACTTGCCGAAGCCGCCCCATTCGGCCTGCGGGAGGTAGGGGTGGAAGTCGTTGATCCACACGGTGCCGTGGCGCAGCCGCGCCGCGACCCGGCGGGCGCGCGCGGTGTCGGACGACCAGACGGCACCAGCCAGGCCGTATTCCGTGTCGTTGGCGAGGGTCACGGCCTCATCTTCGGTGCTGAACGTCTCGACCGAAAGGATCGGGCCGAACGTTTCTTCCCGGACGACCCGCATCTCGCGGTGGCACTGGTCGAGCACGGTCGGCAGATAGAAGTAGCCGGTCGCGGGGCGGACCTCGGACGGCTCGGGCTGCTTGCCGCCGCAGCGCAGCACGGCGCCCTCCTCCAGGGCGGACGCCACATACGCCTGGGTCTTGGCGAGCTGCTGGGCGGAGACGAGCGGGCCGCACTCGACGCCCTCTTCGGTGCCGCGGCCCAGCTTGATCTTCTCGGCGCGGCGGACCAGCTCGGCGACGAACCGCTCGCGCACCGACTCCTCGATGATCAGCCGGGCACCGGCCGAGCAGACCTGGCCGCTGTGGATGAAGGCGGCGTTGAGGGCCTGGTCGACGGCAGTGTCGAAGCCCTCGTCGGTGGCGCAGGCGTCGGCGAACACGACGTTCGGGTTCTTGCCGCCCAGCTCCAGGGCGACCTTCTTCACGCTCGGCGCGGCGGCCTGGGCCACCTTGGTGCCGCTGATCAGGCCGCCGGTGAAGGACACCAGGTCCACATCCGGGTGCTCGGACAGCCGGGCTCCGACCGGGTCGCCCGCGCCGGTCACCAGGTTGGCCACACCGTTCGGCAGGCCCGCCTCGACCAGCAGCTTCACCAGGTGGACGGTGGACAGCGGGGTCACTTCGCTGGGCTTGATGACGAAGGTGTTGCCCGCCGCGAGCGCCGGGGCCACCTTCCAGCTGGCCTGGAGCAGCGGATAGTTCCAGGGCGTGATCATCGCGCAGACGCCGACCGGCTCGTGCACCACGACGCTGTGGACGTCGGGGCTGCCCGCGTCGACCACACGCCCGGCGGACTCGCCCGTGACCAGGTCGGCGAAGTAGCGGAAGGCGTTGGTCACGTCGTCGACGTCGACCCGGCCCTCCTCCAGGGTCTTGCCGGTGTCCCGGCTCTCCAGCAGCGCGATCTCCTCGCGGTCGCGCTGGAGCAGATCGGCGACGCGCCGCAGCAGCGCCGCCCGCTCGGCGACCGGGGTGTGCGGCCAGGGGCCGCTGTCGAAGGCGCGGCGCGCGGCGGCGATGGCCGCGTCGGTGTCCTCGGCGCCGCCCTCGGCCACGACCGCGAGCGTCTTGGCATCCGCGGGGTCGAGAACCTCCCGCTGCGCGTCGGATGCGGCCGCCTGCCACACCCCGTCCACATGAATGGTCTCGACTGCCGACACGTCTACCTCTGCCTTCCGGTATTGCGAGCGTTTCCGCTGGCCACGCCAGCAACAGGGACCCCTTACCGGTTGCGCCAAACGTATGCGCAATTTTTCCTTGAAAGTGGCACGGCTCACGCGCGGCAGAGGGCGCGGACCTGCGCAGGGTCGGGGCGCGGACCTGCGCAGGGTCTACGAGGCGGTGCAGTAGGCGGTGGCGCAGAAGGTCTCCAGCACCGTGTCATGGAGCGACTGCTCCTCCGCCCGGTCACCGGCGGGGCCGATGATCAGCACCGCGTACATCGTGCCGTTCTGCGCGGCGAAGCGGCGGTCGAGTATCCGGCGGGCGCCGGACTTCTTGCTCTGGTACGTGTACTCCAGCTGGGCGGGGTCCATGGCGGCCGCGCCGAGCTGGGCGAGCGTGACCTGCTCGTAGTCGGTGTTCCGCGACGCCAGCCGCTCGGCCTCCTGCGCCGACTCGTACGGGGTGGCCTCGGGGCCGTGCAGCTCGAAGACCTGGATCTTGGTGTCGTCGTCGGGCGAGGTGTAGAAGACGCTCGGCCCCTCCACCGTCCGCCGCCATCCGTCGGGGACGGCGATGTCGAAGCCCTCCGGATCCCGTGCGGTGGTGAAGCCCGCTGGCGGCGCGGAGCCCGTCAGGGGCGGGGCAGCCGAGGCGGACGCATACGGCGACCCGGACGGATACGCCGAGGGCAGCCCGGACGGCGAGGCGCTCGGCCGCACCGACGGCAGACCGGTGGGCGCACCGGTCTCGGGCGCGGGATAGACATCGCCGGGCGCGGTGGCGTCCGCGGTCGCCGAGGGCGCGGGGGTCGCCCGGTCCCAGGGCAGCGGGCCCGCCTGCTTCCCGGTCGTGCCGTCACCGCCGAACGCCACCCAGCCGGAGAACGCGATCCCGGCGGTCAGGAACACCGTGACCGCGACCGCCTGCACCACCCGCCGCGTCTCGGCGCCCGGGGCGGGACCCGCTCCGGCGCCGGGTCCGGCGCCCGGCTGAGCCGCCGGCCCTTCGCCGGGCTCCCACTGCCGGGTGTCCCCCGGCCCCCACCGCTCCTCCGGACCCCACAATTCCTCCGGGCTCCGCTGCTCCTCGGGCCTGCGCTGCTCCTCCGAGCCCCCGTCAGTCATGCCCGCCCCCCTTATCCACATTCTTCTACCAATAAGAAGAGTTAACCGTGTTAGCCGATATATGGGTACCCACTATGCGAATCTCGGCCACGCTCAGCCGGCCGGGCAGTACGCGGTGGGGCAGAAGGCGTTCAACGCGACCCGCTGTTGCTCCACTTGGTGCGGCCACTCATCGGACGGGCCCGCCACCAGCACGGCGTACTGCACTCCGTCCGGTCCGGTGAAGGCACGGTCGACGACGCGGCGCGGACCGTACTTCTCGCTGCGGTAGCCGTACTCCAGCTCCGCGTCCGCGTCGTCGCCAGAGCCGAGCCGCTTCAGCCCGTACCGCTTGTAGCCGGGGTTCTTCTTGAGACTGGTCTCGGCCTGCTTCAGCGCCTCGTACGGGGTGACCTGTGGGCTGGTCAGGGCGAAGACCTGGATCAGCCGGCTCGCGTCGGACGACTCGTAGAAGACCCCCGTATCGCGCTTGACGCGCTGCCAGCCCGACGGGACGTCCAGCGTGAACCCCTCCGGGTCCGCGGTGCGTTGATAGCCCGCAGGTGCCCCGCTGCCCGCGGCGACCGAACCCGACGACGACGCGGACGGCTGCCCCGACGACGGCACGGTCTCGGACGGCGAGGGCGAGCCGCTGGCCCAGTCGGACGCTGTCGCGCTCGGGCCGCCGCCCTCCTTCGCCGTGTCGTCGCCACTGCCCGACAGCAGATGCCAGGTGCCGACGCCGATGCCGCCGATGAGCACGACGGCCAGCACCACCAGCAGCACCGGCCCCCGATGCGGGCTGGGCGGCCGTCTGCCCGGGGCGGGCGGCTCGGCACCCTCCCCCACCCAGCGCTGCGCGGCCTCGTCCCAGTGGGGGCCGCGCTCGCCGCTCGGCGCGCTCATCTCAGCCGCCCAGCAGTGCGCCGACCGCCTGGCCGACGGCGACACCCGACGCCAGCATGCCGATACCGGCCCCGGCGTCCTGCAACAGCACCCGGAGCCGGGCGAGGCGGCCCGCCCCGGCGCGGCCGGTGCGCTGGATCTCGTCCTGGGCGCCGGACAGTTCGTCCGACAGGGCGCTCACCTCGGGGGTGGCCACCAGCCGCTCCAGATCGGCGGAGAGCTGCTGGACGGCGTGCAGCAGCTCCTCGTACGCCGGGTCGCAGCCGGTGCCCTCCTGCGGCCCGTTCACGATGTGGCTGTTGTCGCCGATGCCGACGACACCGCCGCGCACATTGCCGATGCGGATGTTCCCGAACCGCCGCCCGCCGTGGCCTCCGGCCGTGCCCGCGCCGCTGTCCTCATCCCTCTCAGCCGTCGCCATGACCGCCTCCCCCTCCGCTGACACTGGT
This sequence comes from Streptomyces sp. NPDC021115, assembly GCF_044333065.1. Lineage (NCBI taxonomy): Bacteria > Bacillati > Actinomycetota > Actinomycetes > Kitasatosporales > Streptomycetaceae > Streptomyces > Streptomyces sp. NPDC021115. The sequence continues at coordinate 75,423 of NZ_JBIRQF010000008.1, forward strand.
GCCTCTGGTGTTGCTGACCGTGTTGTTGTCGCCGACGGTGATGGCGCTGTCCTGTGCGGACTCGATGAAGATGCCGCCACCGCTCACGTTGATGATCTTTTGCTCGAACTCGCCGGTCTCCCATCCGGCTTCGTCCAGCGCCTGCCGCACCCCGTTGGCCACCCGGTCCTCGACGCTCTTCAGATAGCGGCTGACGTCCATCTCCTGGAAGAGCGAGGCGGTGCCGTCGCTGCCCAGCTCGCGCACCGACTTCCAGGGCCCGTCCGGGATGGCCGCGGCGTAGGCGCCCGTGTATATCCGCACAAAGAAGGCGATCATCCGGAAGCCGTGGATCAGCGCCCGGCCCGCGGTCGTGGGGATCCGGGCCAGCGCCCACAGCACCTTGCCGGGCAGCCCGCCGCGGCGGTGGGAGTCGGTGAGCCGGTCGATCGCGCGGAAGTCCGGGCGGATCGGGCGCAGCACATGGGGGGCGAACTCCACCATCAGCATGCCGCCCTGGGTGTGCACCCGGACGAAGACGGTGGTGACGACCTCCTCCTGCCAGGCGCCGACCCGGATGCGCAGGAAGTGCCGCCGGACCTCGCCGCCCTCCTCGACCGCCTCGGCGCGCTCCCGCTCGAAGTGCGCCTCGTCGTGCGGCGCGAGGGAGCGGCTGCGCAGCCCAGTGGCCTTCACGAACACGCACTCGTCCAGCTCCAGACCGCGCAGCCGGTCCCGCACCTCGACCGATTGCCGTGGCACCGCGGCATTCCGGGCGGGCGTCCGGGCGGAGGGGGTGCGCAGGTTTTCCACCAACGGCCGGATCCGCTCCAGGATCACCCGGTTGTCGAGCGGCACCGCCGTACGGCCCTCGCGCGGCCGCAGCTCGACCGCGAGCGTCCAGGTGGCGTGCGCGGTGCCCGCCCCGAGAAAGGGGTGCTGATCGTGGTAGAGGATCACCGGCGCGTGCTGCTCGCGGCGGATCAGCTCCCGCACCCGCCGGAAGCGGGCGCTGCCGGAGCGCTCCGCGGGGTCGTCGGCCGGATCGGCGAAGGCCCGGGGATCGAGGTCGGTGGACAGCACCCGGGCCACATGCTCGCGGTGCAGGGCGACCGCCGCGGCCATCGCGGTGGGGATCAGCAGCGCCGCCCAGGCGGCCCCGGCGCCCGACCCGGTCGCCAGCCCCGACAGCCCGGTGCTCTCCTCCAGCGCGCTCGGCTGCGGGTTGTCCGCGAAGACCAGCTCCAGCGCGGAGGCCACATAGGCCATCAGCAGCAGCACTCCGAACACCCGCAGGACCGCGGCCAACCGCCGCCGGGCCGGCGGGATTCCGTCGGAGCCCGGATAGTCGGCGCCGAACGGGCCCGAGGCGCCGCCCCTGGCCCACGTGGCCAGCAATAACAGCCCGCAGGCCAGCAGGAAGATGACGAAGAAGCCCTTGGCCAGCAGGGCGTGGAGCATCCAGAGCGCGATCAACAGCAGGATCCAGCCCGCCTCCACGCGGCGGGCGCGCAGCGCGTGGGCCAGCACCCGGGACGCGTCGACGCCCAGCGACGGCGCCACGACACGCTCCTCGTGGACCAATAACTCGTCCACGACCGCGTCCCTGAAGTCATCGTCCAGATATGCGCCCGCGCACAGCAGCCTGGTGGCCTCGCTGGCTGCGTGATCACTGCGACTGCCTGAGCCCATGCTCTCCCCCCGAGGCCGGCGTCAACCCCTCTTACGGTAGGAGAAGGCGGGGCGCAAGAACAGGGAATAGCCGAAGGGTCACCCTCCGGGGTGAATAACGGAGGGTGACCCTTCGGAAGTCCGTGAAAAGGCCACGGGAAAGACCGCGGGTGAAGTCCGCGGCGGGGTGCGTCAGATGAGGCCGAGACCGCGCACGGCCTCGCGCTCCTCCTCCAGCTCCTTCACCGACGCGTCGATGCGGGTGCGGGAGAAGTCGTTGATCTCCAGGCCCTGGACGATCTCGTACTTGCCGTCCTTGGTGGTGACCGGGAACGACGAGATCAGGCCCTCCGGGACGCCGTACGAGCCGTCCGACGGGATGCCCATGGAGGTCCAGTCGCCCGCCGCGGTGCCGTTGACCCAGGTGTGGACGTGGTCGATGGCGGCGTTGGCGGCCGAGGCGGCCGAGGACGCGCCCCGGGCCTCGATGATCGCGGCGCCGCGCTTGGCGACGGTCGGGATGAAGGTGTCGGCCAGCCACTGCTCGTCGTTGACGACCTCGGCGGCGTTCTTGCCCGCGACCTCGGCGTGGAAGACGTCCGGGTACTGGGTGGCGGAGTGGTTGCCCCAGATCGTGAGCTTCTTGATCTCGCCGACCTGCACGCCGGTCTTCTGGGCGAGCTGCGACAGCGCGCGGTTGTGGTCCAGGCGCGTCATCGCGGTGAAGCGCTCGCCCGGTACGTCCGGGGCGGCGGCCTGGGCGATCAGCGCGTTGGTGTTCGCCGGGTTGCCCACGACCAGGACCTTGATGTCGTCCGCCGCGTGGTCGTTGATGGCCTTGCCCTGCGGCTTGAAGATGCCGCCGTTGGCCTCCAGCAGGTCGCCGCGCTCCATGCCCTTGGTGCGGGGGCGGGCGCCGACCAGCAGCGCGACGTTGGCGCCGTCGAAGGCGACGTTCGGGTCGTCGGAGATGTCCACGCCACGGAGCAGCGGGAACGCGCAGTCGTCCAGCTCCATCGCGGTGCCCTCGGCCGCCTTCAGCCCCTGGGGGATCTCCAGAAGGCGCAGTTTCACCGGCACGTCCGGGCCGAGGAGCTGGCCGGAGGCGATGCGGAAGAGCAGCGCGTAGCCGATCTGGCCTGCCGCGCCGGTGACGGTGACATTGACGGGAGTGCGGGTCATGGCGGTCTCCTGCGCTGTGTTTGTCCGAGATCTCTTGGTGTCGAGATACCGGCGTCAGGCTATCCGACGCCCAGGCGCCCGCAGCCCCGGGTCTCTGTGTCGCTTCTCACCGGACACCGTCGCCGCTCAATCGGACACACACCGGCGGCCGTCTGCCAGGAGGGGGAGTACAGACGGCCGCCCGGTGTCGCACCCGTGGGGGGGGGGTTCGGCGTGCGCATGCCCCGATTCCCCGGGGTCATTCCCCCCGGCCTGAAAATTCACCCGTACAGCCGCGCTGCCCGCCGGTGAGGGTCGCGCACGCGCTGGTCCGCGTGGCGGCGTCCGCCGTGACCATCCGGGTGTACGCGTCGCCGTCCGCGTCGACCGTGCCGCGCTCGGTACGGGCTGCCCCGCCGCCCTTGGCGGGGGCGTCGACCCGCACCGAATCGCCGGGGGTGGCCTGGGCGATGCGGGCCCAGGCGGCGCCGCAGACCTTGCTGTAACGGACCTCGACGTACGCCGTCCCCACCATCGCGTTCGCAGTCGTCCTGGCGTACTTGCCGCCGCAGCCCATGGCCTCCGGGTCCTTGCCCGCGCAGCCGTTCCCTGAGCACTTCACCCCGGCCGGGAGCCGGGACGCGGTGGTGGCGGGGGCCTTGACCGGCTGCTGGGCCCGCTTCCCGCCGTCGTCGCCCTGGCCGATCACCAGCACGGCACCGGCCACGATCAGCAGCGTGCCGACCACGCCCGCGGCGAACAGCGCGATACGGCGCCGGGGCCGCCCGGCGGGGCGCGGCGGGCCCGGCTGGTCGACCACGGGCAGTGCGGATGTCATGGGCGGTGCGGGAGGCGCGGACGACACGGGCGGTGCGGGCGTCGCGTCCGGTACGGGCAACGTGGGCCACGCGCGCGACGACGTCTTCGGAACGGGCTCCACCAGCGGGTGTTCGGGTTCTGGTACCTCGACGCCCGGCATTTTCTGGGTGCTTGGGACGCTCTGGGCGCTCTCCGTGTGCGGCGTGCTCTGGGTGGTCGGGAAGGCGGAGGTGGAGGCGGGGGCGGCCGGGCGGGACTTCGACAGTTTGCGTCCGCTCTTCTTCTCAACCGGCGGCGGCGCGAACTCCTCCAGCGCGGCCCGCGCCCGATCGACCCGGATCGCCTCCATCGTGACGTCGTGTCGCGCTTCGGCGCGGCTCCACGCCCGCTCCGCCAGCTCCCACAGGGTGCCGAGGTGACCCGCGTCCGCGCCCGTCGCCTCGGCCAGCGCCTCCACCGCGCCCTGCGGCGGCAGGAGTCTGCCGCCGAGGTAACGCTCCCAGGAGGTCTTGCTGTAGCCCGTGCGGTCGGCGATGGCCACGACGCTCATACCGCTGCGGTCGACGAGTCCGCGTAACTGCCCGGTGAACTCCCGCACCTGCGGGTCGAGTTCCTCCGGCAGGTCCCTCCAACGAGGCATGTGCCTCCCCCTGTCCCCCCGTACGTACCTGGTGTGGTTCCGCTTGGTCCGGCCCCCGTGCGGCCTCCCGGGCGTCGATCTGACTACCCAAAGAGATGCCTTGCCCCAGGATGTCAGTTCTCCCCGTGGGGGCGCATCGGAGCATTTCGGACCGGGGAGCGCACTCCCCACGCCCTCGCTCGTCGTTGCGCGGCCGATACCTCGTCGCGGAACTGTCACTTCCGAGCCACAGGCCCCCAACGTCCATTGATCCCGCACAGCTGACACACAACCCTGTTCATCAGGCGGTCCGTCCTTCTTCGGGGGAGAGGGCGGACCGCCGCCCGAACCGCGAAGGGCGCGAACAAGCCAACGGCGGCCCGTCCTCCCGCGGGGGGTGAGGACGGGCCGCCGTTCGGTTGGCGGACCGCGCGGAGGGCGCGGACTAGCGGACCGTGAAGTGCACCACGTCCTGAAGGAACGGGAGCTTGATCCAGGGGTTCGGCTGAACCATCAGCGACAGCAGCACGATCACCGCGCCGAGCCCGCCGTACGTCACCAGGTCGGTGAAGCGCGACCGTACGGCCAGCATCCCCACCTCCGGCAGCGCCCACCGCAGCGCCGCACCGGCCAGCAGGGACAGCCCGATCAGCGCCGTGCCCAGCCGGAACCCGTCCAGCGCGACGATCAGCAGCCCCAGCGCGACGCCGCCCACCACCGCCAGGAACGGCCACTGCCGGGCGGTCGCCGGGGCGCTGCCGGGCGCGGCCCGGCCGCCGCCCTGCGGACGGGCGGTGTCCCGGGTGATCAGCGGGAAGCGACGGGACTTGCGGAGCAGCAGCCCGGGCAGCTCCGCGACCGTCGGCTTGCCCGCCGATGCCTTGGCGCCTGCGGGCTCCTTGGCCTCGGGCTCTTCAGCCGCTGCCTGAGCCGTCTGCGCCGACTGCGTCTGCTGAGCCGCCTGATCGGCCGCGGGCGGCTCCTCGCTCGCCTCAGCCGTCATGACCGGCACCGCCGTCGGCGGCCGCCTTCGCGTCCCGCTCGGCCGCCTCCACGACGTTGACCAGCAGCTGGGCGCGCGTCATCGGGCCGACACCGCCCGGGTTCGGCGAGATCCAGGCCGCGACCTCGGCCACATCGGGGTGCACATCCCCGGCGATCTTGCCCTCCTCGTCTCGGCTGACGCCCACGTCGAGCACCGCCGCGCCCGGCTTGACGTCCTCGGCCTTGACCAGGTGCCGCACCCCGGCGGCCGCCACGATGATGTCGGCCTGGCGCAGCTGCGCGGACAGGTCGCGGGTGCCGGTGTGGCACAGCGTGACCGTCGCGTTCTCGGAGCGGCGGGTGAGCAGCAGCCCGATCGAACGGCCCACGGTGATGCCGCGGCCGACGACCACCACATGCGCGCCGTTGATCTCCACGCCGTGGTGGCGCAGCAGCTGGATGATGCCCTGCGGGGTGCACGGCAGCGGCGCGGTCTCGTTGAGCACCAGCTTGCCGAGGCTCATCGGGTGCAGCCCGTCGGCGTCCTTGGCCGGGTCGATCAGCTCCAGCACCCGGTTGGTGTCGATGCCCTTGGGCAGCGGCAGCTGGACGATGTAGCCCGTGCAGGCCGGGTCCTCGTTCAGCTCGCGGACCGCCGCCTCGATCTCCTCCTGGGTGGCGGTGTCGGGCAGGTCGCGGCGGATGGACGCGATGCCCACCTGGGCGCAGTCGCGGTGCTTGCCCGCGACGTACCACTTGCTGCCCGGGTCTTCGCCGACGAGCAGGGTTCCGAGGCCGGGATGGACGCCCTTGGCCTTCAGCGCCTCCACGCGGCTGACGAGATCGGACTTGATCGCGGCGGCGGTTGCCTTGCCATCGAGAATCTGGGCGGTCATGGCTTCATCCTCCCGGATGCGGGGACATCGGTTCCACCCAGGGCCCCTCGGACCCTCGGAGGGGCCAGGCCGCACCCCTGAGCGGGGTGCGGCCTGGCGGTTGCGTTGTGTCGCGCGGGGCGGCTCAGTGGAAGAAGTGCCGCGTACCGGTGAAGTACATGGTCACGCCCGCCTTGCGGGCCGCCTCGACCACCTGCTCGTCGCGGACCGAGCCACCCGGCTGCACCACGGCCTTGACGCCCGCCTCGGCCAGCACCTCGAAGCCGTCCGGGAACGGGAAGAAGGCGTCGGAGGCGGCGTACGAACCGGTCGCCCGCTCCTCGCCGGCGCGGGCCACGGCCAGCTTCGCCGAGTCGACGCGGTTGACCTGGCCCATGCCGACGCCGACCGTGGCGTTGTCCTTGGCGAGCAGGATCGCGTTGGACTTGACCGCGCGGCAGGCGCGCCAGGCGAAGGCCAGCTCGGCGAGGCCGTCGGCGTCCAGCGCCTCCCCGCTGGCCAGGGTCCAGTGGGCCGGGTCGTCGCCCTCGGCCTGGAACCGGTCCTTGGCCTGGAGCAGCACGCCGCCCTCGATGGGGCGCTGCTCGGTGACCGCCGCGGGGGCATCGGCGCAGCGCAGCACGCGGATGTTCTTCTTGCGGGCCAGCGCCTCGACCGCGCCGTCCTCGTACGCGGGGGCCACGATGACCTCGGTGAAGATCTCTGCGACCTGCTCCGCCATGGCGACCGACACCGGACGGTTGACGGCGATCACGCCGCCGAAGGCCGACAGCGAGTCGCACGCGTGCGCCTTGCGGTGCGCCTCGGCGACGTCCGCGCCGGTCGCGATCCCGCAGGGGTTGGCGTGCTTGATGATCGCGACGCACGGGTCGGTGTGGTCGTACGCGGCCCGGCGGGCGGCCTCGGTGTCGACGTAGTTGTTGTACGACATCTCCTTGCCGTGCAGCTGCTCCGCGTGCGCGAGGCCCGTGCCGCTGCCGTCGCTGTAGAGCGCGGCGGGCTGGTGCGGGTTCTCGCCGTAACGCAGGACCTGCTGCCGGGTGAAGGTCGCGCCGGTGAAGTCCGGCCAGTCGCCCTCGTCGGCCGCCGCACTGTGTCCATCAGCGGCTCCGCCGCGGGCATCGGCGAACCAGTTGGCCACCGCCACGTCGTACGCCGCGGTGTGCTGGAACGCCTCGGCGGCCAGCCGCTTGCGCCGCTCCAGGTCGAACCCGCCGTCGGCGGCGGCCTTGAGGACGTCGCCGTAGGCGGCCGGGTTGACGACGACCGCCACGGACGGGTGGTTCTTGGCGGCGGCGCGGACCATGGACGGGCCGCCGATGTCGATCTGCTCGACGCACTCGTCGGGCGAGGCGCCCGAGGCGACCGTCTCGCGGAACGGGTAGAGGTTGACGACGACCAGCTCGAACGGCTCGACGCCCAGCTCGGCGAGCTGGGCGCGGTGCGCCTCGAGCCGCTGGTCGGCGAGGATGCCCGCGTGGACGCGCGGGTGCAGGGTCTTGACGCGGCCGTCCAGACACTCCGGGAAGCCGGTCAGCTCCTCGACCTTCGTCACCAGAACGCCCGCCGCGGCGATCTTCGCGGCCGTCGAGCCGGTCGAGACGAGCTGGACACCCGCCGCGTGCAGCCCTTGGGCCAGCTCCTCCAGACCCGTCTTGTCGTACACGCTGACCAGCGCGCGGCGGATGGGCCGCTTGGTACCTTCGGCGGTCACGGGATCCTTACCTTTCGTCCCTCAATGCGATAGCCGTGACGGGCCAGACGCCCCACGACCTCGACGAGCAGCGAGCGCTCGACTTCCTTGATCCGCTCGTGCAGAGCGGACTCGTCGTCCTCGTCCCGGACCTCGACCACGCCCTGGGCGATGATCGGGCCGGTGTCGACCCCGTCGTCGACGAAGTGGACGGTGCATCCGGTCGCCTTCACGCCGTACGCGAGCGCGTCGCGCACCCCGTGGGCGCCGGGAAAGCTGGGCAGCAGGGCCGGGTGGGTGTTGACACACCGGCCGCCGAAGCGGGCCAGGAACTCCTTGCCCAGGATCTTCATGAACCCCGCCGAGACCACCAGGTCCGGCGCGTACGCGGCCGTACGGTCCGCCAGCGCCGCGTCCCACTCGGCGCGGCTCGCGTAGTCCTTGACGCGGCACACGAAGGTGGGGATGCCGGCGCGCTCGGCGCGCTCCAGACCGGCGATGTCGCCGCGGTCGGCGCCGACGGCCACGACCTGGGCGCCGTAGGCCGCGGCGCCGCCGTCGGCGATGGCGTCGAGGAGCGCCTGGAGGTTCGTACCGGAGCCGGAGACGAGAACGACGAGGCGGGCAGGGGACCCGGGGCGGGCGGGGAGGGGCGGGGAGGCCACGGCGGGGATCTTTCTCGCGGGCGGTGCTGCCGTTTGTGTGGTCGTACAAGGTCATGGCCCGTTGAATTCCGGGGAACTCTACGAAGCCGCCGACCGTCAGCAACGATACCGGCACACGAAGCGGCCCCCGGGGGACGGGGGCGGGCACGGGAGGTAGCGTCTGGACTGCGAATCCAACTGATGCCGTGGGAACGACCGTCGCGCCCGCCCCGCCGAACCGTGCGGCAGGAGCCGTACCCGGACCGGGTGTGCAGGACGACGACACAAGGGGAAGACACACTCCAGATGCCGGACCGACGCCGCCGCGCGGCTCATCGCCTCACGCCGACCCCCAGCGCCACCGGGGGGCGGCCATGAGGCGCGCCCGCACGTCGCGTACGACGCCGCTGCTGCGCGAGCAGCAGTCACCGTCGTCCTCCTCCTCGTCCCCCTCGTCCTCCTCCGCCTCGTCCGGGGACCAGCGCGGTCCCGGGGGGCACGACGGCGAGGACCGGCGCGAGGACAATCCGTTCGCGCCGCCGCCCGAGGGCAGGCCCGACCAGCCCTGGCAGCCCCGGCACCGGCCAGAGGACGGCGGCGACGGCAGCGACGGCTCCTCCAGCAGCGGCTCGCAGGGCGGCGGCTCACACGGCGACGGCGGCTCCGGCGCCCAGGGTGACCAGCCGCAGCAGCCCCCGGCCTGGGGCAGCCAGTGGAGCAGCCGCCAGCCAGGCCGCCAGAGCGGCGGCTTCGGCACCGGCCCCGGCGGCACCCGCCAGCCCGGGCCCGGCGGCCAGGGCAGCGGCCCGGCCGGACCGCGCGGCTGGGACCCCACCGACCCGGCCCAGCGGCGCGCGCGGTACGCGCTGCTGGCGGGCATGTGGGCGTTCTTCTTCGCCCTGTTCAGCCTGGCGCAGATCGCGCTGCTGCTCGGCGCGCTCGCCCTGTACTGGGGCGTCAGCTCGCTCCGGGCCAAGCCGCGCCGTACGGCCACGGCCACGTCCACCGCGCCGAACGGCACCGCGAACGCGCCCCTCAACGCCCCGCCCCCGCCGCCGGGCGCCACTCCGGCCCGGCTGCCCGCGCCCGGCTCCGGCTCGTCGAAGCCGCAGTCGACGGCGGCGATCAGCGGCCTGGTGACGGGCGGGCTCGCGCTCGCCATCGTGGCGGCGACGTTCAGCTTCCAGCTCGTCTACAAGGACTACTACACCTGCGTGGACGACGCCCTCACCCAGACCTCCCGGCACGCCTGCGAAACCCAGCTGCCCAAGGAGCTGCGGCCCCTGCTCAGCACCGGCGAATAGCACCGGTCCGGCTGGCACCGGCCGGTCTGGCACCGGTCCTCGGAACGCGCCGCGGGGCGCCGCCCCGGTCTGGGTGCGGCGCCCCGGCTCGTACGGCGGCTCCCGCCGCCCGGCCTACGGAGTCTTCTCCGGGGGATCGGGCTTCCGGTGCGGGGGCGGGGTCACCGGGTCGACCGAGCCCACCACGCCCATCGGGCCGGTCGCGCCCACCATGCCGCCCATGAGGTCGGCCATGGTGCCCGCGCCCATGCCGGTGCCGACCCCGGAGGCCAGGCCCGGGCTCGTCGCCGGGTCCTGGGCGCGCTCCGGTTCGCGCTTCCGCTTGCCGCCGGGTCGCTTGCCGCCCTTCCGCGGGCTCGGCTTCAGCCACTGCCACCAGGGCTCGGCCATGGCCTTCCGCAGGTCGATCGGCTCGGCCTCCGGTTCCAGCCTCGGCTCCAGCGCCACCCGGGCCAGCGCCTCCTCGTGCGCCGCCCGCTGCTTCGCCCGCGTCTCCGCCCGGACCCGCGCCTTCGCCGCGCGGGCCGCCTTCCACTCCGCCCAGGTCGCCCGCGAGGGGACGTACAGCCGCACCCAGCGCACCACCAGCGCGCCGGGCACCGCGATCGACCCGGTCCAGGCGAGCGTGGCCGTGCCGGTGCGCCACCAGTCGGGGCCGAGGTCGGCGAGAACGCCCACGCCCAGCGGCCCGCCCGACAGGGCCGCCAGCAGCGCCATAGCCGCCGAGCAGCCGAGCGCGGCGAGCGCCGCCAGCACCGCGGTCTCGCCCCAGCCCCAGGCCGGGCGGGGCGCGCCCTTACCGGGCCGCCGGGCCGCCGCGACCGCCGTCAGCCAGGCCACCGACGCCCCCGCCAGGGCCCCGATCAGCCAGTTCACCGGCCAGTGCGGGCCCTCCGCCGGCAGCGCCGAGACCAGGGGGAAGTGCGGCAGCTGGGGGTAGGAGGTGACGCCGAGCGGGGCGACCAGGCTGCCGCCCCCGGCCGCGAATCCGGCGCCGATGCCGTACGCAGCGCCCCACACGATGGCGTTCGGCAGCAGCGCCAGGCTGATCAGGAGCACCGCGAAGCGGCCCTGCCATACGTTGCTGAGCTGGAGGAACGCCAGCTGTACTGATCCGGTGTGGCTCAGCATCGAGGCCGCCGTGAGCAGGGTGCCGCTGCCGAGCAGCACCAGGAGCCCGCTGGCCCCGGCGCGGCACGCGGCGAGCAGCCGGCGGCGTCGGCACCAGCTTCCGCGCAGCCACGACGCGCACCTCACGACGCCCGCCGCGAACGGCGCGGCGCCGGGGATACGGCCCAGTGCGGCCTGCGCCCGCGCGGGCAGCCGGGCCGGGAACCGGCCGTCGGCCACCCAGGCGCCGAGGGTGGCGACGGCCGCGGCGACGAGTGGCAGATGCAGCGCCGCGCTGAGCGGGTCGACGTGCAGCGGCCCGGCCGTGGCGTACAGCGTGGCCGCTGTGCCGACGAGTAGATAGCCGCCCGTCACCCAGCCGAAGGCGATGCGCGGGTCGACGACGGAGTCCTCGGGCACCCACTGCCCGTCGAGCTCCTCCGCCTGGCCCTGGTAGACCGCGTGCTGCGCGGCGCGGTAGAGGAGACAGCAGGGCAGCACGCTGATGAGCAGCGGGCTCAGCCCGACGGGCGCCGGATGCCCGGCCAGCGTCTCGCTCCGTACGAGGTCGGCGCCGTGCCCGAGGAGCCACAGGTCGGCGGCGATGTGCAGCGCCCCGTCGGGGTTGCTGTCGGGGGACGATGAGGTGATCCACAGCAGCAGGACGACGACGGCGAGCGTGCCCAGCCCGAGCCCCGCGGCCACCACGCCGCCGAGGAACGCTTCCCTGGCGACGGAGGGGTGCTGGAGCGCGGCGCTGCCGCGTGCGGACACCGATGGACTGCGATCGGTCGTTTGGGTCACGGGCTCATGCTGCCAATAACAGTCGTTTCATCCGTACATCAAGAGATTGGCCGCGTGTCGGACGTAATGGGCTTATGTACCTTTTGCGGTGCCGGTGCTGTACGGCCCGGGGAGCAGCCCGGGAGCGCCCCGGAAACGTTCCCGGGGACGTAAAAGGCGCGGGCCCGTACCACCCGTTCGGGGGTACGGGCCCGCGCCCGCGTGCGTACGGTGGCGTCAGCCGGCCAGCGCGGCCCGCGCCAGACCGGCGGTCTCGGTCGGGGTCTTGCCGACCTTCACGCCAGCGGCCTCCAGGGCCTCCTTCTTCGCCTGGGCGGTGCCGGAGGAACCGGACACGATCGCACCGGCGTGGCCCATGGTCTTGCCCTCGGGCGCGGTGAAGCCCGCCACGTAGCCGACGACCGGCTTGGTGACGTTGGCCTTGATGAAGTCCGCGGCCCGCTCCTCGGCGTCGCCGCCGATCTCGCCGATCATCACGATCAGGTCGGTGTCGGGGTCGGCCTCGAAGGCGGCCAGCGCGTCGATGTGGGTGGTGCCGATGACCGGGTCACCGCCGATGCCGACGCAGGACGAGAAGCCGATGTCCCGCAGCTCGTACATCATCTGGTAGGTCAGGGTGCCGGACTTCGACACCAGACCGATCCGGCCGGGCTTGGTGATGTCGGCCGGGATGATGCCCGCGTTCGACTGACCCGGCGTGATCAGACCCGGGCAGTTCGGGCCGATGATGCGGGTCTTGTTGCCCTTCTGACCGGCGTAGGCCCAGAAGTTGGCGGAGTCGTGGACGGCGATGCCCTCGGTGATCACCACGGCGAGCGGGATCTCGGCGTCGATCGCCTCGATGACCGCGCTCTTGGTGAACTTCTCCGGGACGAAGATGACCGTGACGTCGGCGCCGGTGGCCTCGATGGCCTCCTTGACCGAACCGAACACCGGAACCTCGGTGCCGTCGAAGTCAACGGTGGTGCCGGCCTTGCGCGGGTTCACGCCACCGACGATGTTGGTGCCCGAGGCGAGCATCCGACGGGTGTGCTTCTGACCCTCGGACCCGGTCATCCCCTGGACGATGACCTTGCTTTCCTTGGTGAGGAAGATAGCCATGGTTTCTGGTGACCTCGTCCCTTACTTCGCAGCCAGCTCGGCGGCACGCTCGGCCGCGCCGTCCATGGTGTCCACCTGCTGAACGAGCGGGTGGTTGGCGTCGGTGAGGATCTTGCGACCCAGCTCCGCGTTGTTGCCGTCGAGGCGCACGACCAGCGGCTTGCTGACGTCCTCGCCCTTGGACTTCAGCAGCTCCAGGGCCTGCACGATGCCGTTCGCGACGGCGTCGCACGCGGTGATCCCGCCGAAGACGTTGACGAAGACGGACTTGACGTCCGGGTCGCCGAGGATGATCTCGAGACCGTTGGCCATCACCTCGGCGGAGGCGCCGCCACCGATGTCGAGGAAGTTGGCGGGCTTCACGTTGCCGTGGTTCTCACCGGCGTACGCGACGACGTCGAGGGTCGACATGACCAGACCCGCGCCGTTGCCGATGATGCCGACCTCGCCGTCGAGCTTGACGTAGTTGAGGCCCTTGGCCTTGGCGGCCGCCTCGAGGGGGTTGGCCGCGGCCTTGTCCTCGAGCGCCGCGTGGTCCGGCTGGCGGAACTCGGCGTTGGCGTCCAGGGACACCTTGCCGTCCAGCGCGATGACCCGGCCGTCCTCGGTCTTGACCAGCGGGTTGACCTCGACGAGCAGGGCGTCCTCGTTGATGAAGACGGTCCACAGCTTCTGGAGGATCTCGGTGACCTGGTCCGCGATCTCGGCCGGGAACTTCGCGGCGGCGACGATCTCGGCGGCCTTCTCGGCGGTCACGCCCTCGATGGCGTCCACCGGGATCTTGGCGAGCGCGTCGGGGTTCTGCTCCGCGACGACCTCGATCTCCACGCCACCCTCGACGGAGGCCATGGCGAGGAAGGTGCGGTTGGTGCGGTCCAGCAGGAAGGAGACGTAGTACTCCTCCTTGATGTCCGCCGTCTGGGCCAGCATCACCTTGTGGACCGTGTGGCCCTTGATGTCCATACCCAGGATCTGGGTCGCCTTCTCCACGGCGTCCGCCGGGTCGGCGGCCAGCTTGACGCCGCCCGCCTTGCCGCGGCCACCGACCTTGACCTGCGCCTTGACGACCGCGCGGCCGCCCAGTCGCTCGGCCACCTCGCGCGCCGCCTCAGGCGTGTCGATGACTTCACCGGCCAGCACCGGTACACCGTGCTTGGCGAAGAGGTCCCTCGCCTGGTACTCGAACAGGTCCACGCGCGTCCGTCCCTTTTCCATGGATATCGCGGTCGTTATCTGCGCGGGCGTGCCGCGGGCGGAGCGTGAGGACGCGATCTGTAACGAGGGCGGCACACGTGCGCCGGGTACGCGGCATGTCCGTCTCGCAGGCTATAACCACGAGACGTGTGCCCCTAAATCGCAGATCACACTGGAGCGGTGATAACGGTCACAGATCGCGACCGTACACACCTATCCAGCAACGAAAGCGGGCAGCCCCCTCCCCAACGAGGGCTGCCCGCTTTCAGGTGAAGCGGCTGCGTACGGCGGAATCTGCGCCGCCGTACGCGGCGGTCATGCGGTCTGCGTCATCAGACGGCCGGGAGGGTGCCAACCGGCAGGTTGGTGGGCAGGTCGGTCGGCAGCTGCGCCGGGACGTTCGGCAGGTCGGTGGGCAGGTTCGCCGGGACCTGCGGCAGGTCGGTGGGCAGCTGCGCCGGGACCTGCGGGAGGTCGGCCGGGACGTTCGGCAGGTCGGTCGGCAGCTGGGCCGGGACCTGCGGCAGGTCGGTGGGCAGCTGCGCCGGGACCTGCGGGAGGTCGGCCGGGACGGTGGGCAGGTCGGTCGGCAGCTGGGCCGGGACCTGCGGCAGGACCGGGAGGGCCGGGATGTTGGCGGCGTCGGTCAGGTCGACCGGGGCCACCGGGAGCAGGCTCTGCACCCGGGCCACGGTGTCCACCGCGGTGCCCTGCGCGTTCGTGGCCACGGAGCCACCCAGCTCCACCGCGAACGGAACCGCGCTGGTGGCCAGGCCGGTGGCGAACGGAACCGTGTTGTCGACCGTGTTCTGGGCGACCGGCACGGCGTTCACGACGGTGTTCTGCACGAACGGCACGGCGTCCTCGACGGTGCCCTGCGCGAACGGAACCACGTTGCTGGCGGTGCCCAGCGCGTAGCCCTGGGCGCTGCCGACCACGTAGCCGACGTACGGAACGGTCTTGCCCGCGGCGTCACCGGCCAGCACGCCCGCGTCGCCCACGGTGCCCTGCGCGACCGGGACGACCTTGACCACGACGTGGTGCACGACGGGCGGCAGCACGTCGTCGGCGACGCCGTTCACGACCGGCTTGACCACGCCCAGGGTGCCCTTGGCCTTACCCGCAAGCTCCTCGGGGCGGACGCCCGCGCCGGAGAGGGAGGCGAGCAGGTTGTCGGCGGCACCGGGGGCGGCGGGCAGCTTCGGGGTGGCCGGGAGCTGGGCGGGCAGCTCGGCCGGGGCGCCCTTGACGGTCGGCACCGGGGAGGCGTCGGGCAGCGAGGAGCCGTTGACCGGCAGCGAGCCGAGGCCCGGCAGGTGCGGAACGACGCCGGGGACCTCGCCGGTGGGCAGGTCGACGTGGGTGGCCTTCTGGACGGACTTCACGGCGTGGTGCGCCTTCTTGACGACCTTGCCCGGCTTGGCGGCGTCACGGGTCACGCCGCCGAGCGCGTCACCGGCCACACCGGTCACGTCACGGGTGGTCTTGGAGACGTCCGGCAGCTGGCCCTTGGCGGCACCGTCGACGGTGTCCTCGGCGGTGCCGGTCACGCCGTTCACCGTCTTCTTCACGGTGTCGTTCACCTTGGACGTGTCGGCCGCGTCGCCGGTCGCACCGTCAACGGTGTCGGTGACCTTGCCGGTGGTGTCCGTGACCTTGTCGGTCGTGTCGGTGACCTTGTTGGTGACGCCGTCCACGGTGCTGGCCACGCTGTCGGTGGAGGGGACGCTCGGGGTCTCGGCGGCGCTGGCGGCGGCGGAGCCGAGGGCCCAGATCCCGGTGGCGGCAGCGGCGACGAGGATGGAACGGCGAACGTTGTTGCGCATGGTGGAGGAAGTCCTTCGAATTCAAGAGGGGGATGGCGAACGGGCAGACCTGACCCGCCCCCGCGCGGCAGGTCTTGTACAGACGGGGGGAGGTCTGCCCTAGCCGGGGAATTCGAGGACTTCGTTGTACCGCTCGCGCGTCGGAGCGGAGCTGTCCGCGCGGACCGCGCCGGGCTCCAGCCCGAAGTGCGCGTCGCCGGACGGCGGCAGCGCGGCGTGGGTGTTCCCGCCACGGGGAGCGCCGCTGTCGCCGGTGCACTGGGTGACGGTCCCGAAGGGGGACCGCGGGGGCAGCGGCGCCGGGGCGCCGTCGCCCTGGCCCGTGCCGTCGGCCGCCCGGACGACGGTGCCATCACCGTGGTCGGGGGAGTCGGCGGTACGGGGCGTGGCGGCGGCCGGGGCCGCCGTGTCCGGCCCCAGCGGGGCCGCGGCGGGCCGGGCCGGGTGCGGTACGGGGTTCGTACCGGCGTCGTCCGCGGCCGGGCCGTTGCCCGGCGCGGCAGCGTGCGCACCCGGGGCCTCGCCCAGGGCGCCGACACCGGCGTCGCCGACCTCGGAAAGCCGGACCGGAAGGTCCGCGCCCGTGGCCTTCTTGACCAGGTCATCGACCGGATCGGTGACCTGTCGCGCCTGCCGCTCGACCGGCTCGCGCACCGGTTCCACGGTCTTGCGGACCGTGTCGGTGGCGGTGTGCGCCGCCCGGCGGGCCACGGTGTCGGCGGCCTTGACCGCCTTGGCCGGTGCCTTCTTGGCTGCCGTGGCCGCCTTTGCCGCCGGGGCGGCCTTCGTGTCCGGCTTCGCGGTGGCTCGCGTCGAGTCGACCAGGTGCGGTGCCCGGGCCTGGTGGCCCGTCACCGCTCCGGCCAGCTCGCCGCGTTCGGCCGCCTGGGCGCTGCCACCGAAGAGGAACGCGAGCGCCAGGAAACCCCCGAGGAACAGCGTCGCCAGCAGCGCCCGCCGCGCGGCCACGGTGCGCGGCAGGCGCACAGCGGCAGGCAGAGCGAACGCGGCAGACAAAAGGGGGCCTTCCCTGGTACGGCTGATACGGACAGCAGGCGAGGCGCCAACCGGACGGTCATATTCACGTCCTGGCGACGGGAGTGATCCTTGCACGACCCACAGGGGGCCGCGCAAGCCCCTGGCCAGTGATGGTCACTGATGCATCGCCATGTCCGGTATAGGTAGTTGACGCCGCTCGATCGCCGCCGCCATCACCTCCGGGAAGAGATCGGGGGTGCAGGCGAAGGCCGGTGCGCCGAGCGCGGCGAGGGCCGCCGCGTGCTCCCGGTCGTAACTCGGCGCCCCCTCGTCGGACAGCGCGAGCAGCGCCACGAACTGCACCCCGGACGCCTTCATGGCGGCGATCCGCCCCAGCATCTCGTCGCGTATGCCGCCCTCGTAGAGGTCGCTGATCAGCACGACGACGGTGTCCGCGGGGCGGGTGATCTGCGACTGGCAGTACGCGAGCGCCCGGTTGATGTCGGTGCCGCCGCCGAGCCGGGTACCGAACAGCACGTCCACCGGATCGTCCAGCTCGTCGGTCAGGTCCACGACGGCGGTGTCGAACACGACGAGCCGGGTGGCGAGCGACCGCATCGAGGCGAGCACGGCGCCGAAGACGGACGCGTACACGACGGACGCGGCCATCGACCCCGACTGGTCGATGCACAGGATGACGTCCTTCTTCACCCCACGCGCCGCGCGCCCGTAACCGACCAGCCGCTCGGGGACCACCGTGCGGTGCTCGGGGAGGTAGTGCTTGAGGTTCGCGCGGATGGTGCGGTCCCAGTCGATGTCCCGGTGGCGGGGGCGGCTGATCCGGGCGGAGCGGTCGAGCGCGCCGGTGAGGGTCGCGCGGGTGCGGGTCGCGAGCCGTTTCTCCAGCTCCCCGACGACCTTGCGGACCACGGCGCGCGCCGTGGCCCTGGTGGTCTCCGGCATCGCCCTGTTGAGCGAGAGCAGGGTGCCCACGAGATGTACGTCCGCCTCCACGGCCTCCAGCATCTCGCGCTCCAGCAGCAGCGCCGACAGGCCGAGCCGGTCGATGGCGTCGCGCTGCATGACCTGGACGACGGAGGTGGGGAAGTACGTACGGATGTCACCGAGCCAGCGGGCCACTTGGGGCGCGGAGCCGCCGAGCCCGGCCGACCGCGGGCCACCCCCGCCCGCCGGTCCGCCACCGCTCGCAGCTCCGGGGCCGTCCCCGCCCCCGGAGCCGTAGAGCGCTTCGAGCGTGCGGTCCATCGCGGCGTCGGTGCCGCTGAGGGGGCGTCCCGTGCCGTCGCCGCCCGCGCCGCCGAGCACCAGCCGCCAGCGGCGCAGCCGCTCGTCGCCCGCGTCCATGGTGGTGTCCGTCATCGGGCCGCCTCCGCGGTGTCGTCGTGGTCAGGGGTGGGGTCCAGGCCGAGCAGCAGCCGCACCGTCGGTACGACGGCGTCCGCACGGTCCGCGTCGATTCCGGGGCCGAATCCGGGCGCCGCGGGGGCCTCGGGGGCCGCGCCCTGGCCGCCTACCGCGCCCGGCTCCCCTGCCGCGGGCCCGGGGCCGCGCCGGACCAGCTCGCCCAGGGTGCGGCGGACGCCCGTGTCATACGCGGAGAAAGTGCGCCGCAGCAGCGGCAGGACGTCAGTGAACGCCTCGGCGGGTACGGAGGTGAGCCAGCCGTCGACGAGGCCGAGCAGCCGTTCGTCGTGGACGAGCAGCATGCCGCCGCCCGCGCCACCGCCGATGAACCCCTCGATCCAGGAGGCCGCTTCGGGGGGTGCGGTGCCGGGCGAAAGCGCGAACCGCATCAGCCGCGCCGCCTCGTCCTCGGCGAGCCGACCGTCGTCCAGCAGCAGGCGCGCGGCCCGGCCGCGGAGCAGCCCCGGGGTGGCGGGGGTGGCGTCCCGCCCGGCGATGGCCCGCAGCACGGCCGCCCAGCGCGCCCGCAACGACTCATCGGCCGACCGCCCGGACGGCGCGGACTCCGGCAGGAGACCGATCGCCCGGTGCACGGCCTCAAGATGGCGGAGCATGTCGGCCGCACCGTCCGCGTCGAGCGCCACGCAGGCGGGCGGCAGCCCGACCAGGATCCGCTCGGCCAGGCCCACGGCGACCTCGCCGAGCGCAGCGGTATCGGTACCACGTACGTCCCCGTACCGCACCGAACGCACCAGGGCGGGCAGCGCCTGCGCGAGATGGCCGACGTCGGCGTCGAGCGCGGCGCGGTCGGCGAGCGCGCGCATCACCACGGGGAGGGCGTCGGGGAGCGCCGCGAGCAGACAGCGCTCGGCCAGCTCGGTGACCTCGGCGAGCGCCGTGGCGCCCAGCGCCTCGGACTCGGCCTTGGCGGTGGCCGCGGACAGCACGGTGGTGCCCCACACCCCCGCCTCCGCGACCCGCACCGACAGCTCCGGCTCCCAGCGCAGCCGCCAGCTCTCGCGGAACGTGCCGGTGCTGCCGCGCGAGGCCGCCGGGGTGCCCCAGTCGATCCCCAGCAGCCGCAGCCGGTGCAGCAGACGGCTGCGCGCCGCGTCCATGTCCTTGCGCAGGTCGAGGTCCAGCTCCCGCTCCCCGGCCTCGAGCGCCAGCCGCAGCGAGCGCTGGGCGCGCCGCACATCCTGCTGGAGCGGTACTGCGGGGGCCGACGCGGGCACCTCGCCCAGCACGTCCCCCACCACGAGCCGGTCCTGCACCAGCGCGATCGGCACGTCCGAGCCCTCGCACATGACGGCCCGCACCGCGTCCATCGTCTCCGCGAGCCCGGCGAGCGGGCGGCCGCGCAGGGCGGCGAGGGTTCCGGCGAGCCGTACGGCCTCGATGACATGCGCGGACGACACCGCGAAGTCCTCGTCCCTGAGCAGCCTGGCGACCTTGGTCAGCCAGCGCTCCAGGGGGCGGTCCGGTGCGTGGAAGAGATGGCTGTACCAGCCGGGCGAGGCGATCCCCGCCCCGTAGCCGCTGTGCCGGGCCAGCCGACGGTGCGTCCAGGGCACCCAGCTGATCTCGGCCTTGACCTTCGGCAGCCCCCTCAGCAGCTTCCGGTCGGCGGTCACGGTGGGGCGGACGGCCAGCGCCGGGACGTGCCAGGCGCCGCACACCACGGCCACCGCCTCCCCGAACTCCCGCCGCGCCGCGTGCATCCGCAGCCGCATATGGGCCTCCCGGACGGCGTCGTCCTCGTGCCCGCCCTGCCCGTACGCGGCCCGCAGCTCCCCCATGGCCTCGCCGACGGCGGCGAACGCCGCCGTCCCGCCGACGCTGCGGTGCTCGACGGCGTCCTCCCACCAGCGCTCCGGGTCCTCGTACCCGGCCGCCTCGGCGAGGACGGCGAGCGGATCCACCCGCGCCCGCTCGGCCGGTCCGGCCGCGTCGCCCTTCCCCGCCATGGCCAGGGAGTTCGCGGCCGGGAGGTCGATGAACCGCACGGGCACGTCGCGGGCCAGCGCCCACTGGATGGCCGCCCATTCCGGCGAGAACCCCGCGAACGGCCAGAACCCGGCGCGCCCCGGGTCGTTCGCCACGTGCGCGAGCAGCGCGACGGGCGGGCGCATGCCCTCGTCGGCGGCAAGGTGCACCAGCGCGTCCGCCTCGGGCGGCCCCTCGATGAGCACGACGACGGGCTCGCACTCGTCGAGCGCCGTCCGCACGGCCCGCGCCGACCCAGGCCCGTGATGCCGCACCCCCAACACCAACGGCCACGCCACTGGTTCTGTCCCGGCAACCCCGGCAGTTCCCGCCTCTCCGACGATCCCGGCGAGCGCCGAGCTCTCGGCACCACCCCCGCCCGCGGCCATCGGTGCCGCCTCCGGAGCCCTCACGCGCTCACCTCTCGGCATGCGCGGTAGAAGTCCTTCCACCCGTCGCGCTCGCGGACGACCGACTCCAGGTACTCCTGCCAGATCACGCGGTCGGCGGCCGGGTCGCGGACCACCGCGCCCAGGATGCCCGCCGCCACGTCACCGGCCCTCAGCACGCCGTCGCCGAAGTGGGCGGCGAGCGCCAGCCCGTTCGTCACCACGGAAATGGCCTCCGCCGTCGACAGGGTGCCGGAGGGCGACTTGAGCTTCGTACGGCCGTCGCCGGTCACCCCCTCGCGCAGTTCGCGGAAGACCGTGACGACGCGGCGGATCTCGTCCACGCCCTCCGGGGCCTCGGGGAGGTCCAGCGAACGGCCGATCTGGGCGACGCGGCGGGAGACGATGTCGACCTCGTCCTCCGGGGTCGCGGGCAGCGGCAGCACCACCGTGTTGAAGCGGCGGCGCAGCGCGCTCGACAGCTCGTTGACGCCGCGGTCGCGGTCGTTGGCGGTGGCGATGAGGTTGAAGCCGCCGACCGCCTGGACCTCCTCCCCCAGCTCAGGAATCGGCAGGGTCTTCTCGGACAGGACGGTGATCAAGGTGTCCTGCACATCGGCCGGGATACGCGTCAGCTCCTCCACGCGCGCGGTCATGCCGTCCGCCATCGCCCGCATCACCGGGCTCGGGACGAGCGCGTCCCGGCTCGGGCCGTGGGCGAGGAGCCTGGCGTAGTCCCAGCCGTAGCGGATGGCCTCCTCGGGCGTCCCGGCCGTGCCCTGGACCAGCAGCGTCGAATCGCCGCTGACCGCGGCCGCCAGATGCTCCGAGACCCAGGTCTTGGCCGTGCCGGGGACGCCGAGCAGCAGCAGGGCGCGGTCAGTGGCGAGCGTGCTGACGGCGACCTCGACGATCCGGCGCGGCCCCACGTACTTGGGCGTGATCACGGTGCCGTCCGGCAGGGTGCCGCCGAGCAGATACGTGGCGACGGCCCACGGCGACAGCCGCCAGCGGGCCGGGCGCGGACGGTCGTCGGCGGCGGCCAGGGCGCTCAGCTCGTCGGCGAACGCGTCCTCGGCGTGCGGACGGAGGACCGCGGGGGCCTCGGTGGGCCCGCCGCCCTTGGTGATCTCAGGTGAATTGGTTCCGGACACAGTGACGGTCACAGCTCCCCCACGACTCGTTGCTCGTTCCGCTCCCGGACGCGCAATTCACTGTGCACCACGCCACTGACAACCAGCCCGGTGTCAACGAACCCGCAGGTCAGGGCGATTGTCAGTGGGTGCCCGTACGGTCGCAGACATGAATCCGCAGGGGGAACGCTGGACGGCGGAACAGGTGCTGGCCCTGGCTCCTGACGCCGCGTCACGCAAGGCGGGCGGCAAGCTCGCGGGGGCCGCCTCGTGGTCCGGCACGGGTACGGGGGCGAGCGCGGGGGCGCAGGGCCGGGCGGTCTGGGGGCTGTGCGCGGGCAGCGGCAGCGCGCCGTACCGCACGGTCGTCGATCTGCACGGTCCTGCCTACCGGTGCAGCTGCCCGAGCCGGAAGTTCCCGTGCAAGCACGCGCTCGGGCTGCTGCTTCTGTGGGGCTCGGGCGGGGCGGGGGTGCCGGAGGGCGGCGAGCCGCCCGAGTGGGCCGAGCAGTGGCTCGCCGAGCGGCGCGCCCGCGCGCGGAGCGCGGCGGCGGCCGCGCACGGGGGCGGCGGCGCGGGGTCCGGCGACGGCCGGGGTGGCGGGCCGGGCGGTGCGGACGGGCCGGGTGGCGCGGACGGGTCGGGTGGCGCGGACGGGTCGGGCAGCGCGGACGGTACGGGCGGGACGGGCGGCGGGGGCAGTACCGCCGATCCGGGTGCCGCCCGCCGCCGCGCCGAGCGGCGCGCCCAGCGCATCGCGGCGGGCGCCACCGAGCTGGAGCAGCGGCTGGCGGACCTGCTGCGCGACGGCGTGGCCACGGCCGACCAGGCCGGATACGGGGCGTGGGACGAGACGGCCGCCCGCATGGTCGACGCCCAGGCCCCCGGCCTGGAGGCGCGGGTGCGGGAGCTGGGCGCGATCCCGTCCTCCGGCCCCGGCTGGCCGGAGCGCCTGCTGGAGGAATGCGCCCTGGCGCACCTCCTCAACCAAGGCTTCCTCCACCTCGACAGCCTGCCGGAGGAGCTGGCCGCCACCACGCGCTCGCGGGTCGGCGTCACGACGCCGGTGGCCGAACTGCTCGCGCAGGGGCGGCCGGTCCGGGACCAGTGGCTCGTGCTCGGCCGCGACGACAGCAGCGACGGCAAGCTCACCACCCGGCGGATCTGGCTCCGCGGCCGGGCCACCGGCCGGATGGCATTGCTGCTGTCCTTCGGCGCGGCGGGCCGGGCCCCCGAGCTGACCCTGCCGCCCGGGCTGGTGCTCGATGCGGACCTCACCTACTACCCGGGCGCGCGCCCGCTCCGAGCCGCCCTGGGCACGCGCTATCCGCCCGCCACACCCCCACTCCCGCCCGGCTGGCCCCCGGCGGCCCCCATGGCCTCCGCGGCCGTGGACACCACAGGCACTGGAAGTGCCGGGGCGGGGGCCGGGGTGCCCGAGGGGGGTGGCATCGGCGCGGCGCTCGCCGCCTATGGCGCGGCGCTGAGCGACGATCCCTGGCTGGAGGGCTGGCCCGTCGTGCTCTCCGGCGTCACGCCCATCCCGGGCAACGGCGACGACGGATGGCAGCTGGCGGACGAGGCGTCCGGGACCGCGCTTCCCGTCGACCCGAGATGCCTCGGCCGTACGAACCTGTGGCAGCTCGCGGCGATATCGGGCGGCCGCCCCGTCACCGTCTTCGGCGAGTGCGGACCCCGCGGCATGACGCCCCTCACCACCTGGGATCCGGAACCCGTCCCGCTCGCCATGGGCATCGGCCCGACTCCGTACGGAGGCACGCGTTGACCAGGACCAGCACCGCACCCGCACCCGCATCCGTGTCGTGGGACGGCCTCGTCGCCGCCGCCCTGCTCGGCACCGAGCGCCGCACCCCGCCCGCCGCCGTGCGCCCCGGTCAGGACGCGCCGTCCGCCCTGCTGGACGCCGCCGCGCTCAGCACCGTCCGGCGGCGGGCCGGGCTGCGCCCCGCCGCCGCCCGGCCGGGTCCGGCGCCCGCGCCCGAAGACCCGCGCCCGGCGCTCCCGCCCGCCGCCCGCGATCGGCTGGCGGTGCTGCTCGCCGACCGCTCGGCCCCCGGGCGCAGCGGGCCGCGTTCCGCGCCCGACCTGGCCGAGCTGTTGCCCCAGTGGCTCGCCCTCGCCAACCAGTACGGCTACCGCGCGCCCGACGCGCTGCTGCCGACACTGCTCGACGCGGCCCGCGCCCGTACCGATCTGCGGCCCGAGGCGCTCACCCTCGGCGGGCCCCGGGCGCTGTGGCTCGCCCGGCTCAACCCGGACTGGAGGTTCGCCCTGCGGGGCGGGCCGCCCGGGCGGGGCACGGCGCCCGCGTCGGAGGCGGGCGACGGCGGCGCCGCGAGCGATGCCGACGCGGGCGACATGCGGCGGCAGTGGGAGGAGGGGCTGTTCGCCGAACGGGTCTCGCTGCTGGCCAGGACCCGTCATCGCGATCCGGCCGCCGGGCTGGCCCTGCTCAACGGCACCTGGTCCACCGAGCGCGCCGAGGACCGGCTGATGTTCCTGGACTCGCTCCGCGACGATCTCGCGCCCTCCGACGAGCCCTTCCTCGAGCAGGCGCTGTCCGACCGCAGTCGCAACGTCCGGGCGACGGCCGCCGAACTGCTGGCCGCGCTCCCCCACTCCGCGTACGCGGCACGGATGGCGGAGCGGTCCGCCGCCTGCGTCTCCCTGTCCCCGGCCACCGGACAGATCACCATCGAGGCGCCCACGCAGTGCGACAGCGGGATGCAGCGCGACGGCGTCGTGCCCAAGCCGCCGTCCGGCCGCGGCGAGCGGTCGTGGTGGCTCAGCCAGCTGGTGGAGGCCACGCCGCTGGCCTGCTGGTCCGAGTGGTTCGGGGGGCTGGACGCGGACCGGATCGTGACCCTGCCGGTCGCGGACGGCTGGAAGGGGGACCTGCACGCCGCCTGGTGCCGGGCGGCCGTGCGGCAGCGGAGCGCGGAGTGGTCCCGCGCGCTCCTCGGCTCCCCCGGCGCGCCGCCCACCGCCGCGGGTGAGCCCGCGGCGGCGGCTTGGCGGGAC
Source organism: Streptomyces sp. NPDC021115 (assembly GCF_044333065.1). NCBI lineage: Bacteria > Bacillati > Actinomycetota > Actinomycetes > Kitasatosporales > Streptomycetaceae > Streptomyces > Streptomyces sp. NPDC021115. The sequence continues at coordinate 100,181 of NZ_JBIRQF010000008.1, forward strand.
CCCGCGAAGCTGCTGTCCGCCCTCCCGGCAGAGGAACGGGCGCAGTGGGTCGCCGACTTCATCGCGTCCCATGGGCTGTCCGATGCGTTCCGGCTGCTGGGGGTGTGCGCGGTGCCGTGGGCCGAGCCACTGGGCGGGGCGGTCGTGGACGCGCTGGACATCGCGCGGGACGCGGGCAGCTACCCGTGGAGCTTCAGCGGGATCATGGGCCTGGCCGAGCGCTGCCTCGACCCGGCCCAGGCGGACCGCCTGGAGGTGCTGACGGCGCTGCCGGACGAGCCGGAGGGTGCGGCGCCGGGGGCCGGGGGGTACTGGTCGGAGGCGTTTCAGCGGTTGGTGGGGACGTTGAGGCTGCGGGCGGCGATCCGGAGGGAGCTGGCGGAGGGCTGATTCCCCGCCCCGGCCCCGGCACGCGTCCGCCCGGGGGGCTGGCGGCGGCTGATTCCCCTACCCCGCCCCTTCCCGAAACCGGGGCTCCGCCCCGGACCCCGGCATACGTCCGCCGGGTGGCGAGGGCTGTGGGCGTCGCCCCCGACGCCCGGTGGCGGACCCGCCGGGCCGCCCGGAACCCGTCCGGGGACCCGCAACCCCGGCCATGGCAGGCGGGCACGGAGACTCGGCATGCGGGCCGACCGACCGCAGGGATCGGGTGGCCCTGCGCCGCGGGCGGCAACACCGGCGGAGCGGACTCGGCCCCGGGCCCCGGCATGCGTCCGCCGGGGGCGAGGGGACAGGGCACAGCCCCGGCTCCTAGTCCTGCTCCTGGGGCGGGCTGCCGGGCTCGGCCCCGGAACCCGGCCGGGGGTCGACCAGACGCGGGGCATGCTCCGGAAGGCTTCGTGGGCTAGGCGGGGACGTGGCGGACGTTTTGGCGGACCCAGTCGACGATCGACGTCGTCGTCGCGCCGGGGGTGAAGATCTCGGCTACGCCTTGTTCCTTCAGCGGGGGGATGTCCGCCTCGGGGATGATGCCGCCGCCGAAGACCTTGATGTCCTCCGCCTCGCGCTCCCGCAGCAGCTCCAGCACCTTGGCGAAGAGGGTCATATGGGCACCGGAGAGGATCGAGAGGCCGATCGCGTCGGCGTCCTCCTGGATCGCGGTGTCGACGATCTGCTCGGGGGTCTGGTGGAGGCCGGTGTAGATGACCTCCATGCCCGCATCGCGCAGCGCCCGCGCGATGACCTTCGCGCCGCGGTCGTGGCCGTCGAGGCCCGGTTTGGCCACCACCACACGGATCGGACCGGTCACACCCATCGCAGCCTCCAAGCCCTAGCGCGCGCATCCGCGTGAACGAACGTTATCCCCAGCTTCCCGCAAGCATCCCCTACCCGGCAGTTTCGTGAAGCGCAGCGAGGGGGAAATCACACCCGGGACACGTTCGACCTCGGGTCGACCACCAAGGGGAGCCGCAGCGGGGACCGTCGCACCGCGTAGTGCCGCCCGGCAGCCGTATGGACGGCGGCATGGCATGGGCATGGCGTCGCGGTGCGACGGCGCGGTCCGTTACGCCACAGCCACGGACCCGGTCATGGCCACGGCTGCCCGCAACGCACGCGCACAAGGGGGCGGTCGCCGTGGGCCTCAAGCAGAGCAGCCGGATGCGGGCGTTGGCGCTGGATCTGGCGATCCTCGCCGGGCATCTCCTCCTCTACCCCACCGGCCTCCGGCAGGAGCGCCCGCCCGCCGCGCCGCCGCCCGACCTCCAGGGGCAACGCCCCGTGCTGCTGCTCCACGGCTTCATCGACAACCGTTCCGTCTTCGTACTGCTGCGCCGTTCCCTCCTCCGGCACGGAAGGCAGCATGTCGAGGCCCTCAACTACTCCCCCCTGACCTGCGACCTCCGCACCGCCGCCGCACTGCTCGCGCGCCATGTCGAGGACGTCCTCGCGCGCACCGGCCACCGTCAGGTGGACATCGTGGGGCACAGCCTCGGCGGACTGATCGCGCGCTACTACGTGCAGCGACTGGGCGGCGACGTGCGGGTGCACTCCCTGGTCACGCTGGGCACCCCGCACTCCGGCACCCGCATCGCGCCCTTGTTGTCCGCACATCCGCTCGTGCGTCAGATGCGCCCGGACTCCGAGGTGATAACGGAGTTGAGGCAGCCTGCCCCCGAATGCCGTACGCGTTTCGTTTCTTTCTGGAGTGATGTGGATCAGTTGATGATCCCGGCGGAAGTCGCCCGCATAGACCATCCAGATCTGATCTTTCGCAACATCCGGGTCAGCGGTGTGGGACATCTCGCTCTACCGGTCCACTCGGCCGTCGCCGCGGGGATCCGGGAGGCCCTGGACGCCGCCAATGCGGCGCGGACGGACACTTCGGGCGCGTTCTCGGTCGCCTGATACGGCCGAAAATTGACGAACAACCGTCGAACGGCGGGCCAAGACCGGGCGCACAGTCAACCGAAAGAGGTCCAAATGCCCTTTCCCGTGCTGCCCAAAACTTGCTGAAGATTGTCGCTCCCGCGTACCGCCGGGTACAGTCGCCGCTAATTCTCCTGCAGCCGAGGCGAAAGAGAAGTTGGTGGTGAACGACCGTCACCCGTCGGGGGCAACCCCGGCCGTCCCTGCTCCCGACGCCTCGTATTCCCATGACGAGGTCTACGGCCAGCAGCAGGACACAGCGCACGGTTACGCCGGGTACGACGGCTACTCCACCGGCAGCTTCGACGACCTCGGGGCCGCCTACGGTGAGGCCGACCCCCTCTTCGGCTCCCTCCCGGGCAGCTACGGGGACGGCGGCCAGGGCGACCCGCACGGCGGGCACAGCGGCCAGTACGACGCGACCCAGTGGGGCGGTGGCGCCACGTACGACACCGGCGCCTACGACACCACCGCGATGTGGGCCGCCTCGGGCTATCAACTCCCTACCGACGTTCCCTCCCAGCGGCAGGACGAAACCGGCGGCCAGTGGGACGCGGGTGCCTGGGACACGGGCTCCTGGGACACCCAGACGCACTCCCAGCAGCAGCAGTGGGACCACCAGCAGCAGCACGAGCAGCAGCAGTGGGACACGGGCTCGTACGAGACGTATGACACATACGAGACGTACGACAACTACGACACCACCGGGCAGTTCGATACCGGACAGGTCGATACGGGCCACTTCGACACCGGTGCGTACGACGTCTCGGGGCAGTACGAGGTCATCAGTCAGCAGGCCGCGTACGACACCTCCGGGGTCGACACCGGGCAGACCCAGTTCTGGGACACCTCCGCCTACGCGACGGTCGACGAGGCGCAGCAGTACGACGAGGCGCAGTACGAGTCGCCGTACGACGAGTCACAGCACGAGGGCCTTCCGTACGACGACGGGACCGCGGCCTTCGACCAGACCGCCGTCTTCGAGTCCGTACCCGAGCCGGAACCCAGTCCCGAGTCCGAGCCCGTCGCCGACATCACGCCGCCGCCCGCCCCCGTCGCCGCCACCGCCGCCGTCGGCCGCTCCGGCGGCCGCGCCCGCCGCCGTAGCGCGCCCGCCCGCCCCAAGCGTTCCGCCCTCCTCACCGTCGCCGTCCCCTCCGTCTGCGCGCTCGGCGTGACCGCCGTGGCCGCCGCCTCCGTGAGCGGCATGTCCAACGACAAGAAGGACGACACGACCACGCAGGCGGCCCCCGACGTGCAGCCCGTCAAGGCATCCGTCGCCAACAGCGAGATGGACACCCGGCTCGCCGGGGTCGACGACGGCGTCAACGACTTCCGGGAGCGCGCCAGCCGTACCCAGGAGCGGATCGACCTCAAGGAGCGCCAGGAGGCCGAGAAGAAGCGCAAGGCCGCCGAGGCGGCGCGCAAGGAGGCGATGCGGCCGAAGTTCGTGCTTCCGGTGAAGCAGCACGGGCTGAGCGCCACGTTCGGTCAGGCGGGCCTCAACTGGATGTCGCTGCACAGCGGGATCGACTTCCCGGTCAGCGAGGGCACGCCCGTCATGGCCGCGACCGACGGCACCGTGCGGACGCAGTGGAACGACGCCTTCGGCAACATGGTCATATTGACCGCTCCCGACGGTACGGAGACCTGGTACTGCCACCTCAGCAGCACCAAGATCCGCTCCGGGACGGTCAAGGCCGGGGACGTCATGGCCTACTCGGGGAACTCCGGCAACTCCACCGGCCCGCATCTGCACTTCGAGGTGCACCCGGGCGGCGGGGCGGCCGTGGACCCGCAGCCGTGGCTGCGCAGCCACGGCCTCGACCCCAACTGACCGGCCCTCACCTCACCCACACGACAACCAGGTCAGAGCTTTTCGACCGGCGCGTACCGCAGCAGAAGCCGCTTCGGCTTCTCGCCGCCGAAGTCGATCGTCGCCTCCGCGTTGTCCCCGGTGCCCTTCACCGCCACCACGGTGCCGAGCCCGAACGAGTCGTGCGTCACCCGGTCCCCGATGGCCAGCGAGACCACCGGGCGGTCCTTCGCCCGCCGCGTCGCGAAACCGGACGCGGAGGACGCGGCAGCCCCGGAGCGTGAACGCGACGACGACAGCCCGCCCCCCGAGCCCGTCATGGCGCCCATCGACGCCGACGGGGTCGCGGGCCCGGTACGCCGCCACTGCACGTACTGGTCGGGGATCTCCTCCAGGAAGCGCGACGGCGGGTTGTACGAGGGCGTGCCCCAGGCGCTGCGCATCGTCGACCGCGACAGATACAGCCGCTCGCGGGCGCGCGTGATCCCGACGTACGCCAGCCGGCGCTCCTCCTCCAGTTCCTTGGTCTGGCCGAGCGCGCGCATGTGCGGGAAGACCCCGTCCTCCATGCCGCTGAGGAAGACCACCGGGAACTCCAGCCCCTTGGCCGTGTGCAGCGTCATCAGGGTGATGACCCCGGCCCCTTCCTCGTCCTCATCCGGAATCTGGTCGGAGTCGGCGACGAGCGCGACCTGCTCCAGGAAGTCCGCGAGCGTGCCGGGGTTCTCCTCGCCCCGGTCCTGCTCGAACTCCAGGGCCACGGAGGCCAGCTCCTGGAGGTTCTCGATGCGCGTCTCGTCCTGCGGATCGGTGGACGCCTGGAGCTCGGCGAGATAGCCGGTGCGCTCCAGCACGGCCTCCAGGACGGTCGCCGGGCCCGCGCCCGACTCCACGATGGTGCGCAGCTCCTCCATGAGCGCGTTGAACCGCTTGACCGCGTTCGCCGAGCGGGCCGCCATGCCGTACGCCTCGTCTACGCGGCGCAGCGCCTGCGGGAAGGTGATCTTCTCGCGCGACGCGAGCGCGTCGATCATCGCTTCGGCGCGGTCACCGATGCCGCGCTTGGGCACGTTCATGATGCGGCGCAGCGGTACGGCGTCCTCGGGGTTGGCCAGCACGCGCAGGTACGCGAGGACGTCGCGGACCTCCTTGCGCTCGTAGAAGCGGACTCCGCCGACGACCTTGTACGGCAGCCCGACCCGGATGAAGATCTCTTCGAAGACACGGGACTGGGCGTTGGTGCGGTAGAAGACCGCGACGTCCCCGGCCCGGGCGTCCCCGGCGTCCGTCAGCCGGTCGATCTCGTCGGCGACGAACTGGGCCTCGTCGTGCTCGGTGTCGGCGACGTAGCCGGTGATGGTGGCGCCCGTGCCCGCCTCGGTCCACAGGTTCTTCGGGCGGCGGTTCTCGTTGCGCTCGATGACGGCGTTGGCGGCGCTCAGGATGGTCTGGGTGGAGCGGTAGTTCTGCTCCAGCAGGATCGTGCGCGCGTCCGGATAGTCCTCCTCGAACTGGAGGATGTTACGGATCGTGGCACCCCGGAACGCGTAGATCGACTGGTCGGCGTCGCCCACGACGCACAGCTCCCCGGCCGGCACCTCGTCCGTGCCCGGGCCCACCAGCTCGCGCACCAGCGTGTACTGAGCGTGGTTGGTGTCCTGGTACTCGTCGACCAGGACGTGCCGGAAGCGGCGGCGGTAGTGCTCGGCGACGTCCGGGAACGCCTGGAGCAGATTGACCGTGGTCATGATGATGTCGTCGAAGTCGAGGGCGTTGGCCTCGCGCAGCCTCGACTGGTACATCGCGTACGCCTCGGCGAGCGTCTTCTCGAACCCGTCCGCCGCCTGACCGGCGAAGGTCTCCTCGTCGATCAGCTCGTTCTTCAGGTTGGAGATCTTGGCGCTGAACGACTTCGGCGGGAACTTCTTCGGGTCGAGGTCGAGATCCCGGCACACCAGCGCCATCAGCCGCTTCGAGTCGGCGGCGTCGTAGATCGAGAACGATGAGGTGAAGCCCAGCTTCTTCGACTCGCGGCGCAGGATGCGGACGCACGCGCTGTGGAAGGTCATCACCCACATGGCGTTCGCCCGCGGGCCGACCAGCTCCTCGACCCGCTCCTTCATCTCCCCCGCCGCCTTGTTGGTGAAGGTGATGGCGAGGATCTGACCGGGGTGCACATGGCGGGTGCCGAGCAGATAGGCGATGCGGTGGGTGAGCACCCGGGTCTTGCCGGACCCGGCCCCCGCGACGATCAGCAGCGGCGAGCCGGTGTGCTCCACGGCGGCCCGCTGCTGCTCGTTCAGCCCCTCCAGCAGCGCCGCCGGGTCGAGGACGGGGCGGGCCGCACCGTCCCGGTAGTACGCCTCTCTGGGGCCGCCGGTCGGCACCGGTGCGTCAAAGTTCCCCTCGGGCCTGGCGGCCCCGGGGAGACCCCACTCGCTGAAGAGGTGGTGCGGCACGTCCTCGCCGCCTGAACCGCCCGCCGGGCCCGGGTGTGCGGAATCCTCGGGCGGCGGGGGCTCCTCGTCAGGGGCCCCGAGATCCGCCAGGAAGCTGTCGTCAAAGAGGCTGCTCATCGCTCACCGAGTTTAGGCGGCCCCACTGACAGCCTACGCATGGACTGCGCATGGATGTCACGAAACGGTTTCGGGCAAAACGACCACCAGCCTTCACAGGAGCCCCACGAGTTGGCTACCGTCCTCCCTCAGGCAGCCCGCAGACCCGTCGGCGAACCGCGTCGGCCCGGGCGGCCTCCGCCGAGTCCGGCCACGTCGCAAGGCGCCCGGAGCCGGGGACCCAGAACGCAACACCGGGGTGAATCGGCCCGAGCGGCAGGTACGACGTCACGACGCGCCGTCCGTCCGCAGAGGCCGTAGGGCAACCTTCCGAACCGCCCGAACCCGACAGCTAACCCGGTAGGCGGTCCACGGAAGGAGTCGCCTCCCTTGGCGTCGCACCGCAAGCCGCGGACCCGAATACCCACCGCCGCCTCGTCCACCGGGCGCCGCACCGCCGTCGGATTCACCACCGCCGCCCTCGCCTCCGTCACCCTCCTCTCCCAGACCGCGAACGCCGCCCCGGGCGACCCGAAGCCCGGCACCACGCAGTCGATCGAGGCGGTAAAGGAGAAGGTGGACACCCTCTACCACCAGGCGGAATCCGCCACCCAGCACTACAACGCCGCCAAGGAGCGCGCCGCGCAGCAGCGCACCAAGGTCAACCGGCTGCTGGACGATGTCGCCGAGAACACCGAGAAGCTGAACGAGGCCCGCCGCACGCTCGGCACCTACGCCGCGGCCCAGTATCGCGACGGCGGCGTGACCTCGAGCGCCGCGACCCTGCTGTTCTCCAACGATCCGCAGGACCTCTTCGACCAGTCCCATCTGATGAACCGGATGGCCGGTTCTCAGAAGAAGGCCGTCGACGACTTCCAGACGCAGGCGGCGAAGGTCGCCAAGGAGCGCGGCGAGGCGGCCAAGAGCCTGGAGTCGCTGAACGAGACCCAGCGGGAGCTGAAGACCAAGAAGAAGTCCGTCCAGGACAAGCTCGCGCAGGCCCGCCGGCTGCTGGCGAACCTGACCGCCAAGGAGAAGGCGCGGCTGGCGGCGATCGAGAAGAAGAAGGCCGAGGAGGCGCGGCGCAAGGCGGCCGAGCTGGCCGAGAAGCAGCGGGAGGCGGCGGCCCGGCAGAAGCAGCAGGAACAGGAGCAGCAGTCGAGCGGAAACTCCTCTTCCGGTTCCGGAAGCAGCTCCGAAAGCAGCTCCGGCTCGTCCACCTCCACGAGCAGCACCAAGGCCGCCAAGGCGATCGACTTCGCGGAGTCCCAGCTGGGCAAGCCGTACGTGTGGGGCGCCACCGGCCCCAACTCCTATGACTGCTCAGGGCTCACCCAGGCCGCCTGGAAGGCCGCCGGTGTCGCGCTGCCGCGCACCACATGGGACCAGGTGAAGGCCGGTACGCGCGTCTCGACCTCCGACCTCAAGCCCGGCGACCTCGTCTTCTTCTACGACGACATCAGCCACGTCGGCCTCTACATCGGCAACGGGATGATGATCCACGCGCCGAAGCCGGGGGACGTGGTGAAGAAGGCGCCGATCACCGAGATGCCGATCTACGGGAGCGTGCGGCCCGCCTAGCCGCGGTGAGCGGTGGCGGCTGCCCGATACGCGGGCAGCCGCCGCCGCTCCCCCATCACGTGCCCGGCTTACGCCCGTACACGTACACGTCGTCGCCGTTCCGCAACAGGCTCCAGTACTTCTTCGCGTCACCGGACCGCATGTTGACGCAGCCGTGGGAGCCGGGCGGCGACCATACGCTTCCCGCGATGGAGTGGAACGCCTGCCCGCCGTCGAAGAACTGGCTGTACGGCATGGCCACGTCGTAGATCGTCGACCAGTGGTCGATGTCCCGCCAGTAGATCTTCTTCAGCCCGGTGCGGGTCTCGTACTTGTCCCGCCCGCTGCGCACCGGCACCGGCCCGAACACCAGCCGCGAACCGTCCTGCACCCAGCTGAGCTGCCGGGTGAGGTCGACGCAGGCGATGCGGCCCTTGTTGGTGGGGCACTTGCGCGCCGCGTTGGGGTTGTGCCCCGCCGCCTTCTGCGCGTTGATCAGCTTCATGATGCCCCAGGTGACGGGGCCCGCGTAGCCGATCGTCGGGCTTATGCCGTGGTTGATCTGGAATCTCTGCGTCGCGCGGCAGTCCCCCGAGGACTGCCGACCGTCGACGGGACGGCCGAGGAACTTCTCGACCTGCTTCTGATACGGACCGGTGCTCGCCGTGCACGAGGTCGCCGCCTGCGCCGGTGCCGCACCGAACGCGACCGACAGCGGCACCACCATGCCCGCCACACCCAAGGCGACCGCCGTGCGGCGGCGCCATGCCCGCCACGCCCCGAACCCTGCCGTTACCCCCATTGCGCGCTCCCTCCGGGCTTGCCCTTCTCGGGTAAGACAGTCGAAGAGTGCGTCGGGTTGCGCTTACAGGTGCGATTTCCCCCATTCCGCCCCTTCGCGCCCCCGGGTTGGCCCACCGGAACGGGGCAGAGGGAGATCCGGGATCAGGTCCCGGATCAGGTCCAGAGCACGGCGATGAAGATGTTCACCGTGGTCAGCGCGCCGACCGCGCCGAACACCGCGGGCTCCACCTTCTCCTCGTCCCGCTTCACATACACCAGGCCCAGGATCACGACCAGCAGCGCCAGCTTGACGCCGATCTTGACCGTGTTGACGGTCTGATCGTCCGCCTGGTTCAGCCCGACCAGTGCGGCGCCCGTGACCAGCATGGTCAGCGCTCCGTGCAGCATCCCCGGCGTCATCCGCGCGCCGTCCCCGCGTACCGCCGTGAGCTGGGAGAGGAAGCCTCCCAGCAGGGCGGCGATGCCGACGATGTGCAGGCCGACGAACACATTGATGAGTACGTCCATGGCATCGGAGACTAGCGCCGCACATATCACCGCCAGTCACCCGGGTGCGCCCCGATCAGCACATCGGTCACAGCCGCCCCGATCCCGCCCACCCCACGCCGCCCCCGCGATCAGCAGGCGCCACCGGTGAGACGAAACCGTCCAGCTCCGGTCATCTCAGCGCGCCGCGCCGCGGCCCCGCCTAGCTTCCCCTCCAGAACGCACGACCCGCATCTGTCCCCGCACCGAAACGGAAGGTGAGACGCCGCAGTGGCGCCGCAGCCCCCCACGAAGCCGAAGCAGCGGCACCGCCCGTCGCTCACCAGCACCACCATCCGCACCGCCGCGACCCTCGCCCTCGCGGGCGCCGCCTCAGCGACCGCCCTCCCGGGCATCGGGCACGCCGAGCCCCGTCTGACGCCCGCCCAGGTGAAGGCGAAGGTCGACGCGTACCAGCGGGAGGCGGAGGAGGCCACCGAGAAGTACGACGGCGCCCGGGCCGCAGCCGCCACGGCGCAGCGGTCGCTCCACCGGTTACGCGACGAGGCGAGCCGCCGCACCGCCCGCCTCAACACGGCGCGCAACGCCCTCGGCGCGTTCGCCACCGCCCAGTACCGCTCCGGCACCGTCGCCCCCACGCTTCAGCTGGCCCTGTCCTCCTCCCCCGCCCAGTACCTCCAGCGCGCCGCGCTCGCCGACCGCGCGGGCGACCGCCAGGCCGTGACGATCGCGCGCATCACCCGCGAGGAGCGGTCGCTGCGCCGCGTCCGGGGCGAGGCGGCCGACCGGCTCCGTGCGCTGCGCGCCGCGCAGGCGGCCGCGGCGCGCCATAAACAGGCCGTCCAGGAGAAGCTGGCCGCGGCCGACGCGCTGCTGACCAAGCTGACGCGCGAGCAGCGCGACCGCCTCCGCGCCGCCCAGGACGCCCACCCCTCGGCGTCCCCGCACCACGCCACCCCCGCCCGCACCGGCGGCCGGGCGGCCCGCGCCATCTCCTTCGCGTACGGGGCGATCGGCAAGCCGTACGTCTGGGGCGCGACCGGGCCGCACGGCTACGACTGCTCGGGCCTGACCCAGGCCGCCTGGCGCGCCGCCGGGGTGTCCCTGCCGCGTACCACCTACACCCAGATCAACGCGGGCCGCCGCATCTCGCGCGGCGAACTGGCCCCCGGTGACCTGGTCTTCTTCTACTCCGGCGTCAGCCATGTCGGCCTCTACATCGGCAACGGCCTCATGATCCACGCCCCGCGCCCCGGCGCCCCGGTCCGGGTGGCCCCGATCGACCAGATGCCCTTCGCGGGCGCGGCCCGCCCCGCTTGAGGCCCCCGGCCTGAGGCCACCCGGCATGCCGATTACTTGTACGTGATGTCCCAGTGGTTGCCCTCGTTGGCGTAGATGTTGCCCGCCGAGGACCGGTACATGGGCGCCCCGTCACCCCGCCTGCCGATGTAGGCGTACTGGCGCTTGATGAAGCGGGTGACGCAGGTCGTGGGCGCGATGTCGACCTTGTAGCCGTTCCAGTGGCTGCGCGTACCCGAGGCGTGCCCGGTCTCCGTGCCCCCGGTGATGGTGACCCGGCAGCGGCTGGCCCGCTTGAAGGCGATGACGCCCGTGATGGTGCCGGAGTTGACTTTGGTGAAGGAGGTACAGGTCCTCCGGTTGCGGTCGGAGCAGTTGCCGCTGGAGGTCCAGCTGATACCGGCCGCCCGCAGCTTGGCCGCCGCCTGGCTGTGCGTCAGCTTGGTGCCGCTCGCCTCCGCGGTGGCGGCGGGCAGGAGGACGGCGGTCGCCGCGGCTGCGGCCACGGCGGCGGCGCAACCACGGTGTGCGAGGCGCTTGAGGGACATGAAGCGTTCCTTTCGTCGCGGTGAGCGTGCTTCTGCGTTCGCCCTGATCGTGTCGGCGCGGCCGCCGTCCCGGCCAGCGTCGGCCGGGCACCGCGGTCAACACGGGACGTCCCGCGCGCCGACCTGCGGAATGGGACGGTCCGAGTACGGTGCGGCGGGATGCGCGGGACGGCCGTCGCACCCCCGGACGGGGCGGTGAAACGGGTGCGAACAGGTGTCACGATTTGTGTTTGTTCTATCGCTGTCGGTAATAGTGGGGAACGCAAAATCAGCGCCCGCTGAGCACACCGGGGGTGGGGATGCCGCGCTGGAAACCGCTGTCTGAGGAGACGGACCCCAGCGTCCGCCGACTGGTCGCGCATCTCCGCAGGACCAAGGACCGCAGTGGGCTGAGCCTGGCCGCGCTGGCGGCCAAGACCGGGTGCAGCAGATCGTCGTGGGAGCGGTACCTGAGCGGGCGCGCGCTGCCGTCGCAACAGGCGATAGCGGCCCTGTGCGAGCTGAGCGGCACGGACCGGGCCCGGCTGCTGGCGCTTCGGGAGGTCGCGGAGACGGTCTGGGGCGCGTCCGCCGTGGCGAACGCGAACATGGACGAGGACGAGGACCGGGGCGAGGGCCAGAACGACCGGGACGACCAGGACGAGGCGGGCCCGGCAGCCGACAGCGGGGGCGACGAGGCGGGGCGAGGCGTCGCACGCGGGGTCTTCACGCTGGTGGTGACGGTGGCGTTCGCCGGTGCCGCAGCGGCCGGAGTGCTCCTCGGCCGGGGGCCGCAGCCGGAGGCAAGGGCGGCAACCAGGCTCCCTCCGGTGCGCTGTGACGTGCGGTCGGAAGAGGGCGCGCTCTACGCGGGCCACAGCCGGACCTGGAAGGAGACGATCGGGCTCGGCTACTACGGGGAGAGGGTGGCCGAGGCGGAGTGTCTGCTCGGCCATCACGGCTACGACACCGGCCGAGTGGACGGCCTCTACGACATCGCCACCCGCAACGCCGCCCGACGCGCGCAGCGGGACGCCGGAGTGGTGCCCGACGGGATCATCGGGCAGCACACCTGGCCCGTGCTGCGCCGGGAGGGGTGAGCGGGATCATGCAGTGGAAGCCGTTGCCGGACGCGCTCAGCCCCGAGTGCGCACGGTTCGTCACCAGGCTGCGGGAGCTGAAGGACCGCGCGGGGGTGAGCCTGGCGGTACTGGCCGAGCGGACGGCGTACAGCAAGTCGTCGTGGGACCGCTGCCTGAACGGCAGGACGCTGCCGCCGCGGCAAGCGGTGGAGGGCCTGTGCCGACTGGCCGGACAGCCCGCCGGGCCCATTCTCGCCCTGTGGGAGCTGGCCGACCTCACCTGGCGCGACCGCCCGTCCGGCACCGAGGCACCGGCAGGCCCCGCGCCCGTGTCCGTGTCCGCACCCGCACCCGCACCCGCACCCGCACCCGAGGTACCCCAGCGGATCGTGGCCACCCGACGGCGCTACCCCGTGTGGGCGGTGGCGGTCACCGCCGCCCTGGTCGCCACGGTCACCCTCCCGCTCGCCTGGTGTCTGACCGGCGCCGTAGGCCCCCGGCCGGCAGCGCCGCGCCCCCCGGCGGCGATCGCCACCGCGCAGGCCCTCTGCACGGGCCGCGACTGTCAGGGCGAGGACCCCGCGGCGGCGTGGTGCGTCAGCGGGTCCGAGACGGTCGTCAGGAAGCGCACCTCCGAGGGCACCTGGTTCGAGGTGCGCTACCGCAAGTCGTGCGGAGCGGCGTGGGGCCGTATGTGGTTCTCCCGGCCGGGGGACCGGCTCGTCGTCACCCTGCCCGGTGAGCGGCGCAGCGTGGCTGACACCGACCCGGCGAGGACCGGCGGCTACCACACCACCCCCATGCTGACGACGGACACGCCCCGGCGCGTAGTCGCCTGCTACCACCCGAGACATGGCGCGCACGTGTGCGTCGGCGGCTGAGGCTCAGCCGCGAAGGAACGGGATCAGGTGGTCGAGCAGGGCGCCCGGGGCCTCCTCGGGCACGTAGTGACCGCAGTCCGGAAGCACGACGCTGTCGAGCCGTTCGGTCACCGGGTCGAGCAGGGCGGCGAGGCGTTCGCCCTGGCCGCGGGCTCCGGCGACGCCGAGGACCGGCATGCGGAGCGGGTGCTGCTTGCGGCGGTTGTTCTGGGCGATGTTGTCGTCCGTGGCCCGGTAGTACTCGAAGCTGGCGCGCAGCGCTTCGGGGTCGCGGGCGAGGGTTTCGACATAGAAGCCGATGGCCGAGTCCGGCAGCGGCTGGGCCGCCTTCACCCGGAACTGATTGCCGTAGTAGATGTCCTCGCGGCCGCGCACGAGCTGTTCGTTGACGTCGCGCTTCCGGTTGAAGGCGAAGTGCCACAGCATGTCGTTCTGCGCCTCGGGGCCGAAGACGGGGATGTCGGGCGCGAGTCCGGGGATCATGGCGTCGAGCAGGGCGAGGCGTTCGACCGCGTCGCCGTGGTCGGCGGCGATGGCGTAGCCGATCCACATGCCGACGTCGTGCCCGGCCATCGCGAAGCGCTCGTGGCCGAGCGCCCGCATGAGGGCGACGAGTTCGGCCGCCACGGTGCCGGTGTCGTATCCGTCGCGCGGCTTGTCGGACGGCCCGACGCCGCGCGGGTCGACCGCGACGACGCGGAAGTGTTCCGCGAGGCGCGGCATGACGTGGCGCCACACGTACCAGTTCTGCGGCCAGCCGCCGACCAGGAGCAGGGGCTGCCCGGCGCCGCCCTGCACGGTGTGCAGGGCGACGTCGCCGACGCGGACGAGGCTGCTGTCGAAGACGTCCGTGAAGCCGTCGGGAAGCCAGGGGACGCCGGTCACGGTGCCGAAGCCGGTGAGCGGCCGGGGGGTGGTCGTGGGGGTGGTCGTCGTCATGTTGTTCTCCTTGCACGGGTGTCGGGTCACGGTGACGGGTTCGGGTCACGGTGAAGGGGACAGGGAAGGGCGACGACCGGCCCCGCCAACCGTCCGGCTGAGGAAGACGATCGCGGTGAGGAGTGCGGCGAGGAGGGCGGAGAACCACAGCGTCGCTGTCGTCGGGTCGGTCAGTTGTGCGGCGAGGCCGAGGCCGAGGGAGGTGAGGACGAGGCCCGTGTAGGCGGCGAGGAAGAAGGTCGCCAGGGCCTCGGCGCGCACGTCCGCGGGCGCGGCATTCGTGACCAGCGCGACCGCGCCCTTGAAGAGCGTGCCGGCGCCGATCCCGGCGATGACGCCTCCCGCGATGAAGAGGGCGGGGTCCGCTCGCACCATTCCTACGGCGACGGCGGCGCATCCCGCGGCTTCCGCGGCGACGCCGAGCCCCCGGCGCACCGCGGGCCGCAGGGCGCCGGTGAGGCTCTGGCCCAGCACCGCGGCGGCGAAGACGGCGAAGACCACGGCACCCGCGACGGCCGGCGACGTCTGGTGCAAGGTCGTCGCGACGAATCCCGGCGCCAGGGACGTGAAGAGCCCGAAGATCGCCAGGGCCGCGCAGCCGCACGCCACCGCCAGGCAGAAGGACCCGGCGCCGCCGTGCGGACGCACCCGCTGCATGCGGTACGGCACCGGGCGGGCGGGGCGGTCCACGGTCTCCGGCAGGGCGGTGACGGCGACGGCCCCGGCGACGAGGAGTGCCGCGAAAACGGCGTAGGGCGTATGGATCGGGGCCGGGGCGTACGCCGCGAGCAGCCCGGCGACCAGCGGGCCCACGCCGAGGCCGCCGACGTTCGCCGCCGTCGACACCGTTTCGAAGCGGCCCGCCTGCCCGGCCGTGAGCCGCGAGCGTATGTGGAGGTCCTGGAGGTAGGCGGTGGCGGTCGGGGTCGCCACGCCCACGCCGAGTCCGGTGACGAACCGGCCGAGGAGAAGGCCGGGGAGAGCGGGCCACACGAGGAAGAGGGCCGCCGCGGCCAGTTGGCACAGCAGTGCCGCGACGAGGGCCGGGCGACGGCCGGTGCGATCGGAGAGATGACCGGCGGCCACCAGCCCGACCGCCACGCCCACCGCGTACACCGCGAACACCACCGTCACGGTGAACGAACCGAAGCCGTCCCGCTCCTCGTAGAGCGGATACAGCGGCGTCGGCACGGTCGAGAACGCGGTGGTGACGGCGAAAACCACCGCCACGGCCCAGAACCCCACCCGGTACCGCCCGGAGCCGGACGGCTTGCCGTAGGGGATTCGAGGCTTTGTGTCCGGGGGCTTCCCAACGTCATTGGGGAACCGTTCCAAATGGTTCATGCGAACCTGTTTAAACGGTTCGCGCGAGCGATGTCAAACATTGGCCTCACAGCGGCGGAGCGTCTACGATGAACTCCCATGACCGGTTCACCTACGGCCTTCCGGCTCGGCAACGAGATCTTGGCGTTCCGCTTCGTCGCCACACTCAGCGAGCGGCGCGGCGAAGCGGTGGAACGGATCGCCACCCCGGACCAGCTGCGCGCCTGGCTCGCCGCCAACGGCCTGGGCGGCGGCACGGACATGCCGGTCTCCGGCGCCCTCCTGCGGGACGCCCGCGAACTGCGCGAGGCCATCCACCGGGCCGGTACCGCCGTCGCCGCCGACGACGTGCCGGACCCGGCGGACGAGGACCTGCTCAACCGCTGGACCGCGCGTCACCGGGCGCGGCTCGTCCTCACCGGCGGACGGGCCCGGTGGCGGCTCCCCGACACCGACCCCGCCCGCGCGGCCCTGGCCGTCGTCGCCGTCGACGCCGTCGCGACGCTCGGCGCGCACCACGGCGACGATGGCGACGGCGTGATCAAACGCTGCGAGCAGCGCAGCTGCGGCGGCCTCTTCCTCGACACCAGCCGCGGTCGGCGACGGCGCTGGTGCTCCATGTCGACCTGCGGAAACAAGGTCAAGAAGGCGAACCTCAAGGCGGCGCGGGACGGCGTCGCGGCCGGGCACGGCGACCGGATGAGCTGACGCCGGGACAGCATTGCCCTTGGCGCGCCGCTGCCCACGACTGTTCGGCCCTCCCTGCTCAGTGGCGCATCAGAAGAGTCCCGGCCGCCAGCACGGCGCCGAGCAGCAAGGCTGCCACCCCGTATGTGAGGCGGTGTGCGCGCAGCCCCGGGAGCAGCCGGTCGACGGCGTACCGGCCGGGACCGGTCAGGGCGAGGGCCGCGGCGCCGGCGGCGAGCACTACCGCGTACTCCACGCCCTCGGGCAGGAAGAAACCGCCGTTCGCGTCCACGACGACGGCATTGACCATCGTGCCGAAAACCGCGGCACCCGCGAGCGGCGTGATCACGCCGAGCACCAGGCCGATTCCGCCGAGCATCTCGGTGATCCCGGCGACGGCGGCCATCGTCCTGCCCGCCGGATACCCCATGCCGGTGAATGCCTTGCCGATGCCGTCGAGGCCGAGGCCGCCGAACCAGCCGAACAGCTTCTGCGAGCCATGCGCCGCGATGGTCAGCCCGAGCACGATCCGGAGCAACAAGAGCCCGGTGTCGTACGCGTGCGCCGATGCGGTGGGGGTGGATCCATCAGCGGCCGAAGCCTCGGGGCTGATGGGCGGTGCGTCAACAGCGGCGGGAGTGGGAGGCATGAACGGAGCTCCTTGAGTCAGAGGGGGACCTGGGTACGGATCTTGCGGAATGCCGTCACGGGACAGGTGCCGGCGGATCGCCCGATGACCGTTGTTCGCGTTCAAATCCCGAAATGACCCAGCGGAGGGCGTGAATGCGTACAACGGATCTCTTCCTTTGGACGGCCGTAGTCCAAGCGGGCGTCAGATTCGTTTCCCCGCAGTTTCGTCGAGGTGGCTCACGCGTCAACTGCCTCTCAATTCAGAGATTTTGACGCCGTGATTGACCTTTCATCATCAGGCAACTGGCGAGAAACGCCAGGCCGCCGGTGGGCTGGTGAACTCTTCACCAAGCGCCAGAGGGCGATGGCAGACCCCCTGCACAGAAAGAGAGAGTCCATGTTTGCGTCTTTCAGCGAGGTACGAACCGGTCGCCCTTCAAACGGCCGACGGCGGCTGATGCGGGCCGCGGGGACTTTGGTGGCGGCCGGCGCGCTCGCGGGTTTCGCCGGGACGGGCACCGCTTCGGCGCATGACAAGACGCCGTCGCGCTCTGTCACGAGCCCGGTTGGGGAGTCCGCTGGCGCCCTGTGGCACCACGTCGAGATGTACCACTTGAGTGACCCCACGTGGGAGGTGACCAGCATGCTCACCGACCCGGCCGGCAACCTCAAGGTTCACGGGAAGATGGCGGACGATGTCCTCTCCCCCATCGCGGAATCCGCCGTGGGTACGCTGGGCGGCTGATTTTCCGACCCGCCGTCCGCTTGACGACTGTCGGAATCCCGAACAGTCCGGGGAAGCCACCACACCAATGGTGCTCCCCGGACTGCTCGACAGGGCAGTCAATTTTCATGCCCCATGCCGCGCGGGTGCCCTGTAATCGCTGCGCGGGAAATCCGCTGGCGAGAAGGGAAAGTGATGAGCGCTGCGGAGGCGGCAACAATTACCGCCAAGGATGCGCCGGATTCGGTGAATACGCCGGGTCCGGGGTTCGTGAGCCGTGCCACGGCACTCCGCGGACTACTGGAGCGGAATCGCGTCGCCGGCGATGAACGACGCCGCCTGACCGATCCGGTCATGGCCGAACTCGCCGGAACCGGACTGTCCCGGATGTGGGTGCCGAGGCGGTTCGGGGGGTGGGAATGCGACCTTCGCACCATGGTGGACACCACGATCGAGGTGACGAAGGGGGACCCGTCCGCGGGCTGGGTGCACTGGATTCTCGGCTGCGGCGACTGGCTGGTCGGGCTGTTCCCCGAGGCCGGCCAGGCGGAGGTGTACGCGAACGGGCCTGACACGCGAGTGTGTTCGGTCTTCGCTCCCAGCGCGACGGCGCGCCGCGTCGCAGGGGGCTGGACGGTCAGCGGACGGTGGAGCCCCGCGTCAGGCTGCGCACATGCCCAGTGGGCCATGCTCGGCTTTCCCCGGCCCGACGCAGCGGAGAAAGGGCACCCGGACGACGGAGATCTCGGTTTCGCTCTCATCCCCATGAGCGAACTGCGGGTCGAGGACACCTGGTTCACCACGGGCATGCGTGGCACCGGCAGCAACACCCTTTCCGGTGAACACCTCTTCGTGCCCGACCACCGTGTGCTTTCCGTGATGCCGGCCGTCCGCGGTGATCTCGCGCTCCAGAAGGGTTTCGCCGGCAGCCCCCGGTATCGGACGGCGTTCCTGCCGACCCTGGTGACCCACATGATGGGCCCCTACATCGGGATGGCCCGCGCCGCGCTGGAACTCGTCTCGAAGGACGCGTCGACGCGCGGTATCTCGTTCACGACCTACGGCAGGCGCAGCGATTCCACGGCGTTCCAGCTGGCTGTCGCCGAAGCGACGGCACGCGTGGACGCGGCTACCGCTCTGGCCCACAGCGCGGCTGACAGCATCGACGCCTACGCCGCCGCCGGGACGTACCCCGATGTCGTCTCCCGCGCCCGGGTCCGCCTGCACTTCGGACATGTGGTGGCCCAGTGCTGCGAGGCGGTCGACCTCTTGGTCTCCGCGCACGGTGCCTCCGCGTTCGCCGAGGCGAATCCGCTCGGAGGCATCGTCCGCGACATCCAGACGGCCAGTCGGCACGCGTTCGCCAGCCCGGCGGTCAACAAGGAGGTGTTCGGGCGCACCGTGCTCGGCGTCGAGGAAAACATCACCGAATTCATCTGACGCCTCCGAGGCGACCGGTTACGGCAGAAGCCCAGCCGCCTACAGCAGCCCACCTACAGCAGGGAGACAGCTGTGCCCACAGCCGAAACGGCCCCACGCGGTATCCAGGACACGATGTTCAACGTCTTCATGGCACGAGCCCTGTATGCCGTCACCTCGCTCGGCATCCCCGACCTGCTCAGCGACGGGCCGCGGTCCTGCCGCACCCTCGCGGACAAGACCGGCGTACGCGCCGACTCGCTGCACCAGGTGCTGCGGGCCGTGGCGAGCACAGACGTGCTGTGCACCGTCCCCGCTCACGGCACCGGGGCCGGGGACGGGACCGGGGGGACGGACAAGGACGGAGACGGGCAGGCCTACGCGTTGACGCCCATCGGCGAGACCTTGTGCACCGGCCACCCCAGCGGCACCCGCGACATGGTGCTCACCCTCCAGGGGCCCATCTGGGACGCGCTGACCGTCCTCCCCCAACGGCTGGCCACGGAGAGGACCGGAACGGAGATCGCCCTCGGCCTGCCGTGGTTCGACTATCTGCGGCAACGCCCCGACAGAGGTGCCGCGTTCGACCGCATGATGATCGCCGTGCACGGTGACGAGCCGGAGGCCGTGGCCCGCGCGTACGACTTCTCCTGGGCCGAGCACGTCACGGACGTCGGCGGCGGCGTCGGAACCTTGCTGCTGTCCGTGCTCCGCGAGCATCCCCATCTGTCCGGTGTGCTGTTCGACCTTCCGGAGGGTACGGAGCACGCCCGCGGTTACATCGAGGCCTCCGGAATGGCGGACCGCTGCGGCACCGACAGCGGCAGTTTCTTCGACGCGGTGCCGCCCGGGTCCGACGCGTACCTGCTGTCGCACATCCTGCACAACTGCGACGAGGACTCCTGCCTGCGCATCCTCCGCTCCTGCGCGACGGCGATGTCCCCGCGCAGTCGGCTGCTCATCGTGGAGATGGTGCTGCCCTCCGGCGACGAGCCACACCCCGGCAAGATGCTGGACCTCGCGATGGTCACGCTCACCACCGGCCGGGAGCGCACCGCGCAGGAGTACGAGGCCCTCCTGGCCCGGGCCGGGCTCCGACTGCGGGAAGTCGTTCCGACCGCCTCCGCTGTCAGCGTCCTCGAGGCGGTACTGGAGACCGCCTGACAAAGCACTACCAGGCCCCCTGGTTCCGACGACTCGACACCGAAAGCCCACCCGGCTCAACGACACAAGCCATCAGTCGCAGCCGGCCCGTTCAGCGAGGTGTGACATGCACAGCACAAATCTATCCATCGTCGGAATCGGCGCGGTGACCGGCTACGGCTGGGGAATCGACACCATGTGGGACGGCCTCTCCAGCGGCCGCCCGGCCGCCCAGCAGTGGTACGAACTGGGCGGCCGATTCCCGGAGGGCTGCTGGTTCGCCCGGGTCCCGGAAGGTCCGGAGCGCGAGAACAGCGGCACGTCACGGTACGCGCAGGCCTACGCCGCCGCCGTCGACGAGGCGCTACAGGACGCGCGGAACTCGGGCTGGGAGCCCGGCGAACGGGTCGCGATCCTGCACTCGACGACCCGCGCCGACCTCGAACTCATGCGTACGCGCTATCTGGCCCCCGAGTCCGTCAGCCCGCGGCGGTCGTACGTGGAGCAAGCATGGACCACACCGCCTGGCATGGCCATGATGCGGCACCAGTTCACCGGGCCTTCCATGGTGGTCAGTGCGGCCTGTTCGTCCGGGCTGCACGCGCTGGCCGTGGCGCAACGGTTGCTGGACTGCGGAGACGCCACCGATGTGGTGGTCACCGCGGCCGACATCGGGTTCGACGGCGAGGAGATGACTCTGTTCGCCTCGCTCGGCCCGCTCATCCACGACGCACCGCCGGAGGCCGTGTGCCGGCCCTTCCAGGAAGGCTCCCGCGGATTCGTCCTGGGGGAGGCGGCCGCCGCGGTGGTACTCAGCCGCTCGTCCACGGCCCAGCCGTACGCCAGGCTGCTGTCGTCGACGCTCGGCAATGACGCCTACCACCCGGTGGCCATCAAGCCCGACCACGTCCAGATGCTGCGCGTCGTCGACGAGGCGCTCACCGCCGCCGGCACCGAGCGGTCCGCTGTGGAGTACTACAGCGCTCATGGGACCGGCACCGAAGAGTGCAACCAGGCCGACACGGCAGTGCTGGACCACCTCGACCAGGCGGCGGGCTACGGGCTCAAGCCGCTACTCGGTCACACGATGGGCGCCGCGCCGCTGATGGACACCGTGGTGATGGCCGCGTCGTACCGGGCGGGCCGCCTCCCGGTACCCAAACCAGTATCGAACGGACACCCCCGGCTCGCGCGAGATGCCATCGAGCGCGACAGCGGGGTCACCCTGCAACTCGGCATCGGGTTCGGCGGCAACATCTCCGCCGCCGTCTTCGACGGCCCGCCGACTCCCGGACGGGCGGCATAAGGCAGCCCGGGAAGGTACGGCGCTCAGGCAGGCGTGATCGGCTCCTGGAGTTCCGTCACCCACTCGTCCTGGTTCTCCGGGCACTCCAGGTAGATCTCCCGGGGGTATCCGGCGGACCGGTAGCCGTTGGCCTCGATCCAGCGGCCCAGGGTCTGGATGGTCGGCAGGACCGTCTCCATCGAACCCCGGTGGATGATCGTCGCCGCCGTCCCGACCGGCGGCAGGTCCACGACCCGCAGGCCGTCGTCCTCCTGTACCGGGGCGGCGACCTCGATCCCGGCGTGGATGAGGACACCGCCGTCCGGCGCGTCCTCGTAGTAGGCGACCCCGGGCCCGGTCGGCGTGATCCCCGCCGCCGCCAGACGCGGGAGCAGTTCCCCGTACAGCGGCTGGATGACCGGCCCGATGGCATCGAATCCGGTCGTCACACCGGTCAGCTCGGCGATCCGTACGCCCGGCAGGCTCTTCACCGCGACATCGTCGGACGACATCTGTCCCTCGCTCTCGATCGACCGGAGCCTCGCCTCGACCCGCACCAGCCGGGCCGCCGCGGCCGTCATCGCGGCCTCCAGATCGGCCTGCCGCACCCGCAGCATGGTCCGCAGCTCCTCGGTGGTGGCCTTCTCCTCCAGGATCTCCCGGACCTGCGAGAGGGTGAAGCCGAGGTCTTTGAGGGCGATGATGCGGTTGAGACGGGCGAGCTGGGCGGCGGTGTAGTACCGGTAGCCGCTGGCGGGGTCGACCCGGGCGGGGTGCAGCAGCCCGGTCGCGTCGTAGTGGCGCAGCATCCGGACCGACACCCGCCCGTGCCGGGCGAAATCTCCGATGGTGAACATGATGTCCCTCAGTCCACGGCCTCACACGGTGTGAGGGTCAAGCGCCGTGGAGCTTGACCTTACCCTCACCCTCAGGGGCAAGGTTTAGGACTACGACGAGCACGGCGTACGGCTCGCGCGGGAGATCCGGGCGCTCAGCGGCCTCGGGATTCCCGTGGAGCGCACCCGGCCGTTCCTGGACTGCCTGGCGGTCGGCCATCAGCACGCCGACGACTGCCCCGCGTCGCTGGCCGGGTACCGGCGGGCGATCGACGAGCTGACGCAGCGCATCACGGGGCTCACGGCACGCCGTACGGCGCTGATCGCGCACCTCCAGGAGGCCGCCCACCGCAACAGCCGTGTCTCACCGCCCCCGTCAGAAGGAGGAGTGGACCCGATGAACGACTACCAGAGCCTGCCCGCCGGCCTGCCCGTCCCCGAGGACGACGGCGCGGCCGCCCACCTGCCCGGTACGGCCGTGCCGCCCCTGGAGCTGCGCACCACCGGCGATACGACGGTCCGCCTCGACGCCCTGGGCACGGGCCGGACGGTGCTCTACGTCTACCCCCTCACCGGCCGCCCGGGCACCGACCTGCCCGAGGGGTGGGACGCGATCCCCGGGGCCCGGGGCTGTACCCCCGAGGCCTGCGGCTTCCGCGACCACTACCAGGAGCTGCTGGACGCGGGCGCGGTCCGGGTGTTCGGCCTGTCCAGCCAGGACACCGACTACCAGAGCGAGGTCGTCGAACGGCTCCGCCTGCCGTTCGACATGCTCTCCGACCCGACGCACAGCCTGGCCCAGGCGCTCCGTCTCCCCACGTTCGAGGTCAGCGGGCTGACCCTCTACAAACGCCTGACGCTGATCATCCGCGACGGCGTGATCGAGCGCGTCTTCTACCCGGTCTTCCCGCCGAACGAGCACGCCGACGAGGTCCTCACCTGGCTGCGCGACGCCCCTCGACAGGCACGTCGTACATCCTGCGGGAGCAGCTGACCCCTGGCCGCGTACAGGGCGGCCAGAGGTCGGAGAGCGAGCTGAGGGTTCGGTAGGTGGTGCGGCCCGTTACGCGTCCGGCCGCCAGTCGAACGGGAAGTGCTTGCTGGACCCGCCACGGTACTCGCGGGAGAAGTCAAAGCCTTCGGCGTGGTCCGCACTCACCACACCCCATGTCGCGACCTGGCCGGGCCCCACCTCCGCCCCGGGGGCGTTGATCAACTGCACCCGGCGCTTGGGGTCCGAGGTGGGACCGGTCAGCGCCGTGGCGCCCACGCTCACCTTGTCTGACACGGTCGCCCGCCAGTACGCGAGATCCGGCGCGGCGTCGAAGTGAATCGGGGCGTATTGCACGCTGCGCACGTCGCTGATCAGCGAACCGAATGTGCCCGGCCACCCCCCGGCGTTGCCGCGGAAGATCTCCTCCAGGGCATCCCGCTGTGCGGGCGTCCCCTTCGCGTCGATGTAGAACATCGCCGTCATCGTGGCGTCAGGGTCGTCCACCCACATGTTCCCCGCGAACTCGCCGAGCGCCACGACGCCCAGGCCGTCCAGGCGCACGTCCCCGAAGTGCCCTTCATGGATCTGCCATACGAGCGTGAACAGGCAGGCGCCGTTCGTCGGAGCCTGCGCGAAGGTGCAAGGGCAGGGCATCGAGCAGCTGCAAACGTCGAACCACTCGCCCTTGAGGTGCCAGTTGGTCTGGTTCATCACCATTCCCCTTCCCCAGATACCCCAGCGGGGTATGCATCTGACGAGAGGTTAACCCGCCGCCCACCGTCGCGTCAAATACCCCTGGGGGGTATACGCCGGGTAGCGACAGCCAAGGACGGCTCAGCGCCTCGGTGCTGAAGCCGCCCGCGCCTCGGTCAACTTCGGCGGGCGGGCCGGGGCGGCCGCAGTCGGTGCACTCCAGGAGGCGGCTGATGGTGATCTCCGGCCGGGGCTCCGGTGCGGGCTCCGGAGGCAGCTTGGTCTCCAGCCGGGTACGGGCCAGCGCGGCCGGGCTGTGCACCGGCACAGGCAGCCCGGCCGTCAGCGCCTGGACGAGGCGGGCCGGGTCGGCGTCGCGCGCCAGCCAGGCCGCGGCGAGGGGTTCGAGGCGGGCGCAGTCGGCGGCCGAGAGGGTCATCCGGGGGACTGTACGGCTCAGGGACGCCAGCACGTCGTACGCCCGGGTCCTGGTGGGGGCGGCGGGGGCCGCGCACGTGGTGCGGGGCTCCGGCGCGTCGTCGCCGCGTACGAACGCCTCCCACCACTCCTCCCCGCGCGCCGTCCGCGAGAAGAACGTACGGGTCACCCAGCGCGCCCCGTCCTCCGTGATGAGGTGTTCGCGTACGCGCCGCAGATGACCGGCCTCGGGCAGGCACTTGGCGAGCGTCTTGGCGTCAATCGCGGCACCGTCCGGCAACCGGTCGATGTACGCGGCGATGGCTGCCTCACGCTTGGGCAGCCCCGGGCCCTGAGCACCAGATGGGGAGGCGGGGTGTGCCGACGCCCCGTTCCTTAGATAAATGCGCGGAGGTCTCGGCGCCCGAAGCTCAGTGCCTCTTACGATGGCTGCTGACCGCAACTGGTCAGCTGATTGCCGCAGATTGACGATCGGGGCGCAGGAAAATGTCAGGAACTGAATGGATGTCATCGCGGTCGGAGTTCGCCCAGCCGCCGGTCGACCTCCGTACCGACGTACCGCACTCCGCCCGCGTCTACGACTACCTCATGGGCGGCAAGACCAACTACGCACCGGACCGCGCCGCCGGTGACGCCTCGGCGCGGGCCTGGCCCAGCCTGCCGACGTCCATGAAGCAGGCGCGCTACTTCATGCACCGGTCGGTCCGCCATCTGGTGCGCGAGCACGGCATACGCCAGTTCCTGGACATCGGCACCGGCATCCCGACGCCCCCGAACCTGCACGAGGTCGCGCAGGAGATCACCCCCGACGCTCGGGTCGTGTACGTCGACAACGACCCCATCGTCCTCACCCACGCCCGTCACCTCATGACGAGCACCCCCGAGGGACGGACCGAGTACATCGACGCGGACATCCGCGACCTCGACTCCATCCTCGGTGCGGACTCCCTGCGCAAGACCCTGGACCTGGAGCAGCCGGTCGTGCTGTCCCTGATCTCGATCGTGCACTTCGTCATGGACGAGGACGATCCGCAGGGCCTGGTACGGCGGTTGATGGCCGAACTGGCGCCGGGCAGCGCGCTGGCCATCACCGTCTTCACCGGCGACACGGCCCCCCAGGAGGTCGCCGGGGTCGGCCGCGAGTACAACGAGCGCGGCATCCCCCTCAAGATCAGGGACAAGGCCGAGGCCGAGCGGTTCTTCGACGGCCTGGAACTCATCGACCCCGGCGTGACCCTGCTCCATCACTGGCGCCCCGACGCCACCACGGAGGGGGTCCGGGACGAGGAGGTCGCGATGTACGGGGGCGTGGCCCTCAAGCGGGGCTGACGGCGAAGGCTATGAACTCCGCCCAGGCGTCCGGGGCGAGGATCAGTTGGGGCCCGGCCCTGTGCTTCGAGTCCCGGACGTGGACGGTGTGCGGGCAGGTGGCGACCGTTACGCAGGCGCCGCCCTGGGTGTCGCTGTAGCTGGACTTGAACCACGCGAGCTCGTCGCTCATAGCTCCTCCGCCAACTTTCTGATGAAGTCTGCCGAATCCTCAGGCCTGAGGGCTCGCCGAATGATCACGGCATGCCGCTGGGCGATGACGCTGACCTTCGCCGGGTCTGCGGAGAGGACCCCGGTCTCTTGGGCTTCTACGTACGCAAGGTGCTCGTGCTCGGGGGTTTCCAGCAGTACGAACGGTCCGTTGAGGCCCGGGTGGGCACCTCCCAGCAACAACACCTGGATGGCCACATTGCGCCGCTCCCCTATGTCCAGCAGGTGCTACAACTGCCGCTTGTGGACGTCGTACTCGTCGACTGGGTAGCGCAGTGCCGCCTCTCCGATCACGAAGTTGAACGCCTTCGTCTGCTTGTCCAGCAGGGAGTGCCGCTCCAGCCGGGCCGCGACTCGCTCCTCGATCGTCTCGTCGTCCAGCACCGGACATGCCGACTGGAGCAACGCTCGGACGGTTTCCCCTGTCTGTAGGAGTCCTGGAATGTGCTGAGGCTCGAAGCCGTTGAGGACGATCGCCTCGGCCTCGTACCGGATGAAGTCCTCCGAGTACGACGCGAACTTGTCCGGCTTCAGGTACTCCTGACCCGCCAGCAGCAGCCCCCGCGCGCCGAACATCTGGTCCGCGACCTGGAGCAGCCGCAGCGCGGGCTTGCGCCGCCCCTGCTCCATCGACTTCACGGTCTCGTACTCGTAGTCGGCCTCTTTGCCCAGCTGTTCGCGGCTCACCCCGGCCTGCATACGCCACAGCTTGCAATGCTTCGATGGATGTAGTTTTTTCTGTGCCCCGTGACCTGGGCGTTTGCCCCGGCACCCCGGCTCGGCTCGCGCCCTGGTCGTTCATGGGTCAGCCGAGATATGGCCGGTCGCGGTGTTCAAGGAAGTGGCGGAGTCGGAGCCGCTGTGTGTGATGCATGGACAACTCGGCGAGGTCTTCGGGCGGGACGAAGCGGAGTTCCGTGGACTCGTCGGAGATCGCGAGCTGGCCGCTGACGATGCGGGCAGTGAAGCAGACGTTGAACTGTCGGCGAACCTCGCCGTCCGTGTAGGCGATCACGTGACGCGGGTCGGTGTACGTGCCGACGAGCGCGGTGATCTCTACGTCGAGTCCGGTCTCTTCCTTGACCTCACGGACAGCTGTCCCCGGTAGGGAGTCGGTCATTTCCATGCCGCCGCCCGGCAGTGCCCATAGATCATTGTCTCGGCGGCGCTGGAGCAGGATACGTCCGCTCTCGTCGGTGACGACAGCGGACGCAGCGACAACCAAGCTGTTCGGCTCGGGTGCGTCCGGATCGTCGTAGTACTCGGTGCGCGCCATGGGTCAGCCTTCCTGTACCAGTGTCCCTGTCGCCCATACAGCGTCGAAGCTCCGGGCGTAGGTGTCGAACATGCCGCCCTCGCCGTGTCGGCGCAGATGCCAGACGGGCGCGCCGTACGCGTTCACGCCCCAGACATGGGCGTTGACCATGACTTGATCATCTGCGCGATAGAGCGAGTTGTAGAGGGTCGTTCCGTGCGTCCGCACCTCGATGCCCGGGGTGCTGATGAGGGGGCGGTAGTGCAGCAGGGCGAGCCGACAGCGGGACTCGATGCCGTGGCCGAACTTCTCTTCTTGGCCGCGCTGCTGGACGTTGAGGCTGTCGGCGTCGCCGACGGCGATGCGTACGGCGCAGCCTTGGGCGGCTCGTTCCCGTAGAAGATCGTTGAGGCGGGGGTACGCCTCGTGGAGGAAGACGGCGGCGTACACGAGCACATCGATCCGTTCGCGGGCCTGAGTCAGCATCTCCACGAACGTGGACACGGGGATGTCCGCGCGCTGGTCGTAGAGCGCCACGAGTTCGGGGCTGACCGCGCGGGCGGGGCGCGCTTGACGGAGCGCTGGCCATAGGACGTGCACGTCTTCTCCTAACGTTTCCGCTGCCAGGATGGCCGTGCTGCGTCGCGGCGTACGGTTGAGGTTGACCCATCTTTCAACGGACTTGGGGTCTACCTCGACCTTTTCCGCGAGGGTGGCGTATGTCCAGCCTCCGGATGCCATGACGGCACGTAGCCTCTCGTTCGGCACCTCTGAGTCTCTCCCTCCATGTCGGGACGGCACTAGGGACGTTCTACCCGACGCGGGACGTCCCGAAGTGGGGTTTAGGGGAGGTTCCTACGTCCTGATTCACAGCGCAATGATCGCGAAAAGACTCCCGCGACCGTTGCAGGCGGCCCGGGAGCGTGGTCAACGCTGTGAAGGAGCGTCAACGTGCAAGAGAGTATCGCCCGACTCGTGGAATGGCTGCTGAGGCTGGTTCTGCCCGCACCGGGCCGTCATCGCGCCGTCGGGCTCCGGTCCGACATGGCGTGTAGGGATACGCCGACGGTTCGTCTGGCACGTGTGCCTGTACCTCACGTGTGGGTGCCGTGTGGCGGGGACGTGGCGGGCACGGGCCTTGTCCGACCATACGTGGTCGCGCATGAGCGGCAGAGGGGGACTGCCGGGCGCGGCGTGAAGGCGGTGGCGCTGTGAGCGTGCGTCCCCGTTTGCTGCCGTGGAATGGTGCGAACGGCCAGCCCGCCTATCTCGTGACCGACGAAGAAGGTACCGGGCATGTGTCGAAGCTTGCTGACGAGATGGAGGCGTTCCATCTCCATATGGCCAGCGAACTCCTGGGTCATGCTCTCGATCTGCTCGGCAACCCCAAGGCAGAAGTGGAGGAGCTTCGCTTTCTCTCGAACCGCATGATCGAGGCACTGCGCGATGTGCTCCGGATCGCTGAAAGTCGCGGTATGCGCCTCGGTCCGCCCCAAGAGAACGAGGGTGATGGGCCAGGTCGAGGGAGTGGGGCGGCCGGATGAGTACTGACTCGGAAGGCTGGCGCGTCGGTCCCGCACCGGGATGTGGCCTGCGCCACGGGGAGGGCGGCCGTCTTGAGCTACCGCTTCATGTCCTTCGCCCTGGCCGCGCGTCCCTGGCTTCGCTGGTGCTGACGGTGGTGGAGGCAGAGCAGTTGCACGCCGCCCTGTGTTACGCGCTCGGCGATGAGCCTGCCCCGGCAAACGCTCCGGAGTGTCGAAAGCCGGTCCGTTACCCGGGTGGCAGACAGCAGTACTGAGGTCGGCTCAGTCACGACAACCGAAGAAGCAACACCGGACCACCCCCTTGCCTGGACAGCTTCCGGGGTGGTCCGGCTGGGGATCGATGATCCCCGGTGCCGATGGTACCGGGGCCGTCGTCGTGCTCTCACTCGACGTGCTCCATGAGTTGGTGTCAGGTGAAGTGCAGAGAAGGGGACTTGACCGTATGTGCTGCCCTGGGGGCGACGGGTTCGACGGTGAGATAGCAGACCTGGAGGCGGGGACGTGGATACGCGGAGTGGACTACATGAGGGGCTGGCGCGACGCGCGCGATGCGGTAGCCGAGCTGGGCGGCGCGCTGCGGCTGGTCGGCGTGGATACGACCGGGGCGCGGCTGTGTGCTGCTACGGGAGCGGACGGCGCTGGTGTGGTGAGGCTGGAACTGTCGGCGACGACGGCGCGTGAGATGGCGATGCTGGCCAGGGTGGCGGCGGCCCGACTGGGCAGGGCGAGCTGATCGCGGTTGGCCGGTGGCCTGCGTGCGGCGCTGGATCGGCGCGCTGTGGGCACGCCGCCGGCCGTAGCGGCTTTTGGGCGGGAGCTGCCACGGGGCGAGAGAACAGGGGGCCTTACGCTGGCCCGGCGAATCGGGCGGGTCTGTGATCCTGCCCGCGTTTGCGACCGATCGGCCCCCTGTTCTTAGAGGCTCGCCCCGTGGTGGCTGCCTAAAAGCCGCGTAGGCCGTCGGCCCCAGCCACAACGCCCCAGCCCCGAACAGCGGTCGGCTCCTCGGCGAGCGATCGCGGGTGCGCTTGGGAGTGCGGGCGGTGGGCGTCCGCCGGGACCGGCGGCCACGCCGCAGCCCGGCGGGGCGGCCAGACCGCCCGGCGCGCCGCAAGGCGCGCCCTTGAGTAAGTGAAGACAAGTTTCGACACCTCGCCGGTCACTTGGCGGTCGGTCGGCGTCGGCGTCGGGAACGGCTGGCCTACTGAGGACGTCATGCCGGGGTGCCGTAGTCGGGGGCCAAGCCCTGTGGCGCCCGGTCGGGGCCGGACGCGGGCCGTTTGCCTGCGGGGTGGGTGTCAGTCCTGCCTGAGACCATACAAGGACCAACGAATAGCGCCCTGACCAGGGCGTTTACCGGATACCGAAGGAGAGGGGCACACATGATCGCCCGCTGCGAACCATCGACCTACACACCCTGGAGGGTGCCCAATAACCGGCGACAACACATCCGACCGCGCCTCTGCCGAATCGTCTTCGCCTTCTGCCGGTCCGGAGCGAGACGATCACGCGAAGCAGGAAGCGAACGACGCATCCGGCGCTTACGCGCTCCCTGCGACCCTCTCAGACGATGCCGACGACTGGGCATGGGCCAGAGAGCACGCGCGGAAGGCTCCGAAGTGGTCTGACCGGAAGTGGCGGCACATGAACGCGGTCATGCGGATCAAGCTCTCGGACGGTGGGGAAACACACCCGCGTTCACGCACCTCGTGACGGGCCCTGGCTGGCCCGCTGTCACTCCTCTTCGGCGTACAGCGGGACCAGCCTGTCACGCAGCGGAATCCGCTTTCCCTTCCCCGAAGGCAAGACAACAATCGCAGTGAACGCACGCTCTACATAGGCGCGTTTCTCCGCGAGCGTGATATCCGCACGACTCCATTCCTGGGCCATATCGACGGGCGTTCCCTCAGCGGCAAGCGCTTTACGCTGCCACGCGTTACGGTTCCTGGTGAGCTGCTGCTCTTCGGCCTCGTATTCGGCGAGGTCCTTGTAATAGCGCTGTGCGCTGATGAGTCGTTCTTTTCGGGCTTGCTTCAGGTCTGCGATGTCCTCACGGATATTCGCTAGCTTCTGCTCGTCGGGCCAGACCTCCGGAGCCGTTGTCGCCTCACGGCTCGCGGCCTCTTCCTCGTGCTTGGCGATGACCAGCTTCCTCACCAGTTCATCGGCCTCGGGGCCGGGAATGAGGACGCCCCCGCATCCGCGCCCGGTCGCTTTCCCTGGGCACATGTAATAGAAGTAACCCTCTGGCTTCTTCTTGGCCGGTGACGCCTTCAGGGCTCGGAGCCTCGCGCCGCAGTCGTCTTTACCGCAGCGCAGCGTGCCAGTCAGCAGGTACATACGGGCGTTGTGTCCGTTGCCCCTCTTCGGAGCCTCTTCGAGTATCGCGGTGAGCGCCTGCCACTCGGCGGGGGCCAAGATGGCCTCGTGCTGCCCCATGACCGGGTTTCCCTTGTCGTCGGAGACGATGACCGTGTGCCTGCTCTGCGCCCCCGTCTCCGCATCGACCTCAATGACGATGCGGGAGCGGTAACCGCAGATACGCGGATTACTCAAGACCTTCTTGAGGACCTGTACGCTCCACTTCTTCCCGTTCGCTGTCAGCACTCCCTGTCGGTTCCAGTCCGCTACGACCGCGTACCGGGGCGCGCCCTCGATCAGGCGACGCGCCGCCTCCCGTATGAGCTTCACTTCCTTCGGGTGGAGCGTGCGGCGGTCTTCCTGCCAGCCGAACGGGCGGGGACCGCCACCGGGGATGCCCTCTTGCTGCATGGCCTTGTGCTTCCGCTTCACTCGCCGGGCGGTGTCCGCTGACTGCTTGTTGGCCATCGCGACGATGACCCGTGCCATAGCGCGGCCGTTATCTGTCAGAAGATCCAGCGTGCCGGTGATGTCAATGATCGGCCGGTGGTAGTGCTCCACGATCTCGATGTCGTCTTCGAGATGTCGGGAATCGCGGGTCAGGCGGTCGATGTCGTACACGATCAATCCGTCGATGCGCTCACCATTGGGCGCCCGGCCCGACTTGAGGTCTGCCAGCGCACCCTCGAAAACCGGCCGGATGACGCGGTGGACCACGCGCCCGTCAGGCAGGCGCACCGGCCTGCGCTTCCATGCCGAGGTGTCCGGTTCGGTGTAGGTGTAGACGTACCGGCCACCGCGCCCCGTGACAAACTCTCGATTGTCCTTCTCCTGCTCGGCGGTGCTCTTGATGTCGCGCCCGGTCATGAACCGCGACGCGGCGCCTGGCTGGCTGTCGGCCTCCAACGGCTCGCCCTCGGCTTCCTCCGTTGAAAGCCGGGTGAGTCCAGCCCAGTTCATGCCGTCCAGCTTGCCCCACTGCGCCCGTTGCACGAGTTCGCTCATGCGGGCGAAACTACATCCGCCAACTCACTGATTGATCTGATTGCCGCAATACCGCCAGGCCATCGGCGACTGCGAACATCGGCCGGGCGCGGGCGCTGCTGCGTGAGCAGGCTCGTACGTGGCAGATCCCGGACCCGCAGGCCGAGGTCGCCGTGCTGCTGCTCAGCGAGCTGGTGACGAACGCCTGTCGCCACGCGCGCGTTTCGCCTGGTCGGGAGGTCCGCGCACGCTGCGTGGTGCGTGACGAGAAACTGCGCGTCGAGGTGTCGGACGCGAGCGAGGTGATGCCTCAGCCGCGCCGGGCGACGCCGGACGACGAGTCGGGGCGGGGGCTGGCGCTGATCGCGGCGCTCGCGGACGCGTGGGACGCGCATCCGCGGGCGTGCGGCATCGGGAAGACGGTGTGGTTCGAGCTGAAGCTGTTGGCGACTACGTAAGCGCCGCGAGACCACCGGCCAGCAGGTCGTAGGCGTGCTCGGCGTCGCGTACGGCGCCCGGGTAGCGCTCGTCAGCGGACTCGCCGCCCGCCAGGCGCTGGAAGTTGTCCGTGGACAGCGCCCACTGCACGGCGATGATCTGGACGGCGGCCAGGCGGGCGGTCAGGTCCGGCGCGTCGGTGGTGTCGCGCAGGGCCTCGGCGAGGGCGCGTTCGCCGCCCGCCTTGAAGCGCTGCATGCGGTCGATCAGGGCGGGGGTGTCGTAGATCAGCTGGGTGAGCGCGCAGACGCTGGGGTGGTCGTTCATCCCGGTGATCGGATCGCGGCGGGCGAGGCCGTCGAGGTAGTGGGCGCGCAGGGCGGCCAGCGGGGCGGTGCGCGCGGGGCGGGCGCGTACGACCCGGGCGGACTCGGCCTCGTGGTCGGCCATGCGGTGCACCACGAGGTCTTCCTTGGTCGGGAAGTACGCGAAGAGCGTGCGCTTGGACACCTCGGCGGCCTCGGCGATCTGGGCGACCGAGACCTCGTGGTAGCCGCATTCGAGGAAGAGGCCGATCGCGGCGTCCGAGATCGCGGCTCGGGTCCGCTGCTTCTTGCGTTCGCGCAGGCCAGGTTGACTTTCGGTCGTCACGATGCCCACGTTACCCCACCGAATTGCACTTGGAATAGTTCTGCACTTGGTGTACTTATTTACCGAGTGCAGGAACGCGAAGGGGAGCGTGGGGATGAACGAGATCGAGACCGATGTCGTGGTCGTGGGGGCCGGGCCGACCGGGCTGACGCTCGCGTACGAGCTGGCGCTGGCCGGGGTGGAGACCCTGGTGCTGGAGAAGTTGCCCAGCCGCAACCAGCAGACGAAGGGCGGTGCGATCCATGCCCGTACCGCCGAACTGCTGGAGTCGCGCGGGCTGCTGGAGGCGATGCGGAAGCGGGCGTTCCCCGGCCCTCCGGTCGGCGCGAACTTCGCGCTGCTGCCGGTGCCGCTGGACTGCGGGGCGTGGGACACCCGGCATCCGTCCCCGGTCATGCTCCCGCAGTGGGAGATCGAAGAGGTGCTGGAGGAGCGGGCCACCGCCCTCGGGGCGCGGGTGCGGCGGGACGCCGCCGTGACGGCCGTCGAGCCGGACGACGACGGGGTGACCGTCACGGCGGACGGGGGCCTGCGGGTGCGGGCGCGGTACGTGGTGGCGTGCGACGGGGGCCGCAGCACGGTGCGCAAAAGGCTCGGGATGCCCTTCCCCGGGCGGCCCGGGACGTATCTGGCCGTCCTCGCCGACATCCGGCTGTCGGCCGCCTCGCCGCTGGTGCCGCGCGAGCGGGGGCACATCAGCACCCTGACGCGCCGGGCGAACGGCTACTGGGCCATGCTCATTCCGCTCGGTGACGACCGCTACCGGCTGACCTACGGGCACGACGGGGGCGCGGACCCGGCGGAACCCACCCGGGACACCCCGATCGGCGAGGACGAGGTCGCCGCCGCGCTGCGGGCCGTGTACGGCGAGGAGACCGTGCTCGGCGGGGTGGACAACTCCTCGCGGTTCAGCGACGCGACCCGGCAGGTCGAGCGGTACCGGGACGGCCGGGTGCTGTTCGCCGGGGACGCCGCGCACATCCACCCGGCGCTGGGCGCGCAAGGACTGAACCTCGGCGTGCAGGACGCGTTCAACCTGGGCTGGAAGCTGGCCGCGACCCTCCAGGGCCGGGCCCCGGCCGGGCTGCTGGACAGCTACCACGCCGAACGGCACCCGGTCGCGGCCAGGGTGCTGCACCACACCGCCGCTCAGCGCGTGCTGGCGGACCCGGATCCGAGCGAGGACGTGGCGGCCCTGCGGGACGTCTTCATCGACCTGATGCGGCTACCGGACACCAACCGGTACCTGACGGGACTGATCTCCGGGCTGGCGCTGCGGTACGACGTACCCGGCACGCACCCCCTCACCGGGCGGCGCGTCCCGGACGCCGAACTGACCACCGCCGACGGCCCCACCCGGCTGTCGGCGCTCTTCGGCGCGGGGCACGCCGTGCTGCTGGACGTGGGCGGGCTCGTCCCGGACGACGTGACGCTGCCGGGACACGTGGACCTCGTACGCGCCAAGTGCGCCACCGACCTGGGCGCGGGGGTACTGCTGCTGCGGCCCGACGGCTACGTCTGCTGGGCGGCGGACGATGCGGAGGGGTGCCGTGCGGGGGTGCTGGACGCGGTCGCCGAGCACCTGACGACCGGGTGATCAGACCAGGCGGCGGGCCGTCGCCCAGCGGGTGAGTTCGTGGCGGTTGGAGAGCTGGAGCTTGCGCAGGACCGCCGAGACATGGCTCTCCACCGTCTTCACCGAGATGAACAGCTGCTTGGCGATCTCCTTGTACGCGTAGCCGCGCGCGATCAGGCGCAGCACCTCGCGTTCGCGCTGGGTGAGGCGGTCCATGTCCTCGTCCACGGGCGGGGCGTCGGTGGAGGCGAAGGCGTCGAGGACGAAACCGGCCAGGCGCGGGGAGAACACCGCGTCGCCCTCGGAGACGCTGAAGATCGCGTCGACCAGGTCGGTGCCGGTGATCGTCTTGGTGACGTAGCCGCGGGCGCCGCCGCGGATGACGCCGATGACGTCCTCGGCGGCGTCCGAGACGGACAGCGCGAGGAAGCGCACCGGGCGCTCCGTGGCCCCCATCAGCGCGGCGCAGCGGCGCAGCACCTCGACCCCGCCGCCGCCGGGGAGGTGGACATCGAGCAGGACCACCTCGGGACGGGTCGCGGTGATCACGGTGACGGCCTGGTCGACGTCGGCCGCCTCGCCGACCACCTCGACGCCGGTACGGGCCGTCTCGCCGATCTCGGCCTGGACGCCGGTGCGGAACATGCGGTGGTCGTCGACGAGGACGACGCGGACCCGGCGTTCCTCTCCGGCCTCGCCCGTGCCGCTCTCGCCGTCCGCCGCCCCCGTGCCGCCCGTTGCCTCGGTCATGTCGTCGCCGCCCTCTCCATCTCCAGCTCCACTACCGTGCCCCCGTCGGGCGCGGACCTCAGCCTGGCCGTGCCGCCGTTGCGCCGCATCCTGCCGATGATCGACTCGCGGACGCCCATGCGGTCGTCCGGTACCGCGTCCAGGTCGAAGCCCGGGCCGCGGTCGCGTACGGACAGGAAGACCGTCGCGCCCTCGACTTCGGCGAACACCTGGACCGCCCCGCCGTCGCCACCGTACTTGGCGGCGTTCACCATCGCCTCGCGTGCTGCCTGCATCTGGGCCGACAGCCTCTCGTCGAGCGGGCAGTCGCCGACCACGACGACCTCGATCGGGACGCCGTGGTGGTCCTCGACCTCGGCCGCCGTCGCCTTGACCGCCTCGGCGAGGGTGTCCGGTTCGTCGGCCTCGTCCTTGCCGGTGCCCTCCGGCTTGTACAGCCAGGCGCGCAACTCCCGCTCCTGGGCACGGGCCAGCCGGGCCACCTCGCGCGGATCCTCGGCGCTGCGCTGGATCAGGGTGAGGGTGTGCAGCACGGAGTCGTGGACGTGCGCCGCGACCTCCGCGCGCTCCTGGGCACGGATGCGCATCAGGCGCTCCTCGGAGAGGTCCTGCGTCATCCGGATCACGTACGGGCCCGCCAGCAGCGCGATCCCGACGATCACGGCGAGGGCGGCCTGGAGGACGGCGCCGAGGTGGCGGGCCGAGCCCTGGAGGACGAGGATGCCGGTCACCCCCGCGCCGACCAGCACCACCCCCGCGCCCGCCCGGGCCAGCGGCAGCACCCGCTTGCTGCGGCTCAGCTCCACCCACTGGGCGCGGCGGGAGTTGTCCGCCTGCCGCCAGAACAGGGCGACGCCCGCCCCCACGAGGAGCAGCGGCCAGATGTAGGTGTTGGCGCGGCCCAGTTGGAAGCTCTGGACGAAGATGCCCATGCCGACGAAGAGGGCGACCAGGGCGATGATCTGGCCGCGCTCCGGCTTGCGGGCCAGGATGCGGCGGCGTCCGTCGGGGCCGACGGTGGTGAGCGGGCGGGGAGTCGTCTCCCCCACGCCGCCTACGCCGAGCGGGACGATGAACCAGAACAGGGCGTAGAGGAGGGTGCCGAAGCCTTCCGCCATGATCAACGCGACGAAGGCGATCCGCACCCAGGAGACGGGCAGCCCCAGGTGCCCGGCGAGGCCCCGTGCCACGCCGCCGAGGAGGCGCCCCTCGGCGCTGCGGTACAGCTTGCGCGGGGGCGGCTCGGTGGGGGTGGTCGGGGGCGCGGGGGCGGTCATGCTCCGATCGTCACATGGCCCCCGCGGTCCGGACATCAGGGTCGACCCTGATCGTTCCCGGGGTGGGGGTGGGTGGGCGCCTGCGGCGGGCTGTCCCCCACCCCGCCCCTTCCCGGCCCCGGTCGATTTGCGGCTCCGCCGCGTGAGGGCTGCGCCCCGGCCCCGCAGCCCCGGCCCGCACTCGCGGCGCTGCCCAAGACCACGGCGACGGACCTGCCAGGCGGCCGCAGCACAAGCGCGCCGAGCGGGGGTCTGGAGGCACAGCCCCAACAGCGGGGGCCGGGGTGCAGCCCCGAGAACGGGGTGGGTGGGCGGGCAGCGCAGGGCGCCACCGCGTGTCAGTGGACGCGGAAGCTGTCCCGGACCTTGTCGAAGATCGGGCGGTACTTGCCCCAGTCTTCTTCCGGCGCGCTCAGATAGATCGCGTATTCCTTGTCGCCCTCGTTACCGAAGCCCAGGTCGATCGCCCGGAACCAGCGGGCGCGGCCCTTGAAGCGGAACTCCCAGATCGCCGCGGGCATGCCTCGGAAGGTGGTCTCCTGCATGCGGGTCCGCTCGTACGCGAGAACGTCCTTCTTCAGGGCGGTCTCGACGTCCTCGAAGTGCCTGACCTGGTCGTTGGAGGCGAAGTCCAGGACGTTGACCGAGAGTCGGGCCATCTTGGTGGGGTCCAGGTAGCGGACCTCCTGGGTGTTGTCGACCTTTCCGTCGTTGTCGGAGTCGATC
This sequence comes from Streptomyces sp. NPDC021115, assembly GCF_044333065.1. Lineage (NCBI taxonomy): Bacteria > Bacillati > Actinomycetota > Actinomycetes > Kitasatosporales > Streptomycetaceae > Streptomyces > Streptomyces sp. NPDC021115. The sequence continues at coordinate 137,773 of NZ_JBIRQF010000008.1, forward strand.
TTCCAGTTGTCGGGGACGGGGAAGGACACGTTGAGCCCCGACACCAGGCGGTAGCCATCGGGGACGGGGGACGGGGTGGCCGAGGGAGAGGCCGAGGGGGTCGAGCCGGAGGCGGAGGGGGTGCTGCCGTCCTTCTTCCACGCGTAGACGCCGACCGCCACCACCATGACCACCAGGGCCGTCCCGATGGCGGCCCACCGGGCCTTGCGGACGCGGGGGAGCTGGGGCGGCGGGGCGGGGAAGAAGTTGGGGACGGGGTTCGGCCGCTGCGGGGTGGGGGCGTCGCGCCGCGGGGGCGGCCCCGGCGGGGGCGGGCTCGGGCTCCGGTTCGTCGACAGGACCATGGTCGGCGTGCTCGTCGTGGTCGTCCGGTCGCCGCCCTGCCCCTGCACCGGATACACCGTCGTCTCCGGCTCCGACGCCGGGCCGCGCAGCGCGCGTTCCGTCTCCTCCGCCGACGGCCGCTGCTCCGGCTCCTTCGCCAGCAGGGCCTCGATCAGCGGGGCCAGCGAGCCCGCGCGCCGCGGCGGCTCCAGGGGGTCCACGGCGATCGCGTACCCGGTCTCGATCGGCGTCGGCTTACGGAACGGAGCCCGGCCCTCCACCGCCTGATAGAGCGTCGCGCCCAGCGCCCACAGGTCGGACGCCGGGCCGGGCTTGCGGCCGCGCACCCGCTCCGGGGCGATGTAGTCGATGGAGCCGACGACCTCGCCGGTCTTGGTGAGCGTGGAGGTGCCGGTGGCCATGGCGATGCCGAAGTCGGTGAGCACGACCCGGCCGTCGGCGCCGAGCAGCACGTTGCCGGGCTTGACGTCGCGGTGCAGGACGCCGGCCGCGTGGGCGGCGCGCAGGGCGGCGATCATGCCGCGGCCGACGCGGGCGGTCTCGTCGGGGGAGAGCGTTTCGCCGCCCTTGAGCAGGTCCCCCAGGGTCGTGGACGGCACGTACTCCATCACGATGCACGGCAGCCCCCCGTCGTCCACGACGTCGTGGACGACGACCACGTTGGGGTGGGTGATGCGGGCCGCGCTCCGCGCCTCGCGGCGGGTACGCTCGTGCATCGTCGTCAGTTCTTCCTCGCTGAGGTTCGGCGAGACGTGCAGCTGCTTGACGGCGACCTGACGGGCCAGCAGTTCGTCCTCGGCGCGCCAGACCGTACCCATGCCGCCGCGGCCGATCTGCTCGACCAGCCGGTACCGCCCGGCAATCAGCCGCCCTACGTCCGACACCGCACTTCCCCTCCCGCTCCACGGCGGCCTGCTTTCCACGCATGCGCGCGCATGTTCGCCCCGCCACGATAGTCGCCACGACATCGGGGATGATCTCAGGGAAGGCCCAGGGTTTCACCGGATGTCGCCGGAACGACCGTCTTGTCACCATGGACGCATGACCGATGCACCCACCGTGGCGGACGAAGACGAGGGCCCGGCCGGTTCCGCGGAATCGCGGAGTACGGCCGTGCCGCTGCGGCGCAGCCGCGACCAGAAGATGGTCGCGGGGGTGTGCGGCGGGCTCGGCCGCTACTGCGACGTCGACCCGGTGATCTTCCGGGTGGTGCTGTCGGTGCTGTCCGTCGCGGGCGGGATCGGACTGATCCTATACGGCTTCTGCTGGCTGCTCGTGCCCCTCAACGGGGAGGACGAGAACGAGGGGCGGCGGCTGCTCTCCGGGCGTGTCGAGGGCCCGGCGCTGACGGCGGTGCTGTGCGCGCTGGTCGGCTGCGGGCTGTTTCTGTCCATGCTGAACAACGGCGGGGTGATCTCGTTCTCGTTCATGCTGGTGCTCGCAGCGGCCGGCGTCGGTTATTGGTCGCACCACCGGCGGTTGGCGGAGAGCGGCGGCGCGGTCGATCCGGCCACGGCCCAGGCCGTCGCGGACGCGCCCCCGGAGACCAAGGCTCCGCCGACGCGGGGCGGGCCGGGGCCCTCGTGGTGGCGGGACCCGATCGTCAAGGACGGTACGAGGGGGTCGGCGGGGCGTTCCGGCGCGGGCGCGGGTGCGGGGTATCTGTGGGGGCCGGACGACGGTCCGTACGACAGGGCCGCCGCGCGGGCGCAGCGGGCCCGCCGGGTCCGCGACCGGTCCTCCATCGGCGGCTGGATCTTCCTGGTCGCCCTCGCCGCCGCGGCCACCGGCACCCGGCTGTCCTGGTACTCCCACCCCCTCGGCGCCAGCCTGGAGATCGGCCTCGTGAGCGCGCTGGCGGTCTTCGGCCTCGGGATGGTGGTCAGCTGCTGGTACGGGCGGACGGGGGCCGGGACCGCCATCATGACCGTCGTCACCTGCGCCCTGCTGGCCGCCGCCACGGCGCTCCCGCGGTCCGTCACGACCGACTGGTCCCGCGAGCGGTGGGCCCCGACGTCCGCGGCCGCCGTGCGGCCCTCGTACGAGCTGGGCGGCGGCGTCGGGGAACTCAAACTGGACCGCTTCCGGCTGACGGACGACCAGACCGTCCGCACCCGGGCCGAGGTGGGCGCCGGAAAGCTGGCCGTGACCGTGCCCGGGGACGCCCGTCTCAAGCTGACCATACGAACGGGCCTCGGCGACATCCGGCTCCCGGGCGAGCGCGCCGACAACATCGACATCGAGCCGGACCGGGAGCAGACCGTGACCCTCGAACCGAAGGGCGGCGCGAGCGCGGCCCACGGAACGCTGGTGCTGCGGCTGTCGATCGGCCTGGGGAACGTGGAGGTGACCCGCTCATGAAGCGGCATCCGGTGGAACCGGGAAAGCTGGTGGCGGGGCTCGTGGTGCTGGGCGTGGCCACGGTGTACGGGCTGGACGCCGCGGGTGAGTGGGACGTGCGGTCGCTGGTGCCGCTGATGGTGCTGGTGGCGGGTCTGTGCGGGGCGGGCCTGGTGTCGGCCCTGACGTATGTGGCTCGGCGGAAGCGGGCGCGGGGTGCGGAGGGCTCCGCCCCGTAGGGGCGTGGCTCTTCCCCACCCCGCCCCGCCCCTTCCCGGACCGGGGCCCCGCCCCGGGCCCCGTGGGCCCGGGGCGGGGGCTGCGGCTACGTGAAGAGCTGTGAGTTCTGGCGGCGGCGGTGTTTGCTCCAGACCGTGTCCAGGGACAGGTAGGGGGCGCCGGCCAGGGCCAGGGGGAGCCAGGCCATCAGGTAGGCCAGGTCGTTGCCGTAGTAGTACGGCTCCGTCTGCCAGCTCACCGTCAGCCACAGGCTCAGCGAGATCAGCGCGCCGCCCAGGGCCGCCAGGCGGGACAGGAGGCCGAAGAGGGTGCCCAGGCCGACGGCCAGCTCGCCGTAGGCGATGACGTAGCCGAAGGTCGTCGGGGCGTTGAGGGCCTGGTCGACGAGCCAGGGGACGGCCGAGGTGTCGCGCACCTGGGTCATCAGCTGGCCGATCGAGCCCGCGCCGCTGTCGGCGAGGAACGCCGAATCGGTCAGCTTGTCGATCCCGGCGTACACGAACGTGACGCCGAGGAAGATCCGCAACGGCAGCAGCGCATAGCGCGCCGCCATCTCCCGCACCCCGCCCGTCGCGGGGCCGCCTATGCCGCTCACCACATTCACACTGCCCGCGTTGTCCGGGCCTCCTCCGACCGTTCGGTCCGCATGCCTCATGACGCCCGCCTCTCCCATTGCGCACTCATCAAAACCATACGGAGGGGAGCGGGATTTCTACTCAGCCGAGGTCAGGCCGGTCAGTCCGAATCAGTCCAGTACGTCGATCTGGTAGCGGTTCGTCTCCGCGCCCGACGCCGTCACCACCTGCACGTCCACCCGGCCCGGCTCCACGTCCACCGGGACCGGCACGGTGAGCGCCGTATCGGTCGGGTTGCTGAAGCCGCCCGCCACCGGCACCAGGGGGACGTGGACGTGGACGGCGCCGATGCGGACGACCATGCGGGCCAGGCGGTCGGGGTCCTGCGCGCCCGGGGGCACGAAGCCGTTGCCGCGGATCTCGATGTCGTCGCCGGTGCGGATCGGGGCGTCGCGGTCGATGCCGCCCTCCTCGGGGCGGACCCGGACGACGGACAGGACGGTCGGGCGGCCGCCCTCCGCGTACTTGCCGGTGAGGTACATCAGGACGGAGACGACGGCGAGCAGCACCAGCCCCCAGGGCAGCTCCGGCAGCCGCCACGGTTCGCGGGCGAGGCGGACGGCGGCGAAGGCGAGGGCGACCGCGTGGACGACGACGTACTGGGCGTCGGCGAAGCTGCCGCGGCCCGCGTCGTCAGTGAGGAGGTCGGCGGCGCGCGGGCGGACCGCCCGGACCTTCTGGAGCCGCTGCGCCCGCACCCGGGCCGCGACGACGAGCCGGGCGAGCACCGCGGCCACGCAGGTCAGCCCGGCGACCGTGAGCAGCCCGGCGGCGTGGCCGAGGGACAGGCCCCCGGCGATCCGGTCCCGGTCGCCGGGGGCGACGGCCAGTTCGACGGCCAGGACCAGCACCGAGAAGACGGCGAGCAGCAGCCAGGCGGCGGCGAGGGAGCGGGAGGTGGACATCCGGTTGTCCTCGCCGACGAGCGGCGCGAGCGGGCCGCCGTTGGCGTAGTGCAGCCGGGCGGTCAGGGTCAGCAGCGCGCCGGTGACGAGGGCGGCGGTGAGCCCGGCGGTGCGGGCGACCGACCAGCCGGCGCCGAGCGCCGTCGCCAACTGCCCGATCAGCAGCGCCCCGACCGCGCCCCAGACCACCAGCAGGGTGCGCCGCCACACCGCGTCGCGCCACGCGGTGCTCTCGGCGTGGCCGCTGTCGACGACCGTACGGGCCGCGTGGGCCAGCTCGTCCGACACCCACTGCCGGGACGCCCCGGCGGAGTGCGCGAGGGCCGCCGGAAGGCCCTCTCCCGCCGCGAACCGCTCCCGCATGGCCACGAACGCGGCCACCGCCCGCCGGTGCCCCTCACGGGCGCCCTGGGGGCACTCACAGCCCGCCGGGCCGTGGTCCGGGTGGCTGTGGCCGCCGGGTCCGCCCGCCTTCGCCTTCGCCTTCGTGGCGTCTTTCGTCGTGTCCACCGCCACGAGGTCTCACCGCTCCGTCGTTCACTCGTTCTGTACGTTCAGTCGTCAGTACGGTGACGCTCGGCGCGCCCCAACTGACATGTGTTGAGAGGGGATTGTGCCGCACCGCGACGGGTCTCAGTCGAGCAGGTCCGGCTCACCGCGGGTGATCTGGAGATACAGGGGTTGATAGTTGATCCACGCCACAAGATCGCTTCCGAGCTGCTCACGGGTCCGCACCGCGCTCCGGTGATCGATGAGCACCGGCTTCCCCGCCGCCTTCGCCGCGAGCTGCGCCTGGCACGCGCGCTCCATCGTGATGAACCACCAAGCGGCCGCGTCGACCGAGTCGCCGACGGTCAGCAGACCGCGATTGCGCAGGATGAGGGCCTTGTACGTACCGAGCGCCGACGCGATCCCGCGGCCCTCCTCCTCGTCCACGACGACGCCGGTGCTGCTGTCGTAGAGCCCGTGGTCCTCGAAGAAGGCGCACACGTCCTGGGTGATCGGCTCCAGCAGCTCACCGAGCGCGGACAGGGCCCGGCCGTGGACGGAACGGGTGTGGGCGACCGCCACCACATCCGGACGGGCTCGGTGCACGGACGAGTGAACGACGAAGGCCGCCTGGTTGACGTGGTAGCGCCCCTCGACCACCTGGCCCGCCTGATTGACGAGGATCAGGTCGCTCACGGTGGCGTGGGCGAAGGGCATGCCGAAGGGGTTCACCCAGAAGTGGTCGGTGAACTCCGGGTCGCGCACGGTGATGTGCCCGGCGACCCCCTCCTCGTACCCGTACCGCCCGAAGATCCGCAGCGCCGCCGCCAGCCGCTCCTTGCGGTACCGCCGCTCGTCGGCCGACGAGGCGTGGGTGGGCGGCATCGTGATGTGCAGCTGGTCGGTCGGTATCGGCTCGGGGTTTTGCCGCGGTATCGGCATCGTCATCAGCAGCTCCGCTCCTCTGGGGTGCTGGAGCGGAAGCTACCTCCGGGTATCGCAGGAGGCCAGGGTCAGGGCCTTACAGACGGTCGATCTCGGTGAGGTCGATGTCGATGGTGAAGGGGACGGTGAGCTTGAGCTGGTTGTGGTGGAGGCCGGTATGCCGGTATGTGCGCGTTTCGGCGTCGAGTTCGAAGACGTGGACCACGGGGCGAGCGTCATGGTTGGTCATCTCGACCCGCCAGAAGTGCGGGATCCCCGCGTTGGCGTACTTGTGCGGTTTGGTGTCGTGGTCGCGGGCCTCGGACTCGGGAGAAACAACCTCGACGGCGAGGATCACATCGCCGACCTCGAAAAAGGTCTGCATACGGCTTCGCACGGCCTCGGTACGCAGCACCACGAGGTCCGGCTCCGGGCCGTTGCGCTTGTCGATCACCACGGTCATCTCACGCGCGACCCGCAGTTCGGGGGGCACAGTGCGCCGTAGTCCGCTCACCAGCAGATCAATCGCAAGGCTGTGAAAGATGCGCTGCGGACTCACGAAAACCAGGCTCCCGTCGATCAGCTCGGTGTGCGGCGGGAGATCGGGCAGACTCAGCAAATCGTCCACGGTGTAGCCATCCAGCGGCGGCACAGGCCACGAGGTGGTGTGCAGCGGCTCAGCGGTCATGGTTCCTCCCATGGACGGGATTCTTGGCCGTGAGGCCAGCGTATCGAGCACGAACGCCGATGCCGCCGCCCAAACGAATGAGCGACGGCATCGGCGTTTGACGATCAGATGATGATCGGGAGGAGGGCGGTCACTCCCACTCGATCGTGCCGGGCGGCTTGCTGGTGATGTCCAAGACCACCCGGTTGACCTCGTCCACCTCGTTGGTGATGCGGGTCGAGATCCGCGACAGCACGTCGTACGGGAGGCGCGACCAGTCGGCCGTCATGGCGTCCTCGGAGGAGACCGGGCGCAGCACGATGGGGTGGCCGTAGGTGCGGCCGTCGCCCTGGACGCCGACCGAGCGGACGTCGGCGAGCAGGACCACCGGGCACTGCCAGATCTCGCGGTCCAGACCAGCGGCGGTCAGCTCCTCGCGGGCGATCGCGTCGGCCTCGCGGAGCAGGTCGAGCCGGTCCTTGGTGACCTCGCCGATGATGCGGATGCCGAGGCCCGGGCCCGGGAAGGGCTGGCGGTGGACGATGTCGTCCGGGAGGCCCAGCTCCTGGCCGACGTTGCGCACCTCGTCCTTGAAGAGCCTGCGCAGCGGCTCGACCAGCTGGAACTCGATGTCGTCGGGCAGCCCGCCCACGTTGTGGTGGGACTTGATGTTGGCGGTGCCGGTGCCGCCGCCGGACTCCACCACATCCGGGTAGAGGGTGCCCTGGACCAGGAACTCCACGGCCTCACCGGCCGCGCCCGCCTCGGCCACCAGCTCGGCCTGGGCCTGCTCGAAGACCCGGATGAACTCCCGGCCGATGATCTTCCGCTTCTCCTCGGGGTCGGACACCCCGGCGAGCGCGTCCAGGAAGCGCTGCTCGGCCTCGACGACCTTCAGCTGGACGCCGGTGGCGGCCACGAAGTCCTTCTCGACCTGCTCGGACTCGCCCTTGCGCATCAGCCCGTGGTCCACGTACACGCAGGTGAGCTGGTCACCGATGGCCTTCTGGACGAGGGCGGCGGCGACGGCGGAGTCCACCCCGCCGGACAGCCCGCAGATCGCGCGCTTGGTGCCGACCTGCTCGCGGATGGCCGCCACGGACTCCTCCACCACATTGGAGGTGGTCCAGGTCGGCTCCAGGCCCGCGCCCCGGTACAGGAAGTGCTCCAGCACCTGCTGGCCGTGGGTGGAGTGCATCACCTCGGGGTGGTGCTGGACGCCGTACAGCTTGCGCTCGTCGCACTCGAACGCCGCGACCTGGACCTGCGAGGTCGACGCGGTGACGGTGAAGCCCTCGGGCGCGGCCGAGCAGCCGTCGCCGTGCGACATCCACACCTGCTGCTGCTCGGGGGTGCCCGCGAAGAGCGTCGAGCCCGGCTTGCTCACGGTCAGGTCGGTACGCCCGTACTCGCGCGCCCCGGTGTTGTCGACGGTGCCGCCAAGCGTGACGGCCATCAGCTGGAAGCCGTAGCACATGCCGAAGACGGGGACGCCCGCCTCGAAGATCGCGCGGTCGAGCCGGGGCGCTCCCTCGGCGTACACCGACGACGGCCCGCCGGAGAGGATGATCGCCTTCGGGTTCTTGGCGAGCATCTCCGCCACCGGCATGGTGGACGGCACGATCTCGCTGTAGACCCGGGCCTCGCGGACCCGTCGGGCGATGAGCTGGGCGTACTGCGCGCCGAAGTCGACGACCAGAACGGTGTCGGGGGCGGCAGCAGGGGACGCTGATGGCACTTCGGCGGCCTTCCGGCGGTGGAACTGGAGGGTTGGACTTTCGATTCTAACCAGCCCATAATCGGCCTCATGTCCATGCGCATGACCTTCGTCTTTATCTATGGCACCGGCCCGTCCGGCTGCCATGGTCGTGCTGCTTGAACTACTGACAAGCGACTTCCCAGGCGCCCCGGGCCGGTCAAGGCCCGGGGCGCTGGTGCGTATGGCTTCGGGTCTCAGCCGGTTCCGGCCCCGCCGATCAGGACAGACACAGAGACCAGGAGATACGGATATGAGCACCACCACCTCTGACGCGGCCGCCACCTCTGATGTGACCGATACCGACGCCGTGATCGGTTCCGCGCGCGAGCGGATCGATGCCCTGGACGGGCAGATCCTCGGCCTCATCCGGGACCGGATGGCGGTCTCGGCCTCCATCCAGCAGGCGCGCATCGCGGCGGGCGGGCGGCGGGTGAACCTCTCCCGCGAGATGGAGATCCTCGACCGCTACCGCGAGGCGCTCGGCAAGCCCGGTACGGGACTCGCCATGACTCTGCTGGAGCTGTGCCGTGGGCGGGCGTGACGCCTTCCGTCACCCGTACGGCGCGTGACCGGCCCGCGAACGGGCTCGTTGAGCCCGGTGCCGCGTCGGCGAGGTGACCGGTCGGCAGGGGACAGCAGCCCGGTCACCATCCACAGGGCGGTCGGTCCCGGGGACGCCTGGGACCGACCGTATCCAGTCGAAACGCTTGCGCCCGGAGCGCCGCATCCACCACGATGCAGTGAGGGAAAACACCCCCGGTCAGCACCCGTCATTGGTCCGACCACGGCCTGATCACGAGTCCGGCCACGCGGTCGTACGCCCCTGACGCGTCTTCCTCTCCTCCCTCCCCTCCTCCTGCCTCCTCCTGCCTCTTCTTGCTCTTCGAATCCCCACCCCGAGCCCGCGGCGCAACCCCCCGGCGCCGCTCCTTCAGCACCGGCGCTGCCCTGACGCCGGTGCTGACCGCCTAGGGCCCCGGGACGTCCGCCACGGTCGGTCGCCCCGGGGCCCTACGCCTGTCTGCGGATTCTGTGACCATTCTGTGAGCAACTGTGAAGGCAACCTTTAGGCCATAGGGATGGTCATGTACGTGCAAACCGAACGCACGGCCATTCCGCGCCCCCACCGCAACGGCCTTCCAGAAGAGGTCTTCATGAAGATTCGCCGCGCACTGGTCGCCGCCGCCGCAACGGCCGCGATAGCTCCCGCCGCGCTGCTCGCCGCGCCCGCCGCCTTCGCCGAGGACGGGCCGGGTCCCGTTCCGTCGGTCACCGAGCCGGGTGACGAGCCGTCGGAGCCGCCGTCGGATGAGCCGACGGCTGAGCCCACGTCCGGCCCGACGGCCGAGCCCACGTCCGGGCCGACGAGCGGGCCGTCCGGCGAGCCCACGGACGAGCCCACCGATGAGCCGACGGCCGGGCCGACGGATGAGCCCACGGACGAGCCGACCGATGAGCCCACCGACGGGCCGACGGATGAGCCGACGGTCGGCCCCACGGATCTGCCCACGGACGAGCCGACCGACCCGACCTGCGAGGACGCGTCCGACGAGGCCGCCGTCACCACCGAGCTGCGCGGGCTGCCCAGCAAGGTCGTGGCCGGTTCCGGCTGGGTGCCGTTCACCTTCCGCACCACGAACACCTCCGACAAGGCGATGAAGTCGGTGGACGCGTACGTGCAGATGTACGCCATCAGCAAGGACGAGCTGGAGGACGTCTCCAAGCTCCTCACCGTGCAGTCGTACGACGAGGACTCCCACAAATGGGAGGCCATCAGCGACGAGGCAGGCTACTTCGGCTCGATCGGCGAGCTGAAGCCCGGTGAGTACGCCGACGCCAAGCTGCGGCTCAAGGTCGACGCCAAGACGCCCGGCAGCTACGGCTTCGGCTTCGCGATCGGCGCGTACCACGACGAGGACGACGTCTGCGGCTACTCCGAGGCCATGGAGTACGAGTTCGATGTGCTGGTCGCGGGGAGCAAGCCGGGGCCGATCGACGATGCCGAGGGGAAGCCGGGGGACAAGGGCAACCGGCCCGCGCCGCAGGGTGGCGGCAAGGACCTCAGCGAACTGCCGGTGTCCGGGAAGCTTGCCGAGACCGGGTCTTCGTCCGCGCTGCCGATGATCGGGCTCATCGGGGGCGTGGCCATGGCTGTCGGTGGCGGGGCCGTGTTCGTCGTGCGGCGGCGCCACTCGGCGTGAGGCCGGCTGTTGGGCGTAGGCCGTAGGGTCACCCTCTTGCGGGGTGGCCCTACGGCCGGGTTAGCGCCCCTGGGGGTTTCGTTGCCGGGTGCGGGTCCGTGGGTGGGTTGTGCCCACAACGTGGTCAGGGCGGCGGCAGCCTCAGGGCGGCGTAGGCGTTTTTCGGGACTGCTGGGTTTGCTGGGGCTATCGGCGCCAGGCGGGTGTAGGGCTCGTTTTGGGGTGGGCGGGGGTCTTTCTCGCCCTTGTCGGGCCAGAGGGACATCGCTCGTTCCGCCTGGGCCGTGATCGTCAGGGACGGGTTCACGCCCAGGTTGGCCGAGACCGCCGCGCCGTCCACCACGCTGATCCCCGGGTGGCCGTACAGCCGGTGGTACGGGTCGATCACGCCCTCCTCCGCCGACGCGCCGATCGGGCAGCCGCCCAGGAAGTGCGCGGTCAGCGGGGTGCCCATCAGCTCGCCGACGTTGCTGCCCGGGAAGCCGTTGATCGACTCGGCGAGGTGGCGGGCCGCCGCCGCGCCCTCGGGGATGTGGTCCGGGTTGGGCGTGCCGTGGCCCTGGCGGGCGGTCAGCAGGCCCTTGCCCAGGCCCTTCACCTTGCGGTACGTGGTCAGCGAGTTGTCGTGGGTCTGCATGACCAGGCCGATGATGGTGCGCTCGGACCAGCGCCGGTTGGACAGTGAGCGCGCGGCGAGAGTCGGATGGCGGAGGTTGGCCGCGAGGAAGCGCAGCCAGGCCGGGCCACGGCCCTCCGGGATCTGGAGGACCGACATCATGCCCATCGCGTTGGAGCCCTTGCCGTAGCGGACGGGCTCGATGTGGGTGTTCTCGTCCGGGTGGACGGACGAGGTGATCGCGACGCCCCGGCTGAAGTCGGGCCGCTCACCGCGCCGGGCGCGGTAGCGGCGGTCGGTGGTCTGGGCGCCGACCAGGGCCTCGGAGTTGGTGCGGGTGAGCATGCCGAGCCGGTCCGAGAGGCGCGGCAGCAGGCCCCGGTCGCGCATGGTGTGCAGCAGGGTCTGGGTGCCGTACGTACCGGCGGCGAGGACGACGTACCGCGCGCGCAGCGTCTTCGGCTTGCCCTTGCGGCGGTGCGCCGTCGGGACGGTGGCGACGTCGTAGCCGCCGTCGGGGTCGTCGCGCAGGGCGACCACGGTCGTCATGGGGTGGACGACGGCACCGGCGCGCTCGGCGAGGTAGAGGTAGTTCTCGTTGAGGGTGTTCTTGGCGCCGCGGCGGCAGCCCGTCATGCACTCCCCGCACTGGGTGCACGCCCGGCGGGCCGGGCCCGCGCCGCCGAAGTACGGGTCGGGGACCTCCTCCCCCGGCTTCGCCCTGGCCGAGCCGTCGGAGTCCTCGCCGTCTCCGAAGAAGACGCCGACGGGCGCCATGTGGAACGTCTCGCCCACGCCCATCTTCTCGGCGGCCGCCTTGAGGTGGACGTCGGAGGGGGTCATGGTCCGGTTGAGGCGGGCGCCGAGCATCCGCCGCGCCTGGTCGTAGTACGGCTTCAGCTCCTCCTGCCAGTCGGTGATGCCGCCCCACTGCGGGTCGCGGAAGAAGGGCTCGGGCGGTACGTAGAGCGTGTTGGCGTAGTTGAGCGAGCCGCCCCCGACCCCGGCGCCCGCCAGCACCATCACCTTGCCGAGGAGGTGGATGCGCTGGATACCGAAGAGGCCGAGGGCCGGGGCCCAGAGGTAGTTGCGGAGGTCCCAGGAGTTCTTGGGCAGGGTCTCGGGCGTGAAGCGGCGGCCCGCCTCCAGGACGCCGACCCGGTAGCCCTTCTCGGTCAGCCGGAGGGCCGAGACGGCGCCTCCGAAGCCCGAGCCGACGACGATGACGTCGTAGTCGTACAGGCCCTCATCGGTGTCGTCGGCGCGCTTGTCCTCTGACACGGGTACCTCCCCGTTCGATGCGTACCGGTCAGCGCAGCCGCAGTGCCTTCATCGCGCGCAGGCTGCGGCTCATGAACTCCGCGTACTTCTCGTCCGTCAGGCCGAAGGACGGGCCGAGCGGCATCAGCCGCTGCTGGGCGACCGTCTGCGCCTCGGTGTACTTGAGGATGCCCTCCGAGCCATGGCGGCGGCCGAGGCCGGAGTCTCCCATGCCGCCCATGGGGGACGCGACGCTGCCGTACGCGGCGGCGTACGCCTCGTTGACGTTGACGGTGCCCGCGCGCAGCCGGGCGGCGACCCCGCGGGCGCGGCGGCCGTCCTTGGACCAGACGCTGGCGTTCAGGCCGTACGGGGTGGCGTTGGCGCGCTCGACCGCCTCGTCCTCGTCCGAGAAGCGGTAGATGGACACCACCGGGCCGAAGGTCTCCTCGGTGCACACCGCCATCGGTGCCTCCACGCCGTCCAGGATCGTCGGCTCGTAGAAGTACGGGCCGATGTCCGGGCGGGGACGGCCGCCCGCGACGACCGTGGCGCCCTTGGCGACGGCCTCCTCCACATGGCGGGTGACGGTGTCCAGCTGGCGTTCGGAGACGAGCGAGCCCATCTCGGCGCCGTACGCGAGGGCCGAGCCGAGCCGCATGGCCTTCGTACGGGCCGCGAACCGCGCCACGAAGTCGTCGGCGACGGATTCGTGGACGTACAGCCGCTCGATGGAGATGCACAGCTGCCCGGCGGAGGCGAAGCACGCGCGGACCGCGCCCTCGGCGGCCCGGTCGAGGTCGGCGTCGCCCAGCACCAGCATGGCGTTCTTGCCGCCGAGTTCGAGCGAGCAGCCCACCAGGCGGGCGGCGGCGGCCTGGGCGACGCCGCGGCCGGTGCGGGTGGAGCCGGTGAACGAGACGTAGTCGGCGTGCTCGACCACGGCGGGGCCGACGACCGGGCCGTCCCCGACGACGATCTGCCACACGCCGCGCGGCATTCCGGCCTCCACCATCAGTTCGCGCGCCCACAGGGCGGTCAGCACGGTCTCGGTGTCCGGCTTCATGACGACCGCGTTGCCCGCGACGAAGGCGGGTATCGCGTCCCCGACCGACAGCTCCAGCGGGTAGTTCCACGGCACGATCTGGCCGATGACACCGCGCGGCTGGCGCAGTTCGGTGACCTTGGTGAGCGTGGGGACGACGCCCACATGGGACTTTGGGCGCAGATACGCGTGGGCCTTGCGGCCGTAGTGGCGGGCGGCCAGCACGACGCCCTGGATCTCCTCATGGGCGTGCAGCCGGGTCTTGCCGGTCTCCAGCTGGATGAGGTCCAGGACCTCCGACTGGCGGCGCAGCAGCAGGTCGTGGAAGCGCAGGAAGACGGCGGCGCGGGTGCGCACAGGGGTCGCGGCCCAGGCCCGCTGGGCCGCGCGGGCCTGCTCGAAGGCGGTGGCGACGTCCTCGGGGGTGGACTCGGGCAGCCCGGAGGCCAGGACCTCCCCGGTGAACGGGGTGTGGTTGGCGGTGCTGCCGCTGCCCACGATGCCCCGGGAGAGCTGGGCGACCAGCTCGGGGGTGACCACGTCGGCGGCGGTCCGGTTGCCCTTGGCGGCGACCGGGTTTCCGTCGACGGGGGCCTCCGGCGCGGGCGTTGCCAGGTCCTGTGCGCTGTCCTGCGAGTCGGTCATGGGGGCGAGCGTAGGCCCCGGCCGGGCGGTTTGGGTACCCGGCGGTAACAATTTGTGGCCACTGCTCAGCTGCCACTCGGGCCGCTGTTCGAACCGCCGCTCAGATGCCCTCGATCTTGAGGTTCTTCACGACGCCCTCGTAGAGCGTGTCGCCGGTCCCCCGGGCGTCGCCCCTGGCGGGCATCCTCACCGTCAGCTGCCAGGCGATGTGATCGTCGCTGACGTAGAGGTGATCCCGGTTCAGATAGAGGATGCGGTTCTCGTCGCTGCTGGTGCCGGGCTTGTAGAAGGTGGTGTTCAGGTCCCGCGCCGGTTTGTCCTGCTGCCGCGTCGCCTTCGGCTTCGCGCTGCTCGCCTCTTCCATCGTCGACAGGGCGCCGCTCTTGTAGTACGCGACGGTGTCCGCGGTCAGTCCCGCGGTGTCGGTGATCTTCTGCTCCGGGTCGGAGATCCGCTTGGTGAGGGTGATGGTGTAGACGCCGCTGGGGTCGTCGAAGGTGACGCTCGGCGCGTTCTCGTCGCTGTCGTTCTGCACCCGCTTGTACGCGCTCGGCACCGCCAGCGAGGCGGCCACCACATCGCGCTCCTCGCGGACCGTCCAGCCGGACGGCAGGGGGTCCTCGGTCGCGAACGGCTGGGCGAGGACCAGCACGAGAACGGACGCGATCACCACGAGGGCGGCACCCAGGCCGAACTGCGCGGGGCGGTTCTTGTGCAGGACGGGCGGGACGAAGCGGCTGCCGCCCCGTACCGCGTTGTGGATCGGCGGGCCGCCGTAGCCGCCCGCCGTGGGCACCGTCGGAAGCGGCTGCGGCACCGGCCGTACGACCGACTCCAGCGCCTCCCGCGTCTCGGCCGCCGACGGGCGCATGGCCGGGTCCTTGAGCAGCAGTCGCATGGTGATGGAGCCGAGCGCGTCCGGGGCACGCGCGGGCCGCTGCGGTTCGGCCGACAACACGGCCTGGAGGGTCGCGGGGGTGTGCGAGCGGCGGAACGGGGACATGCCCTCGACAGCCGCGTACAGCACGACGCCCAGTGACCACAGGTCCGACGCCGGGCCCGGCCGCTGGCCCAGCACCCGCTCGGGCGAGATGAACTCGGGCGAGCCGACGAAGCCGCCGGTCTCGGTCAGTCCCTGTTCGCCCTCGACCTGCGCGATACCGAAGTCGGTGAGGACCACCCGGTCGCCCCTGCCGAGCAGCACGTTGTCCGGCTTGACGTCCCGGTGCAGCACGCCCGCCTCGTGCGCGGCCGACAGCGCGCCCAGCACGGCGAGCCCGATCCGGGCCGCCTCGCGCGGGTCGAGCGTGCCCTCCGCCAGCCGGTCGGCCAGCGAGTCGCCGCGCACCAGCTCCATGACGATCCAGGGGCGGCCGTCCTCGACCACCACGTCGTGCACGGTGACGACGGAGGGGTGGTCGATCCGGGCCGCGGCGCGCGCCTCGCGCTCCATCCGCTGGTAGACGGTCTGCCGCTCGCGGTCCGGCACATGGTCCGGGACGCGCGGCTCCTTGACCGCCACCTCGCGGTCCACGATCTGGTCGTGGGCCTTCCAGACGGTGCCCATGCCGCCGTGGCCGAGGCGCCCGAGCAGCCGGTAGCGGCCGCCGATGAGCCGCCCCGCGTCGGGGGCGGGGGCGGCGTCGGGGCCCGGTCGCGCGCTGTGGCCGGGCCCGGCGTCGGGGATCGGTTGCGCGCCGGGGGCGGCCGCGCGCGGGTCGCGAGGATCGTGCGGTGCGCGCGGGCCTTGCGGTGCGGGCCGTACGGGCGCGGGGCGCTGCCCGGATGCCTGCGTGGGCTCGTACGCACCGGACCCCGCCTGGCGCGGCGGCGGCGCGGGCGGCACCGCCTGCTGCGGCGGCCGCAGATCGTAGCTGCTGGGCTCGTTCGCCCGTCCCCCGTCGTTCGTCATGCGCAAATCATTACCTGGTGGACGGTGAACACCGCCACCCACGGCGGGCCTGCGGGGACAGCTCGTGACAAAGCCGTTGCGACCGGGTCAGCCCGAGGCGCCGGACCGGGCGAAAGTGGCGACAGCCGTATCGAAGTAACGTTTCCCCTCGGACTTCTTCCCGACCGGGACAGAAAGCCACAGGTCGTACATCTTGCCGCCCTCGTTCCAGCTCAGGTCGAAGGTCTGCCGCGAGCCGCCGTCATCGGCCGAACCGTTCCAGACGAACGCCCACAGCGCCGCCGGATGCCCGTTGTGCGTGGTCCGGATGACCTGCCCGTTGCGGTAGCCCTCGTAGTTGGCCGGTCCCTTGGCGTCCGCCGACTGGCTCACCGCCAGCGGACCCCGCGGGTCCGGCTGCTGGGGGTGGATGCCGATGCGGAACTCCAGGCCGGGCGAGTTGTAGTAGACCCGGGGCGACTTGTCCTGGCGGGCGAAGCCCTTCGGCACGGCGAGCGAGAACCCGGCCGGATCATGGACCCGCTCGAACCCCGCGGGCACCGCGCCGGGGGAGGTCCCGGGCGACGTGGACGCCTTCGGCTCCGGGGAGGCCGTCGGGCCGGTGGACGCCTTCGGGGAGGCCGTACGGTCAGTCTCCCGCACTGCCGGTTCCGCGTCGCCGTCCGTGCTCGCGTCCTTGCCGGTGCCCTTCCCCTTCTCCCCGGCCTGGGTCGCGCCGCGGTCGGCGGTCGGCTTGCCCTTGTCGCCGTCGTCCAGCAGCGCCATGGTGCCCGCGCCCAGCGCGGCGACGGCGACCACCGCGGCGACGGCCATCAGCGCCGCCCGGCGCTTGGGGACGCGGCGTTGCTGCGGGGCGGGGACGGTCGAGGCGACCGGCGCGACCGGCGTGCCCGCCGGGGGCGCGAGCGGCGTGCCGGACTGCGTCGGGGTGCGCTCCACGCGGAACCCCGAGGTGTCCCCCGAGCCCAGGTACGAACGCAGCATCCGCGTCGCCTCGTCCGCGGTCAGCCGCATCTGCGTATCGCGCCGCAACAGCCCCTCGATGAGCGGCCGCAGCGGCCCGGCGGCCTCGGGGACGTGGACCTCGTCGTAGACGACGGCGTGCAGCACCGCCGCCACCGAGTCCCGGTGGAACGGGGACTGGCCGCTGACCAGCGTGCACAGCAGCACGCCGAGCGACCACAGGTCCGACTCCGGCCCGGTACGGCGCCCCGACATCCGCTCCGGCGCGGTGTACTCCGGCGAGCCCACGAACGCGCCGGCCTCGGTGAGCGTCGTCGCCCCGTCGACCTGCGCGATCCCGAAGTCCGTCAGCACGACCCGCCAGGTGCCCGCCTCGACCAGCACGTTCGCCGGTTTGATGTCCCGGTGCAGCACCCCGCGCGCATGCGCCACCCGCAGCGCGTCCAGCAGCGCCGCCGCCACCCGGCCCGCCTCATGCGGCCGGAGCGGGCCCTGCGCGCCCAGCCGGTCGGCGAGCGAGGAGCCGTCGACCAGCTCCATGACGATCCACGGATGGTCGTCCTGCTCCACGACGTCGTGGAGGACGATCACGTTGGGGTGCTTGATCTGCGCGACCGTACGGGCCTCGCGCAGCGCGCGCTCACCGCGCAGTCGGTCGTCGGGGCCGAAGCCCTCGTCCACGTGGAGTTCCTTGACCGCGACATCGCGGCCGAGCAGTTCGTCGACGGCCCGCCAGACCGTTCCCATGCCGCCGCGGCCGAGCCGCGAGACCAGCCGATAACGCCCGGCCAGCAGGCCGGTTATTCCCCCGGAGTTACCCATGGGCTCATCTTGCCTCACGACTTCGGCCGCCCCGGCGGGGGTAGGCGCCTCCGGCGCCTTGTCGGATGAGCCGCGCGCCGGGGGAACGCGAGCGTGCGCGCTCGCCCTTGGGGGCGATTGAGCGGACGGGCCGCGTCGGGGATCGTGGAGCGTGCCGATGTTACAGGGGCGGACCGCGGCCGCCCCGCATCGACCACGATGGACTTGTGGGTACGCCCGGCGCTCGGGTGCCCCCGTTCTTCCGGCTGGGGGCACCTCCCAGCGGTAGCTGGGGGAGAACCGAGCCTCAAAAAGGGTGTGAGCCGCCCCGCGGCGGGGGTCCACGGGGCGGCGGCTGGGAGGGCGCGTCAGCTGGTGGCGGAGACCTTCCAGGTGCGGGAGGCGGTCAGCAGCTTGCGCAGCGCGGGGTCCTTCACCGCGCGGGTGTGGTCCACGGCTCTGGCGGTGACGGTATGGCGCTTGCCATCCGACGGGACGCCGAGCGACGCGGGGGTCACGTTCTTCTTGCCGCGCGCCGCGGTGACTTCGGCACCGTCGCGGTACCACTTCACCGAGGCCCCCTTGGGCACGCTCACCTTCAGGCTCGCCGCCCGCGCGAGCGAGGCGCCCCGTCCGGTGCGACTGCTCAGCACGCTGGCGTGGCGGTAGAAGCCCGCGATCATCGCCTCGCGCCCGGGCAGGCTGTACTCGCGGCCGAGCGTGCGCATGATCGAGTTCTCGGTGGGCCGGTTGAGGCCCACGGGGTAGTAGCGGCTGCCCTCGTACGCGCCGACGGTGCCGCCGTCCGGCGAGGTCTGGCCGATCCAGCGGTACCACTTCCGCTTCTGCGCGGTGAGCTGGGCGGCGGTCAGCTTGGTGGCGTTGGGCTCGTCGGGTTCGGCGCCGGTGTAGGTGCCGTTCGTGGCGTACACGTACTCGTCGGCGAGGCCACCGACGGAGTGGCCGGTCTCGTGGACGGCGACCTGGTCGGAGTCGGGGTGGTCGGAGGATGCGGTGGCGATGCCGTCGTATCCGACGCCGGAGCTGAGCGTGTAGCCCGCGCCGCCGTACTTGGTGGAGTTGGACAGCACGATCACCAGGTCGGCCTGCGGGGCCTTCGCGGCGTACGACTCGACCTTGCCGGTGTCGACGCACAGCAGCCGCTCGGTGCCGTCGCACCAGAAGTAGGAGTCGAGGGCGGTGTCCTTGACGACGTCCTTGGAGGGGTCGCCGGAGACGCCGGACTGGTTGGAGACGGCGTCCACGGACCAGACGTTGAACAGCTCGCGGTAGGCGGCGTACGGCTCGACCGCGGAGATCTGCGCCCACTTGGAGCGCACGTCGGCGTGGAAGTCGTCCTGCTGGGCGGCGGTGTAGCCGTCGCCGACGAAGACGACGTCGACCTTGTCGGCCGTGGGGCCGTTGTCGATGACGGACGAGACGTCGCCGTCGGCCGCCGTCTCGGCGGCGGAGAGCGCGCGGTCGCCGCGGGTGAGCCGGGCGGGGGTGGCGGCCGGGACCTCGGTGTGCCGGGGGTGGGCACCGGGGCCGGTGAAGTACTCGACCTCGTGGACCTCACGGGCGCGCTGGGCCCCACCCGCCTGGGCGGCGGTCGCGGTGCCGTTCACGGTCACGGCGAGCGCCGCCGTCAGCGCCACACCTACGGCGCCGACAGCGGAGCGTAAGGGGGTGTGGCGGCGTCGCCCAATCCCTGTGCGCACGGGGGCTCCCGACGTCTACTCCGTAAGCGGCCTGTTAAACACGATTAATTCGCGGCTCAACCTAAGGCCAAAGGAAGTCGCGAGCAATGGGAACTAGGGGAATCGCTAAAGAAATAGACCATCGGGCCCTATGTCCGCTCTCGCCCCGGGCAAGGGTGACTGCGCGTCACCCCCGCCCCGCACGCCTTCACACCGCTTCGTCCCGGGCCAGCGCCAGCAGCCGGTCCATGACGCGGCGGCCGCCCGCCCGTACCCCGTCGTGCTCGAACTCGTCCGTCACCCAGGTGCGCAGCCCCCGGATCGCGCGGGCGGTGGCCAGGGCGTGGGCGGTGTCGACGTACAGATCGTCGTGGTAGATCGCGGCGGCCACCGGGACGGTGTTGCGGGCGAGCCGTTCCGGGTCGTACAGCGGGCCCCAGCCGGTACGTTCGGCCAGCAGCTCGGCGGTGCGGCGCAGCGGGCGCAGCGCGGCGTGGGTGTCCAGCATCCAGGGGTGGACGGTCTCCCCGGTCAGCAGGACGGGCCGGTCCTCGGCGGCCGCCCGTACGGCGTCGAAGCGCGGGAATTCGTCCCGTACGCGGTGCGCGGACCAGGCGGTGGCGCGGCCGTCCTGGGCGTAGACGGGCTCGTGCAGCAGGGTGTACAGGGGGCTTCCGGCGCGCGAGAGCACGGCGGCGACCTGCTCGGCGAACGCGTCGGCGAGCCGCGGCCCGGACGGCGTCTCCACGAAGGCGCCCTCCAGGAGGTAGTGGAGGCGGTGCGATCCGTCGCCGCCGCCGAGCAGGATGCCGAGTTGCTGGAACGCCTCGGGGGTCAGCCGGGTGCCCTCCGGCAGCACCTCGTCGTGGGCGGCGAGGTGGCGCACGATACGGGCGACGGTGTCGGCGTCGCCGGGGTAACGGTCGTAGTGGGCCAGGGTCTTGCGTTCCATCCGCGGATAGGCGGCCCGGTACACGTCGTCCGCGCCGACGTCGAGCCCGGGCAGCCCTCCGGTGAGCAGCACGGTGTCGAGCCCTTCGGGCGCGTACGACAGGTAGCTGACCGCGCAGAAGCCGCCGAAGCTCTGGCCGAGCACGGTCCAGGGGCGGCCGCCGGCCAGCCGGGGCCGGATCAGCTCGCAGTCGCGGACGATGGAGTCCGCGCGGAAGTGGGCCAGGTAGTCGGCCTGCTGCTCGGGGGTGCCGCGCAGCGGCAGGGTCTGGCGGGTGGCGGGCGTGGAGCGGCCGGTGCCGCGCTGGTCGAGGAGGAGCACCCGGTATTCGTCGAGCGCGCGGTCGAGCCAGCCGGAGCGGCCCACCGGGCGGTCGGCGCCGAACCCGGGCCCGCCCTGGAGGTAGAGCAGCCACGGCATCCGCTCGCGCTCGGCGTCCGACAGGCCCGCGGCTGCCACCTCTCGGGCGTAAAGCCGGATCTGTTCGCCTCCGGGAGCCTTATGGTCGAGCGGTACGTCGAAATGGTGGTCGGTGAGGAGCAGTCCCGGCTGACGGACGGTCGCCGTGGCGCCCGGCCCCTCCGGTGCTGTATCCATCGCCTGCTGCATCTTGTTAATCCTCACATAAATGGACTTAGCTCGGCGATTAAGTTACCGCCGGGGAGAAGAGGGCACGG
Organism: Streptomyces sp. NPDC021115; assembly: GCF_044333065.1. NCBI lineage: Bacteria > Bacillati > Actinomycetota > Actinomycetes > Kitasatosporales > Streptomycetaceae > Streptomyces > Streptomyces sp. NPDC021115. The sequence goes on from NZ_JBIRQF010000008.1 coordinate 158,849, forward strand.
TGGCCGAAAAGAGCGCCGGAGACGGTCGGGCGGCGGGGGCGGGGGCTACGGCGGAGATCGGGCGCCGGGTGCTCAGGCTGCGTACGGAACGCGGGTTCACCCAGCGGCAGCTGGCCGAACCGGCGTACACCGCGGCGTACGTCTCCACGCTGGAGTCCGGGAAGGTCCGCCCCTCCGAGGTCGCCCTGCGCCACCTCGCCGACCGGCTCGGCGTCACCTACGAGGAGCTGGCCACCGGCCGTTCGCCGCAGGACGCCACCCGGCTGCGCGCCGGACTCACCGACGCGCGGAAGACGCTGGCCACCGGCGACACCGAGGACGCGGCCGCCCGCTTCGCCGCGCTGAGCGCCGAAGCAGACCGGCTGGGCTTCCCCGACGAGCGGGCCGCCGCCCTGCTGGGGCTCGGCGACTGCGCCATGGAGACCGGCGAACTGACCACTGCCCGCGACCACTTCGAGGCCGCCGAGAAGCTGCTCGCCGATGAGCCGCTGCCGCGCCGCGTGCCCGCGCTCCGCGGCCGCGCCGTGTCCCATCTGCTCGCGGGCGAACTGCGCTACTCCTGCTACCTGCTGGAGAGCGCCATCGACGAGCTGAACGCCTCCGGGCTGCACGACCCGAACGCCCTTCTGCTGCTCTACACCGCCTCGATAGCCCCGTACATGGACATGGGGGCGCATGCCCGTGCGGTGCGCGCCGCCGAACTCTCCCTCGCGCTCGCGCCCAGCGTCGACAACCCGGAACTCGTCGCCCAGATGCACCGCGGCGTGGCCCGCACCCTGATCGCGGAGGGCCGCACCGCGGAGGCCGACGCCTCGCTGGCCAAGGCGCAGGAGCTGTACGAACAGCTGCGGCTGCGCACCGACCTGGCGCACTGCCACTGGATGCGCGGCTACGTCCACGCGCAGGACGGCGACCTGGAGCGCGCGGAGAGCGAACTGCGCATCGCCCGCGACATGCTCGCGTCCAAGCGGGCCGCGCTGTTCACGGTGCAGGTGGAGGTGGAGCTCGCGGACGTGCTGCGGCGGCGCGGCCGTACCGCCGAAGCGGAGGCGCTGCTGCTGCCGCTGGTGGCGAGATCCGGCGGCCCCGGGAGCTCCGCCGAGGGCTCTTCCGGAGCCGAGGTGGAGGCCACTGGTGCCGGGGCTTCCGGGCAGGACGCGGTCGAACTCACCGCGGAGCGCGGCGCCGTACACGCGGGCGGCGCGCACCGGCTGCTCGGGCTGATAGCCGACGAGCGCGGCGACGCGGAGGGTGCGGAGGAGCACTACTGCGCGGCGCTGTCGCTGCTGGAACGCACCGGCGCCGCCGGTGACCTGGCCGACCTGTGCCGACTGCTGGGCGATCTGCTGCGGCGCGAGGGACGGTTGGAGGCCGCGATGGACGCGTACCGCACGGGCCTGGGACACCGGGCCGCACCGGGCACCACCACGCTGGGCCCGGCCCCGGCCGAACCGCCCATCGAGGGCGCGCGCTGAGACCGGCCGTACGGATGTGGCGCGGTTGGTGCGCCCGCCGGGCCGGGGCCGCTCGGGGTTGGTCAGGCCCCGACGGGCCGGTCCTCCCCCAGCGAGGGCCGGTCGGCACGGCACGGCGGGCGGGTCAAAGGGGGGACAGGCCGCCGCGTGTGGGGGTCGCGGCGGCCTGCCTGGCGCCGTAACGCCCCGCTTCCAGCCCCCAGCCGCGGCTCTTTTCGGCCACGGCGGTCACGACGCGCCGAGAGGCCGTAAGACGCGTTGCGGGGGCGGGGGTTCGGGTGGACCCCGCGGAGTGGTGCGGCATGTGATCCACTCTGCCCGGCCGCCGAGGCACGGACATCCGTCCCTGGTCTTCCCTCGCCCCCCGCCGATCGGAGGGGTGATCCCCCCAACAGGGCGGAGGAGAGCACTCCATATTGGTGCTCCGATGGGGCAGGCTGTGCGGACAATGCGCATGACAGCTGAGGGAGGGAGCGGCCGGTGATCCGTGTTGCGGTGGTCGACGACGAGGCGCTCGTACGATCCGGCCTGCGGCTGATCCTGGGCACGGCCCCGGACATCGACGTGGTCGCCGAATGTTCCGGCGGAACCGCGGTCGAGACCGTGCTCGGCAGCGAGGCCGACGTCGTCCTCCTCGACATCCGCATGCCCGACGCCGACGGGCTCACCGTGCTCGGCCAGTTGCGGGCCGCGCCACGCTCCCCCACCGTCGCCATGCTGACCACCTTCGACGCCCAGGAATACCTGACCGCGGCGCTGCGCGCCGGGGCGGCCGGTTTCCTCCTCAAGGACACCGACCCGGAACAGCTCGTGCGCGCCGTACGCACCCTCGCCCAGGGCGGCAGCGTCCTCGATCCCGGCGTCACCGGGGCCGTCATCGGCGGCTACCTCGCCGCCGAGGCCGAGGCCACCGCGTCCACCGCCGTCGGCGCCCTCACCCCGCGCGAACGCGAAGTGCTCGCGCTGCTGGGCGAGGGGCTTGCCAATCCGCAGATCGCTGAACGCATGGGGCTCGCGCCCAGCACCGTCAAGGACCATGTGCGGGCCGTGCTCGGCAAACTGGGCGGGCTGAACCGGGTGCAGGCCGCCATCCTCGCCGACCGGGCCGGGCTGATCACCAGCCGCCCGGGGGCGGGCGGACCGCGGTGAGGCCGCCGCCTCCCAGGTCGCTGCCGTCGGCATTGCCGTCTGCGCCGCGGTCGTTGTGGTGGTGGCGGCGACTGCCGGGGTGGGTGCGGCGGTGGGGACCGCTGCTGTTCCCCGTCGTGTTCGCCGTGGCCGACGCGCTGCTCGTCAACGGCGTCACCCTCGGCCTGGAGCTGAACACTTCCCTGGTCGCGGCCGCCGCCCTGCTGCTGCGCCGCCGCTTCCCCGCGCCGGTCTTCCTGGCCACCCTGCCCGGCATCCTCATCGGCTACATCTGGTTCGCGCCGATGATCGCGCTCTATACGGTGGCCGAACGCCGTCCCGGCGCACGGCTCCTCGGCGTCTCCGCACTGCTGCTGGCCGCCGCGCACTTCATCCCGTGGCCGGTGTCCGACTTCGAGCCCACCGCGTACCGGGAGAACACGCTCACGCTCATCGACGCGTGCATCACCTCCGTCGGGCCCATCGCGCTGGGCCTGCTGGTGCGCACCCGCGGCGAACTCGCCGCCCGCCTCGACGACCTGACCCGCAGCCGCCGCCACGCCGACGAGCTGATCGCCGAGCAGGTGCTGAGCACCGAACGCGCCCGGCTCGCCCGCGAGATGCACGACGTCGTCGCCCATCAGGTCAGCCTGATCAGCCTCCAGGCCGGGGCCGTCCAGATCAGCGCGGAGGACGCGCGGGCGCGAGAGGGCGCGCGGACGATCCGCGAGCTGTCCGTACGGACCCTGGACGAACTCCGCCACATGGTCGGCATCCTGCGGGCCGCGGGCGGCGACCTCGAACAGCTCACCCCGCAGCCCCGGCTGGAGGACCTGCCACGGCTGATCGAGCTGAGCGCGCTGGACGTTGCGTACGAGGAAGCCGACGACGCGCGGCGGGCGGGGCAGCCGGAGGCGGTGGAGCGGGCCGCGTTCCGCATCGTGCAGGAGGCGTTGACCAACGTGCGCAAGCACGCGCCCGGTGCGCGGGTGACCGTACGCGTCACGGAGTCGGCCGCCGAGGGGCGGGGGCTGCGGGTCGAGGTCCGGAACGGGCCGCCCGACGCGTCAGCGGTGGCACCGGGTCTGCCGGGCGGCGGGCACGGGCTGGTGGGACTGCGGGAGCGGGCGGCGCTGCTGGGCGGCACGCTGACGGCGGGGCCTACGGAGGAGGGGGGCTTCGTGGTGCTGGCGGACTTCCCCAAGGTGCCGACGCCCCGGCCGTAGGGCACCGGGGGTTGTTCCCCACCCCGCCCCTTCCCGAACCGGGGCCAGCCCCGGACCCCGATTGCGGGGGCTCCGCCCCGGACCCCCGGGCGCCGTTCGGGCGCGGACTCAGGGGCGGGCGGCGTTCGGGACGGCCAAGGCGGGGGCTGAGGGCCCGACACGAGGGCGGATGGGCCGCACCGGGCTGGGAAGTCGGCAGGCTGGCCAGCACCGGGCCGGGAAGCGGACAGCGGGTTGGGACGCCTGACACCGGGCCGGAACGGTCGGCGGGCGGAAACAAACGGCACCGGGCTGGCACGGTCGGCGAGCTGGCGCGGCCGACGCCGCCGGGCCCCGCGCGCCTCTCGGGCGCAACCTCAGGCCCGGGCATCGTGAGGGACGTCCGACACCGCGCCGGAGCGGCCGTCAGGTTGAGGTCGCCGCACCGCGGGCGGGACGCGAAGAAGTGGTGGGCTAGGCCGAGAGGGAGTCGGCGGTGTTCCGTTCGTCGTCGTCCGGTTCCGTCGCCACCATCAAGTTGGGATACACGTCGAACAAGCGGCGCACGCCCAGGGCCGCGAGGACCCGGTGCACATGGGAGCCGTGGGCGGCGTCCTGGGGTGGGAGGATCAGCCGCAGTCGGCCCGAGCACGACCGCATCAGCCGGCGGGCGGCGATCAGGACGCCGACGCCGCTGGAGTCGCAGAAGCGGACCTCGGACAGGTCGAGCACCAGTGAGTGGCGGCCCTCGGCGACCGCGTCGTGCACGTGTTGCCGGACAGCGGGCGAGGTCACCAGGTCCATCTCACCGGAGACCTGCAGGACGACCCACTCCCCCCGTCCGTCCTCCATCACCTTCAACGTCACGCGCTCGAAGCCCTTCGCTCGCAGCTAACCGGAATTTGCTGTTCCAAAGCGGCTGCCCGCCCGGCACCGCATAAAACTCCCCCCGTCTCGCGCCATGGTGCCGAGCCTATGCCCCGCCGAAGCGTTTCGTCGCGCCGGTCCTGCGGACCGTGACCGGCCCAATACCATCCGCAGCCTCGTTGTGCCGCACTTTGCCGCATGGACGCGCGTTGTGTCAGCCCCCGGCACTACATTCGATATGAAGGTGGGCATAGTGCCAGGAGACCCGGCCGACGAAAAGGGATGGGGGCCGCATGGCGAACGACGCACCGCCCCGCTGGGACCGCAGGATGCAGCAGCGGCTCGCGCGCGGCGAAGCCGCCGCGCTCGGTGAGCTGTACGACCGCTTCGCCTCCCTCGTCCACCATCTCGCCCATCGCGTCCTGGAAGACGAGGACGCGGCCGACCGGATCACCCGCGAGGTCTTCGCCTACGTCTGGGAGAACCCGGACGCGTACGACCCCAAACAGGGCTCCCTGCGCTCCTGGATCGCCACGCTCGCCCACCGCCAGGCGGTGCACCGGCTCCGGTCGGCGACCGCCGAGGAGGGCGGCGAGGGCGATGAGGTCGCCGTCGAGGAGCGCATCCGGGACGCCTCCGTCGCGGCCCGCGCCGACTACATCGTCACCTCGATGCCCGCCCCGCTGCGCGCCGCCCTGGAACTGGCCTACTTCGACCGCCGTGACTACCGCCAGGCCGCCCTCGCCCTGGGGGTGACCGAGGACGAGGCCCGGCGCCGGCTGCGGCTCGGGCTCCAACTGCTGTCCACCGCCTACGTCCCACCGCCGCGCACCATGGCGCCTCCCGGCTACGGGCGGGCGCTGTGAGCGGCGCGGGCGGCCCGGAGCGGTACGACCCCGGCGACTACTCCGAGTACGGCCGCGGCGACAGCCACGGCGAGGGCTCGGGCGACGGGTTCGGCGACGGCAGAGACGGGCCCGGCGATACGTCGGGGACTCCGCCCGAACCGGCCGGGCCGCCCCGTATCCCCACACCGCGGCCCGCCGCCGAGGACACCAGCGGGTGGCCGGGCCCCTTGCCGCTGCTGCCCGAACCGGAGGAGCTGGAGGAAGCGGTAAGTCCGGACCCAGAAGGGGTTAATGGTCCGGAAGTACCGAATAGTCCGGAAAACGTAGATAGTTCAGAGGAGTCCCAAAGTTCGGTCGGCGCGCCCTCCTTGCCCCGGCCCGCCGACGCCTCACGGCCGCCCTCCCACGACGTCCTGCGGTCGCTCCTCGGCGCCTGGGCGCTCACCGCCTGCTCCCCGGACGAGACCGCCTCCGTCGAGGGGCATCTCAACCACTGCCCCTCCTGCGCCGAGGAGGCGCTGCGGCTGCGCGAGGCCGTGGGGCTGTTGCACGCCGAGCACAGCCTCGACCTCGACCCGCTGCTGCGCTCCCGGGTGCTGGCCGGGTGTCTCGGCCGCCGCCCGGCGCGGATACCGGTGCCCGGGTGGGCCGCCGCGTACGACGCGGAGGCCGCCCGGCTGGACGCGCTGCTGCGGGACATGGGCGAGGCCGAATGGCGCGCTCCGGTGCGGCTCAAGTGGTTCGACGGGCAGCGGCTCACCAGCCGGGACACCACCGTCGCCGGGGTGATCGGGCATCTGATGGTGGTGGACGGCGTCGTCGCGGCCTCCCTCGGGCTGGCCGATCCGCTCGGCGAGGGCGCGACGGGTTCGCTCGCGGCCCGTACGGAGGCGTACTGGCGCACGGAGCCCGACGCCGCGGGCGGCACCGGGCCGTCCACCGCGCTGCGGGAGTCGTGGCGGGAGCAGGGGCACGCGCTGGTGCGTACGGTGTCGTTCGCCGGGCGCGGGGCGTCGGATCTCTCCGTCCCGTTCGGGGACTTCACGCTGCCGGTGCGCGACGCGTTCCTGGACCGCGCCTTCGAGTGCTGGGTGCACGCCGGGGACATCGCCGAGGCCGTCGACTACCCGTATGAACTCCCCGCGTCCGCCCACCTCAAGGCCATGATCGACCTGTGTGCCCGGCTGCTGCCCGACGCGCTGGCCGAGCGGCGCCGGGCCGGGCTCGCCGCCCCGCCGCGCCGTCTGGTCGAGGCGGGTGCCCCGGGCCGTACGCTCCATCTGGAGGTCGAGGGCATCGGCGGCGGCAACTGGTACATCCCGCTGGACTCACCGGCCGCCGTGGGCACGGCGGAGGAGGCGGTGGCGCACATCGCACTGGATCCGGAGGCGTTCTACCAGCTGGCCGCCGGGCATGTGCCGCCGCAGGAGGCGGCGGTGGGGCAGCTGGGGGACGTGGAGGCGATCCGCGACGTGCTGTTCGCGACGGCCTCGCTGTCGCGGCTGTAGACGCGACAGCGAGAACGGGACTCAGCCGAAGACGACCGTCCGGTGGCCGTTCAGCAGCACGCGGCGCTCGCTGTGCCACTTCACCGCACGCGCCAGCGCCTGGCACTCCACGTCGCGGCCGACCGCGACCAGCTGGTCCGGGGTCACCTCGTGGCCGACGCGCTCGACCTCCTGCTCGATGATCGGGCCCTCGTCCAGGTCGGCCGTCACATAGTGCGCCGTCGCACCGATCAGCTTCACGCCGCGCGCATGCGCCTGGTGGTACGGCTTGGCGCCCTTGAAGCTCGGGAGGAAGGAATGGTGGATGTTGATGATCCGGCCGGACAGCTCCTTGCACAGGTCGTCCGAGAGCACCTGCATGTAGCGGGCCAGCACCACCAGCTCGACGTTCTCCGCGCGCACCAGCTCCAGCAGCTCCGCCTCGGCCTGCGCCTTGGTGTCCTTGGTCACCGGGATGTGCCGGAACGGAATCCCGTACGAGCCCACCAGCTCCGCGAAGTCGGTGTGGTTGGAGACCACCGCGGCGATCTCCACCGGGAGCGCGCCGATCCGGGAGCGGAACAGCAGGTCGTTCAGGCAGTGCCCGAACTTGCTGACCATCAGCACGATGCGCATCTTCTGGTCCGCCCGGTGGATCTGCCAGTCCATCCCGAAGGAGTCCCCGACCGCGGCGAAGCTCGCCCGCAGGCCCTCCACCTTCACCGGGGAGACGGCGCGGAAGTGCACCCGCATGAAGAAGAGTCCCGTGTCGCGGTCCCCGAACTGCTGGCTGTCCTCGATGTTGCAGCCGGTCATGAAGAGGTAACTCGACACGGCGTGCACGATGCCCTGCTTGTCCGGGCAGGACAGCGTGAGGATGTACTGGTCGGGAACGGAATGCGACTCGCTCATGACTCCATAGCGTCGCACACCCGCGGCACTCCTCAGGACCGCCGCCGTCGTGACCAGCCGGAACGCCTCCGGCGGCCTATGCCACCTGCGTCATGATCGCCAGCACTTCCAGGGTGCGCGGCGGCACGTCCGGGTCCTCGCCGTCGTTGGTGGCCAGCCGCACATGGGCGTCGCGGGCCGCCCGCATCGCCTCCGGCCAGCCGTGGTGTTCGAGGTACGCCGAGACCGGGGCGTCCGCGCCGACCTGGTGGAGGATCCTCAGCACCCGCAGCACGGCGACGTCGACGAGCGCCGCCTCCTGGGAGTCGCGGAAGATCGTCCCGACGTACTTCTCGGCGGACCAGTTGTCCAGCCAGGTGTCCTCGACCAGTCGGTAGACGGCATCGGTCACATCGCCGTATCCGGGCTGCCCGGCCAGCCAGCACTCCTGCTGGAAGACGGGGTCGGAGAGCATGTGCAGCCCCGAGCGCACATTGGTACGCCAGCGCCACCACGGCATGTCGTTGACAGGCATACCACCCATGGTGGTCGAGCGATGGCCGCGACGGGAAGACTTCTCTGAACCTTGCACAGTGACCGATCGTACGTTCTTCACACAGAGGGGCGCATAACCCCCCGGTGTTCACCTTCCCGATACCCTCTCGTTCCCCGGCATAGCGCATGTGTTCCGCCCGGAGCACCAGGCTCCCATGCCATGACCGGACGGCGACGCCCTTCCCCCCGCACCCTCCGAACAGCCACCGTCGCCGCACTGTGCACCGCGGTCGGCACCACCTCGCTCACCGGCTGCGGCTCGCTGCCGGGAATGGCGCAGGGGTCCGACGGCAACAAGCCCATCGTCGTGATGACATGGGCCCCCGAGGGCACCAAGGCGACCAATATGCCGGGAATGCCCGCCATGGCGCAGGCGTACGCCCGCTGGGTCAACGCCAGCGGCGGCATCCACGGCCGCAAGCTCAAGGTGATCACCTGCAACGAGCGCAACGACTCCGTGCAGGCCGCGCGCTGCGCCCAGCAGGCGGGCAGGGCGAAGGCCGTCGCCGTCGTCGGCTCGTACAGCCAGCACGGACGCTCCTTCACCTCCCCGCTGGAGGTCGCGGGCATCCCGTACATCGGCGGCTACGGGCTGACCCAGGAGGAGTTCAACAGCCCGTACTCCTACCCCGTCAACGGCGGCCAGGCCACGCTGCTCGCGGGCAACGGCCGCCAGCTGGGCTCCCGCTGCGACCGCGTCTCGCTGGTACGCCCCGACACCATCGCGGGCGACGAACTCCCCGAACTCCTCGACGCCGGTCTCAGGGCGGCGGGCCGCAAGCCCGCCCACGACATACGCGCCCCCGAGGGCGCCGCCGACTACAGCTCGCAGGCCACCACCGCCCTGGAGGACGTCGGCGCCGACAAGTCCCTGGGCACCGCCGCCGCGGGCGCCGAGCTGGACGACTCCTGCGTCACCGCCGCGCTCGGCAACCGCACCGGCACCTTCTTCGACTCCTTCCGGCGCGTCCAGGAGGACCATCCGAAGGTGCGGATCGCGTCCATCACGGGCAGCGTCCGGCAGTCCCTCGTCGACAGCACGGGCGGCAAGAGCAGCCCGCTGGAGGGGACGTACGCCACGAGCTGGTACCCGGCCCCGGACGACCCGCGGTGGGATCCCATGAAGAAGGTCATCAACACGTACGCGTTCGACGACAACCGGATCGACCCCGACGACGCCGGAACGCAGACCACCTGGATCGCGTACACCGCGCTGCGTTCCGTCCTGATGTCCCTGAACCCCGACGGCATCAGCGCGCGCACCGTGCGCAACGCGCTGGACCACGGCCACAAGGTGGACACGGGCGGGCTGACGCCCACGCTGCGCTGGGGATACGACGACCCGCTGAACGTGCCGGACTACCCGCGGATCGTGAACCCCGACGTCACCTACCAGGTGGTGCGCGACGGGCGGCTGGTCGCGGTGCGCAAGGGGTTCGTCGACGTGGCGAAGACGCTGGAGCGGTACGGCCCCCGGGACTGAGCCCGGGGCCGCCTGATCCGCCTGTTCGCCTGAGCCGTGGCCGTCAGAGCTGGGTGGCCTCGTGCTTGGTGAGGCCGTACTTCCCGGCGAGCGGGTTCCACAGCTCGGCCGCCTTCCGCTTGGCCGTGGTCGCCTCGCCGCTGGCCCGCTCGGCCGCCCCGACCCGACCGGTCCGGCGGGCCTGGCCCTTGTGACAGCCCTTCTTGCCGCCGACCTGCCCGGCCCACGCCGCGTACTGGTTGTCGGCCTGCGCTGAGGACTTCCACGCCTTGGTCAGCGACGCGGTCAGCTCGGTGTGGTTCGGCAGCTTGTCCAGCGACAGCTTGCCCAGCCGGGTCACCAACTCGCTGCGCTGCCGGGCGGCCGTCCGCAGGTCCGAGGCGGCCTTGGGCAGCGCCTTGCAGGACTTGATGTTGTTCACGGCGTTGATCACCGCCGACCGGCTGTTGTTGCTGTCCTTGAGCAACGCGTCCAGCGCCTTCGCCTGCGGCTCCGCGGGATCGGCCGTCTTGCTCGGCTCGTCCTCACCGGCGCTCGGCTCCGTGCTGCCCAGCGTCGTGTTGTCGTCCTTCTTCTCGTCGTCGCCGCCCGCGCTGAGCGCGGCCCCGGCGGCGAGCCCGGCGATCCCGCAGCCCGCGACCACGATGCCGATGAGCACCGCGGGCGACATCCGGCGACGGCGGCCGCCGCGCCCGTGGCCACCGTGCCCGCCGCCCCCGTCCGACGAGGAAGGGGCCGGGGTCGGGGCGTTGAACTGCGGCAGCTGCTGCGTCTCGCCGGGGGATTGGGCACCGGCGGCGCCCGCGCCGCCGCCGTCGGCCCGGAACAGCCCGTCGAACTCGGAGGGCGGCGGCCGGTCGCCGGGACGGCCCGGACGGATCGCGAAGGGGGAGGCGGTCGGCTTCGGCGGCTGCTGCTGTTGCTGCTGCTGCCGACCGCGCCGGGACGGGGCGGCGGTCTGCGGCGGCTGGGCGGCCGGGACCGGGGCCGGCAGGACGGCGGTCTCCTCGGCGGCCCCCGCTGGGGCAGACTTCTGCCCGCCGCCGCGGTGTGCGCCCCGGCCGGGGCGCACGGTGCGCAGCTGGGTCGTGGACTCGCCGGGCGCCTCGGCCTTGGCGGGCCGGTTCTCCGGCGGCAGCGGCGCGCTGGCGGACGGCTGCGGCGGCTGCCCGGTGGCAGCGGGGCCGCCGGGTACGGGGGGTATGTACTGGGTCGCGTCCGCGTCCCCCACGGTCGGCGGCAGCATCTGCGTGGCGTCCGCGTCTCCTGCGGGCTGCGGCGGCAGCATCTGCGTCTCGTCGGCGGCACCGGCGTACGGCTGCGGCTGCGGCTGTCTGTCCGGCAGCGGCTGCCCGTACGCGGGCGGCTGCGGCTGTGGGGGCTCCTGGTACGCAGGGGGCTGCTGCGGTTGCCCGTACGCGGGCGGCTGCTGGTACGCGGGCGGCTGGTGCGGCTGCGGCGACTGCTGTGGCGGCAGAGGCTGTTGCGACGCCCAGCCCTGCGGCGCCCCGAACGCCTGCTGCGGACCCTGCGGCGGCGGGCCGAACGACTGCTCCGGCTGCTGCTGCCCGTACGCCTGCTCCGGACCCTGCGGCGCTCCGTACGGCTGCTCCGGAGCCCCGTACGGCTGCTCCGGAGCCCCGAACGACTGGCCCGGGGCCTGCGGCGGCGGGCCGAAGGACTGATCCGGCTGACCGTACGGCGCTCCCTCCGGCGGCAGCGGGCCCGCGCCCTGCGGGGGTGGCCCCTGCGGCGCGTCCTGGGGCCCCCAGGGCTGGCCCCACGCCTGCCCACCGGCCGGGGCGCCGTGCTGCTGCCCCGAGGGCGCCGAGGGCTCGGCGGGTGCCGAAGGCTCCGAGGGGTCCGAGGGCCACTGGCCGCCCTGAGCGGGCAGCACAACGCCCTCACGGACCGCAGGAAGCTGCGGCTCGTTCCCCTGTCCGCTCTGCGTCACCGGGTCTCCTTGAAGAAGCGATTACCGAATCGTCGGGTCACGCTACCGGTTACCCGCGGGGGTATGAGCCCGCCGGAGGGAGAGACTGGTCACCGGCCCCGGCCCGGCGACAGCGGCGGCGAGGGCGGCTTCAGGCGCGTCACCAGCGGCGTCACCGGAGACGTCACCAGGCCGCCCGCACCTCCAGCCACGCCCCCGCGGGGGTCTGGGGCTGCGCCCCAGCCGGGGGCCGGGGGCGGAGCCCCCGGCTTCGGGAAGGGGCGGGGTGGGGAAGGCCCGCCGCAGGCGCCAGTGACCTCGGCTCAGGCCGCCCGCACCTCCAGCCGCGCCCCGAACTCCCGCACCACCGGCTCGTCCCGGTACGGCTCCAACCGCTGCTGGAAGTCGTCCAGGTACTCCGCGCCCCGGTTGGAGCGCAGCGTCTGGAGGAGGTCCACCGCCTGGCCGCCGACATGGCACGCCTGCTCCACCTCGCGCCCCTGGACGTGCGCCGTGGCCAGCAGCAGCAGCCCGATCGCGCGGCGGCGCACCCGGCCCTCCGGATGGCCCGCCAGGGCCTCTTCGGCGCGCCGCCGGGCGGGCTCGGCCTGGCCCAGGTCGCGGTGGCAGTGGGCCAGTTCGTCGGCGAGATAGGCGTTATCGAAGTGCTGGATCCACGGCGGTTCGTCGCCGGACGGCCCGCCGCTGCCCAGCGCCCGCTCCATCGCGTCCTGCGCGCGCCCGGACGCGTGCTGGCAGGCCGTGGCGTCCCCCATCAGCGCGTGCCCGCGCGCCTCGGCGGCCAGGAACATCGACTCGGCGCGCGGCGGCACCTGACCGCGCGAACCCTCCTGCGCGGCCTTGGCGAGCTGCGCGATCTCCCGGGGGTTGCCGAGCTGGGCGGCGAGATGGCTCATGCTGGCGGCCAGCACATAGCCGCCGTAGCCCCGGTCCCCGGCGGCCTGGGCGAGCCGCAGCGCCTGGATGTAGTAGCGCTGGGCGAGCCCGGACTGGCCGGTGTCGATCGCCATGTACCCGGCCAGCTCCGTCAAGCGGGCGACCGACGCGAACAGTTCGCGCCCGACCGACTCCCGGTAGGACCCGGCGAGCAGCCCGGAGACCACGCTGTTGAGGTAGTGGACGACGACGGGGCGCACATGGCCGCTGCCGTACCGGTGATCCAGTTCGACCAGGGCGTCCGTGGTGGCCCGCACCGCGGCGACGTCGGAGCGGCCGACCCGGGCCCCGGCGGTGCGCGCGACCTGCGCGTCAGCGCCGGTGATCAGCCAGTCGCGGCTGGGCTCGACCAGCGCCGAGGCGGCGACCGTCGAGCCGGTCAGGAAGTCGCGGCGGCCGACGTCGCTGCGCCACAACTCGCAGACCTGCTCTATGGCGCCGAGGACGGTCGGCGAGAACTGGAGCCCCACGCCCGACGCCAGGTTCTTGCCGTTGGCCATGCCGATCTCGTCGATCGTGACCGTACGACCGAGCTTGCGGCCGAGCGCCTCGGCGATGATGCCCGGGGCGCGGCCCCGGGGCTGCTGACCGCGCAGCCACCGGGCGACCGACGTCTTGTCGTAGCGCAGATCGAGACCGTGCTCGGCACCGCACATGTTGACCCTGCGGGCCAAACCGGCATTGGAGCACGCGGCTTCCTGAATGAGCGCCTGCAGCCGTTCGTTCGGCTGTCGCGCCACAAGCGGCCTAGCGGCCATGGTTTTACCCCCAGTGACTGCTGTGCGTTCTCGGCGGATGCCGTCCCTGTTGATCAGTTCCCCGCGGGTATCGCGGGTATACGGCGAATGCGGAACTTGCCCGTATTGACCACATAGACCGCTTGGTTCACGTACGTGCGTACGGCCGCGCCAAAACGCCCTCGTACGCCTGTCACGCATGGTGGCTACCCGCTTACACAGCCGGAACCCCATACGCGCCCCCGGTCATGCACCCATGCGCCCCGCCATGCCGTACGCGCGCGCCCGGGGCGCGGTCGTGCTCACGGCCGTGATCCCCGCGGCGAACCCGCCCGTAACCCTTGCTGACCGCGGAAGTTGTCTTGGTCGTGGAGGAGACCATGGACGTGACAGGAACACCACAGATTCCGGAGCAGCGGGGCGAACGACTGCTCGACGCCGCGGTGCGCTACGCCGAGGAACGGCACTGGGACGTGCTCGCGGGCGCCTGGCTGAACACCGTGAACGGGCTTCAGTGCTGCTCCTGCGGACAGGCCGACTGCCCGGCCCCCGGCGCCCATCCGACCGCCCCGGACTGGGTGAACCAGGCGACCGGCAGCCCGGTGGTGGTCCGGCGGATGTGGGCGCGCGCCCCCGGCGCTTCGATCCTGCTGCCGACCGGCCGCACCTTCGACGCCCTGGACGTACCGGAGTCGGCGGGCTGCCTGGCGCTGGCCCGGATGGAGCGCCGCAACGTCGACCTCGGCCCGGTCACGTCCACCCCGGACCGCCGGATGCTCTTCTTCGTGCTCCCCGGCGCCGCCGCGAAGATCCCGGACCTGCTGCGGAACCTGGGCTGGCCACCGGCCTCGGTCGACCTGGCGGCACGCGGCGACGGGGACTACGCGGTCGCGCCCCCGACCCGGGTCGGACGCCACGGCCCGACCCAGTGGGTCCGGCGGCCGACCGCCGCCAACCGCTGGCTACCGGACGCCGAGGAGCTGGTGAGCACGCTCGCCTACGCGTGCGGCCGCGAAACCGGGGGACGGGAGACCCGCGCCCGCGAAAGCGGTGGCCGGGAGACCCGCGTCCGCGAAACCCTCGCCCGCGAGACCCGGGGCCGCGAGCCGCGCGGCCGCGACCCCCGGTCCTCCCGGGCCGCCGCCGACGCGCCAGGGCGCGCCTGACACACCTGGGCGCCGCCGGAGGCCCCCCGTATCGTGGACGCGGACGGGGACACGACCGCACGACCAGCGACCAGTCCCCGGACCAGCCTGACGTTGGGAGACGGGGATTTCAGTGCCGGACGCACACGCAGACGCAGACGTACACGCACCCGCCGAGGCGCCGACCGAGCCCGCCGCCGCGCAGCAGCGGCCCGCCGTGCAGGTGCGGGGTCTGTGGAAGCGGTACGGGGAGCAGATCGCGGTCCAGGGCATCGATCTCGAACTGCCCGCCGGGCAGTTCATCGGGCTCGTCGGCCCCAACGGCGCGGGCAAGACCACGACCCTCTCGATGATCACCGGGTTGCTGCGCCCCGACTCCGGCACGGTCGAGATCGGCGGGTACGACGTCTGGCAGGACCCGGCCGAGGTCAAGGCGCGGATCGGGGTGCTGCCGGAGGGGCTGCGGCTGTTCGAGCGGCTGTCCGGGCGCGAACTCCTCGCGTACACCGGGCGGCTGCGCGGGCTGCCCGGCGACGAGGTCGACAAGCGCGCGACCCAGCTGCTGGACGTCCTGGACCTGGCCGGTGCGCAGAACAAACTGGTCGTGGACTACTCGACCGGTATGCGGAAGAAGATCGGCCTGGCCGCCGCGCTGCTCCACAACCCGGAAGTCCTCTTCCTCGACGAGCCCTTCGAGGGCGTCGACCCGGTCTCCGCGCAGACCATCCGCGGCGTGCTGGAGCGCTACACCCGCTCCGGTGCGACGGTCGTCTTCTCCAGCCATGTGATGGAGCTGGTGGAGTCGCTGTGCGACTGGGTCGCGGTGATGGCGCGCGGCAAGATCCGGGCGCAGGGCGCGCTCGCGGACGTACGCGGCGACGCGGCGTCCCTCCAGGACGCGTTCCTGGAGCTGGTGGGCGCCCGCGGCCAGGGCTCCGGCGGCGACAACCTCGACTGGCTCGGCGGCGGCGCCCGATGACGCTCACCGGCCCGCTCGACGCCAAGGGCCCGCTCGACACCGCGGCGCCCGCTCCCCCGGCGGTCCCCACCGGCTCGCTGCTGCCCGTCTTCGTCCAGCTGAAGCTGTCGCTGATGCGCAACGGGCTGCGGCAGTCCGCCGGCCGCCGCGCCGCGTACATCACCTCGCTCGTCCTCACCGTGCTCTTCGCCGCCCTCCAGCTGCTCGGCCTGGTGCTGCTGCGCGGCAACGACGGCGCGGACGCGCTGGTCACCGTGCTCACCGCGGTGCTCGCGCTGGGCTGGGCGGTGATGCCGCTGTTCTTCCCCAGCGGTGACGAGACCCTGGACCCCACCCGGCTGGTGATGCTGCCGCTGCGGCCCCGGCCGCTGATCAGCGCGCTGCTGGTGTCCTCGCTGATCGGCGTGGGCCCGCTGTTCACTCTGACCCTGGTGGCGGGTTCGCTGATCGCCGTCGCGCACGGGGCGGCGGCCGCGGTCGCGGCCGTCCTCGCCGGGGTGCTGACCGTGCTGACGTGCGTGGCGCTGGCGCGGGCCGTCGCGACCGCCAACACCCGGCTGCTGAGCAGCCGCAAGGGCCGCGATCTGGCGCTGCTGAGCGGTCTGTTCGTGGCGATCGGCGCGCAGTTCGTGAACCTGGGGATGCAGAAGCTGTCCGGCGCGGGCGGGCTGGGCGTGCTGCGGCCCGCCGCGGACGTCCTGCGCTGGGTGCCGCCCGCGTCGGCCGTCGACGCCGTACAGGGCGTGAGCGAGGGCTCGTACGGGCCCGCCGCCGCCCAGTTCGCCCTGAGCGCGGTCGCGCTGGCGCTGCTGATGTGGTGGTGGTCGCGCAGCCTCACCCACCTGATGACCACGCCGGACAGCTCCACGATCCAGCCGGAGAAGCCGCGGCGGGGCGGCAAGGACGCGGACGCGTCCGCCGGCGCGGGCGGCCCGTTCGCGCGGCTGCTGCCCGCGGGGCGCAGCGGTACCGCCATGCAGCGCACGCTGCGGTACGCGGTGCGGGACCCCAAGACCAAGGCCAGCTGGGTCAGCTCGCTGGGGGTCGGCCTGCTGCTGCCGTTCATCACCTCCGTCCAGGGCAACGGCAGCGTCTACTGGGCGTGCTGGGCCACCGGGATGCTCGGCATGCAGATGAACAACCAGTTCGGGCAGGACTCCTCCGCCTTCTGGATGGTCGCGCAGACGATCGCCTCTCCCCGGGACGCCTATCTGGAGCTGCGCGGACGGGCGTTCGCGATCGCGCTGGCCGGAGTGCCGTACGTGCTCCTGGCGGTGGTGGGCTCGGCCGCCTTCCTGCACGACCTGGCCGCCGTCCCGGAAGCGCTCGGGCTCGCGTTCGGCCTGCTCGGCGGGATGATGGCGACCGGGGCGCTGGCGTCGGCGCTGGTCCCGTACTCCATCCCGCAGGAGAGCGCCAAGAACGTGGCGCCGGGGCAGGCGGGGCTCGCCTTGATGGGCATCTTCGGTGGCATGATCGCGGGCGCCCTGCTGTGCGCGCCGCTGCTGGGCCTGACGATCTGGCTGCACACCAGCGGGGCGCACGACCTGCTGTGGGTGCTGCTGCCGCTGGGCGTGGTGTACGGCGCCGCCATCGCCGAGGCGGGGCTGCGGGTGGCCGCGCCGCGGACGGTGCGGCGGCTGCCGGAGATCCTGGCGGCGGTGACCAAGGGCTGAGCCCGGGAGGCCGGGGTTGAGCCCGGAAATCCGGGGCGCGGACGTGTGGCGCGGGAGCGGGACTGGTCAGGTCCCGCTCCCGCGCCGTTTCCCGCTAGTCCAGATACTTGCTGTAGACCCAGCCCCTGGTCCCGGGCTTGATGCCCGAGGTCGTCCGCTTGAGGATCTTTCCGTAGGACCAGCTCTTCATGAATCCGCCCAGCCCCCCGGTGCGGCAGAAGTACCGGAAGGAGTCTCCCCGGTACAGCGTCCCCTTCACGCGGTACTTGTTTCCCGGTCCGGTGCGGAATCTGGCACCACTGGTCGCCACCTTGAAATTGACATCCGGCGAATTGAACCGGCATGCCGAAGAGCCCACGGCGGATGCCGTGGGTGCCATCGCGACCGTGCCGCCCAGCATGAGCACCGCCGAGAGCATGACCATCGAGGCTTTATGTTTGAGCTTCACGCGATCTCCCCCCGAGATCAGTGATTTCTTGACGTTCTGGTGGTAATGCGTGATGGCGCGTGGCTGAGGGTAGCAGCCGCCAATCCACAAGCGCCGTACCAGTAGACGCCATTGACGCCGCGAAGGTTGAATTCCGCATGGGAATATCTTCGTCCGCGCCGCGACCGGGCCCGATCCGGCCATCCACCCCCTCCGTGGCGGGATCCACCGGGCCCGCACCCCGCCCTCCCCATCGCCCCGCTACTTCCACACACTCGCGCTCAGGCCGTCACAGTACGCACACAGTTGACGCCCCGAAGGGGGAATTGCAGCCCCTAGGATCATCGCTCCGGGAAGGATCACGCAGGGAGATCGACTTGCTGAACAAGACAACGTGGCTGCGCACCGCTACGCCCGTTGCCGTACTGGCGCTGGCTCTCACGGCCTGCGGATCCCATGGGAATAAGAACCATACGACCAACTCCCATAAGAAGAAGTCGCATTCCCGCTTGAGCGCCCACGAGAAGGGTCGGATCGGCGCGAGTGCGGCGGCGAAGGCCGTACTGAAACCGGGGCAGTCCGCGTGGCGGGCATTCAAGGAGGACACCGGCGTCAAGCCGTATTACTCGATCACCGCGCGGCGGATCGAGGTCGGAAGCGCCGCCGACGCCAAGACCCT
Source organism: Streptomyces sp. NPDC021115 (assembly GCF_044333065.1). NCBI lineage: Bacteria > Bacillati > Actinomycetota > Actinomycetes > Kitasatosporales > Streptomycetaceae > Streptomyces > Streptomyces sp. NPDC021115. The sequence goes on from NZ_JBIRQF010000008.1 coordinate 177,321, forward strand.
GGCCTCCGACCCCGAGGACGCCAAGGGCAAGGTCCCGGCGACCGGCTATGTGACGTACCGGCATGTGACCGGCGGCGTCGTCAAGGAATGGCCGCGGGTCGGCGACTACGCGGATGTGTACGCGGACGGGCGGCGCGGCACGAAGGTCATCGGCGGTGACGCGCCGAAGGGCTGCGCCGACTCCGACACCATCAAGAACTGGAAGAACGGCCAGAGCTACACCCTCTGCAACACCTTCCTCATCCCGGCGGCCGCGAAGCGGCTGGAGATCGCCTGGACCGAGATCGGCGACAAGCCGTTCGTCTGGAAGTTCCCCGCGCGGAGCTGATCGCGGCTACTGCTCGGGGCCGGGATGCGCGGGGAGGGCCGCGGCGAGGAACGGCTCCACCGCGCGGCGCCAGCCGTCCGGCTGGTCGTAGTGGACGAGATGGCCCGCGTCGGGCACCTCCGCATACTCCCCACGGGGCAGGACCCGGACCATCTCCTGGGCCTCGGCCCGCCCCAGCTCGCCGTCCAGCCCGCGGACGACCAGGGTGGGGCACTCCACCAGGGCCAGTTCCTCCCAGTGCGCGTCATGCGCCCAGGCCGCGCGGGCCTTCAGCATCTGGCGGCGGGAGAAGACGGGGCGCCAGCCGTCCGAACGCTCCGCCATGACCTCGGCGAAGAAGTCGCCCCGGGCGGCGCTGGGGCGCTCCAGCAGCGGATCGTCCTCACCGAACCACCTGCGGACGTCCGCGAGGGTCGCGAACGGCACCGGCCAGGACCGGAACCACGCGTCCCATTCGCGCTGCGAGGCGCCGCCCAGCGCCGAGGCGCGCATGTCGCAGATCACCAGGGCCCGGACCAGATCGGGGCGGCGGGCGGCGAGCTGCCAGGCCGTCAGGGCGCCCATGGAGTGGCCGATGAGGGCCACCGGGCCCAGCCCGAGCTGCTCGACGGCCGCCTCGGCGTCGTCCACATATGTGCCGCGGTCGAACGGCCCTTCGGCGGGCTTCTCGCTGCGGCCGTGGCCGCGCTGGTCGAGGGCGACGGCCCGGTGCCGGGTGGCGAGCCAGCGGGCGGTCTCCGCCCAGTGCGCGGCGCGGCCCATCAGCCCATGGAGCAGCAGCACCCCGGGGCCGCCGCGCGCCTCCGCGCGGCCTCCGGCCTTGGGCGGATCGGTGTACTCCCAGGCCGCGAGCCGCACGCCGCCGGCCCCGGTCACGTCGATGCGTCGCACCATGTCGTCTGGCACCTCCATCCCTCTCCCGAGCAACCCCAACCACCCCACAGTATCGAACTCATATTCGAACGCACCGCAAGTGCCGGGCAACACCCCTCATTCGAGTGACCACGCTCAAGGATTGGCCGCCTCCGCCGAGGGGAGACAGCTAGCGGGAGGCGGACTACTCGGGGAAGGAAGTCCGCGGGGGAAGACCCTGGGAGCTCGGGGCTCCGGGTCGCCGAGGCCCCGGGCCGTAACGGCCGCGTTCGCGCGGCCCGCACGGGCCGGGGCCCATCGGGGGGACATGGGGAAGCGGGGCCCCGGCGCCTCCTGGCACCGGGGCCCTCGCGTTCGAACGCCCGCTCGGCATCGCTGCCGCCCGCCGGGCCCATAGGAGCCCCCTCCCCTGACTGCGAGCACGCTTGTGCATATGCGTCAGCGACAGGGTTGCACGGGTCGCCCCCGCCCGCTCGATTTCCCCGAACTCCGGTCTGGACAAAAACCGTCACCGCAGGTGACGCGGGCGGCCTCGGCCGGGAGTCGCCGGGGCGGTCAGGATGGTCGGGGTCGCCGGGGCGTCCGGCGGTCTACATGGGTGGGATCGGTTAGCGCTTGGCCACGAAGACATGGGAGGCGATGTCGGCCTCCAGCTCGGCCGCTTCGCCGCTGCTGCCGACCAGGACGCCGCCCGGGGACTCCGTCACGCTCACCACCGAGCCCGGCTGCACCCCGGCCCTGCGCAGCGTGTACATCAGCTGGGCGTCCATCTGGATCGGCTCGCCGATGCGGCGCACGACCACGGTCTTGCCCTCGGTGCCGGGCGCCAGCTCGCGCAGGCTCACCATGCTGTCGTCCAGGAACGGGTCGGCCTCGCCCTTCTCGCCCAGCTCCTCCAGGCCCGGGATCGGGTTCCCGTACGGCGACTCGGTGGGGTGGCGCAGCAGGTCCAGCACCCGGCGCTCCACCGCCTCGCTCATGACGTGCTCCCAGCGGCACGCCTCCGCGTGGACCTGCTCCCACTCCAGACCGATCACATCGACGAGCAGGCATTCGGCGAGCCGGTGCTTGCGCATCACGCGCGTGGCCAGGCGGCGGCCCTCGTCCGTCAGCTCCAGGTGGCGGTCGCCCGCGACCGTCACCAGCCCGTCGCGCTCCATCCGCGCGACCGTCTGACTGACGGTGGGGCCGCTCTGATCGAGCCGCTCCGCGATCCGGGCGCGCATGGGGACCACGCCCTCCTCCTCGAGTTCGAGGATGGTGCGGAGATACATCTCCGTGGTGTCGATCAGTCCGGACATGCGTGCCCCTTGATGTGTCGTGCGGTGGCCCTGAACCCAATTCTGACGCATCCCACCGACAACGGGGCCGGATCGGCCACTGCCGTAGCGAGGGCGGAGGTGGTATTGACAGCTTCATGATCCACATCGCAACGTGATCCGCGCCACGGGATGTGGACCCAAGTTAACACCGACACGAAGGGCCTCGGCGATGAGCCAGAGCAAGCCGGCAGGGCGCTTTTTCGACGCCGCGATCGGGCTGCTGCACAGGGTGCGGGACGAGGAGGCCGACCGCATCGCCGCCGCGGGCGGCCTGGTCGCCGACACGGTCACCGGCGGGGGGCGGATCTTCGTCTTCGGTGCGGGGCACTCCTCCCTGCCCGCCCAGGACGTCGTCTACCGCGCGGGAGGACTGGCCCTGATGAACCTGCTCCCGGTGCCGGGGGTGGTCGGCGTGGACGTCATGCCCGCCACCCTGGGCAGCGCGCTGGAGCGGGTCGAGGGGCTGGCCACGGCCGTCCTGGAGACCGGTCCGCTGCGCGCGGGGGACCTGCTGTTCATCATCTCGCTGTCCGGACGCAACACCCTGCCGGTGGAGATGGCGACGGGCGCGCGGGAGCGCGGGGTGAGGGTGATCGGCGTGACGTCCGTGGCGTACGCGGAGCAGACCACGTCCCGCAACGCGTCGGGCGGCTTCCTCAAGGACCACTGCGACCTGGTCCTCGACAGCAAGATCTCGGTCGGCGACACGGAGCTGACGGCGGAGGGCGTCGGGGCGCCGTTCGCCCCCGCGTCGACCGTGGTGACGAGCGCGCTGATGCAGGCCGTGGTGGCGTCGGGGGTGGAGGAGCTGGTGGCCCGCGGCGTGGAACCGCCGCTGCTGCGCTCGGGCAACGTGGACGGCGGCGGCGAATGGAACCGCCAGGTGATGGCGGAGTACGGCGACCGGATCTTCTACCGGCAGTAGGAGCCCGGCGGTGGCGGCTACCGCCCGCGGGCCAGGTCCACCGCCGCCGCGACCCGGGCCGCCACGTCCTCCGCGTACGCCGTGTCCCAGCGGTCGAAGGGGCGGCGGGCCGGGCCGCGGAGGAACGTCAGCACGCCCAGGGTGCGGCCGCGGCTGCGCAGCACCGCGCACAGGGCGTGCACCGAGCCCTCCGGCCACTTGCGGGCCGCCGCCCACCGCGCCGCCGCCGCCTCGTCCGTACGCGTCGCACTCGCCCGCACCGAACCGCAGCGCTCGGCCGCCTGGAGCGCCGGGTGGCCCTCCAGGTAGGACACCGGGATGCCGCCCGGGGAGATCGGGGAGCACGGGCCCGTGGTGCCGAACGGCGTGGCCGCCGCCCGGACGAGCCGGACCGGCTCGCCCGCGCCGTCCAGGACCAGGTCGATCAGGGCGTGGTCGGCGAAGCCCGCGAGGGCGAAGTCCAGATGGACCGCGGCCGCCTCCATGGGGTCCTCGCACTCGGCCGCCGCCCGGGCCGCCCGGTGCAGCTGGTTGCCGCGGAAGCGCAGCCGGGCGCTCTCCTGCTCGTGCGCCTTCGACTCCGTCACGTCCTGGAAGATCCAGGCCACCCCGAGCGGCACCGGCTCCTCGGTGAGCGGGGAGGCCAGCCGCAGGAAGCCGCTGTGCCAGCAGCAGCGCGCCGGGTGCCCGTCCGCGGCGCCGTCCGCGGGGTCCTCGGCCGCCTCGCGCAGCGTCACCCACAGCTCGGTGGGCGCGGGGGGCGCGCCCTCGGCCAGGACGTGCTGGAGGGCGTTCTCGGCGTCGTCCACGCCCTGGTCGAGGAACTCGCCCAGCGGCCGCCCGAGCGCGGCCGTGCGGCCCGTGCCGAGGGCGGCGGCCGCGTTGGCGTTGAGGACCGCGACCCGCAGATCGGCGTCGACGAGGACGACGCACCAGGTCGCGTCCACCAGCAGCGCCTCGCTCAGCGCGATCGACCGCTCCAGGTCGAGCTGCGCGTGCACCTCGCTGAACGCGCAGTACGCCCCCGCCGGGCGGCCGTCCCCGCCCGGCACGGCGGACGACTGCGCGCGGACCAGGACCCGGCCGCCGTCCTTGGTCAGCAGCGCGAACTCGTGCACCCGGCGGCCGGTGCCGTCCAGGACCTCCATCAGCCGCGCCTCGACGTCCCGCGCGTCCTCCGCGCGGGCCGCCCACCCCGCGAGCCCCTTGCGCCCCACGGCCTCGGCCGCCGGCCAGCCGAGGATGCGCTCGGCCTCGCGGTTCCAGTGGGTGACGGTGCCGTCGGCGTCGAACGCGCACAGCGCCGCGTCCATGCCGTCGAGGAGCGCGGCGAGCAGATCGGAATCGTCCCGGCCCGGGCCGTCCGCCGCGGGCACGGGCGCGGCCGGAGCACCTGGCTGCCCGGGGACGGGACGGGCGGGACGCGCGGGTTCGGAGCGCTGCGGAGCGGTCACCGGACACCCCCTGCGGGACGTGGTGGACGTGGCTGCCTGTGGTGGTGCACGTCGGAACATTGAACTCGAACGTGACGCGCGCCACACCGGATTCGGCGAAATCGTTGCCTCCCGGAAATTTGCTTGTGTGCGGCGCGAGGGGGTTCCTAAGGTGTGGAGCACACGAGAAGGGAGGTGGTTCGGCAGATGTATCAAATCCGGACGCGTGAGGTGACTGCGGGCTAGCAGTCCGTCGTCGCGCTCAGCGCATTCGCCGGACCGGCGCACGAGAGAGTGGTGCGCAGCCGGCCAATCCCAAGCAGTCACCCGGCCCGCGGGTCGCCGGTACGTCCGACCGGCCCCCAGACGCCCTCACCGGCGCCAGGGGAAAGACCCGCGGGTCGTCTGCGTTCCCGCACTCGTTTCCGTACCCCCTCAGGGCGACAGGCGCTCGGTGCGCCAGCCCTCCCCGTCCGGCGTCCGTACGTACCGCAGCCGGTCGTGCAGCCGGTTCTCCCGGCCCTGCCAGAACTCCACCGCCTCCGGCACCACCCGGAACCCGCCCCACTCCGGCGGCACCGGCACCTGCTCGCCCGGCGGATAGCGGTCGGCCAGCTCCGCGTACCCCCGGTCCAGCTCCTCCCGCGAGCCGACCACGGAGGACTGCGCGCTGGCCCACGCGCCCAGCTGCGAGCCGTGCGGGCGGGTGCGGAAGTACGCGGCCGTCTCGTCCCGCCCGGTGCGGTGGGCGACGCCCGTGACGATCACCTGGCGGGCGATCGGATGCCAGGGGAAGAGCAGCGAGACCTGCGGGTTCTCGGCCAGTTCACGGCCCTTGCGGGAGCCGTAGTTGGTGTAGAAGACGAAGCCGCGCCCGTCGAAGCTCTTCATCAGGACCGTACGGGAGCTGGGGCGCCCGGCCGCGTCCGCCGTGGAGACGACCATGGCGTTCGGCTCGTACAGACCGCTGCCCACCGCCTCCTCGAACCACCTCGTGAACTGCTCGAACGGGGTGCCCCCGAGACTCGCCTCGTCGATGCCCGCCGCGCGGTAGTGCTCGCGCATGGCGGCCGGGTCGTACGTGCGCGCGGAGTAAGCCGAGGGGGAAGCCGGGGGCTCCGGGTCAACGTGAGGCACGCGCATATCTTGCAACATCATCGGTCCACCGCACGGGTTACCCCGAAAGAGCGATGTCCCCTCTCCCCCGCCTCGGGGATCGGTAACCCTCCGCCCGTCGCACAAGCGGTGTGCCACTTCTCACGCGTCCCCGTGACTGGCGCGTCCACCGCGCGGTGGCCGAACATGCGCCTGTCAGCCCGGTGCCTCGGCGCCGGTTTTCGCCCCCGCTGGGTGACCACCGCGCACACGGGGCACACCACCGGGTATCCGGTACGGACCGCGAGCCGTCGGCCGCGGAGCCGTCCCGGGACCGGACGCCCCCGATGACACCGTTCTCCGCACCTCTGACGTTTCATCCGCACCAGCCGTTCGATCCGAAGCCACCTGTCGCCTACACCATGAGGAGCCGCCCGATGTCGGACTTCGTACCCGGACTCGAGGGAGTCGTCGCGTTCGAGACGGAGATCGCCGAACCCGACAAGGAGGGCGGCGCGCTCCGCTACCGCGGCGTCGACATCGAGGAACTGGTGGGCCACGTGTCCTTCGGGAACGTCTGGGGCCTCCTGGTAGACGGCGCCTTCAACCCCGGGCTGCCCGCCGCCGAGCCCTTCCCCATCCCGGTGCACTCCGGCGACGTCCGGGTCGACGTGCAGTCCGCGCTGGCCATGCTCGCGCCCGTCTGGGGCCTCAAACCGCTCCTCGACATCGACGAGGCCCAGGCCCGCGACGACCTCGCCCGCGCGGCCGTCATGGCGCTGTCGTACGTCGCCCAGTCGGCGCGCGGGCAGGGCCTGCCGATGGTGCCGCAGCGGGAGATCGACAAGGCCGAGACCATCGTGGAGCGCTTCATGCGCCGCTGGCGCGGTGAGCCCGACCCCAAGCACGTCGCCGCCGTCGACGCGTACTGGACCTCCGCCGCCGAGCACGGCATGAACGCCTCCACCTTCACCGCCCGCGTCATCGCCTCCACCGGCGCCGACGTCGCCGCCGCGCTCTCCGGCGCGGTCGGGGCCATGTCCGGGCCGCTGCACGGGGGCGCGCCCTCGCGGGTGCTCGGGATGATCGAGGAGATCGAGCGCACCGGCGACGCCACGGCGTACGTCAAGAAGGCCCTCGACCGGGGCGAGCGGCTGATGGGATTCGGCCACCGGGTCTACCGCGCCGAGGACCCGCGGGCGCGGGTGCTGCGGCGCACCGCCAAGGAGCTGGGCGCGCCGCGCTATGAGGTCGCCGAGGCGCTGGAACGGGCTGCCCTGGAGGAGCTGCACAACCGGCGGCCGGACCGGGTGCTGGCCACCAACGTCGAGTTCTGGGCGGCGATCACACTGGACTTCGCCGAGGTCCCGGCGCCCATGTTCACCTCCATGTTCACGTGCGCGCGGACCGCGGGGTGGAGCGCGCACATCCTGGAGCAGAAGCGGACCGGCCGCCTCGTGCGCCCCTCGGCGCGCTACATCGGGCCGGGCACCCGTAGCCCGCAGGAGGTCGACGGGTACGGGGACTCCTCGCGGTAGCGGCAGCGGGTAGCAGGGGGCGGGGCGCTACCGGTCCGGCGTGCGCGCCGCGGCCAGCGCCTCGTCCAGAATGCGCGACCACTGCGCCACCACCCGCTCCCGGCGTGCGCTGTCGTCCGTCAGCAGATTGGCCAGGCCCAGGCCGCGGGCCATGTCGAGCAGCCCCTGCACGGCCTCCCGCACCCCCGGGGCCGTCTCGTCGGCGCCCAGCAGGTCCACCGCCATGCGGTGGGTCTCGCGGCCGATGCGGGCCTCCAGGACGGTGACCCGGGCGCCCAGCTGGGGTTCGTACGACGCCGCGACCCACAGGTGGAGCGCGGCCCGGAACAGCGGGCCGGTGTACAGGTCGACCAGTTCGGTGACGACCGCGCGCGTACGGGCCGTGCCCTCGCCCGCCGGGGCGAGGGCGCCCAGCTCCGCCGAACGCTGCTCGGCGACCCGCTCGACCGCGGCCGTGAACAGGTCCTCCCGGGTCGGGAAGTGGTGCTGGGCCGCGCCCCGGGACACCCCGGCCCGCTCCGCGACCACCGACACCGTCGACCCCGCCCAGCCGTGCTCAGCGAGGCACGCCACTGCCGCCTCCAGCAGCCGCTGCCGGGTCGCTCGGCTGCGGTCCTGCTTGGGGTCGCGGGAGGCCGTACGCGGTGCCGTACCGGGGCTCACTCTCCGGCCTCCGCCCCTGTGCCCGCCACCCACGCCGGGTCGCGGCGCTCCCGGAACGCCGTCATCCCCTCCCGCGCCTCCGCCGAAGCGAACAGCCGCGCCGACAGCTCGGCGAGCCCCTCCCCTTCCCGGTCGAACGCCCGCCGCACCTCGGCCGTCACCAGCCGTTTGGACTCCGCCAGGCCCTGCGGGGAGCCGCGGCGCAGGCCGTCCAGCACCGGCGCGAGCACCCCGTCCGCCTCGCCCTCCGGGTCCGCCGCCGTCACCAGGCCGATCCGGGCCGCCTCGGCGGCGTCGAACCGCTCCCCGGTGAGGTAGTAGCGGGCCGCCGCGCGGGCGTCCAGGCGGGGCAGCAGCGGCATCGATATGACCGCCGGGGCGAGGCCCAGCCGCGCCTCGGTGAACGCGAAGCTCGCGCCCCGCCCGGCCGCCGAAATGTCGCACGCCCCGAGCAGCCCGAGCCCACCGGCCCGCACATGCCCGGTGACCCGCGCGACCACCGGCTTGGGCAGCTCCACGATGGCGCGCAGCAGCTCCACCAGGCCCAGCGCCCCCGACACGGCCGGGGGTTCGCGCAGATCGGCGCCCGCGCAGAACGTGTTGCCGGTGTGGGTGAGCAGCACCGCCCGGACCTCCGGGTCCGCCGCGGCCGCGTCCAGTCCGGCGCGCAGTTCGGCGACCAGACGGGCGGAGAGCGCGTTGCGGTTGTGCGGCGAATCGAGCGTGAGCGTCCGTATCCCGTGGTCGTCGGACGAGCGCACCAGGGGCGCGTCGGCCCCCACCTCGGCGTCGGTCATGGGGTGGTCGAACTCCTTTCCCTGGCACGCAGTTCACGGCGCAGGATCTTCCCGGCGGCCGAGCGCGGCACGGTGTCCGTGAACTCCACGCGGCGCACCTTCTTGTACGGGGCCACCAGTCCGGCAACGTAACGGATCAGCTCGTCCTCCGAGATCCGGGCACCGGGCCCGCGCACCACGTACGCCTTCGGGATCTCGTTGCCGTCCCCGTCCGTCACCCCGATCACGGCGGCGTCGGCGACGGCCTCATGGGCGATCAGCAGGGCCTCCAGATCGGCCGGGGCGACCTGGTAGCCCTTGTATTTGATCAGCTCCTTCACCCGGTCCACGACGAACAGCCAGCCGTCCGCGTCCACATGGCCGACGTCGCCGGTGTGCAGCCAGCCGTCCGCGTCGACCATGGCCGCCGTGTCGTCGGGCCGCCCCAGGTAGCCCTTCATCACCTGCGGGCCCCGGATCAGGATCTCCCCGTCCTCCCCGACCTCGACATCCCGGCCGTCCGCCAGGCCGACGATGCGCATCTCGGTGCTCGGCAGCAGCTTCCCCACCGTCCCCGGCGGAACGTCCTCCGCGTACCGGGGCACCACATGGCAGCCCGGGGACAGCTCCGTCATCCCGAACGCCTGCAACAGCGGCGGCACGCCCAGCCGCCGCGCGCACGCTTCCGCGAGCCGCGCGTCCAGCGGCGCCGCCGCGCACAGCACGTACCGCACCGACGACAGGTCGTGCTCCGCCACCGCCGGATGCTTCGCCAGCGCCAGCACGATCGGCGGCGCGACGTACAGCGCCTGCGCCTCGTACCGCTCGATCGCCGTCAGGAACTGATCCAGATCGAAGCGCGGCAGCACGATCACCGTGCTCCCGGCGCGCAGCGGGGCGTTCAGGAGCGCCGTCAGCCCGTACACATGGAAGAACGGCAGCACCGCGAGCACCCGCTCGCCCGGCCGGGGCGGCACCAGCGCCTCCGCCTGCGCCAGGTTGGTCGCCACGCTGCGGTGCGTCAGCATCACGCCCTTCGGGCTGCCCGTCGTCCCCGACGAGTACGGCAGCACCGCCACGTCCTGCGCCGGGTCGCACTCCACCACCGGCTCCGGCGCCGTGCCCGCCAGCATGTCCCGCAGCGAACGGTGCCCGCCCGCCTCGTCGCACACGAAGATCTCCCGCACCCCGCCCGCCCGCTCCGCCGCCTGCCGCGCCACCCCCAGCAGCGGCGACACCGTCACGATCCACGTCGCCGCCGCGTCCCGCAGCTGCCGGGCGAACTCCTCCGCCGTCGCCAGCGGATGCACCGTGGTCACCGCCGCGCCCGTGCGCGTCACCCCGTAGAACGCCATCGGATACATCAGCGAGTTGGGGCTGTGCAGCGCCACCACCTCACCCTTGTGCACCCCCGCCGCCGCCAGCTCCGCGGCGATCCGGCGCGACGCGTGGTCCAGCGCCGCGTAGCCGACGCTCTCCCCCGTCACCCCGTCGATCAGCGCCGTACGTTCCCCGAACTCCTTCGCCGCGCGGCCCAGCACCGCGTCGTGAATGGGCAGATCGACGGGCGGGACATCGGGAAACTCGCTGCGCAGCACCATGGCCGCTCCCCTCGGGTCGCTGTGCCTGCCAGTTGCCTTGCCTGTGCGCCTTCCCGTCCGTTCTGCCCCACCCTGTCGATCAGTACGACTTGGGCAGCCCCAGCGTCTGGTGGGACACGAAGTTGAGGATCATCTCCCGGCTGACCGGCGCGATCCGCGCCACCCGCGCCGCCGTGATCAGCTTCGCCAGCCCGTACTCCTCCGTCAGGCCGTTCCCGCCCAGCGTGTGCACCGCCTGGTCCACCGCCTTCACGGCCGCCTCGCCCGCCGCGTACTTCGCCATGTTGGCCGCCTCGCCCGCCGCCGCGTCCTGACCCGCGTCGTACAGATACGCCGCCTTCGCCATCATCAGCCGGGCCAGCTCCACCTCGATGTGCGCCTGCGCGAGGGGGTGCGCGATCGCCTGGTGCGCACCGATCGGCTCCTTCCACACCTGGCGGGTACGGGCGTAGTCCACCGCCTTCGCCAGCGCGTGGCGGCCCATCCCCAGCGCGAACGCCGCCGTCATGATCCGCTCCGGGTTGAGACCCGCGAACAACTGCGCCAGCCCCGCGTCCTCGTCCCCCACCAGCGCGTCCGCCGGGAGCCGTACGTCGTCCATGACGACCTCGAACTGCTTCTCGTTCGCGGCCAGTTCCATGGGGATGTGGCGGTACGAGAAGCCGGGGGTGCCGCTCGGGACGATGAACAGGCACGGCTTGAGCTTCCCCGTCCGCGCGTCCTCGGTGCGGCCGACGATCAGGGTGGCGTCGGCGATGTCCACGCCGGAGATGAAGACCTTACGGCCGGTGAGCACCCAGTCGGTGCCGTCGCGGCGGGCCGTGGTGGTGATGCGGTGCGAGTTCGATCCGGCGTCCGGCTCCGTGATGCCGAACGCCATCGTCAGGCTGCCGTCCGCCAGCCCCGGCAGCCAGCGGTCCTTCTGCGCGTCCGTGCCGTACCGGGCGATCACCGTGCCGCAGATGGCGGGCGACACGACGAGCATCAGCAGCGGACAGCCCGCCGCGCCCAGCTCCTCGAGCACGAGGGACAGCTCGGCTATGCCGCCCCCTCCGCCGCCGTACGCCTCGGGGAGGTTGACGCCGAGGTAGCCGAGCTTGCCCGCCTTGGCCCACAGGTCGGGGGTGGGCGTGTCGTGGTTGTCCCTCCCGAAGGCCGCCACGGCGGCGCGGAGGTCGGCCTGCTCCGGGGTGTCGACGGGGGTGTGCGCCTGCGGGGTCATGTGCGGCTCCGTCCGTTGTCCTGGGTGGCTGTCTCCCCCTCCGCCGCCTCCTCCGTGACGACCGCCAGCAGCGCCCCGACCTCGACCTGACGGCCCTCGGCAGCGTGCAGCGCGGTGAGCACCCCGGAGGTGGGAGCCGTGACGCGGTGCTCCATCTTCATGGCCTCCAGCCACAGCAGGGGTTGGCCCGCCCGCACGTGGTCGCCCACGGCGACATCGGCGAGCCGCACCACCGTGCCGGGCATGGGGGCCAGCAGGGAGCCGGGCGCGGTACGGGCGGAGGGGTCGGGGAAGCGGGACAGGGGGATGAGGGTGTGCGATCCGAGTGGCGCGTCGATGTATATGCGGTCGTCGTGGCGCGAAACGTCGAATTTCCGCCTGATGCCCGCCACTTCGAGGACGACATGGTGCGGGGTCGCCTGAAGCAGCCGGACGTCCGGGAAGTCCTCCGCGACAAGGCCGTCGCGGGTGAGCCGGTAGCGGACCTCGTGCTCGGTGCCGTCCGGTGCGCGGTACGTCTTGATCTGCGGCCGGGACGGTACGTTCCGCCAGCCCCCGAGCCGCCCCGCCACCGTCGCGGGCCGATCCGATGCGTCGGCCAGCGCGGCGGCGAGGGCGGCGAGCGCCGTGCCCTCCCCGTTGTCCTTGGTGAGGGCGTCGAGGTGCCGTTCGAGGAAGCCCGTGTCCATGCGCCCGGCCTCGAACTCCGGGTGCCGCAGGGCCCGTACCAGCAGCTCCCGGTTGGTGGCCGGGCCGTGGATGCGGGCGTGCTCAAGACCGTGGGCCAGCCGTCGCAGCGCCTCGTCGCGGGTGGGCGCCCAGGCGATGACCTTGGCCAGCAGGGGGTCGTAGTGGACGCCGATCAGATCCCCGTCCGCGATCCCGGAGTCCACGCGCAGTCCCGTGGCGGTGATGTCGAGTCGCCGCATCACGCCCGCCTGCGGCTGCCACCCCCGCCCCGGGTCCTCCGCGTACAGCCGCGCCTCGACCGCGTGACCGCGTTCCGCCGGGGGCTCAGGGGCCAGGTGTTGCCCCTCCGCCACCCGCAGCTGGAGGGCGACCAGGTCCAGCCCGTACACCTCCTCCGTCACCGGGTGCTCGACCTGGAGGCGCGTGTTCATCTCCAGGAAGTACGCACGGCCCGCCGACGAGACCAGGAACTCGACCGTGCCCGCGCCCTCGTACCCGATGGCCCGGGCCGCGTTCACCGCCGACTCCTCCAGCAGGCGGCGCAGTTCGTCGCCGAGCCCCGGCGCCGGGGCCTCCTCGATCACCTTCTGGTGACGGCGCTGGAGGGAGCAGTCGCGGGTGCCGAGGGACCAGACGGTGCCGTGGGTGTCGGCCAGCACCTGCACCTCGACGTGGCGGGCGCCCTCGACGTACGGCTCGACGAACACCTCGCCGTCCCCGAAGGCGGACGCCGCCTCCGCGCGGGCGGAGGTCAGTTCGGCGGGGAGTGCGTCGATGTCGCGTACGACGCGCATGCCGCGGCCGCCGCCGCCCGCCGCGGCCTTGACGAGGACGGGCAGGTCGCCCGCGGTCACCCCGTCCGGGTCCAGCGACTCCAGGAGGGGCACCCCGGCCTCGCCCAGCAGCCGCTTGGCGCGCGTCTTGGAGGCCATGGCCTGCATTGCCGCGGGCGGCGGCCCGACCCACAGCAGCCCGGCGTCGCGGACGGCCTGGGCGAAGGCGGCGTCCTCGGAGAGGAAGCCGTAGCCGGGGTGGACGGCGTCGGCGCCCGCCGCGAGGGCGGCCTTGGTCAGCAGGTCGCCGCGCAGATACGTGTCGGCGGGGGCGTCGCCCGGCAGCCGTACGGCGGTGTCGGCCTCCCGGACGTGCGGGGCGTCGGCGTCCGCGTCGGAGTGGACGGCGACCGTGGCGATGCCGAGTTCGCGGCAGCTGCGGATGATGCGGCGGGCGATCTCGCCGCGGTTGGCGACGAGGAGCGATCGGATCACGGACATTCGGGTCACGGACATCACGGCGGGGTTTTTCCTCACATCCGGAAGACGCCGAAGCCACCGCGCGCACCCTCGACGGGCGCGGTGTGGAGGGCGGAGAGACACAGGCCGAGCACGGTGCGGGTGTCGCGCGGGTCGATGACGCCGTCGTCGTACAGCCGCCCGGAGAGGAACAGCGGCAGCGACTCGGACTCGATCTGCTGCTCGACCATGGCGCGCAGCGCGGCGTCGCCGTCCTCGTCGTACGGCTGCCCCTTGGCGGCGGCGGACTGGCGGGCGACGATCGACAGCACCCCGGCGAGCTGCTGCGGGCCCATGACGGCGGACTTGGCGCTGGGCCAGGCGAAGAGGAACCGCGGGTCGTACGCGCGGCCGCACATGCCGTAGTGGCCCGCGCCGTAGGAGGCGCCGATGAGGACGGAGAGGTGGGGGACGCGGGAGTTGGAGACCGCGTTGATCATCATGGCGCCGTGCTTGATGATCCCGCCCTGTTCGTAGGCGCGGCCGACCATGTAGCCGGTGGTGTTGTGGAGGAAGAGGAGGGGGATGTCGCGCTGGTTGGCGAGCTGGATGAACTGCGCGGCCTTCTGCGACTCCTCGCTGAACAGGACGCCCTGCGCGTTGGCGAGGATGCCCACGGGATAGCCGTGGAGGGTCGCCCAGCCGGTGGCCAGGCTCGTCCCGTACAGCGGCTTGAACTCGTCGAAGTCGGAGCCGTCGACGATGCGGGCGATGACCTCGCGCGGGTCGAAGGGGACCTTGAGGTCGCCGGGGACGATGCCGAGGAGTTCGTCCGCGTCGTACTTCGGCGGCTCGGCCGGGCCCGGATCGGGGTGCGCCTTGCGCCAGTTGAGCCGGGCGACGACGCGGCGCGCCTGGTGGAGGGCGTCGGGCTCGTCGGCGGCGAAGTAGTCGGCGAGCCCGGAGGTGCGGGCGTGCATGTCGGCGCCGCCGAGGGATTCGTCGTCGCTCTCCTCCCCGGTCGCCATCTTCACCAGCGGAGGCCCGCCGAGGAAGACCTTGGCCCGCTCCCTGACCATGATCACGTGGTCGGACATCCCGGGGATGTACGCGCCTCCGGCGGTGGAGTTGCCGAAGACCACCGCGACGGTCGGGATGCCCTCGGCGGACAGCCGCGTGAGGTCCCGGAACATGGCCCCGCCGGGAATGAAGATCTCCTTCTGGGACGGAAGATCGGCCCCGCCGGACTCGACCAGGCTCACCACGGGGAGGCGGTTCGCCCGCGCGATCTCATGGGCGCGCAGCGACTTCTTCAGCGTCCACGGATTGCTCGCGCCGCCCCGCACGGTGGGGTCGTTGGCGCTGATCAGGCACTCGACACCGGAGATCACCCCGATGCCGGTGACGACGGACGCCCCGACCGGGTAATCGCTGCCCCACGCGGCCAGCGGGGACAGCTCCAGGAAGGGCGTATCGGGGTCCAGGAGCAGTTCGATCCGCTCCCGCACGAGCAGCTTCCCGCGCTTGCGGTGCCGCTCGACGTACTTCTCGCCGCCGCCCGCGAGCGCCTTGGCGTGTTCGTCCTCCAGCTCACCGAGCTTGGCGAGCATCGCCTCGCGGTGGGCCGTGTAGTCGGCGCCTGCGGGGTCGAGCGCGGACGCGAGCGCGGTCAAAGGAGAACCTCCGGTATGTCGAGGTGGCGCGAGCGCAGCCATTCGCCGACCGCCTTGGCCTGCGGGTCGAAGCGGGCCTGCGCGGCGACGCCCTCGCCGAGCAGGCCGTCGACGGTGAAGTTGAGGGCGCGCAGCTGCGGGAGTTGGTGGCGGGTGACCGGCAGGTCGGCGGTCTCCGGGAGGAGTTCGCGGAGCCGGTCGGGGGTGAGGGTGTGGACCAGCCAGCGCCAGGCGTCGTCTCTGCGCACCCAGACGCCGATGTTGGCGCTGCCGCCCTTGTCGCCGCTGCGGGCCCCGGCGACCGCGCCGAGGGGCGCGCGGCGGGTGGGTCCGCTGTCGAGGGGCGGCGGCAGCGGGGGTTCGTCGGCGGGTGCGAGGGTCTGTGTGTGCGGGGCCGGGGGAACGGTGGTCCGCGTGCCGTCCGGCAGCACGGCGACGTGCGGGACCTCATCCTGCGGGACGTACGCCGCCTCGAAGACCCCGTACGGGGTCGCCTTGCCGGGCGGGGCGGTGAGGTGGAAGCCGGGCACGCTGGCGAGAGCCAACTCCACGGCCGCGCCGCTGACCGCCCGCCCCACGGTGTCCGGGTCGCGGTCGCGCATGACGAGCCGCAGCAGCGCGCTCGCCTCCTCCTGCACGGCCGCGTCGGCGTGGTCGGTGCGGGCCAGCGTCCAGCGGACCTCGGCGGGGCGGCGCTTGGTCAGGGCCGCCTCCATCTGGTCGCGTACGAGCGTGGCCTTGGCGTCGATGTCGAGGCCGGTGAGGACGAACACCACCTCGTTGCGGTGCCCGCCGAGCCGGGTCAGCCCGGCCTTGAGCGTCGGCGGCGGCGCCTCGCCCCGTACGCCGTCGATCCGCACCCGGTCGGGGCCGTCCCGGGTGAGCCGTACGGAGTCCAGGCGCGCCGTGACGTCGGGGCCTGCGTACCGGGCGCCCGCCGTCTCGTACAGCAGCTGCGCGGTGACCGTGCCGACGGTCACCGCGCCGCCGGTTCCGGGGTGCTTGGTGATGACGGCCGACCCGTCCGGGTGGATCTCGGCGAGCGGAAAGCCGGGGCGGCGTACGTCGCTCAGCTCCGTGAAGAACGCGTAGTTGCCGCCGGTCGCCTGCGTCCCGCACTCCAGGACGTGCCCGGCCACCACGGCGCCCGCCAACGCGTCCCAGTCGTCCGCCGCCCACCCGAAGTGCGCGGCGGCGGGCCCGGTGACGAGCGCGGCATCGGTGACCCGCCCGGTGACCACGACATCCGCGCCGCCGCGCAGGCATTCCGCGATCCCGCCGCCCCCGAGGTACGCGTTGGCGCTGACCACCCCCGGCCCCCAGTCCCGCGCCCCGAGCAGATCGTCGCCCTCCACATGCGCGACCCGCACCGGCACCCCGACCCGGTCGGCGAGCGCGCGGACGGCATCGGCCAATCCGGCGGGGTTCAGCCCGCCCGCGTTGGTGACGATCCGCACGCCCCGCTCGACGGCGAGCCCGAGGGTGTCCTCCAACTGGCGGAGGAAGGTGGTGGCATAGCCGCGGGAAGGGTCCTTGGCCCGGTCCCGGCCGAGGATCAGCATGGTCAACTCGGCGAGGTAGTCCCCGGTGAGGACGTCGAGCGGCCCGCCGGTCAGCATCTCGCGCACGGCGTCGAAGCGGTCGCCGTAGAAGCCGGAGGCGTTGCCGATGCGGAGGGGCGAGGGCCCACGCCTACTCATGCGCCACCTCCGCCCGGCTTCCGGCCCGGGCCCGGTGGTCCGGCGAAGGCCTGGGCGATGTTCAGCCAGCGGTCGGCGTCGGGACCCTCGGCCCGTAGGGCGAGGTCGTCGCGGTGGGCGCGCTGCGTGGCCAGGAGGCAGAAGTCGAGCGCGGGGCCGGTGACGCGCTGGACCGCGTCCTCGGGACCGTACGCCCACACTTCCCCGTCCGGCGCGGTGAGTTCGACGCGGAACTCCTCGGCGGGCGGCTTCAGCCCGCGCGCCGCGTACGCGTAGCCCCGGGCCCGTACGCCGATGCGTGCCACATGCCGCAGCCGGGCCGTCGGCGTACGGCGCACACCCAGCGCGTCGGCCACGTCCTGACCGTGCGCCCAGGTCTCCATCAGCCGCGCCGTGACCATCGACATGACGCTCATCGGCGGCCCGTACCACGGGAGCCGGGCGCCCGGCGGCTGCGCGGCGAGCACCCACGCCAGCCGCTCCCGCCCCTCCCGCCACCGCTCCAGCAGCACGGCGGGCGGTTCGGCGGCGCCGCGTTCCGCCCCCTCGTCCACGAACCGCTCCGGCGCCGCGAATGCCTTCCGCACCTCATCGGCGAACCCCTCGGGGTCCTCGGCCGCCTGCACCGCCCGCGCGTCGGTCCAGGCGAGGTGGGCGATCTGGTGCGCGATGCTCCACCCGGCCGCGGGCGTCGGCGTACGCCACGCTTCGTCGGACAACCCGGCCACCAGGCCGTCCAACTCCTCGCTCTCGGCGCGCAGATCGCCGAGCAGAGCTTCCGTATCGGACACGCGGGACTCCCGGTCGTGATGCAACGGTGCGGAGCGTCGGGAGTGAGCGTGGCAGCGCCACAGGAAACAATCAAGCGTGCTTGCATGATTTTTGACGGCCGGGCGATTACCACCGCTTTGGGGGGGTCAGATCCGCGTTAGCCGGAAGTTAGCGGGACGGCAGCCCTTCGGTAGCGCCCCCGACCAGAGTGGTCGACGTACCGAGGAGACAACGACCGACCACCCCTGGGGGACCTGAAATGCGCTCCAACACCACTGCCCGCACCGCTCGTCGCCGCACCCTGCGCGTTGCCGCCGCGGCCCTGGTCGCCGCCGCCGGCCTCAGCCTGACCGCCTGCTCCGGCTCGGACACCGCCGCCGCGAAGCCCGCGGCCGCCTCCGAGTCCTCCTCCCCCGGGACGCAGGGCTCCGACGTCACGATCGACACCAAGGCGGGCAAGGCGGCATCGCCGTCCCGCACCCAGACCCTGGTGGACGGCAGCACGGCCAAGATCTACAAGCTCGGCGACCAGCACTACCGCCTCAAGATCGTCAACGATGGCGCGGAGCTGGCCACGCTGGAGACGAACAAGCACGACGCCGGTCTCGACGCCAACGGCATGTACGTCGTGCTCACGCTGGGCGGCGAGGTCCGCTCCTGGATGGGCGGCGAACACCAGGGACCGGGCACGTTCAAGCTCGCGGGCGGCTGGAAGGCCAAGGTCACGAAGGTCGGCGAACTCCACTACCGCGCGAAGATCTACGGCTTCGAGGGCGAGGTCGCCACGATCGACGCGAACAAGCACGACGCCGGTCTCGACGCCAACGGCAGCTCCATCGTGCTCAGCGCCGGCGGTGTGATCAGCGCCCACGAGTGACCGCCTGCCACGGGGCACCCCGGTTCGGCGATCCCTGGTGCCGGGCACCGCGAGGACGACGCCGACGAAGCCACATGGGAACGCTGGGAGCCGGTACGCCACGCACTGACGGCCTCTGTGCCCGATCGCGGTGGCGACCAGTCCCCCACCGTGGAGGGGGCAGCGCGGCGATCACGGCCGCGCCGCCCCTCTTCTCCGGCGACCGGTTCGCCGACCTGCGTCCTGTCCCGCCCGCCCTCCTGCGCGACGCCGACACTCTGGCTCCGGGCAACGGCTACAGCCCACTGAGCCAACGAGCGGACGAGATCGATTTTCACCCCCGCCCGATGGGGCCGGGGGTCAGCCGGTCACCGTCGGCCGCAGCGCGTCCATGACGAGGTCGATCAGCCGTCCGGTCTGCTCGGGGGCGCTGTCGACGGTCCCGGCGGCGAGGAAGATCCCCATCAGCATCAGGACGACATCCTCCGGTTCGACGTCGGCGCGGAGTGAGCCGGCGTCGGCTCCGGCGGCGAGGAGCGTGGCGATGGCGGCGGTGATGCGTTCCCGGGTGGCCGGTGTGGCGATCCGCCCCGAGGCCCAGCCGGCCCGGAGCGTGTCGAGCATGCCGCGCTTCGTCGCGACGAACGCGGCGTAGCGCTCCATCCACGCCCGGAACGCCGCGTCCGGCGGAAGTTCCTGGAGCAGGGCGGGGACGCTGCTGGTGACGTCGTCGAGCTCGGCGGCGTACACGGCCTCCACCAGGTCTTCGCGGGTCGGGAAGTGGCGGTACAGCGTGCCGATGCCGACGCCGGCCTCCCGGGCGATGCCTTCGAGCGAGACGGCGCCGTCGGCGGCCGCGAATGCGGCCCGGGCGACCCGGACGAGTGTGTCGCGGTTGCGCAGCGCGTCGGCGCGGGGGGCGCGGGCGCCACGCGGCTTTCCCCCGGGGGCCGCCCCTGCGGGATCGTCGGAATCCAAAGCGGAGGCACCTCCGGTATAAGTGTTACAGTCGATGAAGCGGAGGTTCCTCCGCTTCCTTCATCGTCTCATGAGGACGGCATCCCCATGGCCACGAACAGCACTCCCTCCCCTCAGCTCACGGCCACCGGCGCCCCGCGCGCCGGCGGGGCCGGAACGCTCGGAGGCCACACGGTCTCCCGCATCGGGTACGGCGCGATGCAGCTCGAGCGCCTGCACGCCGACCGCGACGCCGCGATCGCAGTCCTGCGCCGCGCGATCGAGCTCGGCGTCGACCACGTCGACACCGCCCAGTTCTACGGCAACGGGTTCGTCAACGAGGTCATCCGCGACGCCGTCCGCCCCGAGGACGGCGTCGTGGTCGTCAGCAAGGTCGGCGCCGACCCCGCTCCGGGCAGCACCCCTCCGCTGCGTTTCGCCCAGCGGCCCGAGGAGCTGCGGGCGAGCGTCGAGGACAACCTCGTATCCCTCGGCCTCGACCAGATCCCCGTGGTGAACCTGCGCCGCCCGGACGTCGGGCCGGGCATCCGGGCCGAGGGCGATCAGGTGGTCGACCTCGACGATCAGCTCGCGGTGATGGTCGCCCTGCGGGACGAGGGCAAGATCGGCGCGATCGGCCTGAGCGCCGTCACCCCGGAGGGACTGCGCCGGGCCCTTCCCGCCGGTATCGTCTGCGTCCAGAACGCCTACAGCCTGGTGTCGCGCGACGACGAGGAGATGCTGCGGCTCTGCGCCGAACAGCGGATCGCCTGGGTACCGTTCTTCCCGCTCGGCGGCGCCTTCCCCGGCCTGCCCAAGGTGAGCGACGCCCCGGCCGTCACCGCCGCCGCGCAGTCCCTCGGCCGCACCCCCGCACAGGTCGGCCTCGCCTGGCTGCTCCACCACGCGCCGAACACGCTGCTCATCCCGGGCACCGCGGACGTCGGCCACTTGGAGGCGAACATCGCAGCCGGAACGGTCGAGTTCGACGACGCCACACTGGCCGCGCTGGACGCCGTCGAGTCACGGTCCAACGACATCGCGCTCGGCTGAGGCCGCCCCCATCGCGGCTCGTGGGTCAGGGGCCCGCTCCGCCAAGGGGTCCGCATTCGTTCCCGCCGCACCGGTGCCGTCATCCGCTTGTTCCTCGCTCCTGATGTGCGCCTGGTCGAAGTTCGTCCTCTCGCCCATCCCGCGTGCCAATGGGCCTGTGTCCCCGGGATACTCGCGGGCGCGGACAGGTGGCTCGACGGCGGGCGGGCGGTCGACCTCCAGCTGCCCTGGCTGTGGACGGTTCGGCTGGAGCGGGAGCGCGATTCGGCAGCCGCCGAACGGAGTCAGCACCAAGTGGTCAGGTCGAATACGGCCTGACAGCGGTTATCGGAGACCGGTCGATGGAATCGTTCGAGGTCGTGGGACGATGCCAGCGCCGGGAAGATCATGTCGGCGGTCCCACCGCGTGAGTCGACCTTCCCCGCCTCGTCGCGCATACAGAAGTCGAGCTCCCAGACATCGCCGGTTTCTGTCCATCTGACGTAGTACCGGGCGTACCGCTCGTCGACGAGCATGAAGCCGAGGAGGCGCCATTCCACCTCACCTGCTTCCTCTTCCACGTCTTCAGAAAGGGGCGCCGGGTCGTTCGCCGAACGGAGGGAAAGCAGCGGTAGGCATACAGCATCCGCCAAAGTGAGGGACGGGGCATCGACGGAATTGAGGAAGTGACGCCGGGCGTCGAGTACAGGCACCGGGAACACTTCGTCGGGGAAGGGCGGGCCGAGAGCCTCACGCTGACCGATGCACACGCGTAGTGCGGCGATCAAATTGTCGTGGGGGATTTCCTCGCCGTCATCGTCGAGCAGCGGGATCTCCAGGGCGTACGTGGAACCAAGGTCTTGGCCGTCCCACAAGACGACTCTCGGACCGCGATCCATTTCTGTCGGTGGGAGCAGCCCTCGCAGCACATGCGAACCCGGCGTCAAGGGGGAGGCCACGAACTCTCGCAGCCTCCCCAGCAGGCTCCCCAGGAGAACGTCGCGCGGGGTGCTGTCGGCGATGGAGTCGTCCTCAACCACGGTGATCGATCTCCCTGGAAGTGCGAGTCAGACGGTGTTCACGACGTCAGGGCAACGGTTGACGCCCTGGCAGAAGGCGGTGATCGTACCGATCTTGCCCCTGTGTCCCGGCAGCTTGTAACGGTGGTCCTTGGTCTGCCAGTGCCACCAGGAAATCACCCTGATCTTGGCAACCGTGTGTCCGTCCTTGAGTACCACGGCACCGAACTCCTTGCGGTAGCCCTTGCTGGCCTCGGGATGCTCGTTGTATGCCGCCTTGACGACCTTCTCGTTGTGGATGTTGTGGGGGCCGGAGAAGTGGTTCCAGCCGAGCTTGCTGTTTCCCCATCGAGTCGGGATCTCACGCCCGTGTACGTCTCGGCTGTTGTATTTGCTGGTGTGCCATGCGTGAGCCGTGACGGATTCAGACGTGGTCGCCGTCCGGCCCCGCAGTGGGCTGACCGCTGCTCCGACCGGCTTCGTCAGCGCCTTCTCCCCGTACAAGCGAGCGAATTCAGCATTGGAGAGAACGACGGCTTTGGACGGCCCCGGGTCGGCTGTCGCCACTTCAACCCCAATTCCTGGGCGTGTCGCGGTGGTGGGGAGGACCGCCTACCTCGCAGGGGCGACAGGCCGAGCCTCGGACTAACGCAGCCGCTCCGCCAGGATTTCGGCGAGGTGGCGGGCGGGGCGGTCGGAGAGGTGGTCGAGTTGGGTGCGGCAGGAGAAGCCGTCGGCCAGGACTTCGGCGTGTCGCTCGGCGTTGCGTACGGACGGCAGCAGCTGGTCCTCCGCGCAGGCCACGGAGACGTCGTAATGGCCCGCCTCGAAGCCGAAGTTGCCCGCCAGACCGCAGCAGCCGCCGCTCAGCTCGCCGGTCAGGCCCGCGCGTTCGCGGAGGCGGCGGTCGGCGGCGTCGCCGAGGACGGCGTGCTGGTGGCAGTGGGTCTGGCCGACGACCGGGCGGTCGACCTTCGGGGGCTGCCAGTCGGGGGCGTACTCCTCCAGGGTCTGGGCGAAGGTCCGTACGGACGAGGCGAGGCGGGCGGCGCGGTCGTCGTCGGGGCCGAGGAGTTCGGGGAGGTCGGTGCGGAGAGCGGCCGTGCAGCTGGGTTCGAGGCCGACGACGGGCAGACCGGCCTCCAGGGCAGGGGCCATGACGTCGAGGGTGCGCCGCATGACCGTGCGGGCGCGGTCGAGTTGGCCGGTGGAGACCCAGGTCAGGCCGCAGCAGACGGGTTTGGGGGGTACGACGACCCGGAGCCCGGCCGACTCCAGTACGCGTACGGCGGCCTGTCCGACGGACGGGGAGAGGTAGTTGGTGAAGGTGTCCGGCCAGAGAACGACCGTGCGGGACGGTTCCGGAGAGCGGGGGACGCTGCGGGCGTGTGCGCGCCACCACCTGGTGAACGGCTCGCGCGCCAGCTGCGGGATGTCGCGCTCCGGGGCGATGCCGCCCATCCGCTTGGCCAGGGAGGCCAACGGGCCCACCCCGGACGCCGCGTTGGCCACGGGGGCCGCCCGGAGGGAGGCGGCGGCGCGGAGCCAGACCGGGAGCCAGCCCATCGAGTAGTGGGCGGCGGGGCGCATGCGGCCCTCGTAGTGGTGGTGCAGGAACTCGGCCTTGTACGTGGCCATGTCGACCCCGACCGGGCAGTCGCTGCGGCAGCCCTTGCAGGACAGGCACAGGTCGAGCGCGTCCCGGACCTCCTCCGAGCGCCAGCCGTCGCGCACGACCTCGCCCGCGAGCATCTCGTGCAGCAGGCGGGCGCGGCCCCGGGTGGAGTGCTGTTCCTCGCCGGTGGCGCGGTAGGAGGGGCACATGACGCTCGCGCCGGACACCGACTCGTTGCGGCACTTGGCGACGCCGACGCAGCGGCGGACGGCGGCCGAGAAGTCGCCGCCGTCGTGCGGGTAGCCGAACTCGACGTCGACCGGGCGGCGCGGCAGGACGTCGAAGCGCAGGTCCTGGTCGAGGCGGCGGGGGCGGGCGAGGACGCCGGGGTTGAGGCCGCCCGCCGGGTCCCACAGGTCCTTGAAGCGGTGGAAGAGCCCGACCATCTCGTCCCCGTACATGCGGGGCAGCAGTTCGGCACGGGCCAGGCCGTCGCCGTGTTCGCCGGAGAGCGAGCCGCCGTGGGCGACGACGAGGTCGGCGAGGTCGGTGGAGAAGTCGCGGAAGACCCGCACCCCGGGCTCGCGCATCAGGTCGAAGTCGATGCGGACATGGATGCAGCCGTCGCCGAAGTGCCCGTACGGGGTGCCGCGCAGCCCGTGCTGGGTGAGCAGGGCGCGGAAGTCGCGGAGGTAGGCGCCGAGCCGGGCGGGCGGCACCGCGCAGTCCTCCCAGCCGGGCCATGCCTCGCTGCCGTCGGGCATCCGGGTGGCCGTGCCGGAGGCGTCCTCGCGGACCCGCCACAGCGCGCGCTGCCCGGCCGGGTCGGCGACCACGGTGTGGTCGGTGGTGGCGTGCGCGGCGGCGCGCGCTATCTCCTCCGCGCGGGCGTACGCCTCCTCGCGCCCGGTGCCGCCGACCTCCACGAACAGCCAGGCGCCGCCCTTGGGCAGCCCCGAAGCGCCCGCGACCAGGTCGGCGGCCATGCCCTCGACGGTGAGCGGCCCGTACGGCAGCAGGGTGTGCGCGGCCTCGGCCGCGGCGGACTCATCCGGGTAGCCGAGCACGGCGAGCGCCCGGGCGGCGGGCGCCTCGACGAGCCGTACGGTCGCCTCGGTGAGCACGCCGAGCGTGCCCTCGCTGCCGGTGAGGGCACGGGCCACGTCGGCGTTCTTCTCGGGCAGCAGCTCGTCCAGCGCGTAGCCGGAGATGCGGCGGGGCAGCTCGGGGAAGCCGGTGCGCAGCAGCGCCAGATGGTCACCGGCGAGGGAGCGCAAGGCCTCGCGGAGCCGGGCGGGGAGGGTGTCGAGGCCCTGGGCGGCGCGGACCCGCTCGCCGCCGTACGTCACGACGTCCAGCTCCCGGACGTTGTCGGCGGTGGTGCCCCAGGCCACCGAGTGCGAGCCGCACGAGTTGTTGCCGATCATGCCGCCGAGGGTGCAGCGGCTGTGGGTGGACGGGTCCGGGCCGAAGGTCAAACCGTGCGCGCCCGCTGCGGTCCGCAGCTCGTCGAGGATGACGCCGGGCTGGACCACGGCGGTGCGCCGCTCCGGGTCGAGGGAGACGATGCGCCGCATGTGGCGGGTGAAGTCGAGGACGACCCCGAGCCCGGTGGCCTGCCCGGCGATGGACGTGCCCGCGCCGCGCGCCACCACCGGCACCCCGCGCTCCCGGCAGACGGCCAGCGCCGCCGCCACGTCGTCCGCGTCGCGCGGCGCGACGACACCGGCCGGTACGCGCCGGTAGTTCGACGCGTCCATGGTCATCAGGGCCCGGCTCGCCGCGTCGAAGGAGACGTCCGCGTGGACGGCTCGGCGCAGCGCCTGCTCCAGTTCGTCTGCCTCTGCCTCGTGCTCAGCCATGTCCCCATGGTCCCCACGGAGGGGCCCGGTGCATACGTTCACACTGTGCTTCCGTGACGTGATCATGGATCACTGTGCACGGGGCCCGCCGGTGCCGCGCTGTCAACATGATGTCGCCCACTGCCCCCTTCCGTGGACAGATCGTCTCACCGAATGGACTCCCCGCTGAATGCCAGGTTGGGACGGATTAGGCTGCGGGCGTGGCTGAGATCCGGATTCCCGAAGACATCAAGCCCGCCGACGGTCGCTTCGGCGCTGGCCCCTCCAAGGTGCGCACCGAGGCGCTGAGCGCCCTCGCGGCGACCGGCAGTTCCCTGCTGGGCACCTCCCACCGGCAGGCCCCGGTCAAGAACCTGGTCGGCACGGTGCGCGACGGCGTGCGCGACCTGTTCCAGCTCCCCGAGGGCTACGAGGTCGTCCTCGGCAACGGCGGCTCCACCGCCTTCTGGGACGTCGCGACGCACGGCCTGATCGACAACAAGTCCCAGCACCTGTCCTTCGGCGAGTTCTCGTCGAAGTTCGCGAAGGCGGCCAAGCTCGCGCCGTGGCTGGACGAGCCGACGGTGATCTCCTCCGACCCCGGCACCCACCCGGAGGCGCGGGCCGAGGCGGGCGCGGACGTCTACGCCCTCACCCACAACGAGACCTCGACCGGTGTCGCGATGCCCATCCAGCGGGTCGCCGGTGCCGACGAGGGGTCGCTGGTGCTGGTCGACGCCACGTCCGGCGCGGGCGGTCTGCCCGTGGACATCGCCGAGACGGACGTCTACTACTTCGCGCCGCAGAAGTCCTTCGCCTCGGACGGCGGACTGTGGATCGGGATCTTCTCCCCCGCCGCGCTGGAGCGCGCCGCCCGCATCCACGGGTCCGGCCGCCACGTCCCGGAGTTCTTCTCGCTGCCGACCGCGATCGACAACTCGCGGAAGAACCAGACGTACAACACCCCGGCGCTCGCGACGCTCTTCCTGCTCAACGACCAGCTGGAGTGGATCAACGGCCAGGGCGGCCTGGACTGGGCCGTGCGGCGCACCGCCACCTCCTCGCGCACCCTGTACGGGTGGGCCGAGGAGTCCAAGTTCGCCACCCCGTTCGTCACCGACCCGGCCAAGCGGTCGCAGGTCATCGGCACGATCGACTTCAACGAGGAGATCGACGCCGCCGCGATCGCCAAGGTGCTGCGCGCCAACGGGATCGTGGACACCGACCCGTACCGGAAGCTGGGCCGCAACCAGCTGCGGGTGGCGATGTTCCCGGCCGTCGACCCGGCCGACGTCGAGGCGCTGACCGCCTGCGTGGACTACGTGATCGAGCGCCTGTGAGGCGTGCGGTCTGAAGGAGTACGGGCCCGGGGTGTTCCCCCCGGGCCCTTTCCGTGCTGCTGCACGACGGGCGCTACGCCGCTCCTACGACGACGGGCGGCGGCGGACCAGCCGCCGCAGCCCGAGGAACAGCACCAGCGCGCCGCCGAAGGTGAGGGCGGCCTTCATCAGGGTGCGGTTCTTCTCGTCCTCGTCGGCGCTCTGCTTGCCGTCGGGGCGCGAGGAGTACTCCCCGTCCTTCTTCTGCTTCTTCGCGGTCGCGTCCGGCAGCAGCTCCCCGCCGAGGTCCACCGCGGTGACCTTGCTGCTCGGGCCCTCCGTGCCGTACATGAGCGTGCCGCCGTCCGGGGTGAAGGTCACCGACTCGCCCTGGCGCTGGATCGGCAGCCCCGGCTCGTCCTTGAGCTGTCGCGGCTTGCCGTTCGTCCAGCGGTACTCGGAGGCCGCGAAGTAGCCGCGGAGCACCAGGCGGCTGCCGTCCGGGGAGAAGGCGCCGTCGGTGACCTCCATGTCGAGGTCGGCGACCCGGCGGAAGACGTTGGTGCCCTGCGGGGAGAGCGTGGCGGGTGCCTCGTACAGCCCGGGGTCGTCGTCGCTCTTGCTGGCGATGTAGACCCGGCCGGTCTTCGGGTGGACCATCATCGCCTCGGCGTTGCGCGGCCCGCCCTGGTACTGGACGGTGTACTGGGTCGCGGTGACCGTGGTGTCCTTGAGGACCTTGGGCTCGGGGAAGCGGTAGATCCACACATGGGGCCAGGTGCCGCCGAGGTTGTCGCCGATGTCGCCGACGTACACGTTGCCGTCGGGCCCTACCGAGATCGCCTCCACGTCCCGGGGGCGGCCTATGCCGCGCAGGGTGACCCGGGCGACCGTCTTCCCGGTCTTGCTGTCGACGGCGTAGACGTACGGCCCGTCCGAGCTGTCGTTGTGCGTCCAGTAGACCCCGGGGTGGGCCCGGCTCGCGGCGAGCCCGCTGGACTCGGTGATGCGGGGGTCCTCGATCGTGAACGAGGACGGGGACGAGCCGTCGGCCGCCGCGGGAGCGGGGAGGGCGACGGGCAGGGCCGCCAGCACGGCGGCACCGAGGACGTACGGAAGCGGACGCATGGGCCCAAGACTGCCATCCCGGCGGGGTGCGGACGTCGCGTTACGGCCGCCGGGGCACGTTGCCCGGTCCGCCTTCGCTCGCGCCCGCACCCGCCCCTGAATTACAGCCGGATAACGTACGTAAATAATTCGTGGCGGCCGGACCGCCCACGTAACCCGCAGATTATTTGAATCCATCCGGGGATTATTTGCGGCAAGAATTAATCGGTCATCGGCGGCATAGCGGGCGGGGGCATTGCTTTCCATAAAGGCCGCCCCTACGGTCATTACCCATGAGCGAATACAGCCATTCCTCTTCGGCGCAAACCGCGCCTCCGCCGATGTTCCCCGCCGGTAACCCGGGCGGAGGCGCGGCGGCCGCACCGCCGAAGAAGTTCGCGGTGCTCGGAGCGGTCGGTGCAGTCCTCGCAGCGGCCGGGTCCAGTGTGAACTGGGTGGTGTCCACCTCCGACGCGGCCGACGGCGGCGTCAAGGGCATCGACGGCGACGGCATCATCACGCTGATCATCGCCCTGGTCGGAGCGGTGCTCATGCTCGCCGCCCTGGCCACCAAGAAGGGGGTGGTCTACCTGATCGGGGCGGCCACCGGGCTCGCCACGGCGATTGTCCTCGCCATCAACATGGCGTCCCCCGAGCGGCTGCTCGCCCAGAAGCTCCAGGATGAGGAAGGAGTCTCCGCGAAGGTCGCCGAAAAGGCGGCGGAGCAGGCCGCGAAGCTGTACGACCTCACTCCTGGACCCGGAATCTACATCGCTCTCGCCGGTGCGCTGATGATTCTCGTCTTCGGTGTCCTCGGATTCCTGAAGACCCGCGCAAGCCGCTGAGCAACCAGCTCAGCGACCAGCCGGGAGCAACCACCATTCCGGAGATTCCGGTAGCCCGCTTTTTGACCGCGACGGGGGGCCAAAAAGCGGGCCTCCGGGTTTTCCGGCCCGAGGCTGCTCTTGAGGCGCCGCTCTTGAGGGGGCCGCTCTTGATTAGAGCGCACTCCAAGAGATTGGCTGGGTCCATGGAGTACACACAGCTCGGACGTACTGGTCTCAAGGTCAGCCGACTGGTCCTCGGCACCATGAACTTCGGCCCGCAGACCGATGAGGCCGACAGCCACGCCATCATGGATGCCGCGCTCGACGCGGGCATCAACTTCTTCGACACCGCCAATGTGTACGGGTGGGGCGAGAACAAGGGCCGCACCGAGGAGATCGTCGGAAGCTGGTTCGGCAAGGGCGGCGGACGGCGCGAGAAGACCGTCATCGCCACCAAGGTGTACGGCAACATGGCCGCCGACGGCGAGCCCTGGCCCAACACCGACAAGCTCTCCGCGCTCAACATCCGCCGGGCCGTGGACGCGAGCCTCAAGCGGCTGGGCACCGATCACATCGACCTCTACCAGTTCCACCACGTCGACCGCTCGACCCCGTGGGACGAGATCTGGCAGGCCATCGACGTCCTCGTCCAGCAGGGCAAGATCCTCTACGCCGGGTCCTCCAACCACGCGGGCTGGCACATCGCGCAGGCCAACGAGACGGCCCGGCGCCGCAATTCGTACGGCCTGGTCAGCGAGCAGTGCCTGTACAACCTGGCCGAGCGGCGCGCCGAGATGGACGTGATCCCGGCCGCGCAGGCGTACGGCCTCGGCATCATCCCCTGGTCCCCGCTGCACGGCGGGCTGCTCGGCGGCGCGATCCGCAAGGAGCGGGAGGGCGGCGCCGGTGCCCGCACCGCGGGCGGCCGGGCCGCCGACGCGCTGAAGAACACGGCGGTGCGCGAGCAGATCCAGCGTTACGAGGACCTGCTCGACAAGCACGGTCTGGAGCCCGGCGAGGTGGCCCTGGCCTGGCTGCTGACCCGCCCCGGGGTCACCGGTCCCATCGTGGGGCCGCGCACGGCCGAGCAGCTGGCCTCGGCGGTACGGGCGTCCGAGCTGACGCTGAGCGACGAGGTGCTGGGCGCGCTGGACGAGATCTTCCCGGGCCCGGGGCCGACGCCGGAGGCGTTCGCCTGGTAGCCGTACCCGGAGATACGGAGGGGTGTGACCGCGTGCGGTCACACCCCCTGCCTGTTCGCCTGTTCGGGCCCCCGGCGGCTCATCCTCCGAAGGCGGCCGCGACGGCCACCACGACGAGGATCATCACCAGGGCACCACTCATGATCATGTTTCTGGTCTTCGGGTCCACACCCCGAGGTTAGCCGGGCCGCTCAGCCGCCCAGCGGCCAGGCCGCCACCACCTCGTACCGCGGCTGCGCCCCGGGCACCCCGGGGGCCGGAGGACGGCTGTGGACCAGGCTCAGCTCCCGCACCGTCCAGTCGCGGCCCGCGAAGCCGGTGAGGTCCTCGGCGAACGGCGCGAGGCGGGTGGTGGAGCGGTTGCGGGCGACGGTGAGGTGGGGGTGGTACGGGCGCTTCTGGTTCACGTCGATGCCGATGCGCCGGCCGCCCGCGGCCGCGGAGTCGGCGAGCCCCCGCAGGGCGGTGCGGTCGCCCTCGACGCCCGCCCACAGGGCGCGGTCGGAGAACCGGCCGCCGCCCGCCAGCCGCAGCTGATGCGGGTGGTGGCGGTGCGCGGCGCGGGCCAGCCGGGTGTCCAGCTCGGGGCGGACGTCGTCGGTGACCTCCCCGTAGAACGCGAGGGTGAGGTGCCAGCCGGGGCGCTCGGTCCAACGCAGGGTGTCCGCGCCGGGGAGCCGGTGCAGTGCGTCGACCCGGGCCCCCAGCTCGGTGAGGACCGGTTCGGGGGGCAGGACGGCGGCGAAGAGTCTCATCACGCCGCCGGAGCTGGAGCCGGAGCCAGCCGTTCCTCCTGGACCCTCGGCACGAACGCCACCTGCGGGTGGCCACGGCGCCAGGCCACCTTGAGCCGGAGGCCGCCCGCGCGGGCCAGCATCAGGCCCACCGCGACCGCGGCGGCGGCGGAGATCAGGCCGCCGAAGGCGAAGCCGACCCGGGCGCCCCAGGTGTCGGTGACCCAGCCGATGAGCGGGCCGCCGATGGGGGTGCCGCCGACGAAGACCATCATGAACAGGCTCATCACCCGGCCGCGCATCGCGGGGTCGGTGGCGAGCTGGACGCTGGAGTTGGCCGTGACGTTGAAGGTCAGGCTGAAGATCCCGACCGGCACCATCAGCGCGGCGAACAGCCAGAAGTACGGGGTCACCGCGGCCGCCACCTCCAGCACGCCGAACAGCAGGGCCGCCCCGACCAGCAGCCGCCGCCGGGTGGTGACACGGCGGGCGGCGAGCAGGGCGCCGGTGACGGAACCGGCCGCGATCAGGGTGTTGAGCAGGCCGTACGTACCGGGCCCTGCGTGGAAGACATCGTCGGCGAAGGCGCTGAGCCAGATCGGGAAGTTGAAGCCGAAGGTGCCGATGAAGCCGACCAGGACGATCGGCCACAGCAGATCGGGGCGGCTGCCGACGTACCGCAGGCCCTCGCGCAGCTGTCCCTTGCCGCGCGGCGCGCGCTTGACCGGGTGCAGCTCGCTGGTGCGCATCAGCAGCAGGCCGACGAGCGGGGCGCCGAAGGAGAGGCCGTTGATCAGGAAGGCCCAGCCGCTGCCGACGGCGGTGATCAGGACACCGGCGACCGCGGGGCCGATCAGCCGGGCGGACTGGAAGTTCGCGGAGTTGAGGCTGACCGCGTTGCGCAGATCGCGGGGGCCGACCATCTCGTTGACGAAGACCTGACGGGTCGGGTTGTCGACGACGGTGACCATGCCGAGCAGGAACGCGATCAGGTAGACGTGCCAGACCTGGACGTGCCCGCTCAGGGTGAGCGTGGCCAGCGCCAGACCGCACAGCCCGAGCGCGGTCTGGGTGAAGAGCAGCAGCTTCCGCCGCGGGTACCGGTCGGCGATCACGCCGCCGTACAGGCCGAAGAGCAGCATGGGCAGGAACTGGAGCGCGGTGGTGATGCCCACCGCCGTGGAGGAGTGAGTGAGGCTGAGGACCAGCCAGTCCTGGGCGATACGCGACATCCAGGTGCCGGTGTTGGAGATCACGGCACCGGTCGCGAAGAGCCGATAGTTGCGGACCCTGAGTGAACGGAACATTCCGCCCTTGGCGGAGTCCGCCGGGCTACCGGCGGAAGAGTCGGTGTGCGGTGCGGGTGCGGAGTCTGCTCCGGGTCCCGTACTCAAGTTCGTTCGCCTCCAGGCTGCTCGGTGTTCTCCTACATGCGCGCGAGCTTCTCCAGGACGGGCGCGGCGGCGCGCAGCGTCTCCCACTCGTCCTCGGACAGCTGCCCGACCAGTTCGCTCAGCCAGGCGTTGCGCTTGCGCCGGCTCTCTTCGAGCATGGCCTCGGCCCGCTCGGTCGGCGACACCACTTTCTGTCGCCGGTCCTCCTGGTGCGGCTCCAGCCTGACCAGTCCCTTGGCCTCCAGCAGGGCCACGATGCGCGTCATCGACGGCGGCTGCACGTGCTCCTTGCGCGCCAGCTCACCGGGGGTGGCGGAGCCGCACCCGGCGAGGGTGCCCAGCACCGACATCTCCGTGGGGCTCAGCGACTCGTCGACACGCTGATGCTTCAGCCGTCGCGACAGGCGCATCACTGCCGACCGCAGAGCGCTGACCGCGGCCGCGTCATCAAGGGGCTCTTCCGCCGGGGGCGACGGAAGGCGGGACGGATCCGGCATGGTCTTTAGCATAACTCATTACCTCGCCTAATGAAACCTGGAGACGGGTGTCCTCGCTCACTCCCCCATACGGGTGAGGAGACGCACCGGAGCACACGTGATCACACGGGATCACCCGGGGTCACACGACGCCGAGGGCCTGCTCGATCGGGTGCAGCAGGAAGTAGACCAGGAAGCACAGGCCCACGGCGGCCAGCAGCCACGGGATGTCCCTGACCCGCCGGGTCGCGAGGCGCAGCAGCAGGTACGACAGCACGCCGAGGCCGATGCCGTTGGTGATGCTGTACGTGAACGGCATCGCGATCATGGTCAGGAAGGCCGGGACCGCGACCGTGGAGTCGCTCCAGTCGATCTCCTGGACGTTCGCCGCCATGATCATGAAGCCGACGACCACCAGCGCCGGGGTCGCGGCCTGCGACGGGACGACCTTCGCCAGCGGGGTGAAGACCAGCGCGAGCAGGAAGAGGCCGCCGGTCACCACGTTGGCCAGACCGGTGCGCGCGCCCTCCCCGACGCCCGCCGTGGACTCCACGAAGCAGGTGTTGGCCGACGCCGAGCCGAAGCCGCCGCCCGCGACCGCGACGCCGTCCACCATCAGGATCCGGCCCATGCCGGGCAGCTGGCCGCGCTCGTCGGTCAGCCCGGCCTCCTCGCCGACGCCGATGATCGTCCCCATCGCGTCGAAGAAGCCGGACAGCAGGACGGTGAAGACGAAGAGGCAGCCGGTCAGGACGCCGACCTTCTCGAAGCCGCCGAAGAGGCTGACCTGCCCCACGAGCCCGAAGTCCGGGGTCGCCACCAGCGTGTCCGGCACGGTGGGCACGGTCAGGCCCCAGCTCGCGTCGGGGGTGGAGGTGACGGCGTTGATCGCGATCGCGACCAGTGTCATGACCACGATGCCGATCAGGATCGCGCCCCGGGTCTTGCGGACGACCAGCACGAAGGTGAGCGCGAGCCCGACCACGAAGATCAGCACGGGCCAGCCCTGGAGCTTGCCCTCGATGCCGAGGCCCAGCGGAACGGTGGTGTGCGCGGCGTCCGGGTTACGGGTGACGAAGCCGGAGTCGACCAGGCCGATCAGGGCGATGAACAGGCCGATGCCGATCGCGATCGCGCGCCGCAGCCCGCCGGGGATCGCGTCCATCACGCGCTGCCGCAGCCCGGAGGCGACCAGGACCATCAGCACCAGACCGGCGAGGACGACCATGCCCATCGCGTCCGGCCAGCTCATCTTGGGGGCGAGCTGGAGCGAGACGACGGCGTTGATGCCGAGGCCCGCGGCGAGGGCGATCGGCACGTTGCCGATGACGCCCATGAGCAGCGTGGTCAGGCCCGCCATCAGGGCGGTCGCGGTGACCAGCTGGCCGTTGTCCAGATGGTGCTTGTACATGTCCTCGCCCGATCCAAGGATGATCGGGTTCAGCACGATGATGTACGCCATCGCAAAGAACGTGGCCAGGCCGCCGCGGATCTCCCGGGACGGCGAGGAGCCGCGCTCGCTGATCTTGAAGAACCCGTCGACGAAGGACGGGCGGTTCATGGGCGGTGTCGGCGCCTGCTGTGCGGCATCGACCGGCTCGCTGGCCGAGGGAGACATGACGGACCTCAGGTGATGGTGAACTCGTGAAGCGGGCCTCTTGGAGGATCACACAGGACATTCCACCCAGACCCAGAACGGTTCAGTATGAATATATGAATCGCGGATCGCCAAACCGTCCGCTCCGTCCCGGTCCTCCCGCACCCACCGCGCCCGCAAACCCGCGACCAGCACCCCCGTAAGCTGGGACACATGACGAAGTGGACACCCCGGCACGAAGCGCCTGCACCCCTGGAGGGCAATGTCGTCGCCACCATCACCGGCGGCACCATCGTGTGGTTCGTCCTCTTCCTCGCCCAGCTCCCGTTCTACGGCTGGTACGCGGACCACGGTCATCTGTGGTGGCTGTGGACCTGCCTGACCGGCGGCGGCCTCGGGCTGCTGGGCATCTGGTACGTACGGGCGCGGGACGCGGCCATCCAGCGCTCCTCGGAGAGCGACGCCGGATGAACCGCGCCCCGCGGCGCGTGCGTGGCGTGGGTTACTTCACATCCACGTAGTCACCGCCCGCCTTGACCGGCGGGGTGGTGCTGGTGCCCGCGAAGTTCCAGCGGAACCAGCCGTCCTGGGCGGCCTTCACGGTCGTCTTGAGCGCCCCGCCGCTGCCCGACTTCACCGTCTTCACGACGGAGTAGGTGGAGCTGTCCGCCTTCCGGAACTCAAGGTTCACCGGCTGGACGGTGTAGCCCGCGTACGCACCGGTCTCCCAGTTGGCGCGGGTCAGGGCGCCGGTGACCGTGATCGTCTTGCCCTTCTTGACCGGCTCCGGCGTGGCGTCGACGGTCAGCTTCGAGGCGCGCTGCACCGCGAAGGACCCGGCCTTGTCGGCGCTCAGGTAGTCGCCGTCCTTGGCGTCGACCCACACGTTGGCGTACCACCGGCCCGCCACGCTGTTGTCGACGAAGTCGACCTGCGGATCCAGGATGAAGGTCGCCTTGCAGGTCGAGGTGGCCGGGTCGTCGGACGACGTCGCGCACGCGAAGCCGCTCGGGTTCGCGTACCCGTACGACGGGCCTTCCAGGTACATGTCGACGTTCTGGATGCCCGAGTCGTCCTTCGCGGTCAGCGAGACCGTGAACTTCTTGGCGCCCGAGGTACCGAGGACGACGTTGCCCACCGTCACATCGCTGATCGTCGTGTCGCCGGAACCGGCCGCCTGCGCCGCCGGTACGGCGAGCCCCCCGAGGGCTGCCGCGGTCGCGGTGGCGAGCACGGCAAAGGTCATGCGCTTGCGCATCTGTGTTCCCCCACAAGATGAAGCGGCTCCGCCGCGTTGACCTGCGCCGAGAGGGGCGCCGACGCGAACCTGGAGCCGAGTGTGGCGCAACTGTACGATTTTCACCGGCTTTTCACAACATCACTGGGGCTTCACGAAACCTGTTTCTTGAGAGAACGTCACCTCTGGCTGACAACCACTCAGTAACATGCCCGGTATGACCGGTCACCGTTTTCGCTCCGCCGAAATCGACACCAGCAAGCCGCATTCGGCGCGCATGTACGACTACTTCCTGGGCGGCAAGACCCACTACGCGGCCGACACCGAGGCCGCCCGGCAGGTCGAGGCCGTCTGGCCCGACGTCAAGCCGTGGACCCGCGCCAACCGGTCCTTCATGCACCGGGCCACCCACTGGCTCGCCACCGAGGCGGGCGTCCGGCAGTTCCTCGACATCGGGACCGGCATCCCCACCGAGCCCAACCTGCACCAGATAGCCCAGAAGGCCGCCCCGGACGCCCGGGTCCTCTACGCGGACAACGACCCCATCGTGCTGGCCTACGCCCAGGCCCTGCTGCTCTCCTCGCCCGAGGGTCGCACCACCTACATGCACGCCGACATCACCGACCCGCGGTCCATCCTGGACGCCGACGAGCTGCACGACACGCTCGACCTGAGCGAGCCGGTCGCACTGTCGCTCAACGCGGTGATGCACTTCATCGCGAACGAGCAGAAGCCGCACCACATCGTGCGGGAGCTGCTCGAACCCCTGGCCCCCGGCAGCTATCTGGTCCTCTCCCACGGCGGGCTCGACCCCCGCGGCGAGGTCTCCGACGCGGTCACCCGGCTCTACCGGGCCAGCGGCATCCACGTCCAGGGCCGCACCCGCGAGGAGATCCTGGCGTTCTTCGACGGACTGGAGCTGGTCGAACCCGGCGTGGTGATGCCGCACCACTGGCGCCCCGAGAGCGAAGAGGCCAGGGCCGCGGCGGAGGCCCTGGACCTGTGGATCTTCGCGGGCGTGGCCCGCAAACCCTGATGGGTCTCGTCTAGGTCCTGTCCGGCGGATCTTCGTGGATCAGCCCGCGGCGTCTGGTGCGGTGCATCGCAAGGCGGAGGGTCGTCCTCGTACCGGGTCGTACTCGGACGATCCCGACAACGCAGCGAGGTGCCGTGCCAGGCGTCGCGGGCCCGCGAAGATCCGCCGGACAGGGCCTAGTCGAACCAGCGGGCCCGGGCCAGCTCCTCAGTGCGGGTCAGGTCCTCCAGCAGCGCCGCCACCTCGAACCGGCGGGACCAGTGGCCCGCCGCCCAGGACAGGCCCGCCGCCACGCCCTCGACCGTCGAGGCGTGCAGGGTGCCGCCGGTGCCCGCGGGCCCGTCGGCCCCGCCCACGTAGCGCCAGTCCAGCTCGGTGCCGCCCTCGATCAGCAGCTCCTCGTGCTCGACGTACGACAGCGGCGCGTGCGGAAGCAGTTCGCGGACCGCCGCCGGGACCTCGTGCGTCTCACCCTGCGAGGCCACCGGCGCCGGGTACGCCTCGCTCAGCCGCCGCACCTGGAACAGCTCCGCCAGCTCCGCCGCCCGCCCCGGGCGCACCGGCAGCAGGGCGCGGCCGTCCGCCTCGGCCAGCGGCATCAGATCGGGCGCGTCGGCGACCAGCACCCCGTCCGCGTCGACCACCCGCGGCTCGCCGTCCACGACGGCGCGCAGCTCGTCCGGCAGGGTCACCTGCTCGGGGTCGAGGTCCGCCAGCAGGCCGTAGATCGCGTGCAGCTGGGCCGGGGTCACCGGGCGGTCCGGGTCGGACAGCCGCCCCAGCAGCTCGGCCGCGCCGCCCGGCTCGTCCAGCAGCGCCGCCACGGACGTCCGTACGCCGAGCGCCCGCAGCACCTGCTCGTCCTCGAACCCGGCCGCGTCCACCGCCTCGTACAGCCCGGCCAGCAGCGGATCGCCGCCGGCCGCACGCAGCCCGGCAGGGCGGCGGCCGTCCAGCACCGGATGGCCGCGCAGCCACCACGCGGTGTACGAGCGCACCGACTCCGTCGTGCCGTCCGGCAGCAGGACGCGCACCCGCTGGGTCAGGGCGTCCCGCAGCGGCGGCTGGGCCAGCATGGCCAGGGCGCGCGGCCAGGCGTCGTCGTCCACCAGGTCCAGATCGCGCACGGCGACGATCTCGGTGGCCACCGGCGGCACCGGGGTCTCCGGCAGCCGGTCCAGCGCGTCCTCGCACCACACGTCCACGGCGTCCAGCACGCCCACGTCGTCCGGCTCGGCGAAGTCGCCCTCGCGGGGTTCCAGTTCGTCCGGGTCCAGCACCACGTCGGTGGCCCGGACCAGGGTGAAACCGGCCAGCACGCCCACCGCTGACAGCGGCTGCTCACCCCAGCGCTCGGCGAGGTCCGCGTCGCACGCGGCCAGCTCGCCCTCCCGCATCACCTGCTCGAAGGCGCCGCCGGGGAGAACCAGCTCACCGGCGGGCGCCAGCTCCCCGTCCTCGTCCGGCAGCGCGAGCGCGGCCAGCCACGGCTCGTCGCCGGGCGCCAGCCGGGCCTGCTGGACCAGGCCGAGCACGGTGTCGGCCAGGGTGTCCGGGTCCAGCGCGGCGCCGGGCACCGCGCCCTCCTCCGGATACGGGTCGTACTCGTCCTCCGCCTCCAGCGAATGCGCGACCGCGGCCCGCACCTGGGGCGTCCTCAGCACGGCACGCGGGGTGGCGGGCGTCGCACCCAGCTTCTCCAGCAGCGGATGCGCGGCCTCCGGATGCGCGACCTTCAGGCCGAGGCGGGCCAGGGTGCGGTGCGTCTCGCCCGCCGAGCCCTCGCCGCCCTCCTCGACGGGGCTCCCGCCGTCCCCTCCATCTACGTCTCCCGGCAGCGGCAGCAGCACCTGCCGGGGCCCGATCGTCGTCCGGCCGTCCGCCAGCGGCACCGGCAGCCCGCTCAGCCGGTCCGGGTCCGTCCCGGCCAGCGCGTCGTACAGCCGCCGCCACCAGGCCGGGGCGCGCTCGACGCCCGCCAGCCGGTCGATCACCTCGCCCAGCGGTACCCGGGCCACCTCCAGCGCCCGCAGCTCCTGCCGCCGCTCCAGCCCGGCGGGCAGCAGCGTCGGGAACAGCTCGGCCAGCACCTCCACGGTCTCCGCGCCCGCGCCCTCCACGATCTCCGCGTCGCGCGGGCGCAGCGCGTACGGCTCGCCCTCGAAGGTGCCGCGCGCGAGCACCGCGTCGTCCCGGCCGAGCCCGGCGTCCGCGTCCTGCGCCGCCGCCTCCTGCTCGAACGCGTTCGGCGCGGCCGCGCTCGGCAGGAACGGCACCCGCGGCAGCCGCTCCAGCACCCGCGCCCGCAGCTCCCCGTCCAGCTCGCCCTTGCCCAGCAGGCCCGGCACCAGGCCGATCGTGCCCGTCCCCACCGGATGCCAGTCGCGCAGCAGCGTCGCGTACGCCTCGGCCGCGCGCTCCACCAGGAAGTCGGTGAGCGGTCCCGGCGCGGTGTGACGGCGGGTGGGCTCCAGCGGGAACGAGGCGATCAGCAGCGCGGGCAGCCCCAGCGGCTCGTCGGTCGGCGTCGGCGCGTGCACGACCGGCGCCGTCGCGGGCCGCACCGGCGCGCCCTCGGCGTCCACCGGCACCGCCCAGGTCACCGACCACACCGGGCGCAGCCGCTCCTCCACCGGGCGGTCGGCGAGCAGCTCCGCGGCCAGCTCGCCGCTCGCGCGCTCGGTGCGCCAACGCGTCGTACGGCGCCCCTGCGCGCCTTCGTCCTCGATGACCGCGTACGGGCCCTCCTCGGCGCGCCGCAGCGTCCGCACGCCCTCGACCGTCTCCACCACGACCTCGGTCAGCCCCGGCAGGGTCAGCAGCAGCGCGTCGTCCACCGCCGCCAGCAGCCGCTCCGCCACGTCCAGCGCCGCGCCGTCGCGCAGCGGCAGCACCACGACCGTGTCGTACCCCTCGGGCGCACTGCCCTCGGCGGGCAGCGGCAGCCGCAGCAGCGGTACGTGACCGTCACGGCGGCGCAGCTCGTCCGCGAGGCCGGGGCTGCGCAGCGCCGCCTCGTGGGCCAGCTCGCGGGCCTCCGCCAGTGACCAGCGCACCCCGCCGGAGCGGCCCACCACCGCGGGCTCGTCGCTCACCGCGAGCACCGCGGCGAAGCCCACCCCGAACCGGCCCACGGCCCGCCCCGGGTCCTCGTCCCGCTTGGCCGACGCGCGCAGCGTCGACAGCGACTCGGCCCCGGCGGCGTCCAGCGGCGCGCCGGTGTTCGCGGCGACCAGCACGGCCGGTTCGCCGTCCGTCGCCGGGCGCAGCGTCAGCCGCAGCCGCCCGGGCACGCCGACGCGGGCGGCGGCGTCGGCCGCGTTCTGGGCCAGCTCCACGACCAGCCGGTCGCGATGGCCGCCGAGCGCCAGGTCCTCCTCCGCGTTGGCGTCCTCCCGGAACCGTGCGGACGACGCGGCCCAGGCGTCCAGCACGCCGCGCCGCAGCCGCGCGGTCCCGAAGGGATCCGCGTCCTCGGTCGCGCCTCGCACCATCGCCGTGCTGCTCACGTATCGCCTCCGGGTCCATTCCACATTGCTAGACCGCGAACGTACCCCCATCCGGTACACCCACGCGTCCCGCCCTCCCCAGGCGAGGGACAGGGACGGGGCGGGTACGCCCCGCGCGGTGGGGGGGACGCTCGGCGGGCGCGGGCGAATGCCACGGGCGGCCCGGCATGTGGTGGAGCAGGGGCCCGCTGACGCGGATGGTCCGGCCCGGCCGGGCCGCGGGTGGCCGGAGCCACGGGCGCGCCCCGCGCGGCCACGGTTCGGCCCGAGCGACCGGCCACAGGGCACCGCGCCGACGCGGCCCGCGCGGGCGGGGCCGCAGGCGCCGTCGAAGCAGCCCGCGCGGCGGGGTGGCGGGTGCGGCGGCCGCCCGGCCGCCGGGGCTACCCCGCCTGCGGGCCGGGCCTCAGGAGTGGCCCAGTTCCTCCGCCGGGGCGTCCGGCTCCACCGAGCCGCCCGTGCGGTCCGGGTGCAGCGGCATCGGTTCGACGACCGTCTCGTCGACCACCGGCTCGGCCGGGCGCGGGGGCTTGGGCATCACGGCGGCCTCGGAGTGGGCGCCGCAGCCGTACGCGAGGGAGACCACGCGGCCGTCCGCCGGGCTGAACTCATTGGCGCACACGCCGAACGCCTGCTTCAGCGAGCCCGCGAGAGGCATCAGGAAGCCGCAGGTCACGCACGTGCCGGGGGCGGCCTGCGCCATCGAGCTCTTCGCGCCGTACGCATCGTCCCAGCGGTCGGCGGCGACGTGCAGCCCGTAGCGGGAGAGCACCCGGGCGCGGCGCATGCCCAGTTCCTCGGCGAGGCCCGCGATGGAGCCGGTGACGGGCGCGGCGGACTGGGCGGACGGCGGGCCGGGCGTCACGTCGGCCTCCTCCACCGCCGCGAGCTGCTGCATCTCCTCGGAGACGACGGAGTTGGGCGGCGGGGCGTCCTCGCCCGAGTAGCCGGGCTCCAGGCGCAGATCCTCGGCGTCGGTGGGGAGCAGGTCGCCGGGGCCCATGTCGCCGGGGCGGAGCCGCTCGCTCCACGGCACCCACTCGGGGGCGAGGAGCGCGTCGGAGCCGGGGAGCAGCACCGTCTCGGCCAGGGTGACGATCTTCGCGCGGGAGGCGCGGGTTACGGTGACCGCCCAGCGCCAGCCGCGATAGCCCGGTTCGGCGCTCCCGAAGAAGTGGGTGACGACGCGGTCGCCCTCGGCGATCGCCCCCTCGTACTCACCGACCGTCCCCGGGAAGGCCGCCTCGGCCGCCGCCTCGCGGGCGAGTTCGACCGCCTCGGCGCACAGACGGTCGGGGGTACGGCTCCGCATCGCAGCACTCACAGGATCGATTCTCTCT
Source organism: Streptomyces sp. NPDC021115 (assembly GCF_044333065.1). Taxonomy (NCBI): domain Bacteria; kingdom Bacillati; phylum Actinomycetota; class Actinomycetes; order Kitasatosporales; family Streptomycetaceae; genus Streptomyces; species Streptomyces sp. NPDC021115. The sequence continues at coordinate 218,261 of NZ_JBIRQF010000008.1, forward strand.
TCCACGCCGTCTCAGCCGTCGTCTGACGAGTGCGCCAGCCGTACGGCCGGACGGCGGGACTGCGGACGGAGCGGACCGTAGGACCGCGTCGACGTCCACACCCGATCCGGCCTCGGGCGCACCTTGTTACGTCCCATTCTGCGGGATGGCGACTCGGCGCATGGCCAGGAACGACCGTGGGTGGCGCGTAACGCACGCTACCTTGTCCGGCCGCGCCGCCCCCACCCCCGTCTCCCGTCCGGCGTTCGTGGACGCACCCGCCGGATGGTCGTTTTCGCTGGCCAGCGGTGCTGTGCGTGGATGAGGGAAGACGACGCCATGGCCGGAAAGCCGTCGTAGGTCTCACGTTGCGGGCAGCTTGGCGGCACCATGGTCGGGTGGCAGGCATGCGGTTCCACGATGGCGGTCCGATCCGACGATCGGGCCGCCTGCTCGGCCGCGCCCTCCACTTGCCGTTCACCGCGGCCGGCCGCGGCATCCGGCGGGCGACGCACGCGCACGGGGCGGGCGAGTCAGGGCTCGGCAAGCTGATCGAGCTGCACGCGGTCAACTCGGCCGGTGACATGCTGATCACGGTCGCGCTCGCCTCGACGGTCTTCTTCTCGGTGCCGACGGACGAGGCGCGCGGCCGGGTCGCCCTCTACCTGGCGATCACCCTGGCCCCGTTCGCCGTACTCGCGCCCGTGGTCGGCCCGCTGCTGGACCGTATCCCGCACGGGCGGCGCGCGGCGATGGCGGGCTCGATGCTCACTCGCGCGCTGCTCGCGCTGACCATGGCGGGCGCGGTGGCGCGCGGCGGCCTCGAACTCTATCCGGCGGCGCTGGGCGTGCTGGTGTCGTCCAAGGCGTACGGGGTCGTCAGATCGGCCGTCGTACCGCGGCTGCTGCCGCCCCGCTTCTCGCTGGTCAAGGCGAACTCCCGGGTGACCCTGGCCGGGCTGCTGGCGACCGGGGCGGCGGCCCCGGTGGGCGCCGGGCTGCATCAGCTGGGGCCCAGCTGGCCGCTGTACGGGGCGTGCGTGATCTTCATCGCCGGGGGCGTCCTGTCGTTCACCCTGCCGCACAAGGTGGATTCGGCGAAGGGCGAGGCCAAGGCGCGGCTGACCTCGGGCGAGCACCACTTCGGGCACCGGACGGCCGGGACCCGGGTGCCACGGCCGAAGGTGGTGACGGTCGCCGACCCCAATCCGGGCCCGAGCCTGGCCTCGAGCCCACCGGCGAACCCCGGCCCGAATCCGGGCCCCGGCAGTGGACGGTTCGGCCGGTGGTTCACCGGGCGCGGCCGGAAGCCCGGGCTCCGGACGGTCGGCCCGTCCGTCCTGCACGCCCTCCAAGCCTGCTGCTCACTCAAGGCCCTGTCAGGATTTCTCACGCTTTACCTCGCCTTCCTGCTGCGCGAGCATCCGGTGGGCGGGCTGTCGCCCGAGTTCTCGCTCGGCCTGGTCGCGGTCGCGGCGGGCGGCGGCAACGCGCTGGGCACGGCGATCGGCGCATGGCTGCGGGAGCGCGGCCCGGAGCGGATCATCGCCGTGGTGCTGACGTCCGCCCTCGGGGTGATCGTCTTCTCGGCGGTGCTGTACGGCGCGGTCACGGTCGCCGTGGTGGCCGCCACCGCGGGCATCTCGCTGGCGCTGGGCAAGCTGTCGCTGGACGCGCTGATCCAGCGGGACGTGCCGGAAGAGGTCCGTACGTCGGCGTTCTCCCGCTCCGAGACCACGCTCCAGATGGCGTGGGTGGTCGGCGGCGCGGTGGGCATCTCGCTGCCGCTGAGCGGGGTGGTGGGCATGTCCGCCGCCGCGACGATGATCGCGCTGGGCGTGGCCCTGAGCGTACGGGGACTGCTGTCCGCCGCCCGGCACACCGCCGCGCACCCCCGGGTGGCGTGACGGACGCTCGGCTCGCCGTCATGCCCGCGGGGGCGCGTCCCGGCACCGCGATCCACCACCCCGGCGCCGGGCGGCCGGGAGGGCCCGATAGCCTGCCCGCATGACCGCTGCGCTGTTTTCCAGGGGCAAGGGCCGCAGGGCCACCACCGCCACCTGCGCCGTTGCCCTCGGGCTCATCGCCCTCTCCGCCTGCGACAAGCCGACTCCGCTCGCGACGGTGACGGTCGGTTCGAGCACCGTGACGGCGGAGGCGAGCAAGGGCTGCTTCGGCGACGGGAAGAACCTCGGCTCGGCCACGTTCAAGAAGTGCCTGTCCGCCAAGCCCTCCCACACCATCAAGGTGGGCGCCGGGGACAAGGTGCGGATCGGCGTGGACCCGGAGATCGCCGACTCCAGCTGGGGCCTGATCGCCAACAACCCGGTCATGGCCGAGGCGAGCAAGGAGACGTACCGCAGCTTCGACAGCGACCAGCTCTTCGCGCAGCAGAACCCGCAGACCGGGCAGACCACCATGTCGAAGAGCGTCACCATCACCGTCGCCCAGCTCGGCGACGGCTCGCAGGGCGTGAAGGGCATCTGGCGCTTCAAGCTGGAACGGGACAGCTGACATCACGTGACGTCGCGTGACGTCACCGCGCCCGACAGCCGGGAGGCGCTGATGCGCGTACTGATCGTCACCGCCGTCCCCGCGGAACGGGACGCGGTGATCCGCGGATGCGGTGCGGCGGGCGCCGTGCCCACCGAAGTCGCCGTGCCCGGCGGGGTGCTGCACCGGCTGCGGCCGGGCGGCCCCGACGGGCCGCCGCTCACCGTCGACGTGCTGGCGGCCGGGGTCGGACCGGCGGCCGCGGCGGCCGGGACCGCCACCGCGCTGACCGTCGCCGTCACCCAAGGCGCCCCGTACGACCTCGCCGTATCGGCCGGTATCGGCGGCGGCTTCGCGCCGCACGCCCCGCTGGGCTCCGTCGTGGTCGCCGACGCCGTCGTCGCCGCCGATCTGGGCGCCGAAACCCCCGACGGCTTCGCCGCCGTCACCGACCTCGGCTTCGGCACCATCGAACACCGCCCGCCGCCCGCCCTCGTCACCGCCGTCACCGCCGTCGCCGGGGCGATCGGGGCAACCGGAACCACCGGCGCCGTACGCGGCACCGTGCTCACCGTGTCGACCGTGACCGGCAGTGCCGAGCGGGCCGCCGCGCTGCTGCGGCGCCATCCGCGGGCCGTCGCCGAGGCGATGGAGGGCTTCGGGGTGGCCGAGGCGGCCGCCGCCCAGGCCGTCCCCGTACTGGAGATGCGGGCCGTCTCCAACGCGGTCGGCCCGCGCGACCGGGCCGCCTGGCGCATCGGCGAGGCGCTGGACGCCCTGGCGGAGGCGTTCGAGCGGGCCGTACCCGCCCTCGCGGCCCCTGCCCCGGAGACAGACCTGAAAGGAAGCCAGCCGTGACCCCGTCGGCCGCACAGCCGCTCACGATCGCCTACTCGCCCTGCCCGAACGACACCTTCGTCTTCGACGCCTGGGCCCACGGCCGCATCCCGGGCGCGCCCGCGCCGGAGGTCACGTTCGCCGACATCGACATCACCAACGGGATGGCCGAGCGCGGCGAGTCCGACGTGCTGAAGGTGTCGTACGCGGTGCTGCCCTGGGTGCTGGACGAGTACGCGCTGCTGCCGTGCGGCGGCGCGCTCGGGCGCGGCTGCGGTCCGCTCGTGCTCACCCGGGAGCCGGGCGCGGCGAAGGACCTCGCGGGGAAGACGGTCGCGGTGCCGAGCGAGCGTTCGACCGCGTATCTGCTCTTCCGGCTGTGGGCCGCCGCCGAGGTGCCGGGCGGGGTCGGGGAGATCCGGGTGCTGCCGTTCCACGAGATCATGCCCGCGGTACGGGACGGTCTGGTCGACGCCGGACTCGTCATCCACGAGGCCCGGTTCACCTATCAGAATTACGGCCTGCACTGCCTCGCCGACATGGGCGAGCACTGGGAGCTGACCACCGGACTGCCCATCCCGCTCGGCGCGATCATCGCCAAGCGCTCGCTGGGCGCGGAGCGGCTGCGCGAACTGGCCGGGACGATCCGTACGTCGGTCCGGATGGCCTGGGACGACCCGGAGGCGTCGCGTCCGTACGTCCTGGAGCACGCCCAGGAGATGGACCCGCGCGTCGCGGACCAGCACATCGGGCTGTACGTGAACGAGTTCACCGCGGATCTCGGCGAGGACGGCTACGCGGCGGTGCGCGGGCTGCTCACCCGCGCGGCGGCCGAGGGACTGGTACCGCCCCTCGGCCCGAACGCACTGGAATTCGCCTAATTCCGTTCGCTTTTACGTTCGTTTATCGGCGCTGCTCGGCGCTTCCCGACGCTTACCGGCGCGCAGCACGTGCCTCATACATCGAGCTGGTCGGCAACCGCCCGCAGCATCCCCGCGATCTTGTGGCCGTGCGCCTTGTCGGGATAACGCCCGCGCTCCAGCTGCTGCGTCACGCTCTCCAGCAGAGTGGTCAGATCCTGGACGATCGACGCCAGCTCGTCCGGCTTGCGCCGCTGCGCGGCCGCCACGGACGGTGCCGGATCGAGAAGCGTCACCGAAAGCGCCTGGTCACCGCGGTTTCCGGCCACGACGCCGAATTCAACGCGCTGCCCCGGCTTCAGCGAATCCACGCCTTCCGGAAGCACCGAGGAGTGCACGAAGACGTCACCGCCGTCATCGCGGGAGAGAAAGCCAAAGCCCTTCTCACTGTTGAACCACTTGACCTTGCCGGTAGGCACGTCTGTCCTCGTCCTCGTCGCTCGTCGGAAAACACGGAAAAAAGCTCTGGATAGCACTACAGCGGGTCGTAAGACCCGCCACCACCAAGGCTAATGGTCCCGAGCCTGGTGACAAGACGTACCCGGGTGGTTCCGGGTGGTTGGTATGCGCGCTCTGGCACGGATCTACCCTGGTGCGGTGAGCAACGAAACCCCGCACCACGGAACCGGTGACACCGCCCCCGGCGACCGTCTCGTACGCATCGGCGTGATCGTCTTCGCCGTCGGCGCGGTCGCCACCCTCGCGACCGTCGCGCCCCTGTTCCTGGGCGCCGATCCGCTGCCGTCGGTGGCGTACTTCGTGTGCATGCTGATGGGCGTCGGCTTCGCGCTCGCGGCGGCCGGGATGCTGCGCGGGATCGCGGCGCAGCGGCGCGAGGCCGCCCGGGTCGTAGAGGCCGCCCGGGTCGTGCACGACAAGCCGTAGCGGGGCATCAGCCCCGCCCCGCGCGGACGCTACGCCGCGATGTGGCCCTCCAGCCACGCCGGGAACCCGGTCAGATCGTCGAGCACGACGTCCGCCCCCGCCTCGCGCAGCTCCTCCACGGCACACGGCCCGGTGGCGACCGCCACCGACAGCGCCTCCGCCGTCCGGGCGCCCCGTACGTCGCCGGTGTGGTCCCCGACGTACACCGACGCCCCGTACTCGCGCAGCGCCTCCGCCTTGGCCTCCGCCCAGAGCCAGCCGATGACCGCGTCCGCCTCGATGCCCAGGTGGCTGAGGTGCAGCTCGGCGTTCGGCTCGTGCTTCGCCGTGACGACGATGGCGCGGCCGCCCGCCCGCTGCACCGCCGCTATCGCCTCCCGGGCGCCGCGCATGGCGAGGGTCGGGGCGATCGCGAACTCCGGGTACAGCGACCGGTACAGGTCACCCATCTCCTGGATCCGCTCGTCCGGGAACCAGTGCGCCAGCTCCTGCTCCAGCGGCGGGCCGAGCCGGGTGATGGCGAGTTCGGCGTCGATGGGGGCTCCGGTCCGGGCGGACAACTCCTCGTAGGCGGCCTTGATGCCGGGGCGCGAGTCGATGAGGGTCATGTCGAGGTCGAAGCCGACGGTCAGGGTGGGGGTGCTCGGTGCGAGGTGCGAAGCCATGCCCGTCATTGTGCCTGGCCCATGCATACACTAAGCGTCGCCTTACCTGCGTCGACCTCACGCGCGAGAACCGAACGATCGAACGGAAGCGATGTCTGCCGACCGGACCAGCCGAAGTCCCAGAGCCGCATTGGTCCGGCGCCGCATCGTGTGGACGGCCGCGGCCGTCGTCGCCCTCCTCTTCGCGGTGCTGCTCAGCCTCGCCCTCGGCAGCCGCCAGATCGCGCCCAGTCAGGTGCTGGACGCGCTGCTGCACGGGGGCACGAGCGACGCCGCCGACATCGTGCGGTCGCTGCGGCTGCCGCGCACGGTCGTCGGCCTGATGGTCGGCGCGGCGCTCGCCATGGCGGGCACCGTGATGCAGGGCGTCACCCGCAACCCGATCGCCGACCCCGGTGTGCTCGGCGTCAGCCAGGGCGCCTCGGTGGGGGTCGTGCTCGCGATCGCCTTCGCCGGGGTGCACACGCTCACCGGGTACGTGTGGTTCGCCTTCGCGGGCGCGGGCCTCGCCTCCATCGCCGTCTACGCCATCGCCTCCGGCGGCCGGGGCGGGGCGAGCCCGGTCAAGCTCGCGCTCGCCGGGGCCGCCGTCAACGCCCTGCTGGTGTCGATCACCTCGGGCGTGCTGACGACGAAGGCCGCCGCGCTGGACGAGTTCCGGTTCTGGCAGATCGGCTCGCTCGCGGGGCGCGACGCCGAGATCGTCGGCCAGATCTGGCCGTTCCTGCTGGTGGGCACGGTGCTGGTGGCCGCGGCCGCCCGCGGCCTGGACGCGCTGGCGCTCGGCGAGGACGTCGCGAAGGGGCTCGGCCAGAACATCGCGGTCGTACGGGTCCTCGCGGGCCTCGGCGCGACGGTCCTCACCGGCGTCGGCGTCGCCGCCGCGGGCCCGATCGCGTTCGTCGGCCTCGCCGTCCCGCACCTCGCTCGCGGGGTCGTGGGGACGGACCACCGCTGGGTCCTCCCGATGGCCGCCCTGATCGGCCCGGTGATGCTGCTGATATCGGACGTGGTGGGCCGACTCGTCTTCCCGCCGAGCGAGGTCCCGGCGGGCGTCATGACGGCCCTGATCGGCGTTCCGTTCCTGGTCACGCTGGTGCGGCGCAGGACGGTGACGGCATGAGCCGGGCCAATACCAGCATCGTGGAAAAGACCGCCCGCCCCTTCGGCTACGGCCTCCTCCGCACCGGCCGCCGCGCCTCGTTCCTGCTGCACCGCCGGGCGGCCGTCGTCGCCCTCGCGCTGGCCGTCGCCACGGCGGCCGTGTCCGTCGCGTACCTGTGCCTCGGCGAAAGCCTCATCGCGCCCGCCGATGCCGTACGGGCCGTCCTGCACACCCAGTACGGCATCGGGCAGCCCACCCCGAACGACCTGGTCGTCGGCACCCTCCGGCTCCCCCGTATGACCCTCGGCCTGCTGGTCGGCGCCGCCTTCGGCATCGCGGGCGCGCTCATCCAGACCGTGGCCCGCAACCCGCTCGCCAGCCCCGACATCATCGGCGTCACCCAGGGCGCGAGCGCGGTCACCGTCGGGGCGATGACGTACGGCGTGACGGCGTTCAGCCTGCTGCCGTACGTCTCCGTCGCGGGCGGCCTGGCCGCCGCCGCCCTCGTCTACGTGTTCGCCTGGCGCGGCGGGCTCCAGGCGACCCGCTTCGTCCTCATCGGCATCGGGTTCGCCGTCGCGCTCCGCTCCATCACCCAGCTCTTCCTCACCAAGGGCGACTACCTCGTCGCCCAGCAGGCCAAGGTGTGGATGACCGGTTCCCTCAACGGGCGCGGCTGGGAGGAGGCCATCCCGCTCGGCTGGGCGCTGCTGTTGCTGCTGCCCGCCGTGCTGTGGGCGGCGCGGGCGCAGCGCACCGTCTCGATGGACGACGACACGGCGACCGCGCTGGGCGTACGGCTCGGCCGGGTACGGCTCGGTCTCGCGACCCTGGGCATCGTCCTCGCCGCGATGGCGACGGGCGCGGCGGGCCCGGTCGACTTCGTGGCGCTGCTCGCCCCGCAGATCGCCCGCCGGATGACCCGTACCGCGCAGATCCCGCTCCTGTGCTCGGCGCTGACCGGCGCGTTCATCGTCGTCGCCGCCGATCTGCTGGCGCGCAAGCTGTTCGCGCCGACCGAACTGCCGGTGGGGGTGCTGACCGCAGCGGTCGGCGCCCCGTATCTGATCTACCTGCTGCTGACGTCCGGCGGACGCGGACGCGGCAGCCGCAACGGAGGCACCACGGCATGACCGCATCCCCCACCGCTTCCCGCGCCGCTTCCGAAGCCGCCGCCGGTCGGCTCGCGGCCCGCGAACTGACCCTCGCCTACGAGGACCGGACCGTCGTGGACGGCCTCGACCTGGTGATACCCGACGGCGAGGTCACGGTCATCGTCGGCCCCAACGCCTGCGGCAAGTCCACCCTGCTGCGCGCCCTCGGCCGCCTCCTCAAGCCGCGCGGCGGCGCCGTCCTCCTCGACGGGACGGACCTCGCCCGCATTCCCACCAAGAAGATCGCCCAGTCGGTCGGGCTCCTCCCGCAGACCCCGGTCGCGCCCGACGCGATCACCGTCGCCGACCTCGTCTCCCGCGGCCGCCAACCGCATCAGCACTGGTGGCAGCAGTGGTCCGACGAGGACGAGCGCGCGGTCGGCGACGCGATGGAGCGTACAGACGTGACGGCGCTCGCCGACCGGCTGGTCGACGAGCTGTCCGGCGGCCAGCGGCAGCGCGTCTGGATCGCGATGGCGCTCGCGCAGGAGACCGGACTGCTCCTGCTGGACGAGCCGACGACCTATCTGGACATCGCCCACCAGGTGGAGGTGCTGGACCTGGTCCGCCAGCTCAACCACGAGCGCGGCCGCACGGTGGTGGCCGTCCTGCACGACCTCAACCAGGCTGCGCGGTACGCGGACCACCTGATCGCGATGAAGGAGGGGCGCATCGTCGCGCGCGGGCGCCCGTCGGAGGTGGTCACGGCGGAGCTGGTGCGGGAGGTGTTCGGGCTGGAGTCGGTCGTCGTACCGGACCCGGTGACGGGCAGCCCCCTCGTCGTCCCGGGCGCGCCGTGGCAGGCGGGACGTACGGCGGAGACGGAGGACACGGCGGTGGAGAATTCGGCGGGCAACGACGCGTCGCTGACGGCGGAACGCCGCTAGCCGCTCCGGCCGCGGCGGCGGGCCCGCCACACCAGGAAGAGCACCGTGGCGACGGCCGCGCCGCGCACGACCACCGGCCAGGTCTCGGTGAGCACGTCCTTCATCCCGTTCTCCGGGATCCGGTCGCCCCACTTGTCGTTGATCCGGCCCCACAGCCAGACCATCGCCCCGGCCGCCACCAGTCCTGGCATGCCCAGCACCGCCCACTTCGCCTCGGCGCGGGACAGCTTGCCGGAGGCGTACGTGAGCACCCAGCCGAACGCGAGCAGCACGATGTTGCCCAGCACGGCGCCCGCGACGAGCAGCCCGATCGCAAGCAGCAGCACCGGGCTGAGCCCCGCCACCCAACCCGCCCGGGCGGCCTCCGCCTCGGCGGACTTGCCGGGGCCGAACACGGCGCGGCGCAGCACCCCGCGCCGACGCGCCGAGCCCTCCTTCGCGCCGGTGTCCGCTTCGGCCCCCTCCGCCGCCGCCCGCTCCTCGGTCTCCCGCTTCTCCCGCTCCTGCCGCTCCCGCTGTTCCTGCTGCTCCTGCTCGACCGTCTTGCCGCTGCCGAGCAGTTCGGGCAGCTCGATGCCGCCGACGAAGCCCTCGACGAAGCCGAGCTGGCCGTCCGGGTGCTCGGGCTGGGCGAACGGGCCCGGCTCCACGTGCCACCAGTCGGGGTTCGACTCGCGCGGGCCCAACTCGTCCGGACTCGCCAGATGGGGCGGCGACGCGGCGGTAGACGAACGGCCGGGGGTCTTCTTGGCCGTCTCGGGCGCCTCGGGGGTCACGGGCATGTGCTTGGCGAGGGAGACGGGGGTGTCGTCCCCCGTACCGCCCGCGCTGTTGGGGTCGCGCGGCGAGGGCACCTTGTTGCTGAGCCCGGTGCGTGCGGCGAGCCCGGCCAGCTTGTCGCGCGCCGCTCGCGCCGCGCCCGAGGTCCGCGTACCTCCGCTGCCCTGCTCGGCACCGGAGCCGCCGGAGCTGCCCGAGCCGCCCTGCGGGGCGTCATCCCCGGCGGGCGCCCGGCCGCCCGCCGACGCGACCACCTCGGCGGGCGTGCCCAGCTTGGCCAGAATCCGCTTCACACCGGCCGGGCTGTCCGTACCGCCCGTCGACCGCCGGTGGTCGATGTCGGCCCGCAGCCCGGAGACCAGCCGCATCCGTTCACCGGACGGCAGACCCTGCTGCTGAGCCAGGTCCCCGACGCGGCTCAGATAGTCGTAGACGAGCTTTTCGCTCTCGATCCCCACCAAGACCCCTGAGAAATGCGCATGGTCGGCGTGCCAGACGGCACCGACGGTACCGTGCGGAGGCCGGATTCCGCCGCACCCCCGGGCCCCCGGCACCCCCGGGTACTGTGGATCGAATGAGCAGCTCGCGTAATCGGGAGGCATGCGTGACCGCAGGGACCGGCCCAGACGCCAGCGGCCGCGCTGCCCCCCGCACCCTGGCCGAGGAGCTGCGCACGCGCCCCGACGAAGCCCTCGCCGCCCTGTTGCGCGCCCGCCCCGACCTGCTGTCCCCCGTCCCGGGCGACCTCACGCAGCTCGCCACCCGCGCGGGCACCCGCGCCTCGGTCGTACGGGCGGTGGAACGGCTCGACCGCTTCGCCCTCCAGACCGCCGAAGCCCTGGCGGTCGCGCCGGACCCGTGTCCGTACGAGACGCTGAGCGCGCTGATGACGGGCGACGCGGCCGATGCGGCCGACGCAACCGCGCTCCGCGACCGGATCGCCGCCGAACTTCCCCGCGCCGTCGCCACGCTGCGCGCGCAGGCGCTGGTCTGGGGCGGGGACGACCGGCTGCGCCTGGTCCGTACCGCCCGCGAACTGCTCGCCCCGTCCCCCGCCTCCCCCTCCCCGACCGGGCTCGGGCCCACCGTGCACGAGGCCACGGCGGGGATGTCGCCGGGGCGGCTCCAGGAGCTGCTGACGGCGGCCGGGCTGTCGGCCACCCACGATCCGGTGACGGCCGTCGCCGCGTTGACCGGGCTGTTCAACGACCGCGACCGGATGGGCGCGCTGCTCGCCGACGCGCCCGACGACGCGGCCGCCGTGCTCGCCAGGCTGACCTGGGGTCCGCCGTACGGGGAGGTGTCCGTCGCCTCACCCACACCGCCCGTCGCCTGGCTGCTGGACCGCGGCCTGCTGCTGCCGTCCGGGCCGCGCAACGTCGTCCTCCCCCGCGAGGTCGCCCTGCACCTGCGCGGCGGCCATGCCCATCGCGCGCCCGAGCCGGTGGCCCCGCCGCTGGCGTCCGCCGCGCAGCACGATCCACAGGCTGTGGACAAAGCGGCGGCGGGACAGGCGTTCACCGCGCTGGCCACCGTCGAGGAGCTGCTGGGCGAGTGGGAGAGCGCCGGACCGCCGGTGCTGCGCGCGGGCGGGCTGAGCGTGCGCGACCTCAAGCGGACCGCCGTCGCGCTCGACGTCTCCGAGCCGATCGCCGCGTTCTGGATCGAGCTGGCGTACGCGGCCGGGCTGGTGGCCTCCGACGGCGAGACCGACGAGCGGTACGCGCCCACCCCCGCGTACGACGACTGGCTGCGGCTGCCCGCCGAACAACGCTGGGCCGCGCTCGCCACCGCCTGGCTCGCCGCGACCCGTACGTCGGGCCTGGTCGGCGGCCGCGACAACCGGGGCCGCACCCTCTCCGCCCTCGGCGCCGACCTCGACCGCTCCCCGGCCCCCGAGGTCCGCCGCCGAGCCCTGGAACTCCTCGCCACCCTCCCCCCGGGCACCGCCCCCGACCCCAACGCCCTCCTGACCCGCCTCCACTGGGAACGCCCCTCCCATCGAGCCCCGGCGGGCGCGACGGGCGCGGCGGGCGCCAAGGGCGCCGGAGCCGCGGGCTCTGCGTGGACCAGGGGTGCCGGAGCTGCTGGGCTCACGAGCCCCACGGGAGGCAGGACCACCGGAACCGGGGGTGCCAAGGACACCGAGTCCGGGGCCGCACGGTCTGCCGGGGCCGCGGGAACCGCAGCCGCTGGTTCCGCCGGAACCTGGGCCGCTGGGGTTAGCGGAGCCGCCGGGGTTACGGCATCCGTCGGAACCGGGGCCGACGGCTCTGCGGGAACCACCGGGGCCGCAGGGCCGACCACCCCCGCCACCAGGGACGATCTGCGGTCACGGCTGGCGCGCTGGACCCTCGGCGAGGCCGAACTGCTCGGCATCACCGGCCGCGCCGCGCTCTCGTCTCACGGCCGCGCGCTCCTGGGCCCGGCGGCCGAAGCGGCCGAAGCCACCGACGCAGCCGGAACAGCCGGGAAAACCGAGGCCCCCGCCGCCACAACCCCCGCCGAGGCCGCCGCGCTCGCCGACGAGGCGGGGCGGCTCCTCGCGCCGCTCCTCCCCGAACCCCTCGACCACGTCCTCCTCCAGGCCGACCTGACCGCCGTCGCCCCCGGCCCGCTGGAGCGGCCGCTCGCCGACGCGCTCGGCATCCTCGCCGAGGTCGAGTCCAAGGGCGGGGCGACCGTCTACCGCTTCACCCCCGCCTCCGTACGCCGCGCGCTCGACGCCGGGCAGGCCGCCGACGACCTGCACACCTTCCTTGCCGCGCACTCCCGCACGCCCGTGCCGCAGCCCCTCACCTACCTGATCGACGACGTCGCCCGTAAACACGGCCACCTCCGCATCGGCGCGGCCTCCGCCTATCTGCGCTGCGACGACGAGACCCTGCTCGCCGAGATCCTCGCCGACCGCCGCTCCGCGGGCCTGCGCCTGCGCCGTCTCGCCCCGACCGTGCTGGCCGCCCAGGCACCGCCGGACGCGCTGCTGGAGGGCTTGCGCGCCATGGGATACGCACCGGCCGCCGAATCCGCCGAGGGCGACGTCCTGGTCACCCGCGCCGAGGCCCAGCGCACCCCGCCCCGTACGCCGCCCGCCCCGGTCCCGGACGGTCCGCCCGTCCCGGACGCCACCCTGCTGGGCGCCGCGGTACGCGCCATCCGCGCCGGTGACCTCGCCGCGACCGCACCCCACAAGCCCCCGGCCAACGCCGGCACAGCCACCGCGACCACCGGCGACCGTCTCCCGCGCACCACCTCCGCCGACACCCTCGCCACCATGCAGGCCGCGGCCCTCACCGGCTCCGCCGTCTGGATCGGCTACGTCAACGCGGACGGCGCCGCCAGCCAGCGCGTCATCGCCCCGGTCCGCGTCGAGGGCGGCTATGTCACCGCGTACGACCACACCGCCGACGAGGTCCGCACGTACCCCCTCCACCGCATCACGGGGGTCGCGGAACTCGCCGACGACGCGGGCGCCTAGGCGGCGGTGTCGGAGGAGGAGCCGCGCCGCCGCTGCCACCAGTGGTGGCGCCGCGGGTGCAGGGCATGACCGAGGCGGCGGCCGATCAGGACGTAGCCGAGCAGCGCGCCCGTCGTGTTCAGGATGACGTCGTCGATGTCGAAGGCCCGGCCCTCGACGATCGCACCCTGTGCGACCTCGACCAGCACCATCACCAGCGACGTCACCAGCACCACCCGCACCGCGCCCCGCGCCTTCGGCACGAGCATCGGCAGCAGCACGCCGAAGGGCGCGCCGAGCAGCACATTGCCGCCGATCTGCTTCACCGTGTCCCGGATGGCGGGCTGGTCGAGGTAGGCGCGCAGCGAATCGCCCGGGTGCAGATTGGTGTGTACGAGATCGCTGGACCCCGGCTGCGGCACGAGCGTGGCCTTGGCGAGCGCCGCCGCGAACCCGACCATGCAGACGAACGCCAGCAGCATCACCAGCACCCGCGCGGCGCGGGAGCCCAGCGAGTCACGCTGGAGGGGCGGGGACCCGGCGGCCGCCGCCGCGGGGGCGGGCGAGCCGCCCTGCGGCTTCCGTTCGGCCGCCGCCACCTTCGCGGCCCCGGCCCCGCTTCCGGTCTTCTTGGCGGCCGTGCCGGACGTCGCCTTCTTCTTCGCCGCGCCCTTCGTAGGCGCACTCTTCGTAGGCGCACTCTTCGTACTCTTGGGCGCACTCTTCGCGGGCGCGGTCTTCGTGGTCTTCGTGGTCTTCGTGGTCTTCGTAGGCGCACTCTTCGCGCCCTTGGAAGGCGCACTCTTCGCCGCCGTCCTCTTCGTCATCGCGCCCTTCGTCATCGCGCCCTTCATCGTCCGCCGGATCTCCCACCCAGCGATGCTGATCACAGGGACCTACCTCCCACCCTCGTTGCGTCCCTCCTGTCTGTGACCCCGCTTGCCCCCGGCCGTGCGGAGTATCCCTGTGGCCCTCCGCCATACCCGGCCGATGAGGGACACTGGGTCTTTGGCCCCGGCGACACGTAGAAGGGACTCCGGCGCGTGAACGGACCGCTCATCGTCCAGAGCGACAAGACGCTCCTGCTCGAGGTCGACCACGAGCAGGCGGAAGCATGCCGCCGCGCGATCGCGCCCTTCGCCGAGCTGGAGCGTGCGCCGGAGCACATCCACACCTATCGCGTGACCCCACTCGGTCTGTGGAACGCGCGCGCGGCCGGGCATGACGCCGAGCAGGTCGTGGACGCGCTCGTCGCGTACTCCCGCTACCCCGTACCGCACGCCCTGCTCGTCGACGTCGCCGAGACGATGGCCCGCTACGGGCGGCTGCGCCTCCTCAAGCACCCCACCCACGGGCTGGTCCTGGAGACCAGTGACCGTCCCGTGCTGGAGGAGATCCTGCGGTCGAAGCGGATCCAGCCGCTGGTCGGCTCCCGTATCGACCCGGACACCGTCGTCGTCCACCCCTCCGAGCGCGGTCAGATCAAGCAGACGCTGCTCAAGCTGGGCTGGCCCGCCGAGGACCTGGCCGGTTACGTGGACGGCGAGGCGCACGCCATCGAGCTGTGCGAGGAGGACTGGGCGCTGCGCCCGTACCAGAAGCAGGCCGTCGAGGGCTTCTGGCACGGCGGCTCGGGCGTCGTCGTCCTGCCCTGTGGGGCGGGGAAGACGCTGGTCGGGGCGGGTGCGATGGCCACCGCCAAGTCGACCACCCTCATCCTGGTCACCAATACGGTCTCGGCCCGCCAGTGGAAGCACGAGCTGGTGCGCCGCACCTCCCTCACCGAGGAGGAGATCGGCGAGTACAGCGGTACGAGGAAGGAGATCCGCCCGATCACCATCGCCACGTACCAGGTGCTCACCACCAAGCGGAAGGGCATCTATCCGCATCTGGAGCTGTTCGACTCCCGCGACTGGGGGCTGATCATCTACGACGAGGTGCATCTGCTGCCCGCCCCGGTCTTCAAGTTCACCGCCGACCTCCAGGCGCGCCGCCGTCTCGGCCTGACCGCCACGCTCGTACGGGAGGACGGCCGCGAGTCCGACGTCTTCTCGCTCATCGGCCCCAAGCGCTTCGACGCGCCCTGGAAGGAGATCGAGGCGCAGGGCTACATCGCGCCCGCCGACTGCGTCGAGGTCCGCGTCAACCTCACCGAGACCGAGCGGCTGGCGTACGCGACCGCCGAGACCGAGGAGAAGTACCGCTACTGCGCCACCACCGCCTCCAAGCAGCGGATCACCGAGGCGCTGGTGGCCAAGCACAAGGGGCAGCAGACGCTGGTCATCGGCCAGTACATCGACCAGCTGGACGAGCTGGGCGAGCATCTGGACGCGCCCGTCATCAAGGGCGAGACGACGAACGCGCAGCGCGAGAAGCTGTTCGACGCCTTCCGGGAGGGCGAGCTGTCCGTCCTCGTCGTGTCGAAGGTCGCCAACTTCTCCATCGACCTGCCCGAGGCCACCGTCGCCATCCAGGTGTCCGGCACCTTCGGCTCCCGCCAGGAGGAGGCCCAGCGGCTCGGCCGGGTGCTGCGGCCGAAGGCCGACGGCCACCCCGCGGTCTTCTACTCGGTCGTCGCGCGCGACACCATCGACCAGGACTTCGCCGCGCACCGCCAGCGGTTCCTGGCCGAGCAGGGGTACGCGTACCGGATCGTGGACGCGAGCGCGCTGCTCGCGGACGAGGACGTCTGACGCCGCCCCGCATCGCCGACTCCGCCTGAACCCGAAGCCGACGTAAATCATTCGCGGCCCGTACACCCGCTGGCTACAATCCCCCGTCTTGCCGCCTCCCGATGGGGAGAGCCGCCGCCCGGACGGAAACCGGGCGGTATCTCGTACGTACCGCAACTCTGCTTCGTGTACCCGCCGGAGGCTACGCCGTGCCCTCGCACGCCCCTGACCAGCCAGGACCCTTGACCGACCCCCTCGCGCGGGAGCGCGCCCACCTCACCGCGTCCCGCGCCGCGCTGCGCGCCATGCGCGCCGACGTCGAAGCCCTCGACCTCCGCGACGTCGCCGCGAACTGGGTCAACGCCGCGGCCCTGCACCACCAGGTCGGCGAGCGCATCAAGGCCCTCGCCGACCTCTCCCACACCCCGCTCTTCTTCGGCCGCCTCGACTATCTGCACGCGCCGGGCGCGGAGGCCGCGGAGGGTGCCGAGGGCGAGTCCTTCTACATCGGCCGCCGCCACGTACACGACGCCGACGGCGACCCCATGGTCATCGACTGGCGCGCTCCCGTCTCGCAGCCCTTCTACCAGGCGTCCAAGAAGACGCCCATGGACGTCGGACTGCGCCGCCGCTTCGGCTACACCGGCGGCGAGTTGACCGCGTACGAGGACGAAGCGCTCAGCGACCCATCCGAGGCGGAGCAGACCAGCAAGCTGCTCCAGACCGAGATCGAACGGCCGCGCGTCGGCCCCATGCGGGACATCGTCGCGACGATCCAGCCCGAACAGGACGAGATCGTCCGCGCCGGAATCAGCGGCACCGTCTGTGTCCAGGGGGCGCCGGGTACCGGGAAGACGGCGGTCGGCCTGCACCGGGTCGCGTATCTGCTCTACGCCCACCGGGAGCGGCTGGCCCGTTCCGGCACCCTCGTCATCGGCCCGAACCGCTCCTTCCTCCACTACATCGAGCAAGTGCTCCCCGCGCTGGGCGAGTTGCAGGTCGCCCAGGCCACCGTCGAGGACCTGGTGGCGCGCCCCGCCACGGGCGTCGAGGTGCGCGGCGCGGACTCCGCCGACGTGGCCCGTATCAAGGGCGACGCCCGCATGGCCGAGGTGCTGCGCCGGGCCCTGCGCGCGCACGTCACCCCGCCCACCGAACCGTGCGTCGTGGTCCGCGGCTCGCGCCGCTGGCGGGTACCGGCGTACGAGATCGAGGAGACCGTGCAGGAGCTGCTGGCCCGCGACATCCGCTACGGCGCGGCCCGCGACGCCCTGCCGCAGCGCATCGCGCACGCCGTGCTCGTCCGCATGGAGCAGGCGGGCGAGGCCCCCGACGACCGCGTGCAGGACGCGGTGGCCCGCAACCCCGCCGTGAAGGCGGCCGTCAAGGCCATCTGGCCGCCCGTCGACCCCGCGAAACTCGTGCTGCGGCTGCTCTCCGACGCCGACTTCCTGGCCGCCCACGCCGACGGCGTCCTCACCGCCGACGAGCAGAAGTCCCTCCTGTGGACCAAGCCGCCGCGCAGCGTGAAGTCCGCGAAGTGGTCCCCGCCGGACGCGGTGCTCGTCGACGAGGCCGCCGACCTCATCGAACGGACCCACTCCCTCGGCCATGTGGTCCTCGACGAGGCGCAGGACCTGTCCCCCATGCAGTACCGCGCCGTCGGCCGCCGCTGCACCACCGGCTCCGCCACCATCCTCGGCGACCTCGCCCAGGGCACCACCCCCTGGGCCACCGACAGCTGGGACGAGGCCCTCACCCACCTCGGCAAGCCCGGCTCCGCCGTCGAGGAGCTGACCCAGGGCTTCCGCGTGCCGCGCGAGGTGATCGCGTACGCCTCCCGGCTGCTCCCCGCCATCGCGCCCGGCCTGTCCGAGGCCACCTCGATCCGCGAGGCGGCGGGCGACTTCTCCGTACGGGCCGTCGACCCGGCCGACCTGACCACGGCGGTCATCACCGCCTGCCACGAGGCCCTGACCCACGAGGGCTCCATCGGCCTGATCGCGGCCGACGCCCGCATCCCCGTCCTGGCCGCCGCCCTCGACGCCGCCGGGCTGACCCACCTCACCCCCGGCGAGGAGACCAGCCCCGAGGCCCGCCTGACCCTGGTGCCCGCGACGCTGGCGAAGGGCCTGGAGTACGACTACGTGGTCCTGGACGAACCGGCCGCCGTGGTCGACGGCGAACCCGACGAACGCACGGGCCTGCGCCGCCTCTACGTAGCCCTGACCAGGGCGGTCTCAGGCCTGACGGTGATCCACGCGGCCCCCTTGCCGGAACGGCTGGCGTAACCCCACGGACGGCGGGGCGGGTCCGGCCCCGGCCCCTCCCCGCCATCGCCGACCACACCGGGCGCGCCCCCGAACGGGCCGCTCAACCCACTCGCACCGCCAACTCAACCCACCGGCACCGGCGCATCGAGCGCAAGCCGCCACTGCCCGACGGCGGCCGCGTCCACCGGGCCTTGCCATCCGCCGCGCCGGGCCGCGCTGCCGATGTGGAAGGCGGTGACACCGGCGGCGCGCAGCTCGGGAAGGTGGTCGAGGCGAAGCCCTCCCCCGACCATGATCCGCGCCTCGTACCCCGTCACCCCGGCACGGGCGGCCTCGGCCCGGAGGACCGGCAGCCCGTGGTCGACGCCATGGGCGGAACCGGCGGTGAGGAACGTGTCCAGGCCGGGAAGCCCGGCCAGCTGCCGACGGAGCGCGTCGCGGTCGGCGGCGCGGTCGATGGCCCGGTGGAAGGTCCAGCGGCTCTCGTCCACCCCCGGCCCGGCGCCGATGACCTCGACCAACGCGGCGATGGCGTTCAGGTCGGCCAGACCGTCGGCGGCGAGGAAGCCGAGTACGAACTCGTCCGCCCCCTCCGCCTGCAGCCCGGCGGCCTTGCGGCACAACGCGTCGACGGCCGCGGCGTCCCCCGCCGCGAACCCGTCGCAGGCCCGGAGCATCACCCGCACCGGCAGATCCACCGCCGAACGGACGGCGGCGAAGGTCTCCCGGGAGGGCGTCAGCCCATCGGCGGCCATATCGGTGACCAGCTCAAGACGGTCCGCCCCTCCGGCCTCTGCCGCGATCGCGTCCTCCGGATGGAGGGCGATAACCTCGAGAATTGGTCTAGACATGCCGTACAGCTTGCCACACCCCCCTTCCCCCGCAATCCTCACCCCACAGAATGGGCCCATGTCCGACCACCCCGCGCTCCTCAGCCGCTGGACGCTCCTCCTCGACAGCGCCCGCGACACCACCACCCCCGATCCGGCCCCCTACGGCCACGACCTCCTCTCCCGCTGGGCCGAACCCCAGCGCCGCTACCACACCACCGACCACCTGATCGCGGTCCTGGACAGGGTCGACGAGCTGCTGGAGCACACCGAGGCCCCCGACCCCGACGCGATCCGCCTCGCCGCCTGGTTCCACGACGCGGTCTACCTCCCCGACCGCTCGACCAACGAGGAGCGCAGCGCCCGCCTCGCCGAACGCGCCCTCCCCGAGGCAGGCGTCCCGGAGTCCCGCGTAGCCGAGACCGCCCGCCTCGTCCGCCTCACCGCCGACCACGACCCCGCCGAGGGCGACACCAACGGCGAGGTCCTCTGCGACGCCGACCTGGCCGTACTGGCGGGCTCACCCGAGGACTACAGCGCGTACGCGGCGGCGGTCCGCGAGGAGTACGCCTTCGTCCCCGACGACACCTTCCGCGAAGGCCGCGCGAACGTCCTCCGCCACCTCCTGGGCCTGCCCTGCCTGTTCCGCACCCCGATCGGCCATGAGCGCTGGGAGCAGCCGGCCCGCCACAACATGACCACGGAGCTGGAGCTGCTGGGCGCGTAACCTGTACCGCCCGCTGGCGGACCGGCTACGTCACCACGGCACGATCTGGTTCTGGTAGTTGACGAAGTGCAAGCCCCCTTCCCCGGCGTGCTTCTCGATCGTGTCCACGACTCCGGGGACGCAGAGAAGCAGCATGGTGCGTGGATCATGGGCGTGGGGCGCGGCGAAGCCGCGCGTTGTCGTCGCCGGACGTGTACTCAAGATTGAGGGAGGACGGTTGGAGGCATCGGAAGTCCGTCGCGCAGTTGAGGCCGGGAGGACGGCTGCTACCGCGCTGGGCCTTCAGGCCGACGATGCGGTGGTCATCAACAACTCCGACCGCGTCGTGGTGCGGCTGATCCCATGCGATGTCATCGCTCGAGTCTCACCGTCGGCGCATCGCGACGGCGCTCAGTTCGAGCTGGAGATCGGCCGCCGCCTCTCCGAGGCCGATGCTCCGGTGGGTGCGCTTGAGCCTCGGGTGGAGCCACGCGTCTACGAGCAGGATGGTTTCGTCATCACGCTGTGGACCTACTACGAACCGGCAGCCCCCTCGGACCTTGCGGCGGCCGGGTATGCGCAGACACTCTTCCGGCTCCATGACGGACTGCGCCGCATTGATGTGGCCGCTCCGCACTTCATGGACCGCGTCGCGGGAGCGCAGACGTGTGTCGCCGACAGGGAGCAGACCCCAGATCTGGGCAGCGACGACCGCGAGCTCCTCGCCGACGCACTCGACCGCTTGAGCACGGCGGTCAGCGAAGGCGGTTCCGGTGAACAGCTGCTGCACGGCGAACCGCATCTGGGAAACGTGCTGAGCACGCGGAGTGGGCTGCTCTTCGTCGACCTCGGAACCTGCTGCCGGGGCCCAGTCGAGTTCGACCTCGCCCATAGCCTCGCCCCGAGCGCTGAGGGGCACGTGCTGCCGTCGGCCAATGAAGCCTGTGAGCACTATCCAGGGGCGAACCAGGATCTGGTCGAGCAGTCCCGGCTCCTCATCTTGGCAATGATTACGACCTGGCGCTGGCGCCGCGTCGACCAACTGCCCAATGGCCGCCACTGGGCCGTGGAGGGGCTCAACCAGCTCCGGGCCACACTCGCCCCCTGAGCCGACGAGGCCGCCGTCCGGGCCGTGCGGGTCCTTGGAATCGCGGACCGGGACGGTGCCGTGGGTCTGGGCGAACGTGTTGAACAAGGATCATCCCGAACGGCGGCCCGGGTAGCGGAGCCGCGTCATTCACTGGCGGCCACGTACCGGCCTCCGGCCTCGTCGTCCGCGTCGTCCTCGTCGATCCCTTCCGACTCGGGGAGGTCGACCGTGACACCGGACGGTTCGAGGGCGTCCCGGACGCGCCGCATCATCGCGTCCGACAGGAAGTGGTGGCGCAGGTCGAGCCGCTTCAGATGAGTGAGGGGCTGGCCGTGCAGCAGCGACTCGGCACCCGCGTCGGACAGGGCGCCCAACCCCAGGGACAGGGAGGTGAGCTGGGCGACGACGGGGGCGGTGGCCACGGCGGCGGCCAGCTCGTCCTGGATGTCGGCGTTCCGCAGGCCGAGGTGGCGCAGGGCGGGCAGGCGGCCGCCGTTCAGGATGGGGGCGAGGTCGTGCACCGTGGCGTCGCGACCATAGTCTTCGACGCCGAACCACAGGTCCAGGTGTTCCAGGTGGGGCAAGTCGGAGGAGGCTATGCCGCGGACGACCGCGCCGGGCAGGCCGCCGTTCTCCAGGCGGAGCGTGCACAGGCCCTCGTGGCGCAGCGGCGGGAATTCCAGGCCCGGCTCGTCGCCGTAGCCGCCGCCCGAGCCGCGGACTCCCAGTTCCCTCAGGCGCGGGTACGCGGCCAGGATCGGGGAGACGTCGCCCTGGACGATCCAGGACAGCTCGCACTCCTCGAATTCCAGGTCGGCGAGGTAGAGGGCGTCGAGACCGGTGAGGCGGTCCTTCGCGGCAGCGAGCTGGTCGGCCGCGTCGAAGCCGCTGTAGTCGAGTTCGGAGCCGTACGCGCCCTGGCCGAAGACGAGGGCGCGGACGCGCGCCGGGTCGACGGTGTCGAGGAAACGCTCCCAGCAGTCGTCGATGTCCTCCTCGCCGTCGTGCCGGGAGAGTCTCCACGCGACCGTCTCCGCCTCCGGTAAGGGCTTCTCGCCCTCGTCCGGGCGGGGGAAGTCGAAGACGGGCAGGCCGTGCAGTTCCGTGATGTGCGAGATGGTCAAGGCGGAGGACTCCGGGCTCGTACGGCGGCCGGCGGCGAAGTCGGCGCCGGCCCGTTGCGCGCTCTTTCTACCAACCGCCGCCGACAGGCCCGTTCCGTGGTCAGGAATGACGTGCCCACCTGCGATGTTGGAACGGGCATGCCCATCGCCGTTTATGTCCTTGGCCTGTCCGTCTTCGCCCTCGGAACCTCCGAATTCATGCTGTCCGGGCTGCTGCAACCCGTCGCCCGGGACATGGGGGTGACGATCCCCACGGCCGGGCTGCTGATATCGGCGTTCGCCATCGGGATGGTGGTCGGGGCGCCGGTGCTGGCGGCGGCCACCCTGCGACTGCCTCGGCGGACGACGTTGATCGCGTTGCTCGCCGTGTTCGGGCTCGGGCAGGTCGCGGGGGCGGTGGCGCCGTCGTACGGGGTGCTGTTCGCGTCGCGGGTGGTGAGCGCGCTCGCGTGTGCCGGGTTCTGGGCCGTGGGGGCGTCGGTGGCCGTGTCGTTGGTACCGGTGAACGCGCGGGCGCGGGCCATGGCGGTGATGGTCGGCGGGCTCAGCGTCGCGAACATCGCGGGGGTTCCGGCCGGGGCGTTCCTGGGGCAGCACGCCGGGTGGCGGGCGGCCTTCTGGGCGGTGGCCGGGCTGTCGGTGCTGGGGCTGATCGGGGTGATCGCGCTCGTACCGCGTACGGAGGTGCCGACCGGGGACGACCGGCCGCGGCTGCGGGGCGAGTTGCGGATCTACCGCGACCGTCAGGTCTGGCTCGCGCTGGTCACCACCGCGCTGAGCGGGGGCGCGGTGTTCTGCCTGTTCTCGTACCTCGGGCCGCTGCTCACGGACGTGGCGGGGCTGGACGAGAGCTGGGTGCCGACTGTGCTGGCGCTGTTCGGGGTCGGTGCGCTGATCGGCACGATGGTCGGCGGGCGGATCGCGGACGCGCACCTGTTCGGGACGATGTACGGCGGCATCACCGCCTCGACGGTGGTGCTGAGCGTCCTCGCTCTCACCGCGCACAGCCCGGTCGCGGCCGTGGGCCTGGCGCTGCTGCTCGGCTTCACCGCCTTCTTCACCGCGCCCGCGCTCAACGCCCGCATGTTCAACGTCGCGAACGCCGCGCCCACGCTCGCGGGCGCGACCACCACGTCCGCGTTCAACATCGGCAACACGGTGGGCCCCTGGCTCGGCGGTCTGGTCATCGACGCGGGCTGGGGCTATCCGGCCGTGGCCTGGACGGGCGCCGCGCTCGCCGGTACGGGCGTGGCGACGACGGCGGTCGCGGCACGACTGCACCGGAGGGGCGCGTCCCGCGTCATCGCGACCTCGCCGGCGGCCGGCTCCTCGTCCGCCGCGGAGTCCTTGCCGTCGTCGCCTTCGCGGACCCGGTAGGCCCCAGCGCCCAGCAGGCGTCGACGTCACCCCGGCGGCCGGGCCTCGGCGCCGGGGGCCCGGCCGCCGGTGGCGCAGGGCGAGTCCGGTGCCGGAGGGACGACCGCCGGATCGCGGCCCGGGGCAGCGGCAGCGTACGGATCGCCGCGCGGGGCGGCGTACGAGCCGTCGGCCGTGGGCGCGAGGGCCGGACGACGGCCGGACAGGGCGGCGCGCGCCGACCGCAGGCCGCGGGCGAGCAGGTGCGCGCGCCCGGCGACGACCGGGCCGAGGACCGCGAGGACGAGGACGTAACCGGCGATGAACGGGGCCAGCCGGGCGTCGAGTCCGGCACTGGTCGCCATGGAGGCCAGGATCAGGGCGAACTCCCCGCGCGCCAGGAGCGTGGTCGCGATCTCGGCGGCGGGATCGGGCCCGTAGCGGTAGACGCGCGCCACGAGCAGTCCGGCGACGACGTTCATCACGATGGTCAGCGCCGCCGCGGCGGCCACCGGGCCGGCGACGGACGCGATGTCCCCGGGGTCGATGGCCAGCCCGAAGGCGAAGAAGAAGATGGCGGCGAAGGCGTCGCGCAACGGGTGCACCAGCTCGCGGATACGCGGTCCGGAGGGGGTTCCCGCCAGGATCAGCCCGGCCATGAAGGCGCCGATGGCGTCCGCGACCCCGAGGACTTCGGAGACCCCGGCGACGAGGACCGCGGTGCCGAGGAAGCTGATGACCAGCAGTTCGTTGTCGCGGACCATGATCATACGACCGACCAGCCGGGTGCCGTAGCGGGCCGCGGCCGCCAGCGCCAGCAGGAACCCGAAGGCCTTGCCCGCCTGGAGGACCGTCTCCTGGACGCCCTGGGCTCCGCTGATGACGGGCTGGAGCGCGGCCAGGTAGAGCGCCAGGAAGATGTCCTCCACCACGATGACGCCCAGGATCAGGCGCGTCTCGGGATGGGAGATACGACCCAGGTCGATCAGGATCTTGGTGACGATCGCGGAGGACGAGATGCCCAGCACGCCCGCGAGCACCAGGGCTTCCCGGGCGCCCCAGCCGAGGGCGAATCCGAACCCGAGGCCGGCGCCGACGTTCAGCAGCAAGTAGATGCCGCCCGCGGCCAGCAGACGCCGACCGCCGCTCCTGAGGTCGTCGAGGTGGAACTCCAGCCCCAGGTAGAACAGCAGCAGCACCAGCCCCAGGGCGGAGAGCATTTCGAAGTCGTGCGCGTTCTCGACCAGGACCAGCCCCGGGGTGTGCGGGCCCAGCAGAATCCCGGCGAGCATGAACAGCGGGATGGTCGGAAGCCCGATCCGGCTGCCCAGGCGGGCGAGGAAAGCGGCGGCGAGGAAGGCGCCGCCGAGGGCGAGCAGGGTGTCAGCGTGTCCCACGGGTCACCACCTTCGTCGGCGGGCGGAAGGGCGGGGTGTCGCGTCGAGCGGGGTGGATGCGTCCTCCTTCGTCAAGGGGCGGTCGTTCTTGGTCGAGGGGCGGTTGGGTCGCCAAGGGGCGTTCACCGTCGCCCGTCGTCGCCCTGCGGACGCAGCGGCAACCGGGGCCAGAGCCGGTCCGGCCGGTGCCCGTGCGGGGTCACGAACAGCCGCGTGACCGTACCCGCCATGACCAGGCCCGCCGCGAGCAGCAGGCCCTCGGGCAGCAGCATCCCCGCCACCTGCATCGACAGGGAGACGACCAGCAGCGACCACGCCACCGCACGCCGGTACCTCCGTGACCGAGGCGGCCGACGTGGCCGACGTGGCCGTCCCGCCCCCGGGTCATGGGCGAAGCGCGGGTCGCGGCGCGCCGTCCGCTCCTCGAGTTCGTACAGCGGAGTGTCTCCGGGCTCTGCCATCGCTCCTCCTCCCATCGCTCCTCCTCCCACCAGGGGGGCGGCTTTCCGGGGCGGCCTTCCGGGGGCGTCGCTGCCAACGATCACATCGCACGCGTACGCCCCACCATCGGTGCCGACACCCATTTCCGCCGGTGACCGACCCTCATCCCGGCCCCGGCCAGGACAAACCCGCCCAACGGATCGGGCGGGGCCGACCGGGGTGGTGATAGAGAAGAGACGGCTACCGGGCCACGGGACCACCAGGAGAGAGGCGGCACGGAGTGTCCTTGTTCTGGCGGATCTTCCTGCTCAACGCCGTGGTGCTGATCGCGGCCGCCGCGCTGCTGCTCGGACCGGTCACCGTCTCCACCCCGGTCCTGCTCACCGAGGCCGCCGTCCTCACCGGGGGGCTGGGCGTGATGCTGATCGCCAACGGCGTGCTGGTACGCATCGGCCTCACTCCGCTGAAACGGCTCACCCGCGCCATGACCACCGCCGACCTGCTGCGCCCCGGACAGCGGCCCGCCGTGGGCGGGCAAGGCGATGTCGCCGAGCTGATCATGACGTTCAACGCCATGCTCGACCGGCTGGAGGCCGAACGCGCCACCAGCGCCGCCCGCGCCCTGTCCGCCCAGGAAGCCGAACGTCACCGGATCGCCCAGGAACTCCACGACGAGATCGGCCAGAGCCTCACCGCCGTCCTGCTCGAACTCAAGAGCGTCGCGGGTCACGCGCCGCCCGGCATACGCGACGACCTGCGCCAGGTCCAGGAGACCACGCGCACCAGCCTGGACGAGATCCGCCGCATCGCCCGACGGCTACGCCCCGGCGTCCTGGAGGAACTGGGCCTGACCAGCGCCCTGAAGGCGCTCACCAACGAGTTCACCAGCACCACCCTGGTCGTACACCACCGCATCGCCGGCGATCTGCCGCCGCTGGACGACCAGACCGAACTCGTCCTCTACCGCGTCTCCCAGGAAAGCCTGACCAACGCCGCGCGCCACGCCGACGCCCGCCGCGTGGACCTGGCCCTCACCCGCACCCCCGCGGGTGTCGAACTGCGCGTCCGCGACGACGGTCGGGGCCGGGACCTGGACACCAGCGAGGGCGCCGGCATCCGCGGCATGCGCGAACGCGCCCTGCTCATCGGCGCCGAGCTCGCCCTCGGGCCCGCCCCGGGAGGCGGCACCGCCGTGACCCTGACGGTCCCCGCCCCCACCGGAGCCAGCGCCCCTGACCGTCCCCGCCCCCACCGGAGCCAGTGACCATGCCCGAGGCGTCCCCCACCCGCATCCTCCTCGCCGACGACCACGCGCTGGTCCGCCGCGGGGTCCGGCTCATCCTCGAGAGCGAGCCCGACCTCACCGTCGTCGCCGAGGCCGGAGACGGCGCCGAGGCGGTCGAGGCCGCCCGGGCCCACGGGCCGGACCTGGCGATCCTCGATATCGCCATGCCCCGGCTGACCGGGCTCCAGGCCGCCCGTGAACTGGCCCGCAGCCGACCGGAGACGCGCATCCTGATCCTGACCATGTACGACAACGAGCAGTACTTCTTCGAGGCGCTGGCGGCCGGGGCCTCCGGCTACGTCCTGAAGTCCGTCGCCGACCGCGACCTCGTCGAGGCATGCCGTGCCACCATGCGCGGCGAGCCCTTCCTCTATCCCGGTGCCGTCAACGCCCTCATCCGCAACTACCTGGGCCGGCTCAGGGAGGGCGAGGACATCCCCGAACGGCCCATCACCGGCCGCGAGGAGGAGATCCTCAAGCTGGTCGCCGAGGGGCACAGCTCACAGCAGATCGCCGAACTGCTCGTCATCAGCGTCAAGACCGTCGAACGCCACCGCGCCAACCTGCTGCAGAAACTCGGTCTGAAGGACCGGCTGGAGCTGACCCGTTACGCGATCCGCGTCGGCCTGATCGAACCGTAGCCCGGCCGTGCCGAGCGCTCACATGCCGGAGCGCTCACATGCCGGAGCGCTCACGCCCCCGGCGGCGGCGCAGGCCCGCCGCCGTGAGGCGCCGCAGCAGCTCCTTGCTGCCGACCTCCTCCGCCCCCGCCCGCACCGCCCGCGCGTACAGGTCGCTCGGGACGTCGTAATGGTCGCGGTCGAAGCCGCGGCGCGGGGCGCCGATGCGGGTGGCGAAGGCATGGAGTTCGTCGTACGAGACGTCGCTCACCAGGTGGGACCACATGCGGCCGTGGCCCGGCCACGAGGGCGGGTCGATCAGTACGGCCATCAGAGGGTGGCCCCCAGCGAGCCGACGCGGGCCACCGCCACCGCCGTCTTGCCGCAGACCCAGTGCGGGTCGGGACCCAGTTCGGGTTCGACGTCGAGGGCGTGGAGGTCGCCGCCCGTGGTGCAGACCGGGCACAGGGGCCAGCGGCCGTAGCGTTCCAGCAGGGCGTCCTGGACGTCCTGGGCGACCAGACCGGACACGTACGCCACGCCTTCCGGCCACTGCTCGACCCACCAGCGGCGGTGCGCGATGGCGTCCTCGACGAGCGAGACGATGTCGGCCTGGGCGACGTCTCCCGCCGCGAGGTCGGCCAGGACGAGCGCCCGTGCCGCGTGCAGTGCATGTTCGAGCTTCATGGGTCCCATTGTCACCTTTGCTTCGGCGCGCCGCCCTTCCAGCGTCCGTAAGGGCATCTGCGCGCAGTCTTGACGGGCCTCGTGGCCGGAAATAGTTTTCAGATGTGAGTAGCAAGTTGAAGGAAACTTTCACTCCCCTCACCGACCCCGCCGTGCCCGCCCCCGCCGCCCTCGCGGCGAAGGTCCGCACCCTGGGCCCGTCCATGACCCGCTCGATGCAGCGCGTCGCCGAGGCCGTAGCGAGCGACCCGGCGGGCTGCGCCGCGCTCACCGTCACCGGACTCGCCGAGCGTACGGGGACCAGCGAGGCCACCGTTGTCCGCACCTCCCGGTTGCTCGGCTACCCCGGATACCGCGATCTGCGCCTCGCGCTCGCCGCGCTCGCCGCGCAGCAGGCGGCGGGCCGGGCCCCGGCCGTGACGGCGGACATCGCGGTCGACGACCCGATCGGCGACGTGATCGCCAAGCTCGCCCAGGAGGAGCAGCAGTGTCTGGCCGACACCGCCGCGGGACTCGACACCGGCCAGGTCGAGGCCGCGGTCGCCGCGGTCGCCGCCGCCCGCCGGACCGACGTGTACGGCATCGGCGCGTCCAACCTGGTCGCCCAGGACCTGGTCCAGAAGCTGCTGCGGATCGGCCTGATCGCGCACGCGCACGCCGATCCGCACCTGGCCGTCACCAACGCCGTCCAGCTGCACTCCCGCGACGTCGCGCTCGCGATCACCCATTCGGGGCGTACGACGGACGTCATCGAGCCGTTGCGCGTCGCCTTCGAGCGCGGGGCGACCACCATCGCGATCACCGGCCGCCCGGACGGCGAGGTCGCGCAGTACGCGGACCTCGTCCTCACCACCTCCACCGCGCGCGAGAGCGAGCTGCGCCCGGCGGCCATGTCCAGCCGCACCAGCCAGCTGCTGGTGGTGGACTGCCTGTTCATAGGCGTGGCGCAGCGCACGTACGAGAGCGCGGCGCCCGCCCTGTCCGCCTCGTACGAGGCCCTCGCGCACCGGCACGACCCCCGCCCCGGCCACCGCTGAGAAGCCACCGCTGAGAGCGACCGGCGCCCCGGCGCCGTCGCTGCCATCCCCCACCGTCACGCTCACGCAGGAAAGAGCCGTCTCGCCATGACTTCCGCCGCCGATCAGCAGCAAGAGAAACAGCGACAAGAGCAGCACGAGATGCAGCTCCGCGCCCAGCTGGAGACCCTGACCACCGAGGCGTTCCGCCCCGAACTCGCCGAGATCGACCGGCTCGACACCGTCGAGATCGCCCGCATCATGAACGCCGAGGACGCCGGGGTCCCCGCCGCCGTCGCCGCCCAGCTGCCCCGGATCGCCGCCGCCATCGACGGCATCGCCGCGCGCATGGCCGACGGCGGGCGGCTGGTGTACGCGGGCGCGGGCACCGCGGGGCGGCTCGGGGTGCTGGACGCGAGCGAGTGCCCGCCCACCTTCAACGCCCGGCCGGACCGGGTGGTCGGCCTGATCGCGGGCGGGGAGACCGCCGTGGTGTCGTCCGCGGAGGGCGCGGAGGACAGCGCGGAGCTGGCCGCCGAGGACCTGGACCGGATCGGGGTCGGCCCCCGGGACGCGGTCGTGGGCGTCTCGGCCTCGGGCCGCACCCCGTACGCCGTGGGCGCCGTCGAGCACGCCCGCCGCCGGGGGGCGCTCACCGTCGGGCTGTCGTGCAACGCGGACTCGGCGCTCGCCGCGGCCGCCGACCACGGCATCGAGGTCGTCGTCGGACCGGAGCTGCTGACCGGCTCCACCCGGCTCAAGGCGGGTACGGCGCAGAAGCTCGTCCTCAACATGATCTCGACCATCACCATGATCCGGCTGGGCAAGACCTTCGGGAATCTGATGGTCGACGTGCGCGCCTCGAACGAGAAGCTGCGGGCCCGCACCCGCCGTATCGTTTCTCTGGCCACCGGCGCCCCGGACGAGCAGATCGAGAGCGCGCTGACGGCCACCGGCTGGGAGGCCAAGAACGCCATCCTGACGATCCTCGGCGGCGTGGACGCGCCCACCGCCGAGAAGCTGCTCGGCGAGGCGAACGGGCACCTCAGGGCCGCCCTCGAAGCGGCGGACACGTAACGGCACGAACACGGCGGCGGGGCGGCACCCCTGGGAGAAAGGGTGCCGCCCCGCCGTCGTCAGTGGACGGTTCGACCGACCGGCGCGCGGGGCGCCGAGGACGGTCAGAAGTCCATGTCACCGCCCGGCATGCCACCCGGGGCGCCCGCCGGAGCGGCCTTCTCGGGCTTGTCGGCGATGACGGCCTCGGTGGTGAGGAACAGCGCGGCGATCGACGCGGCGTTCTGGAGCGCGGAGCGCGTGACCTTGGCCGGGTCGATGATGCCCTCGGCGATCAGGTCGATGTACTCACCGGTCGCGGCGTTGAGGCCGTGGCCCGGGGTCAGGTTGCGCACCTTCTCCACCACGACGCCGCCCTCGAGACCGGCGTTCACGGCGATCTGCTTGAGCGGGGCCTCCAGGGCCAGGCGCACGGCCTGGGCACCGGTGGCCTCGTCGCCCTCGAGCTCCAGCTTCTCGAAGACCGAGACGGTCTGGAGCAGGGCCACGCCACCACCGGCGACGATGCCCTCCTCGACGGCGGCCTTGGCGTTGCGCACCGCGTCCTCGATGCGGTGCTTGCGCTCCTTCAGCTCGACCTCGGTCGCGGCACCGGCCTTGATGACGGCCACGCCGCCGGCCAGCTTCGCCAGGCGCTCCTGGAGCTTCTCGCGGTCGTAGTCCGAGTCCGAGTTCTCGATCTCGGCGCGGATCTGGTTGACGCGGCCCTGCACCTGGTCGGTGTCGCCGGCGCCGTCCACGATGGTGGTCTCGTCCTTGGTGACGGTGACCTTGCGGGCGCGGCCGAGCAGGTCGAGACCGGCGTTCTCCAGCTTGAGGCCGACCTCCTCGGAGATGACGGTGCCACCGGTGAGGATGGCGATGTCGCCGAGCATGGCCTTGCGGCGGTCACCGAAGCCCGGGGCCTTGACGGCGACGGACTTGAAGGTGCCACGGATCTTGTTGACGACCAGGGTCGCCAGCGCCTCGCCCTCGATGTCCTCGGCGATGATCAGCAGCGGCTTGCCGGACTGCATGACCTTCTCGAGCAGCGGGAGGAGGTCCTTCACGCTGGTGATCTTCGAGTTGACGATCAGGATGTACGGGTCGTCGAGCGACGACTCCATGCGCTCCATGTCCGTCGCGAAGTACGGGGAGATGTAGCCCTTGTCGAAGCGCATGCCCTCGGTGAGCTCGAGCTCGAGCCCGAAGGTCTGCGACTCCTCGACGGTGATGACGCCTTCCTTGCCGACCTTGTCCATGGCCTCGGCGATGAGCTCGCCGATCTGGGTGTCGGCGGCGGAGATGGAGGCGGTGGAGGCGATCTGCTCCTTGGTCTCCACGTCCTTGGCCTGCTCGAGCAGCTGGGCGGAGACGGCCTCGACGGCCTTCTCGATGCCGCGCTTGAGGGCCATCGGGTTGGCGCCCGCGGCAACGTTCCGCAGGCCCTCCTTGACCAGCGCCTGGGCGAGGACGGTCGCGGTCGTCGTGCCGTCACCGGCGACGTCGTCCGTCTTCTTCGCGACCTCCTTGACCAGCTCGGCGCCGATCTTCTCGTACGCGTCCTCGAGTTCGATCTCCTTGGCGATGGACACACCATCGTTGGTGATCGTGGGGGCGCCCCACTTCTTCTCGAGGACGACGTTGCGGCCCTTGGGGCCGAGGGTGACCTTGACGGCGTCGGCGAGCTGGTTCATCCCGCGCTCGAGGCCGCGCCGCGCCTCCTCGTCGAACGCGATGATCTTGGCCATGTGAAGTGGTCCTCCCAAGACGGGGTGGATTGCTCCGGACCGCGCCTGGCGCCCGCGACGGACGGCCTGCCTGCCGTGCGGTTCCTTGCCCCGCGCGGCGTCGGCGAGCCTCACCGACCCGATCCTTCTGTCACTCTCACCTTCAGAGTGCTAACGCAATAATTAGCACTCGCCCCATGAGAGTGCAAGCGCCCGATGGACGTCAAGGGAGCCACAGGGGAGGGATGGGAGAGCCACAGGAGAGCGACGGGAACGAGGGCCGGGGACATGCCGGAGGGCCCGTCCCCCACGGGGTACGGGCCCTCCGGAACTTCAGTCAGCTGCCTCGCGTTCGGCGCGTCAGCCTACGGCCACGCGGACCATGTCCGCCTGCGGGCCCTTCTGGCCCTGCGAGATCTCGAACTCGACCCGCTGGCCTTCCTCGAGGGTGCGGTAACCGTCCATCTGGATCGCACTGTAGTGGACGAACACGTCCGCACCACCGTCGACCGCGATGAAGCCGTACCCCTTCTCCGCGTTGAACCACTTGACGGTGCCCTGAGCCATTCCTAACTCCCCTATTGCTGGCCCTTGCGCAGGACCGCACTCCGCGGACCCGGGTCAGACCTCACCCCCCGAGTCGAGGGGGGTGTGCGCCGGAACGCGTCGACCGCCGCTGAATGTATCCGTCCCAACGCCCTCTGCAACAGGTCAATTGGACGAGAATTCTGGGCACGGCTGATCGGGAATAAGTGGAGAATTCCTGTGAAGTTCGGGCAAACCTGGCGGGGCACAGGGCACTAACCCGACAAATCGCGCACACACTTTGCGCACAAGTTGACGAGTTCTCATATGCGGTTCCGGCGCCGGGGCCGATGAGGTAGCCC
The DNA here is from genome assembly GCF_044333065.1 of Streptomyces sp. NPDC021115. Taxonomy (NCBI): domain Bacteria; kingdom Bacillati; phylum Actinomycetota; class Actinomycetes; order Kitasatosporales; family Streptomycetaceae; genus Streptomyces; species Streptomyces sp. NPDC021115. Next base: position 250,593 of record NZ_JBIRQF010000008.1, read on the forward strand.
GGGGGCCGCTGGGGAAGCGGGGCAACTCTATCGCGATTCCACACACGGAATCGCCCCGTCCGGTTCTTCCGGGACGGGGCGATTTCCAGAGGTGAGCGGGGTGATGGGGCGTCAGCAGCCACCCGCGACCGCGGGGATGATCGACACCCCGGAGCCGTCCGGCGTGGCCGTGCCCAGGCCCTCGGCGAACCGCACGTCGTCGTCGTTGACGTAGACGTTCACGAAGCGGCGCAGCTTGCCGGTGTCGTCCAGGACGCGGGCCGCGATGCCCGTGTGGTTCTTCTCCAGGTCCGCCAGGACCTCGGCGAGGGTCGCGCCCTCGGCACTGACCTCGGCCTGGCCGCCGGTGTAGGTACGCAGGATGGTCGGGATTCGGACGTTGACGCTCATGCGAGGCCAGCCTCTCGGAACGAGTCAAGGGTGGGGCGGATGATGGCGGAGGGGCCCGTGGTGGGGGCCACCGCGTCGAGGGTCTTGAGGCCGTCGCCGGTGTTGAGGACGACGGTCGTCAGGGACGGGTCGAGCAGCCCGTCCTCGATCAGCTTCTTGGTCACGCCGACGGTCACGCCGCCCGCGGTCTCCGCGAAGATCCCCTCGGTGCGGGCGAGCAGCTTGATCGCGTCGACCACCTGCTCGTCGGTGACGTCCTCGACCGCCCCGCCGGTGCGGCGCGCGATGTCGAGGACGTACGGGCCGTCCGCCGGGTTGCCGATGGCCAGCGACTTGGCGATGGTGTTCGGCTTCTGCGGGCGCACCACGTCGTGGCCCGCCTTGAAGGCGGCGGAGACCGGGGAGCAGCCCTCGGCCTGGGCACCGAAGATCTTGTACGGCTTGTCCTCGACCAGACCGAGCTTGATCAGCTCCTTGAGCCCCTTGTCGATCTTGGTGAGCTGGGAGCCGGAGGCGATCGGGATGACGATCTGATCCGGCAGCCGCCAGCCGAGCTGCTCGCAGATCTCGTACGCCAGGGTCTTGGAGCCCTCGCCGTAGTACGGCCGCAGGTTGACGTTGACGAAGCCCCAGCCCTCACCCGCCGGGTCGCCGATCAGCTCGCTGCAGAAGCGGTTGACGTCGTCGTACGTGCCCTCGATGCCGACCAGGTCACCGCCGTAGACGGCGGCCATGACGACCTTGCCCGCCTCCAGGTCGTGCGGGATGAAGACGCACGAGCGGAAGCCGGAACGGGCGGCCGCGGCGCCCACCGCGCCGGCCAGGTTGCCGGTGGAGGAGCAGGACAGGGTGGTGAAGCCGAAGGTGCGGGCCGCCTGGACGGCGATGGCGACGACCCGGTCCTTGAAGGAGTGGGTCGGGTTGCCGGAGTCGTCCTTGACGTGCAGCTCGCCGGTCACGCCCAGCTCACGGGCGAGCCGGTCGGCCTTGACGAGCTGGGTGAAGCCCGGGCTCAGGCTGGGGAGGGTGGCCACGTCGGCGGGGACGGGCAGCAGCGGCGCATAGCGCCAGATGTTGTCCGGACCGGCCTCGATCTGCTTGCGCAGCCCCTCCGGGTCGCCGCTGGGAAGCTCGTACGCCACCTCCAGCGGCCCGAAACACGACCCGCACGCGAAGATCGGGCCGAGGTCGAAGCGCTCACCGCACTCGCGGCAGGACAGGGCGACGGCGGGGCCGAAAGCGGCAGCGGAAGTGGTTGAGCTTTCGACAGATTGCACAGCCATGGAGGCGAGGCCCTTTCTCCTCATCTTCCTCGGGACGCATTTCGCCACGAGACGGAATTGGCACCTTCCCGAGCTGGGAGCCTCGCTACAGGACGCGAGACCAGCTGGAGGGTTGCCGGGGCTTCAACGGGCCGTTCCCTCTGCCCCTCTGGATGAGCGGTATGGCCACCGGGCCGGACCCGGGGCATTTGTCCGCACCGTGGCCCCGACATACGGAGGTCACGTGCGTTGTTCAAGACTGTAACCGACGGCCCTGAGGGTTGAGCCAGCCGTCCGAACCGCGAGATGGATCACAACGATCACGCCGAGCGACATCACCGGCGATCACAGCAGGGAGACAAAACAGGTGCTGGATGAGGTGGAGCGCTGGCTGGAGCGCCGCTCCTGGTCGGCCGACGACCGTCCGCTGGACCGCCTGCTGGCCGCGAAGCGCCACGCGGCGACCAGCGTCAGTGTGGTGCTGCCCGCGCTGAACGAGGAGGCGACCGTCGGCGAGATCGCCGCCGCGATCCGCCGCGAGCTGATGACCGAGGCCATGCCGCTGGTCGACGAGCTGGTGGTGCTGGACTCCGGCTCCACGGACCGCACCGCCGAGGTCGCCGCGGCCGCCGGGGCGACCGTGGTGCACCGCGACGCGCTGCTGCCGCGGCTGCCAGCGCTGCCCGGCAAGGGCGAGGTGCTGTGGCGGTCGCTGCTGGCGACCGACGGCGACATCGTCTGCTTCATCGACGCCGACCTGCGCGAATTCGACGCGCGCTTCGTCTCCGGGATCGTCGGCCCACTGCTCACCGACCCCGGGGTGCAGCTGGTCAAGGGCATGTACGACCGGCCGCTGCGGGAGGCCGAGGGCCAGGGCGGCCGGGTCACCGAGCTGGTCGCCCGGCCGCTGCTCAACCTGCACTGGCCGCAGCTGGCCGGGTTCGTCCAGCCGCTGGGCGGCGAGTACGCGGCCCGGCGCTCGCTGCTGGAGCGGCTGCCGTTCCCCGTCGGGTACGGGGTCGAGCTGGGCCTGCTCGTCGACGCGCTGCACACGGTCGGGCTCGACGCCCTCGCCCAGGTCGACATCGGCGTGCGCAAGCACCGGCACCAGGACGGCAAGGCGCTCGGCCGGATGGCCGCGGCGATCTACCGCACCGCGCAGCTGCGGCTGGCCCGCGGCCATCTGGTGCGGCCGCGGCTGACCCAGTTCGAGCGCGGCGAGAACGGCTTCGAGCCGCGGACGACGGCGGTGGACACGGAGGAGCGGCCGCCGATGATCGAGATCCCCGAATACGCGGAGCGGCGCGCGGCGTAACCCTCGCGGGCAGAACAAACCGTACGTACGTTTGCGCCGGGTGCCCGATGGCTAGGCTCGCGACATGGCCGTTGAGCGCAGCGCACCGATCCTCGTCGCGTCCAACCGCGGCCCGGTCTCGTACGCGCTGGGTGAGGACGGTTCGCTCACCCCCAAGCGCGGGGGCGGCGGGCTGGTCTCCGGGCTGAGCGCGATCGGGCCCGACGCGGGCGCGGTCTGGGTGTGCGCCGCGCTCGGCGACGGCGACCGCGAGGCGGCGCGGCGCGCCCGGGCGGGCCATCTGCCCGCCGACCACACCGGCGGCCAGCAGGTCCGGATGCTGGACATCGCGCCCGACGTCTTCGCCGCCGCGTACAACGGCGTCGCGAACTCGGTGCTGTGGTTCGTCCACCACCTGCTCTACCAGACCCCCGTCGAGCCGGTCTTCGACGCGGAGTTCCGCGCCCAGTGGGCGGCGTACGAGGCGTACAACGCGGCCTTCGCCGACGCGCTCGCCCAGGAGGCGGCCGAGGGCGCGGTCGTGCTGGTGCAGGACTACCACCTGGCGCTGGTCCCCGGGCTGCTCCGGGCGCGCCGCCCCGACCTGCGGATCGGCCACTTCTCGCATACGCCCTGGGCGCCCCCGGACTACTACCGGCTGCTGCCGGACGACGTCGCGGCGGGCGTGCTGCGCGGCATCCTCGGCGGCGACCGCGCCGCCTTCCTCACCGGGCGGTGGGCCGCCGCGTTCGCCGACTGCTGTGCGGCGGTGCTCGGCGCGGAGATCGTCCGGGGCACCGACGGCTCCGCGGCCGGCGTGCGCTTCGAGGGCCGCGAGACCCGGCTCGGGGTGCACGGCCTCGGCGCCGACGCCGACTTCCTGCGGGAGCGGTCGCGCGCGGCCGACGTGGACGAGCGGCTGGCGGCCCTGCGCGAGCAGATCGGCCCCGGCGGCCGGAAGACGATCGTCCGGGTGGATCGCACCGAGCTGTCCAAGAACATCGTGCGCGGGCTGCTGGCCTACCGCCTGCTGCTGGAGACCCGCCCCGAGTGGCGCGAGCGCGTGGTCCACGTGGCCTTCGCCTATCCGTCGCGCCAGGACCTCGCCGTCTACCGCGACTACACCGAGCGGGTGCGGGTGCTCGCCGAGGAGATCAACGCGGAGTACGGAACGGAGGGCTGGCAGCCGGTCGCGCTCCATGTGAAGGACGACTTCGCCCGCTCCCTTGCCGCCTACCGGCTGGCCGACGTGGCCCTCGTCAACCCCATCCGGGACGGGATGAACCTGGTCGCCAAGGAGGTCCCGGTCGTCTCCGAGCGCGGCTGCGTGCTGGTGCTGTCGCGGGAGGCGGGGGCGTACGAGGAGCTGGGCGCCGACGCGGTGACGGTGAACCCGTACGACGTGGAGGCCACCGCCCGAGCCCTCGACGAGGCCCTGCGCACCCCGGACGCCGAACGGGCGGACCGCACGAAGCGCCTGGCAGCGGCGGCAACGGCCCTCCCACCCCGCGACTGGTTCCTGACCCAGCTACGAGCACTACAGCAGGACTAGCCCCCCGCGGCACCCGATATGCGGCTCCGCCGCGCGGCGGGGCTCAGCGCAGCGCCTCCGCCAACGCCTCCAGTAGGGCCACCACCCCGGCCGGGCCGTCGACGACCAGGTCGGCGCGGTCCGCCAGGGCTGTCACCTCCGTGCTGCCGCTGCACACCAGCAGCCCCGGCACCCCCTCCTCCCGCAGCCGCTCCACCGCCGCGAACGCGGCCAGGTCGCCGAGGTCGTCGCCCGCGTAGAGCACCGCGCCCGCGGAGGTCTCGCGGACGTACTCCCGCAGGGCGACGCCCTTGTCCATGCCCGGCGGGCGCAGCTCCAGCACCAGACGGCCCGGTTCGACGATCAGGCCGTGACGCTCGGCCAGCGCGTGCAGCGGGGCGTGGAGTTGGTCGAAGGCGGCCTGGGGGTCCTCGGTGCGGCGGGTGTGGACGGCGACGGCGCGGCCCTTGTCCTCGGTCCAGGTGCCGTGCCAGGCGCCGTTCGCCGCCAGGACGCCCGGCAGTTCGGCGCGGACGGCGGCGATGCCGGGGTGGGGTTCGGGGGCCCGGACGGCGCGGCTGGACGCGTCCCAGCGCTCGGCGCCGTACAGGCCGAGGACGACGAGGCTGGCCGGGGCGCCGCTGTCCGCGAAGCCGCCGTAGCGGACGGCGACGTCGGCCGGGCGGCCGGTGATCACCGCGAGGGAGCGCAGCCGGGGGCCCAGCGCGGCGAGGGCCGCGACCGCGCCGGGGTGGGCGCGGGCCTGGTCGGGGTCGGGGACGATGTCGGCGAGGGTGCCGTCGAAGTCGACGCCGACGACGGCCCGTTCGGGCCGCTCCAGGAGGGCGGCGAGGCCCTCGCGTCCGGCGGCGGTGGCGGGTACGGGGAGGGGGTGGCTGCCCATGCGGCCGACCCTACCCGCCCCCGCTCACCGGCACCCGTACCAACGGCAAAGCGCTCAGCGGCGTTCGCGCCGCTCGTCGCGCACGCGCCGCAGCCGGTTCACCGTCACCGGGTCGTGCTCCAGCGCGCGCGGGTCGTCCAGCAGGGCGTTGAGCAGCTGGTAGTAGCGGGTCGGGGTGATGCCGAGCCGTTCCCGTATGGCCCGCTCCTTGGCGCCGGGGCCCGGCCAGCCGCCGCGCTCGACGGCGAGGACGGCCAGGTCCTGTTCGGAGAGTTCTTCGGCCGTCACGACTTGGTCGTCTCCATCGCGTCCGCCGCGCGCTGGATCTCGCCGAGGACGCTCGCCGGGTCGCCGCCCTTGGTCACCGTCGCGCCGATCTTCTTCTTGATCATCGTGCTGATGCTCGCCCATGAGGTCTTGTCCGCCGGATAGAACTGGGCTCTGTCCATCTGGTCGAGGAAGCGCCACAGCTTCTTGTGTTCCTTCTCATGGCGCATCGTCGCGGATACGGAGGTGGTGACCGGCAGCAGGTCGTACTGGTCGGCGAAGTCGAGCACGTTCTGGTCCTGGTAGACGAAGTCCAGGAACTCGCCGATCTGCTTGCGCTTGCCGTTCGCCTTGAAGGCCATGAGCCAGTCGGCGACGCCCATCGTCGAGGTCGACTTGCCGTGGCGGCCGGGCAGCGGGGCGGTGGCGTAGTCGATGTCGTGGCGGGACGCCTGCTGCATCAGGGTGGGGTGGCCGTTGAGCATGCCGACCTCGCCGCGCGTGAAGGCGTTGAAGACGTCCTGGCGGTTGGTGCGGGCCGGGGAGCGCGAGCCGGTCAGCCCCGCGCCGACCAGTTCGTCGCGCAGCCACTCGAACGTCTCGATGTTGGCGGTGGAGTCGATGGTGTAGCTGCCGTTGGAGTCGGTGTAGCCGCCTCCGCCGCTGAGCATCCACATCAGCGTTTCGGCCTGGGACTCCTCGGGGCCGAGCGGAAACCCGTACGGGATCTTCACCCCGGACGCCTTGAGCTGCCGCGCGGCGTCCTTCAGCTCGGACCAGCTGGTCGGGGCGGAGGATATGCCCGCCTCGTCGAACAGCTTCTTGTTGTAGAAGAGCAGCCGGGCGCTGGAGACGAAGGGCAGCCCGTACAGCACCCGGCTGACCTCGCCCGCCTGGGCGATCGACGTGATGAACGACGCCTGGGTGGGGATGGAGAGCATCTGGTCGGCGCGGTAGAGCTTGCCCGCGTCGGCGTAGTCGGCGTACGCGCCGATCTGCGCGATGTCCGGGCTTTCGCCGTCCTTGACCATGTCGGCGACCTTCTTGTCGACTTCGGTCCAGCTGTAGACCTTGGCGTCGACCGTAATACCGCTGTGCTTGGCCTCGAAGGCCCGGGCCAGCTTGTCCCAGTACTTCTGGGAGGTGTTCTCGGCGCTGTCACCGTAGTCCGCCGCGATCACCTTCAGGACGTTCTCGTCCGATCCGGAGCTGTCGCTGCCGCACGCCGAAAGCGTGGGCATCGCCATCGCCGTCGCGGCCCCAGCCGTCGTCAGACTCAAGAACCGTCGCCGCTGCACTGCTTTTCCCCACCCTATGGCTTGATTCATCCTCCACGGATACTTTCGCGAAGGTCGAGCGAGTCTGCCTTGCAAACCTCCACAAGGTCTACACCATGGGCGTATCGCTTCGGTATCGGCCCCCTTCTTGCCAGGTCAGCCGTATCGCACGCGTCTACGTGGGATGCGTCACTCCCTCACAACTCGCTTACCTGCGGCGGAGAACCGCCCGGCGAGTGGACTAGACCTCTCATGGTGGATCGCGGGAGACTGTCCCCGTGAGACACGTCATCGCCCTCGATGTGGGCGGCACCGGCATGAAGGCCGCTCTGGTCGGGGCGGACCGGACACTCCTGCACGAGGCCAGGCGGCCCACCGGGCGGGAGCACGGACCCGAGGCCGTGGTCGCCGCGATCCTCGACTTCGCCGCCGAGCTGCGCGACCTCGGCGAGCGGCGGTTCGGCGAACCGGCCGCGGCCGCCGGGGTCGGCGTGCCCGGCGTACTGGACCAGGAGCGCGGCGTCGCCGTCTTCGCCGCCAACCTCGGCTGGCGCGACGTACCGCTGCGCGCGCTGCTGTCCGAGCGGCTGGGCGGCGTCCCGGTCGCGCTCGGGCACGACGTGCGGACGGGCGGGCTGGCCGAAGGGCGGCTGGGGGCGGGCCGGGGCGCCGACCGGTTCCTGTTCGTGTCGGTGGGCACCGGGATCGCGGGCGCCATCGGCATCGAGGGCCGTCTCGAACCGGGGGCGCACGGCGACTCCGGCGAGATCGGCCACATCGTCGTACGGCCCGGCGGCACCCCGTGCGGCTGCGGCCAGTCCGGCTGTCTGGAGACGCTGGCCTCCGCCGCCGCGGTGGGCCGGGCCTGGGCGGCGGCGGGCGGCGGGCCCGGCGCGGACGCGGCCGACTGCGCCAAGGCCGTCAAGTCCGGCGACCCGCGGGCCGTGGCGGTGTGGCGGGAGGCGACCGGCGCGCTCGCCGACGGCCTGGTCACCGCCCTCACCCTGCTGGACCCCGAGCTGCTGATCATCGGCGGCGGGCTCGCCGAGGCCGGGGAGACCCTGTTCGCCCCGCTGCGCGCGGGCATCGAGGAGCGGATCACCTTCCAGTCGCTCCCCCGCATCGTCCCCGCGGCCCTCGGGGACACCGCGGGCTGCCTGGGCGCGGGACTGCTCGCCTGGGATCTCGCCGCCACCCGGTCTCCGCACTCCGAGCAGTCGCCCACGTCCCCCTCACCCCATGCGCGGTCCGCGCAGTCCACGGAGGTATCCGGCTGATGGTCCAGCGAACGGTTCTCAACGGCGCCCGGGTGGTGCTGCCGTCCGGGGTCGTCACGGACGGACGGCTGACGGTCGAGGGCACCCGCATCGCCGATACGGCCACGGGCGCGCCCCTGAACGAGGGCGATGCCGTACGGGACCTGTCCGGCTGCTGGATCGTCCCCGGCTTCGTCGATCTGCACCTCCACGGCGGCGGCGGAGCCTCGTTCTCCACGGGCACCGCCGAGGAGGCGCTGACCGTCATCGCGACGCACCGCGCGCACGGCACCACCACGATGCTCGCCTCCACCGTCACCGGCGACCTGGACGACCTCGCCCGGCAGGCGGCGGTGCTCTCCGAGCTGGCCGAGGAGGGAGAGCTGGCGGGCATCCACTTCGAGGGGCCGTTCATCTCCCCGCACCGCTGCGGCGCCCACCAGCCGTCGCTGCTGCGCGACCCCGACCCGGCGGACGTGCGCAAGCTGATCGACGCGGCGCGCGGCACCGCGCGCATGATGACGCTCGCGCCCGAGCTGCCGGGCGGGCTGGAATCCGTACGGCTGCTGGCCGACAGCGGCGTGCTGGCAGCGATCGGCCACACCGACTCGGCGTACGAGGCGACCCGGGAGGCCGTGGAGGCGGGCGCGAGCGTGGCGACCCACCTGTTCAACGCGATGCCGTCGCTGCTGCACCGCGAGCCGGGCCCGGTGGCCGCGCTGCTGGAGGACGAGCGGGTCACCGTCGAGCTGATCAACGACGGGACGCATCTGCACCCCGCCGTGCTCCAGCTGGCCTTCCGGCGCGCGGGCGCGGACCGGGTCGCCTTCATCACCGACGCGATGGGCGCGGCGGGCATGAGCGACGGCCGCTATCCGCTCGGCCCGATGGAGGTCGAGGTCAAGGACGGTGTGGCGCGGATCAGTGACGGCCCGACGGCCGGTTCCATCGCGGGCTCCACCCTCACCCTCGACCACGCCTTCCGGCGCGCCGTCACGGTCGACGGGCTCGGCGTGGAGCAGGCGGTCCGGGCGCTGTCCACGACCCCCGCGCGGGTGCTGGGTCTTGCGGACCGGGTGGGGTCGCTGGAGGCGGGCAAGGACGCGGACCTCGTCGTCCTCGACGCCGACTTCCGGCTGCGCGGCGTGATGCGGCGCGGCGGCTGGGTGGTCGACCCCGGATAGAAGCACCCCCTCCAGCCCCGCGCCCCGCTGACCCCGCGCGTCGCCGCCGTCACGCCCCGCTGACCCCGAATTGGCCGATTTCGCGCCATGATTGGGCGTCCCGGTCATCCCAAAAGGGTGGGCCGGGCGCCGAGCCTTTGGCATGATCGCTCACGCGCGGGCGCCGCTCGGCACCCAGCCACACGCATGCAGCACAGGAATCTCCGTCCGGCGGGGGGACGGGAGAGGAGATGCCGGGTGATCCTGACGGTCACGCTCAACACCGCCCTCGACATCACCTACCGGGTGCCCAGACTGCGCCCCCACGCCAGCCACCGCGTGACCGAGGTCACCGAACGGCCCGGCGGCAAGGGCATCAACGTCGCGCGCGTCCTCGCCGCACTCGGCCACCCCACCACCGTCACCGGCTTCGCCGGAGGGGTGACCGGCACGGTGGTCCGCGAGCTGCTGGCCACGGACGCCCGTACGGATACGGCCATCACCGACGCGCTGGTGCCGATCGCCGGGACCACCCGGCGCACCCTCGGCGTCGTCGACACCGCGCCGGGCGACACCACCCAGTTCAACGAGGCCGGACCGGCCGTCACCGCCGCCGAGTGGGCCGCCTTCATGGACGCCTACGCCGGGCTGCTGCGCGAGGCGTCGGTGGTCGCGCTGTGCGGCAGCCTGCCGCCCGGTGTGCCCGTCGGTACGTACGCCCAGCTCATCCGCGAGGCCCGGAACGCGGGCGTGCCCACCCTGCTGGACACCAGCGGCGAACCGCTGCGCCGCGGCGTCGCCGCCCGCCCCGACATCGTCAAGCCCAACGCCGAGGAGCTGGCCGGGCTCACCGGCTCCACCGAGCCGCTGCGCGCCGCGCGCGACGCCCGGCGGCGCGGGGCGCGCGCGGTGGCCGCCTCGCTCGGCGCGGACGGGCTACTCGCGATCACCGCCCAGGGCGCCTGGCGCGCGACCCCGCCGGAGCGCCTGACGGGCAATCCGACGGGCGCCGGGGACGCGGCGGTGGCGGGGCTGCTGTCCGGTCTGGTGGACGGGGTGTCCTGGCCCGAGCGGATGGCGCGCGCGGTGGCGCTGTCGGCGGCGGCCGTACGGGCCCCGGCGGCGGGCGAGTTCGACCCGGCGGTCTACGCGGAGCTGCTGGACCGGGTCGAGGTCACCGAGCACCCGACGGCGGCCTGAGGGAGCGCCGCCGCCCCGCGCATACCGTCGTCAGCCCCTCTTCAGCCACATCTGGTCGAGGTTGACGTCGCACTTGTCACCGTCGTCGCAGGACAGGGTGATCGTGTTGCTGCCCTGGCTGAGCTGGACGATGGACCACGAGTACGTCCAGCCCTTCTCGTAGTCGCCCTTGGGCGCGTTCGAGAAGTTCTTCATGCTGATCGGCCGGGCCGACTTCTTGCCGTTGATCTTCAGCGAGAGGGACTGGTCCTCGCCGGGCACGCCGTAGCGCACGTACAGCTTGTACGCCTTGGCCTGGTTGACGTCCACGTCCCAGGTCGCCGAGGAGCCCGGGCTGTTGAGGCCGCCGACGTAACGGCCGCCCTCGCCCTTGGCGCCCTTGATGTCGCTCGCCGGGGCCGCGCCGCCGCCGAGCGACATGTTGGCCGCGTCCTCCTTGGGCAGCTTCCCGCCGGGCTTCTTGGAGGGCCCCGGCTTCTCGCTGGGCTCGACGCTGGACGCCGACGTGGGCTTGCCGCCCGCCTGGTCGCCCTGGTCCTTCTTGTCGTCCCCGCCGTTGGTGAGCATCGCGACACCGATGCCGACGACGACCACCGCCACCACGGCGACGGCGCCGATCAGCAGCCCCCGGCTGTTGGGGCCGCGGCCGCCACCGCGCGGGGCGGGGGCGGACTGGCGGGGGCCGTTGCCGCCGGGCAGCGTCTCGGGGGCGGCGTAGTGGGCGTTCTGCTGGCCGTACCCCTGCTGACCCTGCTGGCCGTAGCCCTGCTGGCCCTGCTGCCCGTAACCCTGCGGCTGCTGGTTCGGGATCTGCTGGCCGTAGTTGCGCTCGCCGACCGCGCGGACGTGGTTGTACGAGGTGCGGGGCACCCCCGGCTGCTGTCGGCCGGCCGGACCGGGGTAGCCGTACCCACCGGTGCGGGCGGAGCCCGACTGGCCACCCTGGCCGCCCTGCCCGCCCTGATCGCCCTCCGAGCGGTACAGATAGGCGAACGGGTCGTCGTTCTCCGGTGTGTCCGAGCCGTTGTTGCCGGCCGTCATCCCTGGTCACTCCCCTATGCATATGGCCATCGGCGCTCAGGTGTGCGTACGCGCCACGACAGCTCATATCAGGGCCGACAGGGCCTAAGAAGGGCGTGGGCTGTCCGGATGGCCAATATTCATGATCGGTTCACTGTCGGCGGCAGGGCCGCATCGACGCAGCGTACCCCGATCGGAGCGGGGCAGGCTGCCGCCCGTCCCTGACGCGGCCCGCCCGGCCCTCACCCGGCCCGTCTGCGCTCCTTCGAGCGGGACCGCTTCTCGACGTACATGCGCTGGTCGGCGGAGTGCAGGACCTCCTCGGCCGACATGCCGCAGCCCGCCCAGCCGATCCCGAAACTGGCCCCCACCCGCACCGCGCGGCCGTCGACCCGGATGGGCGGCAGGATCGCGTTGCGCAGCCGGACGGCCAGGTCCTTGGCGTCCGCCCGGCCGAGGCCGTCGGCGAGGACGACGAACTCGTCACCGCCGAGCCGGGCGACGGTGTCGCCGTCCCGCACCCCGCTGGTGAGGCGGCGGGCGACCTCGATGAGGACCGCGTCACCCGCGTGGTGGCCGAACCGGTCGTTGATCGACTTGAAGCCGTCGAGGTCGCAGAAGAGGACCGCGAGCCCCTTGTGGCCGTCGTCGACGTCGTCGTCCTCGTTGGGCGCGAAGGTGTGCACATGGTGGTCGAACGGGACGCCGCCCGCGGCGGGCGGGGGCGGCGAGCCGAAGCTCTCGAACTGGTCGAAGCCGTACACGAAGCCGCCCGCGGCCAGCGTCGCCGCGTCGCCGGCCTCCGCGGCGCCCGCCCCCTGCGGCCCGTCCCCTTGCGGCCCGTCGGTGAACTCCGCACGGCCGCCCGGCGGCGGATGGGCGCACAGCCTGCCGCCGAGGCGGGCGCGCAGCTCGGCGCTGTTGGGCAGGCCGGTCAGCGAGTCATGGCTGGCGCGGTGGGCGAGGGCCAGCTCATGGCGCTTGCGCTCCTCGATGTCCTCGACGTGGGTGAGCAGGAAGCGCGGCCCGTCGGCGGCGTCGGCGACCACCGAGTTGCGCAGCGAAACCCAGACGAACGAGCCGTCCCGGCGGGCGAGCCGCAGCTCGGAGCGGCCGCCCTCGTGGGAGGTGCGCAGCAGGGTGCCGATGTCCTCGGGGTGGACGAGGTCGGCGAACGAGTAGCGGCGCATCGCCGAGGCGGGGCGGCCCAGCAGGCGGCACAGGGCGTCGTTGGTGCGCAGCAGATGACCGTGCTGATCGCCGCCCATCTCGGCGATGGCCATGCCGCTGGGGGCATATTCGAACGCCTGGCGGAAGGATTCCTCACTGGCCCGGAGGGCCTGCTGCTCGCGCTCCAGGCGCAGCAGGGCCCGCTGCATGTTGCCGCGCAGCCGGGCGTTTCCGATCGCGATGGCGGCATGGAAGGCGTACATCTGCAACGCCTCGCGTCCCCATGCGCCGGGGCGGCGCCCATTGCGCGGTTTGTCGACGGAGAGCACGCCTATCAGCTCGCCGCCGGAGGCGCCCGCCGCGTACAGGGGCGCGAGCAGGCGGTCCATGGGGTGCCACTCGTCGGCGAAGCGGGGCGCGGGACCCGGGGTGTGCCACTGCGGCACGTCGTCATCGTCGAGGACCCAGCCCTCGGTGTGCGGGATGAAGCGCAGATCGCCCCAGCGGTCGCCCATCGACAGCCTGCGGTCCCAGGAGGCGCGGGAGCCGACCCGCCCGGCCATCAGCGCCTCGGCGCCCGCGCTGCCGCCCACGGCGGCGACCACGAGATCACCGTCAGGGCGGACCAGGTTGACGGCCGACAGCTCGTAGCCGAGCCCGGCTATGACGCCGTCAGCGACGGTCTGAAGCGTGTCGGCGAGACTGCGCGCGGTGTTCAGGTCGGCGACCACCTGATGCAGCTGTCGCAGGGTCGCAAGGCGGATATAGGGCTCCGACTCGGCCTCCATCGCTCGCACTCCCCCGAGACCTCGACAGCAACTCCTGGCTTCCTTTGTCGTCCGATTGCCAACGGCCACTGAATCACAGCGAGCTGCCCACCCGGTACACAGGGTCAACAATTACTGGCTGCTGTGACTCATGTCACAGACCGTGTTCGTGGCCCATCAGCACCGCGTGGGAGCGCTCCTACTTTTTCGATAAGCAAATTCCGCAAGCGGGCCGCCTACGGCCCGAGACCTACGTCCGCAGTGGTCCGGTGGCCCGATGTGCGGTGGGTGCGTCGCGGCTAGCGTGTAGAACGTGTTCCAGACGACGCCTTCCGCCCCCGCCCCTCCCGCCGACCCGGCCGGGCCCGCCGTCCCGCATGCTGGTGGGGTGAGTGAGGACGACTTCCGCGCCGCCCTGTCGCGACTCGCGGCGGGCGTGGTGCTGGTGACCGCGCACGACCCGGAAGAGGGGCCGAGCGGCGAGGACGTCGGTATGACGGCCACCGCTTTCATGTCGGTGTCACTTGACCCGCCGCTCGTGATGGTGAGCGTTCGCAACGGCTCCCGACTGGACGAGCTGCTCGAACGACAGCCGCTCTGGGCGGTGTCGGTGCTGTCGGAGAGTCAGCGGACCACAGCGGGACGATTCGCCATGAAGGGGCGCATCAGCGACCGGCTGCTGTTCGCGGACATGCCGGTGACCCGCGGTGCGGCGTCGGGCGCTCCGCTGGTCACCGGCGCGCTGGCAACGCTTGAGTGCCACACCGAGCAGCGGGTGACGGCCGGGGACCACAACCTGGTCGTCGGCCGGGTGCTGGCGGCGACGACGCCGAGCACGGAGGGCGGACCGCTGATGTACTACCGCGGCCGCTACCGCACGCTCGAATAGTCCGGCCGACGAGGCCGGACTCAGCCCCAGTCGCGGCCCGAACGGCCGCGCTTGGTGTCGCCCCGCCGCTTCTTCTCCCGCAGCCGCCGCTCGTTGATGCCGCGCGGGATGCGGGTCTTGCGGCGCGGCCTGGGCGGCGGCGCGCTCGCCTCCGCGAGCAGCGAGGCGAGCCGGACGGCGGCCGTCTCGCGGTTGCGCCACTGGGAACGGTGCTCGGACGCCCGTACGGTCAGCACCCCGTCGACCAGCCGCGCGGCCAGCCGCTCCAGCGCGCGCTCCTTCCACACCGGCGGCAGCGCGTCGGTGGCGGCGAGGTCGAAGCGGAGCTCGACGGCGGTGTCGCTCGTATTGACGTGCTGTCCGCCGGGCCCGGACGACCGGGAGAAACGCCAGATCAGCTCGGCCTCCGGCAGGGAGACCGAACCGCGGATGACATGGGGCCCGGACATGGCTCCATGGTCACCTGCCGACCCCCGTGCCGTCATCCCGTTTTGCCGGGGCCCGGGAGGCGCGGGTTCTCCGGGGGCGAGGGGCCGCCGGGAGACCCCCATCAGGGTTTGGCAAAGAAAGTAAAGGTTCCTGGAACCTGCCGGTGCCCTGACGGCGTTGTGGAGGATGACGGCGACTTCGCCCGAAGCCACAAGGACGAAGCCCGCCGCCTGGAACCATCGAGACCACGAAAGGGACTCCCCATGGCTGTAAGCCTGTCCAAGGGCGGCAACGTCTCGCTCACCAAGGAGGCACCGGGCCTGACCGCCGTCACGGTCGGCCTCGGCTGGGACGTCCGCACCACCACGGGCACCGACTTCGACCTGGACGCGAGCGCCATCGCCGTCAACACGAACGGCAAGGTCTACTCCGACCAGCACTTCGTGTTCTTCAACAACAAGGCGACCCCGGACCAGTCCATCGTCCACACCGGTGACAACGTGACCGGTCAGGGCGAGGGCGACGACGAGCAGATCAACGTCAACCTGGCGGCCCTGCCCGCCGACATCGAGAAGATCGTCTTCCCGGTCTCGATCTACGACGCCGAGTCGCGCAGCCAGAACTTCGGCCAGGTGCGGAACGCGTTCATCCGTATCGTCAACCAGGCCGGTGGCACCGAGATCGCCCGCTACGACCTGAGCGAGGACGCCGCCACCGAGACCGCCATGGTCTTCGGCGAGCTGTACCGCAACGGCGCGGAGTGGAAGTTCCGCGCCGTCGGCCAGGGCTACGCCTCGGGCCTGGTCGGCATCGCGCAGGACTTCGGCGTCAACGTCTGAGGTTCCCAGCGCGTCAGCGCTGCACGCGGCGAGGGCCGCCCCCACTCAAGGGGGCGGCCCTCGCCGTTTTTCACGACAACCGTTTATCAACCAGACATTTCCCCGCTATGCCTGAGTGACCGAAATTTGCCCTGCTTGAATAACGAACGGTCAAATTCTTGTTACGCACCTGTCAGAACGAATCGTTCGATGACAATCTCTGCTCGGCTCGCCACGTGAGGCACCTGACTCCGCGGTAGGCCCTGGTTCGCATGTGCACCTCACGCACCACTCCTGCTCGACCGGGCAGTCCACCCACGGCTGTCCGCACCCCCTACACGGGCCGCGATCCCGCGGCCCCTCAGCAAGGAGACCGAGTGAGACCTCACGCTTCCTCTCCCCGCAAGCAGGCCATCCGCGCGGCGGCGTTCGTCGCCTCCGCCGCCATGGTCGTCATCGGCGTCCAGACCGGCTCGGCCACCGCCCAGCCGGACAACTCCCGGGAGGCGGGCGCGACCGCGCTCCAGCTGACCCCCGCGGAGCGCACCGCCTCCATCAAGGCGGCGCAGGCCGATGCCTCCGCCCAGGCCGACCACCTGGGGCTCGGGGCCAAGGAGAAGCTCCTCGTCCGCGACGTCATCAAGGACGCCGACGGAACCGTGCACACCCGCTACGAGCGCACCTACGACGGGCTGCCCGTCCTCGGCGGCGACCTGGTCGTCCACGAGAAGCCCAGCGGCGCCCGCACCGTCACCAAGGCGACCAGCGCGAAGATAGCCGTGTCCGGCACGGACGCCGCGGTGTCCGCCTCCGCCGCCTCCAAGGCCGCGCTGAAGGCCGCGACCGCGTCCGACTCCGGCGAGAAGGCCAAGTCGCCGCGCAAGGTGGTCTGGGCCGAGAGCGGCAAGCCCGTGCTGGCCTGGGAGACCGTCGTCACCGGCACCCAGAAGGACGGCACGCCCAGCGAGCTGCACGTCATCACCGACGCCGCGACCGGCAAGAAGCTGGCCGAGAACGAGGCCGTCGAGACCGGCACCGGCACCAGCAAGTACAGCGGCACGGTCACCCTCGGCACCACCAAGAGCGGTTCGACCTACAGCCTCACCGACGCCACCCGCGGCAACCACAAGACGTACGACCTGAACCAGGGTTCGTCGGGCACCGGCACCCTCTACACCGACGCCGACGACGTCTGGGGCGGCGGCCGCCAGACCGCCGGGGTCGACGCGCACTACGGCGCCGCCGAGACCTGGGACTTCTACAAGAACTTCCTGGGCCGCAACGGCATCAAGAACAACGGCGTGGGCTCGTACTCCCGCGTCCACTACGGCAACAGCTACGTCAACGCCTTCTGGCAGGACTCCTGCTTCTGCATGACCTACGGCGACGGCTCCGGCAACTCCAACCCGCTCACCGCGATGGACGTGGCCGGCCACGAGATGAGCCACGGCGTCACCGCCGCCACCGCCAACCTCAACTACAGCGGCGAGTCCGGGGGCCTCAACGAGGCCACCTCGGACATCATGGCCACCGCCGTGGAGTTCTACTCCGGCAACTCCTCCGACCCCGGTGACTACCTCATCGGCGAGAAGATCAACATCAACGGCGACGGCACCCCGCTGCGCTACCAGGACAAGCCGAGCAAGGACGGCGCCTCCAAGGACTACTGGTCCTCGACCCTCGGCAACGTCGACGTCCACTACTCCTCCGGGCCCGCCAACCACTTCTTCTACCTGCTGTCCGAGGGCAGCGGCGCGAAGACCATCAACGGCGTGAGCTACAACAGCCCGACGTACGACGGCTCGAAGATCACCGGCATCGGCCGGGACAAGGCCATCAAGATCTGGTACAAGGCCCTGACCACGTACCTCACCTCCACCAGCAAGTACGCCCAGGCCCGCACCGCGACCCTCAACGCCGCGCGCGACCTGTACGGGGCGAGCAGCACCGAGTACAACACGGTCGCCGCCACCTGGACCGCGATCAACGTGAAGTGACGTACGACGCGGAGCAGACCTGAAGTGAAGTAAGCGGAACGGGCCGCACCGGCGACGCCGGTGCGGCCCGATGCGCGCTTTGTCCGGTCGCCCGGAGTTCCTGCCGTAGCCGCTGATCGGCCCTTACGCTGCTCCCATGACTCAACACGTACGCGGCGTGGTGGCCCCCGGCAGAGGCGAACAGGTCCGGATCGAGACGATCGTGGTGCCGGACCCCGGACCCGGCGAGGCGGTGGTGAAGGTCCAGGCGTGCGGCGTCTGCCACACCGATCTTCACTACCGGGAAGGCGGCATCAACGACGAGTTCCCGTTCCTCCTCGGGCACGAGGCGGCGGGCGTCGTGGAGTCCGTCGGGGACGGCGTCACCGAGGTGGCCCCCGGCGACTACGTCATCCTCAACTGGCGCGCGGTGTGCGGCCAGTGCCGGGCCTGTCGCCGCGGCCGCCCCTGGTACTGCTTCGCCACGCACAACGCGTCCCAGCCCATGACGCTCACCGACGGCACCGCCCTGTCCCCGGCGCTCGGCATCGGCGCGTTCGCCGAGAAGACGCTGGTCGCGGCCGGTCAGTGCACCAAGGTCGACCCGGCCGCCTCGCCGGCCGCCGCGGGGCTGCTCGGCTGCGGGATCATGGCCGGAATCGGCGCCGCCATCAACACCGGCAACGTCGGCCGCGGCGACGCGGTCGCGGTCATCGGCTGCGGCGGAGTCGGCGGCGCCTCGATCGCCGGTTCCCGGCTCGCCGGGGCCGCGAAGATCATCGCGGTGGACGTGGACGACCGGAAGCTGGAGCAGGCCCGCTCGCTCGGCGCCACCCACACCGTCAACGGCAAGAACACCGACGTGGTCGAGGCCGTCCGCGAACTCACCGACGGCAACGGCGCGGACGTGGTGATCGAGGCGGTCGGCCGCCCCGAGACGTACCGGCAGGCGTTCTACGCCCGTGACCTGGCCGGGACCGTCGTCCTGGTCGGCGTGCCCACCCCGGACATGAAGCTGGAGCTGCCGCTGATCGACGTCTTCGGACGCGGCGGCGCCCTCAAGTCCTCCTGGTACGGGGACTGTCTGCCGTCCCGCGACTTCCCCCTGCTGATCGACCTCTACCAGCAGGGACGGCTCGACCTCGACGCCTTCGTCAGCGAGACCATCGGGCTCGACGACATCGAGGCGGCGTTCGACAAGATGCACCGTGGCGACGTCCTGCGCTCGGTGGTGATGCTCTGATGACCCCTGGTGGTGACACCGCGATGACCCCTCCCCCCGTACGCATCGACCATCTGGTCACCTCCGGCACCTTCTCGCTGGACGGCGGCACCTGGGACGTCGACAACAACGTCTGGCTCGTCGGCGACGACCACGAGGTGTACGTCATCGACGCAGCCCACGACGCGGACGCGATCGCCGAGGCCATCGGCGACCGCCGACTGCTCGGCATCATCTGCACCCACGGCCACGACGACCACATCGACGCAGCCCCGGCCCTCGCCGACCGCACCGGCGCCCCGATCCTGCTGCACCCCGACGACGAGGTGCTGTGGCGGATGCGCCACCCCGACCGCGCCCCGGACAAGCCGCTGGCCGACGGCGACGTGCTGACCGTCGGCGGTACGCAGCTGCGCGTCCTGCACACCCCCGGCCACTCCCCCGGCGCGGTCTGTCTGCACGCCCCCGCCCTGACCACCGTGTTCTCCGGGGACACCCTCTTCCAGGGCGGCCCGGGCGCCACCGGGCGCTCGTACTCCTCGTTCGAGACGATCATCGAGTCCATCCGGGAGCGGCTGTTCGCCCTGCCCCCGCAGACCGTCGTCCGCACCGGACACGGCGACCCGACGCTGATCGCGGACGAGGCGCCGCACCTGGACGAGTGGATCGCGCGCGGCCACTGAGCGGTTCGAGCGGGGGCGCCGCGGGCACTGAACGGTTCGAACGGCGGCGCCGCGGGCACTGAACGGTTCGAACGGCGGCGCCGCGGGCCCCACCCGGCCCGCGGCGCCCTCCCCCGTACGGGCCCGATCCCCCATGACACCATCGACCCCGTGATCGACCTGGGCTACTCCCTCTCCCGCCGCTTCCCGGACCCGCCGCAGACGGACTACCGGAGCGCGGACGTGCGCGCGCTGCGCCACGATCTGTTCTGCGGCGACGTCTATCTCGCCGACACCGCGGCCGACCGCGAACTGTCCACAGCCTGGGGATGGGTTCCGGTGCTCGACTTCGCCTGGGCGCTGTGCGACATCGTGGAACGGCTCGACCGCGACCCGCTCGGCAGCCGGTCCGCCCGGCGCCTCCACGAGGAGCTGGACTTCACCGAGTCGACCGACCGCATGCTCTTCGAGCGCCGCTTCGGCTGGGTGGACATCACCGCCGACTGGGTGCCGCTCGAAGAGGCGCCGCTGACCTTCCAGCACTCCGCACTGCGCCGTGAGGCCCGCGACTTCCTCCAGGACCTGATCGCCGACCTCACCGATATGCACGAGGGCCTGGGCGACAACCCGGCCGTCTGGGACCTCCAGTCCCGCTACCCCCGCGTGTGACTCCCCGCCCCCTTGACCTGAACCAAGGTTGAAGTCGGAGGCTGACCGCATGTCCCCTGACCCAATGCCCCCCGCCCCTGAGCCGACCACCGGCACCCGGGACTGCGCAACACCCCACCCGGCGCCCGCACCGGCCCCGGGGCGGAGCCCCGCATCGGGGGCCGGGGGCTTGCCCCCGGTTTCGGGAAGGGGCGGGGTGGGGGAAAAGCCACCCCGCGCACTACTTCGGCACGCTGGCCCCGACATCGTCCAGCACCGCGTCCGTCACCAACCCGGTGTCCTCCAACACCGTCATGTGGTCCATCACGGTATCGTTGGTCACCTGTGCCAGCCGCCGGACCAGATGATTCTTGGTGGCGGCGCGGACCTCGCCGATGGTGATGAAGATCTTCCCGTGCGAGGCGCGCAGCAGATCCACGAAGAGCTGGTCGAACTTCTCGCCGTCGGCGGCCTTCAACTGCTGGACCCACTCCTGCTGTTCGGCCGAGGCCTCATCCGGTATGGACGAGGACAGCGCCTTCGCGTCCTCGCGCACCAGCTGGTCGAGCTTGCTGTGCCCCTCGAGCAGATGCATCCCGGCCCGCTTGATCGCCTCGCTCGACGCCTGGCTCTGCGCCATCCGCCCGGCCGGGATCTCCCACAGCCCGGCCTGCCGGACCTTGACCAGGAACGTCTTGTCCAGCTCACTCATCGGCCCCGAATTCGCCGCCTGCGCGCCCGCCGCGGCGGCTCCCACACCACCCTGCGCGGACGGCATCCCGCTGTCCGTCACGGACTGGCTTCCCCCGCTGTCCGCCTGGGACACCCAGATCCCCGCCCCCGCGACCACCGCCGTCAGGGCGACCCCCACGGCGATCATGCGGCTGCGGTTCGACGCTCCGTGACTACTGCGCCCATGCGTTGTCATCGTGCCTCCTGGTGGGGGTGCTGGGAGTACGCGAAACACTAAACTTTGCCTGCTGCAAAAAACTGCGTTCGTCAGGAGTGCACAAAAGCCCCCACCCCGCCCGCCGATTCCCCCTACACTCCCCCGCCCACAAGCCTTTTCGGCCGCGCGGCTACCGCCCCACGGCGGGCGTCTCCCGGTGTGCCGCGTCCATGATCTGCCGCATCTCGGCCAGCGCAGACCCCAGCGACTCCCGGTCCGTCGCCTCCTCCGCCACGACCTCCAGCTCCCGCAGCCGCGCGGCACGGGCCGGGTAGCGCTGGATCGCGACGAACTCGCCCCACCACTGCAGGAAGGTACGCAACGGAGCGATCGTGCCGTTCCGGGCGGCCTGCTCGACCGCCCGGTCCAGATGCTCGACGAAGGTCGGCAACTCCCCGGGGGCGATCTGAGCGACTGCGGCGCGCAGCGCCGACGGGGTAAGTACCGGCATCGGGATCAGGGGCCCGTCCTGGCCAGAGGACTGCACGGTCATCACCAAATCTCCTGACACACCATCAAGCGATCGCCGTGCGCGAGCCTACGCCCGCACTCCACCCACCACGCGCCTCTGACCTCTATCGATCAATGAGGCACCATCTCGGACCACAACCGCCCGCCCTTGACGCCTCTCCGCCCACTCACGCCAGAACCGACCGCACCCACGCCCGGTGGGCCCCGCTCCGGCGGAGCGAGTGAAGCGCCGGAGAACACTGCGCGGCGCATCCAGGAGAGTTTCTGGAACGACGGCACCGCGCCATCCGAATTGCCGCCGTCTGTCCGGCTCTGACGGGTTGCGAGGGACGTAGCGTGAGGCGTCCGTGGCCGTCGCGCCCGAGGTTCCGCCGTTTCCCCCTCGTGAGGATGACGCAGGTCTGATGCAGGGCAGGTTTCAGCAGCCGCTTCCCCCGACCGTCGACTCCCCCGGACACGGTGGCGTCGCCGTGGCCGAGCGCGCGAGCAGCACCCCGCCGCCGCGGGAGGCGGCCCCGGCCCGAACGGCCCCGGCCCGTAGCCCGGCCCGTAGAGTCCTCACCGTCCCGCGGGCCCGCCCCCGGCTGTACGTCATCGACGGCATCCGTCTCGTCGCCGCGCTCATGGTGGCCGTGCACCACTACGCCGGGACCAACCGGGCCAATCAGCCTGGCAACGCGATCTGGGACCGTCCGGCCTCCGAGATCATGCCCACGCTGTTCCACTTCGCGTCCTTCGGCTGGATCGGCGTGGAGATCTTCTTCGTCATCAGCGGCTTCGTCATCTGCATGTCGTGCTGGGGCCGCACCCCGAAGGACTTCTTCGTCTCGCGCGTGATCCGCCTCTACCCCGCGTACTGGGTGGGCATCGCCTTCACCACCGCCGCCATGATCGCCCTTCCGGGCGTATGGGAGCGGCCCCCCGGGCGGGACATCCTGCTCAACTTCACCATGCTCCAGTCGGGCTCCAACGTGCCGGACGTCGACATCGTCTACTGGACCCTCTGGTCGGAGCTGAGGTTCTACCTCCTCTTCATGGTCGTGGTCGCCATGGGCCTGACCTACCGCAGGGTCGTCGTCTTCTGCTGCGCATGGGGCGCGGCCGCGATGCTCGCGCCGGTGTCCAAGTTCCCGCTGCTGGTCCTGGCGGCCGACCCGAGCGGCGCCTGGTACTTCATCGCGGGCCTCGCCCTCTACCTCATGCACCGCTTCGGCCAGGACCTGCTGCTCTGGGGCATCCTCGCCATGGCGTGGCTGATGGGCCAGCGCGAGCTGGCGATGCGGGTCGCGTACGAGGACGTCTCCAGCTGGCGCGGCGCCGTCGTGATCTTCACGGTGTTCCTGCTCGTCATGGTGGCCGTCGCGCTCGGCTACACCGACCGCATCCGCTGGAAGTGGCTGGTCACCGCGGGCTGTCTGACGTACCCGCTCTACCTGATGCACTACGTCGCGGGCGTGGCGCTGATCAACCGGCTGCACGACACCATGGACCCCCGTCTGCTCATCGCCCTCGTCATCGCGGGCTTCCTGGTCCTGGCCTGGCTGGTGCACCGCTTCGTGGAACGCCCGGCGGCGCGCCTGCTGAAGCGCGGGCTGGAGTCCTCGTTCACCCGACTCCGCTCGTTCGGCCGCGCGGCCTGACCTGCTCCCCCATCAGCGCAGCAGGAGATCGATCACCCCCGTGGTGCCCTCGTCGCCGTGTCCCGCGGCGAGGCGGCGTTCCATCAACCCCATGAAGGGGCTCAGCAACTCCGCGCTGACGCCCTGCTCCGCAGCCGTACGCAGCAGCGTCCCGTTGCCCTCCACCATCATGGCGAGGTTCGACGTCACGCCCAGGGTGTAGTCGCCGGTCTCCAGGTGCGTGGCGACCCCGTTCGCGTACGGGGCCATGGCGGTGAGCCATTCGATGAGCAGCGCCGCGAACTCCCGCGGTACGAACTCCCCCGCATCGGCGCGCATCAGCGCGAAGGCGTGCGACACCCCGGCGAACATGCCGGTCATGGCGCTCAGCAGCGCCACATCGTGCAGCGCGGCCGACCCGGGGTCCGCGCCGACGTACCGGGTGGCCGCCGGGACGGCCAGCGCGTCGCGGTGGGCCGCGAACAGCTCGGGCGACCCGCTGTAGAAGACGTACGCACCGGAATCCGCGACCCCGATCATCGGCGGCACGGCCATGACCCCGCCGTCCAGATAACGCGCGCCGCGCGCGCCCGCCCACTCCGCCCGCTCCCGCGCCTGTCCGGGCGTGCTCGTGGTGACGTTGACCAGGTCCTTGCCACCCAGTCCGACCCCGTCGAGCACGAGCCCCACCGAGGCGTCGTCGAGCAGGCAGACCACCACCAGCCCGCCCCCGGCCACCGCTTCACCAGCCGTCGCCGCCACCGTCGCCCCCTCGGCGGCCAGCGGCTCGGCACGGCTCGCGGTGCGGTTCCAGACGGTCACCTCGTACCCCGCGTACAGCCACGCCCGAGCCATCGCGGCACCCATCGCGCCGAGGCCGAGCACGGTGATCCTCTTCGTGTCATGTGTCATGCGGCCCAGGCTCGTCGCCGTGCACTGGGATACTCAAGTACCCACTGTGAAGTGGGTAGTTACCCCGAGGTAAGCGACGAGGTGGAGGGGGCGGGCATGCGGACCACGCGCAGACCGGGCTCGTACGAATGCGGTATCGACGCCGCGATGGATGTGATCGGCGGCAAGTGGAAAGTCCTGATCCTCTGGGCCCTCGACGTCCGCCCGCACCGCTTCGGCGAACTGCGCAGGGGGCTGCCCGGGATCACCGAGAAGGTGCTCACCGACCAGCTGCGGGAGCTGGAGCTGGACGGCATCGTGCACCGCGAGGTGTACGACGAGGTCCCGCCGCGCGTCGAGTACTCGCTGACCCCGCGCGGCACCTCGCTCAACGAGGCCCTGGCCCCGCTCGGCGCCTGGGGCCGGGAGAACATCCTCCACGGCGCCCGCCACGACTGACTCCTTTCAACGTGTCGGCGTCCGCACGGCGGAGGCGAGGAGCGCCAGCTTGTCGGCGCTGTCGCCGCCCGGGTCCGGGTGATGGACGACGAGCATCTGCCCGGCCGTACCGCCGACCCCCAACCTCTCGCGGTTCAGGAGCAGCCCGCCGACCTGAGGGTGATCGATGCGCAGGGGCGCGCCCTCGCACACCCGCACATCGTGACGGGCCCAGAGTCGGCTGAAGCGCGGGCTGGCGAGCGAGAGTTCGCCGACCAGCTCGATGAACCGGGGGTCGTCCGTGTAGGTGCCGACGGACTCGCGGAATCCGGCGACCAGCCCGGCGGTGGCGTTCTCCCAGTCCGGATAGAGGGCCTGCTCGGCGGGGTCGAGAAACAGGTCCCGCAACCGGTTGGCCCCCGCCACCAGCCGCGGCGACAGCGCGGTCGCCAACGCGTTGGCGGCGAGTACGTCGAAGCAGCGGCCCTCGACGTACGCGGGCAGCGGCAGCGTGCCGACGAGCTTGCCGATGCCCTCCGGAACGATCTCCTCCGGGGCCCGTTCCCGACGCCGTCGGGGTCTGCCGGCGCCGAGCCGCAACAGATGCGCCGTAGCGTCGTCGTCGAGCCGCAGCACCCGGGCAAGGGATTCCAGTACCTGCGCGGAGGGGTTGCGGTCGCGGCCTTGCTCCAGCCGCAGGTAGTAGTCGGCGCTGATGCCCGCGAGCATCGCGACCTCCTCCCGCCGCAGACCCGGTACCCGACGCGGCCCGAAGGCGGGGATACCGGCCTGTTCAGGCGTGACGAGCTCGCGGCGGGCGCGCACGAATTGGCCCAGCGGGTTCGGACCGTCGCTCATGTCCCGACTGTAAGGCGCCCCCTCGCGGTGTGCCTGGCCCTGTCACCCCCAGGACCACGGGAGCCCTGGCCCGCCCCGGAGCCCGGACGGCACCGTGACACCGCCACTCCTCCTCACCACCCCGACAAGGAGCACCCTCATGTCAACGTATCTGCTGGTCCACGGCGCCTGGCACAGCGGCCGATGCTGGGAACGGGTAGTCCCATCGCTGACATCCGCCGGACACCGAGTCCTCACCCCATCCCTGACCGGCTACGGCGACAAGGCGCATCTGCTCGGCCCCGACGTGGGGCTCGACACCCACGTCACCGACATCGTCGAGCTGATCACCGAACAAGACCTCACCGAGGTGATACTCGTCGGCCACAGCTACGCCGGTCTGGTCATCTCCTCCGCCGCCAACCAGATCCCGGACCGGATCGGACATCTCGTCTACCTCGACGCGATGGTCCCGGAGCACGGCGAGACCGCGGCCGACATCATGCCCGTGACCCAGAGCCTCATCGACCTCGCAGCGCAGTCCGACAGCGGCTGGCGCATCCCGCCCTTCCCCGAACTGCCCCCGCCCGCCGGCCTGTTCGGCGTTACCGACCCGGCGGACGTGGCGTGGCTGCGTACGATGCTGTCGGACCAGCCGGTGCGCTGCCTCCAGCAACCGGTCCACCTGGACCACCCGGCCGTGCAGGCGATCCCCCGGACGCACATCCACTGCGTAGCCGGTGAAGCGGGAGGCCCCACCCGCCGCCCCGTGCCCCCGACCCAGCCCAACGGCACCCCGGCCCAGGTATGGGAGCTGCCGACCGGCCACGACTGCATGATCACCACGCCGCTCGAACTCGCCGCCCTGCTGCTGCGGCTCGGCTGACGCCCCCGCCCTCAACCCCGGTAGACGCACTCCGCCAACGTCGCGTGCTTCTTCCACCCCAGCGTCTCGTACAGCGCACGCCCGTCGTCGGACGCGCCGAGCACGCCCAGGACCGCGCCCCCGTCCAGGGCGCGGTCGGCGAGCGTACGCATCACGAACCGGCCCAGCCCGCGCCGCCGGTGGGCTTCGTCGGTCAGCACCTTGTCCACGACCACGGCCTCCCCAAGGACCGTCATCTGCCCCTTGGCCGCCAGCTCACCCGCCGCGTCCAGCACCCGCAGATACGTGACGGCTCCAGTGGTCTCCGCGATCGCGGTGTACCCCTCGGGCGCGACCGGGCGCGTGGCCACCAGATCGACGGCCATCAAATGCCCGGTCTCCTCCCAGGCCACCACCCACCCGCCGGACAGCCAAGGCTCGACCTCCCCCGGCTCCGCGGGCATCTTGAGCCACGTCCGCGGCACCGACACCGAACGCGCCGCGCGGCGCACCAACGCCTCCTCGGTCTCGGGCAGAACATGGTGCCCCACCGCGTGGTCGCTGTCGGCCACCTCGACGTAGAACCCCCAGGGCTTCTCGACCGGCGGAGGAGTCCCCCGGGACACAGCCCACCCCGCCACCCAGATCCTGACCATGTCCGCGACCATCGGGCCCTCCCCAGCAGGTAATAGCCAATAACCAGGAGCACACATTACGCCGCCCCTCGACCGAGGGCACCTGCTTTACGGGGGCGCGGGCCAGCGGGCCGCTCCGTCCACTCAGCCGATCTGAGTAGCCGTGCTCAGGTGGAGCACCCCACCGCTGTCTAACCTCCACCACATCTGCCGAGGACCAAGCCCGGCCGCTCAAGGGGGATCTGAAGCCATGAAGATGACAGGCACGACGTCATCGGTACTGGGCGCCGCCGCCCTCGCGGCGGTCGCCTGCCCCTGGCTGCTGCCATCCGGCGCTTCGCAGCAGACCCGATCCATGCTCTTCGCGCTCTTCCTGCCCCTCGGGATCTGCGCGGTCGTCTCGGGCACCATCACCCTGCGGGAAACGCGGGGCGACGAAGCGGCCTACCGCCGCCGGGCCTGGACCGGCATCACGCTCGGTGCGGTGGCGATCGTGGCGCCGCTGGCCGTGATCGTGTGGGCCTGCTGGTCCCTCACCCGAGCAGGCGCGTGACCGACCGCCCCCACCCCTCAGTTCTCACTGATGCCGTCGGCCTCGGAGGAGTGCACCACAACCCAACCAAGAGCCTCGGCCCACTACTGCCCCAAGGCCACCGGATCCACCGAGTGAACGATCACCTGTTCCCACACCAAGGTCATTCGCCGAGCCCAGGCGTGCCAAAGCCCCGAAAAGAGGAATCTAATTCGCTTCCGCACCCCACGGGGCCGGGCACTCACCGGATACCCGGCCGGATACCTGGCGGCAGACGGTACGAACCCGCTGCGGGCACTGCACCTGCTGGTGCGTTCCGACGAAAGAACGCCGCGCCCGGCCAAGAACGTCCCGCGCGAATCGGTCCTGGAGGGCGCGAGGCATCAGCTACCAGGGGTAACCCGCTCGAATGCCCCGGACAGGACACCGTCCGGGGCATTCGAGCGGGTCAGCTACAACCGACGACCTTCGTCAGCCGCCCGAGCAGGACCTTCCTTGCCGTCATCCGTGGTGGCCGGGCTTCTTCAGTTTCTCGGGCTTGTGGGTCTTGTGGTGCTTGTGCGGCTTATGGTGCTTATTCGGCTTGTGGGGCTTGCCCTTCCCCGGAGTGATGTCGATATTGACCGGGCCGCTGCCGACGGGGATGGGGTTGCCGACGACGGCGTTGGTGACCGTATAGATCACCGACACACTGTTCGAGGTGAAGTTGGTGACGTAGGCACGCCGACCGTTCGGCGTGATCGCGACGCCGCCCGGGGCGGTGCCGACGGGAACGGTGGCGACGACGGTATTGGTGGCGGTACCGATCACCGACACGCTGTTCGCGCCGCGGTTGGCGACGTATACCCGCTTGCCGTCCGGGGTGATCGCGATGCCCTCTGGGCCATTGCCGACGGGGATGGTGGCCACGACGGCGTTGGTCGCGGTATCGATCACCGACACGTCGTTCGAGTTGAAGTTGCTGACGTACGCGTCAGGGGAGGGGACGGCCCAGGCAGGGGATGAGGAAACGGTCGGCAGGGCCAGTCCCGCCAGCACGGCCAGCCCCGCCACGCACGCCCGCAGCCACGCCCAGGTCCCGCTCCCTCTCAGCCTCGGACCACGCCGTGCAGGTACACCTGTCGGGTCGGTCGGGTCGGCTAGATGCATCGCTTTCTCCTTGGAACGGCGCCACGGCCCTGCGACCCCAACAGCGCACGGGGATGCTCTGGGGATCAGAAGAACCGCGAACTGCGACAATCGAAACAAATGACAATATTCCGCGTTCTGGCGAGAAGTCGCGATGCCTCCGCCTGCCATGGGGCCATCAGCCGCTCCCGCGACGCGTATGAGCTCGCGCGGGGTCGAGAAGACGAAGCCCCCTCCTGGGTTCGCTACTTCGACGAGGCCAAGCTTCTCGTTGACGCGGGTATCGCCTTGGCCCGGCTCGGCGAGGCACAGCAGGCGGAGCCTCTGATCGCCGAGGGGCTGCGTCGTGAGACGGCGTCCCGGCAGCGCGGTCGGGCGCTTCATGCCTTCTGGCTGGCCAGCGCTCAGCTCGAGCAGGGCAAACTCGCCGGCGCCTGCGACAGCGCGGGGATCGCGCTCGACCTCACCGCCGTCATCGACTCACCCCGCGTCGTGGGGCACATCCACGAGTTCCACCGTCGGCTGACTCCGTACTCGCGCGAAGCACCGGTGATCAGGTTCGAGCAGCGCATGCGTGAGGTGCTGCGCTAGGCAGTGGGCCTGGTGGCCTCGTCCAGGAGCAGGTACAGCAGGCCGACCAGGCTGCCGCTGCTGACGATCTCGCGGCGGTCGATCATCCCGCGGATCTCCGCGAGCGGGATCCACTCGATGCGGTCCGACTCGTTCTGCTCGGTCGGCGGACCGGCGTACGTGGCGCCGTCGGCGCGGAAGACGTGGTGCTCGGAGTCGGTGATGCCGTTCGCGGGCTGGGCGTACACCAGAGGCTTGACCGCCTCCACCCGCCAGCCCGTCTCCTCCTCGACCTCACGCGCGGCGGCCTGCTCCGGGGTCTCGTCGGGCTCGATGAGACCCATGGGCAGCTCCCAGCCCCAGGTGTCGGTGACGAAGCGATGCCGCCACATCATCAGCACCCGCTTCTGCTCATCGACCACTGCGGCGACGGCCAGGTGCCGCATCCGCACCACGTGGTGCTCCCAGCGGCGCCCATCGGGCTGCTGGACGTCCACGAGCCACAGGTTCACCCACGGGTTGCTGTAGATCTGCCGCTCACCATGGACGGTCCACCGCATGAGCCCACCCCTCTATCGCCAGCACAGGGCTCAGCATGTCACCGCCGCAGCACTCACGGTGATCGATGTCAGCCGGAGATGTCAGAAGCCCCGGACGGCAGACCGTCCGGGGCGTTCTCGCAGCTCGCGCACAGAGCCGACTGTCGGGTTCGAACCGACGACCTTCGCTTTACAAGAGCGGTGCTCTACCAGCTGAGCTAAGTCGGCGTCCCCAGCAGTGTACCCACCACACCGGGGTGCTCCGTTCGAAAATTCTCGTGTCCGGAGTAGAGACAGGGTGGGGGTGGGCGGTATAGCGTCACGCCAATCCACCTGCAGTGGACTAGACCCCTACCTTTACTCGGATCGTCCGGCACGTTCCTGCCGGTGAAGGGACCAGATCACCATGGCCACGGTCACGTATGACAAGGCGACCCGGATCTACCCGGGCACCGAAAAGCCCGCCGTCGATCAGCTCGACATCGGCATCGAAGACGGCGAATTCCTCGTTCTGGTCGGCCCCTCGGGCTGTGGGAAGTCCACGTCGCTGCGGATGCTCGCGGGGCTGGAGGACGTCAACGGCGGGGCGATCCGGATCGGCGACCGCGACGTGACGCACCTGCCGCCGAAGGACCGGGACATCGCCATGGTGTTCCAGAACTACGCGCTGTACCCGCACATGACCGTCGCGCAGAACATGGGCTTCGCGCTCAAGATCGCCGGGGTCAACAAGACCGAGATCCGGCAGAAGGTCGAGGACGCGGCGAAGATCCTCGACCTCACCGAGTACCTGGAGCGCAAGCCGAAGGCGCTGTCCGGTGGTCAGCGGCAGCGGGTGGCGATGGGGCGGGCCATCGTGCGGGAGCCGCAGGTGTTCCTGATGGACGAGCCGCTGTCGAACCTCGACGCGAAGCTGCGCGTGCAGACCCGTACGCAGATCGCGAGCCTCCAGCGGCGGCTCGGGATCACGACGGTGTACGTCACCCACGACCAGGTCGAGGCCATGACCATGGGCGACCGG
Organism: Streptomyces sp. NPDC021115; assembly: GCF_044333065.1. Lineage (NCBI taxonomy): Bacteria > Bacillati > Actinomycetota > Actinomycetes > Kitasatosporales > Streptomycetaceae > Streptomyces > Streptomyces sp. NPDC021115. The sequence goes on from NZ_JBIRQF010000008.1 coordinate 281,233, forward strand.
GTGGCCGTCCTCAAGGACGGGCTGCTCCAGCAGGTCGACACCCCGCGCAACATGTACGACCGGCCCGCGAACCTCTTCGTGGCGGGCTTCATCGGGTCGCCCGCGATGAACCTGGTCGAGGTGCCGATCACCGACGGCGGCGTGAAGTTCGGCAACAGCGTGGTGCCGGTGAACCGCGAGGCGCTGGCCGCCGCGGCGGACAAGGGCGACCGTACGGTCACCGTGGGTGTCCGGCCCGAGCACTTCGACGTGGTGGAGGGCAACGGCGCGGCGGCGAAGTCGCTGTCGAAGGCGGCCGACGACGCCCCGGCCGGTCTCGCGATCACCGTCAACGTCGTCGAGGAGACGGGCGCGGACGCGTACGTCTTCGGTTCGGCCGAGGTCGGCGGCGAGAGCAAGGACCTGGTCATCCGGGTCGGCAGCCGCCAGGTGCCGGAGAAGGGCGCGCAGCTGCACGTCGTGCCGCAGCCGGGCGAGGCCCACGTGTTCTCCACCTCCACCGGGGAGCGGCTCAGCGACTGACATCGCTGAGATCAGGGTTTGAGGGGAGGCGTCGTCTGCCGCATCGCGGCGGCGGCGCCTTTCTCGTGGGGAACCACGACAGCGGCGTTGTGGTGTTGTCGATAAATTCCCCGACATTGCGGACTTTTCGATCCTGTTCGTCAACACACCCACACGCAGAAACGGGTTTCCATCACCCGGCATGGTGACTCAATGTCGCCAAATCATCGCTCCTCGCTACGATCCCTCCCGTGAACACCGCAGCCCGCCGTATCGGCAGAACCCTCGCGCTCGTCCTCCCCGTCGTGCTCGTCCTCTCCGGAACGCTCGCCGTCACCCGCGTCCCGTGGGCCTCGCCGAGCGCCGAGTCGCAGATCCTCACCGCCTCCTCCGACCGCGCCTCCACCCGCGCCGTCCACCGCGCGCCGCACGAGCTGCTGCGCGACCGGCTGCTCGCGGAGTTGCAGGAGAAGGACCCGGGGGTGGCCCTCACCCACCTCCAGGCCGCCACGAACGAGCGGCCCTCGCTGGCCCGGCACTGCGCGGACATCGCCCGTGCGCTCGGCCGCGCCGCGGTCGCCAAGTACGGCGGTACGAACCGGGCCCAGGGCTTCGCCCGTCCCGTCTGCGACACCTCGTTCGCGTCCGGGATCACCCAGGCGTACCGCTGACCGCGCCCCGGCTCCGGCATCGGGTCCCGCTGCGGTCACCGCGCCACCGCATATGGTGCGACCCATGACCGATGACCTCGACAGGCCCGGGCCGCACCACTCTCACCACCCGCACGCCCCGCGCCCCACGCAGGCCGTCGTCCTGGCCGGGGGCCAGGGCTCGCGGCTGCGTCCGTACACCGACGACCGCCCCAAGCCGATGGTCGAGATCCCGGGCACCGGGACCCCGATCATCGGCCATCAGCTGGCCTGGCTGGCCGCCGAGGGGGTCACCGACGCGGTCGTCTCCTGCGGCCATCTCGCCGCCGTCCTCCAGGACTGGCTGGAGTCGGCCGAACTGCCGCTGCGCGTGACGACCGTCGTGGAGAAGGAACCGCTCGGCCGCGGCGGTGGCCTGAAGTTCGCCGCCGCCCGGCTCCCCCACCCCGATCAGCCCTGGTACGCCACCAACGGCGACATCTGGACCCGCTTCTCGCTGCGGGAGATGGCCGACTTCCACCATGAACGCGACGCCGTCGCGACGCTCGCGCTGGCCCGGCCGCGCATCCCCTGGGGGGCGGTGGAGACGGACGAGTTCGGTCACGTCCTCGACTTCATCGAGTCGCCGCCCTCCCCGTACCTCATCAACGCGGGCGTGTACGTCTTCTCCGCCACCTTCACGGCGATGCTGCCGGGACGCGGCGACCATGAGCGTACGACGTTCCCGCGGCTCGCCCGGGAGCGGCGGCTGGCCGGGTTTCCGCTGCCCCACGGGGCGTACTGGCGGGCCATCGACACCGCCAAGGACCTCACCGAGGCCGCCAAGGAACTCTCCGCGGGCCCCCCGCCGTCCGGTCGCGGCTCACTGGAGTCAACGCCGGTGCGCCCCCTGCACGATTGAGCCCCCCGTACGGGTAAGAGCCCTCCGCACGCGCCGCGATGGCAGCGCGCGGAGGGCTCTTGCGCGTACGCGCGTACGTACGGAGCGGGCGCCCTCAGCCCAGGAGGCCGCCCAACGCGGCCTCCTCCTGCGCCGGTTCGCCCTGGTCGTAGGACTCGGCCGCCGGGGCGCCGCCGCCCGTGCCGCCGCCCTCCCCGCTCGTGCCGCCCAGGTTCGCGCCGCCCGTGCCGCCGAGGGCGGGCGTGTCCGGTGGTGTCATCGGGGCCTCGGGGCGGCCCGGCGTACGGGGCGCCGTACGGTGGCCGCGACGCGCCTGGCCGGGGGCGCCGGTGCCGCTCGCCGAACCCGTCGCGCTGGGCCGGTCCGAGGTGGCGGACGCCGACGGCGAGGCGGAGGGGGTCCGACGGCCCAACGGGGTGCGGGGCGACGGCGATCCGGGCGTCTCCACCGTGCCGCCCACCCCGCCGCGCGGGCTGGTCCCGGACTTCCGGGGCAGCGGCGAACCGGGGAGGCTGTTCCTCGGCACCTCGCGCGGCTCGGGCGCCCGGACCGTCTCCGAGGACCGTACGGCGCCGCCGATCATCGAACCGAGCAGCAGGGTGAGCCCGGCCACCACCATCGCCATGACGGTGCCGCGGCGCAGCACCCGCCGCCGCAGCGCCCACAGTTCGACGCGCGGGCCGAGCCGCCGCCAGGCCTCGCCCGCGAGGCGGGCGTCGGCCGAGTACACGGGGGCGCCCGCGATGATCAACGGGCTCCAGGCGGCGAGGTAGATGATGTCGGGCGCGTCGTAGACCGGTACGGTGCGCCAGCTCACCGTGAGGATCAGCGCGGCGGACAGCACCGCGCCGACGCAGGCCGCGAGCCGCTGCCACAGCCCGAGGACGGTGAGCACGCCGACGACGATCTGGAGGAACGCCACGGTCAGCCCGGCGCCCACCGGGTGTTCCAGGGCGAGGTCGCGCAGCGGTTCGGCGATCGGCCAGGGGTGCAGGGACTGGAGCCAGGTGACCATCGAGCCGCGCTCGCCGCCGTCGAAGTAGACGGGGTCGGAGAGCTTGCCCATGCCCGCGTAGACGGAGATGAAGCCGAGGAAGATCCGGAGCGGGAGGAGGACGACGCCCAGGTTCATCCGGCGGTCGGGGTAATACGCGTGCCGCACCTGGTCGGAGGGGCGCCGCGGGCGCGGGACCTGGGGCGTCGGAGCCCGGTGGGTCTGCGGGACCCGCGGGGTCTGGGGCATCTGCCGGGTCTGATGGGGCGCATGGGGCCGGGGGACGCGGGGCGTCGGGCCGGTGTGGTGGGTGGCGTCCGACTCCCGCGGCCGCGGCGGACGCCCGGCCTCCGGCGACGGGCCCCGCCGGTGCGGGTTGCGCGGCCCGATGACGCTGGGCGGCCCGGCGACCGTGGGCCGGCCGTCGTCGAGGGTGACCCGCGGCAGCACCTGCGTGGTGCCGACGTCCTCGGAGCCGGGCCCGGAGCCGGGGCCGTCCACGGTTTCGGAGTACCGCACGGCCTGGAGCAGTCGGGTCGCCGCCGTGTCCCCGCCGGGGCGGGTGCGGCCGCTCCACACCACGGGCGGGCGGCGCCGGGGCGCGGCCCCGGTCCCGATACCGGCGAGCCGGGCCGTGTCCGCGAGCGCGCCGCTCACGACCGGGGAGGCGAGCTGCACCCGGAAGCTGGGGGGATTGACGGCGACCTTCGCAGGATCGCACGGCACCTTGGCCATGGTCAGCTGCGGTTCGTCCTCGAATCCCCGCGCGCCGCCCGCCATGGGCGTGCGGAATTTTCTGGTCTCCACGCTCAACTAACCGAGTGACCGGCGGGAAAGACACTGCCGGGGACGGTGTGATCTGTCGGGGGACCGTCAAGATCGTCCGGGACGGGTACGCATGCCAGTCCGTACCCCTATGCGTACCCCGCCCCCCGCGCCGCGCGGGACGGGGTACGGCCGTCGCGTCAGGACCGGCGGCGCGCCGCCTCGTACAGCACCACGCCCGCCGCGACACCCGCGTTGAGCGACTCCGCGCCGCCCGGCATCGGGATGCGGACCCGGAAGTCGCAGGTCTCGCCGACCAGTCGGGACAGGCCCTTGCCCTCGCTGCCGACGACGATCACGACCGGACCGTCCAGCGCCTCCAGGTCCTGGAGCTCCGTCTCGCCGTCCGCCGCGAGGCCGACGACCGTGAGACCGGCCTTCTGGTACGACTCCAGCGCCCGGGTCAGATTGGTGGCGCGCGCCACCGGGGTGCGGGCGGCGGTGCCCGCGGAGGTCTTCCAGGCGCCGGCGGTCATCCCGGCCGCGCGCCGCTCCGGTACGACCACGCCGTGGCCGCCGAACGCGGAGACGGACCGCACCACGGCGCCCAGGTTGCGCGGGTCGGTGACGCCGTCGAGGGCGACGATCAGCGGGTCCTCGCCCTCGTCGAAGGCGGCCGCGCTCAGGTCCTCGGGGTGGGCGTACTCGTACGGCGGGACCTGGAGCACCAGGCCCTGGTGGTTGAGGCCGTTCGTCATCCGGTCCAGCTCGGCCTTCGGCGCCTCCATGAGGTGGATGCCGCCGCGGTCGGCCGCGATCTTCAGCGCCTCGCGCACCCGGTCGTCGCTGTCGATGAACTGCTGCACGTACAGCGTGTTCGCCGGGACGCCCTCGCGCAGCGCCTCGACCACCGGGTTACGGCCCACCACCAGCTCGTTCGTGCCCTTGCCGCCGCCGCGGCGCGGGGCCGGGCGCTTGGCGGTCTGCCGGGCGCGGGCGTTGGCGATGCGCTGCTTGGCGTGTCCCTTGCGCGCCTCGGCGGGCGGGGTGGGGCCCTTGCCCTCCAGACCCCGGCGCCGCTTGCCGCCGCTGCCGACCGTCGCGCCCTTCTTGTTACTGGTACGGCGGTTCCTGCGCTGGCTGTTGCCGGCCATGAATGTCACCTGTCTCTTCACTGCTCAGCGCTGCTCGGCAAACGGCAACGGCAACGGAAAACGTCGAACGTCACACGCCTCTACGGTCGTATGTACGGTCACCAGTGTGCCGCCCGGCTCGGCGGGCGGCACAACGTGGGAGGTCAGCGGGTGCCCAGCTCCCAGCGCGGCCCGGACGGGGTGTCCTCGATGACCAGCCCCGACTGCTGGAGCTGGTCGCGGATCGCGTCCGCCGTCGCGTAGTCCTTGCGGCTGCGCGCGGCCTGCCGCTGCTCCAGGACCAGCCGGACGAGCGAGTCGACCACGCCGTGCAGATCCTCGCCGCGGTCAGCGCCGCCCGACCAGTGCTCGTCGAGCGGGTCCAGGCCCAGCACGCCAAGCATGGCCCGCACCTCGGCCAGCCGCGCGACCGCCGCATCCTTGTCGTCGGCGGTGAGGGCGGAGTTGCCCTGGCGGACGGTGGTGTGGACGATCGCGAGCGCCTGCGGCACCCCGAGGTCGTCGTCCATCGCCTCCGCGAACGCGGGCGGCACATCGGCCGCGGGCTCGACGGTCCCCGCCTTCTCCACGACCCGCTGGATGAAGCCCTCGATGCGCGCGAAGGCGGACTCCGCCTCGCGCAGCGCCTCCTCGCTGTACTCGATCATGGAGCGGTAGTGCGGGGTGCCCAGGTAGTAGCGGAGCACGATGGGGCGCCAGCGCTTGACCATCTCGGAGACCAGCACGGAGTTGCCGAGCGACTTGCTCATCTTCTCGCCGCTCATGGTGACCCACGCGTTGTGCACCCAGTACGTGGCGAAGTCGTCGCCGAACCCCTTGGCCTGCGCGATCTCGTTCTCATGGTGCGGGAAGATCAGGTCGACGCCGCCGCCGTGGATGTCGAAGGCGCTGCCCAGGTACTTGTGCGCCATCGCCGAGCACTCCAGGTGCCAGCCGGGGCGGCCGGGCCCCCACGGGGTCTCCCAGCTGGGCTCGCCGGGCTTGGCCGCCTTCCACATGGCGAAGTCGCGCGGATCGCGCTTGCCGGTCTCGCCCTCGCCGCTGGGCTGGCGCAGCCCGTCGAGGTCCTGGTTGGAGAGCCGGAGGTACTCGGGGTACGAGCGCACATCGAAGTAGACGTTGCCCTCGGCCGCGTACGCGTGGCCACGGTCGATCAGGCCCCGCATCATCTCGATCATCTCGGGGATGTGACCGGTCGCCCGCGGCTCGTAGGTCGGGGGCAGGCAGCCGAGGACGTCGTACGCGCTGGTGAACGCGCGCTCGTTCGCGTAGCCGATCGACCACCACGGGCGGCCCTGCTCGGCCGACTTGGCGATGATCTTGTCGTCGATGTCCGTGACATTACGGACAAACGTGACGTCATAGCCGCGGTGTGCGAACCAGCGGCGCATGATGTCGAAGTTGAGGCCCGACCTGATGTGCCCGATGTGCGGGGCAGCCTGCACGGTCGCGCCGCACAGGTAGATCGAGACACAGCCCGGCGCGAGCGGGGAGAAGTCACGGATCTGCCGGGCACCGGTGTCGTACAGGCGAATAGTCACGCGTCAAGGGTAGTCGGAACCCGGCAGTGCCCCGCGACCCGTCGGCCGCGGGGACACAGAAGCGTGACACTCCACCCGGCCCGGGGTGGCCCTCAGAGGCTGCCGACGACCTTGCGGGGCGTGATCCGCACGACGATGCGCTCGTCGTCCTGGGCGGAGGCCGGGTTGAAGTCGGCGTACTTCTTGCCCGCGTACTTCTGCGACAGGTCGTCGATCAGCGCCTGGCCGCCCTCGGTGGTGTAGCTCGCCGTGCCGCGGATCTCGGCGTACGTGTACGGCGCGTCCGCGGGCTGCACGAGGACCGTGACGCGGGGGTCGCGGTCGATGTTCTTCTGCTTCCGACGCCCCATGGTGGTCGAGAACAGCAGCTCGTCACCGTCGCGCTTCACCCACACCGGTGACAGCTGAGGGCTGCCGTCGGGCTGGGTGGTGCCGACGATGACGAAGACCCGGGTGTCGAGGACGCGCTTGAGGTCGTCGGAGAGGGTGGTGGCCACGGGGTGCTTCCTTTCCTCACGCCAGCTTTCCTGCGCTGAGCTGGGCAGTGGTACGGACGGGGTACGGATACGGGTTACCCGATCCGTACCCCACACACCGTCAGGGGCCCTCGCTTCCGGGCGCGGAACGGCCCGTACGGCGGAGAGTCCGCGCCGAGAATCAGCGCCGGACCACCAGCGCGGTCGCCACCGCCGCCAGCCCCTCGGCCCGGCCGGTCAGCCCCAGCCCGTCCGTCGTCGTACCGGACACCGAGACCGGCGCGTCGACCGCTGACGAGAGCGCCTTCACCGCCTCGTCGCGGCGCTTGCCGATCTTCGGGCGGACACCGATCACCTGGATCGCCACATTGCCGATCTCGAAGCCCGCCGCCCGCACGATCCGGGCCGCCTCCGCCAGCAGCGTCACCCCGGACGCGCCGGACCACTCGGGGCGGTCGGTGCCGAAGTGGGCGCCGAGGTCGCCGAGGCCCGCGGCCGAGAACAGCGCGTCGCAGGCGGCGTGCGCGGCCACGTCACCGTCGGAGTGCCCGGCCAGGCCGTACTCGTCACCCTCCGCGCTCTCCCACAACAGACCCGCGCACCACAGCTCGCGCCCCCGCTCGAAGGCGTGCACATCCGTGCCGATGCCCACCAGGGGCAGCACGGACTGCTGCTCAGAAGCCATCGTTCGCCCTCCTGCGCGCGAGAACCGCCTCGGCCAGCACCAGATCCAGCGGCCGGGTCACCTTGAACGCCTCCTCGTGGCCGGGCACGACCACGACCTCGACGCCCATCCGCTCCACCATGCCCGCGTCGTCCGTCGCGCCGTCGCCCTCCAGGACGATCTTCTCGTGCGCGGCGGCGAGCGTGGCCCGGTCGAAGCCCTGCGGGGTCTGGACGGCGCGCAGCAGGGCGCGCTCGGGGGTGCCGACGACAGGCTCGGGCTCACCGGCCCGGTCGCCGGTGCGCGGCTCGACCCGCTTGACGGTGTCGGTCACCGGCAGGGCCGGTACGACGGCGGGCGACCCGTCCCGTACGGCGGCGACGACCGCGTCCACCGTGTCGACGGGGACGAGCGGGCGCGCCGCGTCGTGCACCAGCACCGTCGTGACGCTTTCGGGGACGGCGGCCAGGCCGAGGCGCACCGAATCCTGCCGGGTCTCACCGCCGGGGACGACGACCACCTCCGTCGTCCCGGTGAGCGGATACGCGTCGAGCAGCCGCTGGACCTCGTCGGCCCCGTCCGGCGGGGCGACAACGACGACCAGCGAGACGGCGCGGGATCCGGCCATCGCCCGGACGGCGTGTACGAGCATCGGCGTGCCGCTCAGCGGGCGCAGCGCCTTGGGGGCGCCCGGGCCCAGCCGCACGCCGCGGCCCGCCGCGGGAATCACAGCGGCGGTGCGGGCGGGGCGCTCGGGCCCGTCTGCGGACGGGGTTACGGACTTTGCGTTGGCGTTCAGGTTTGCTTCCTCGGCCGAAATGGGTATGGCCACAGCGTGCCGGGCGCGATGCCCCGACCGGCCCCTTCCGTGACGACTGGTCGAGCCAGCTGCCCGGGCCCGGCACACCTTGCATCACAACAGGCATCACCACAGCACGTGGCACCACAACAGCAGGTGGCACCACCAACAGGTGCGGCACAAACAGCGACACCACAAACGGTCTTGCGCCATGGGCTTCGATGTGGTGGGCTGAGGTGCCCTGTGTGCGCACATGCCGCAGCGCCCGGCGAACAGACTTCCTTACGAGGAGCAGGTCTGAATCACTCGGGCACCGCGGCATTTATGTGTCAGGACGCGAGTACCTCATCCAGCAGGGCCTCGGCCTTGTCCTCATTGGTGCTCTCGGCGAGGGCGAGCTCGCTCACCAGGATCTGGCGCGCCTTGGCGAGCATGCGCTTCTCGCCGGCGGACAGACCGCGCTCGCGCTCTCGGCGCCACAGATCACGCACGACCTCGGCAACCTTGATCACATCACCGGAGGCGAGCTTCTCGAGATTTGCCTTGTAGCGACGGGACCAGTTCGTGGGCTCTTCCGCATACGGTGCGCGCAGCACCTCGAAGACCCGGTCCAGCCCGTCCTGGCCGACCACATCACGCACACCGACGAACTCCGCATTGTCCGCCGGCACACGAACCGTCAGGTCACCCTGAGCAACCTTCAGCACCAAGTAGGTCTTGTCCACGCCTTTGATCTGACGAGTTTCGATGGCCTCGATCAGCGCGGCCCCGTGATGGGGATAGACCACGGTGTCGCCAACCTTGAACGTCATGTGACAGGTACCCCTTCCGTGGCTATCCAGGGTAACACGTGAACGCCTTCTTCTGAATGGCGTTTTCGCAGGTCAGGGCATATCTCGGGGCTTGACAACAGCGGTCGGGACGTGCTGGGCACGGCAGGCGGAACCGGGTATTCGCAGGTGGGAGCGGTTGTCCGGGCGGCTTGAAACCTGTCCGATACATGCCCTGAGAACATCATGCGGGTGGCCGTACGTCCCGTTTTGCCGGAGTCCTGTCGATGGACTTCCGCTACTCCGTTCGGCCGAGGAGCGACAGATCCGGCCCCGATTCCCGAATTGATCACGGCCGTACTGATCATGCCTGTGAGACATCTGTGGTCAAGGCCGTGATCAATTTTTCCGACGTCCACGGATTCCTTACCGATAATCTCCCCGATCTGTCACCGAACCGATATTCAGGGTGGTCGCGGAAGCGTCGCCGAGGACGTGCGGGGCGGGTGTGGCGCCCCGGGAGGCGGGTCGGGTGCGGGGGCAGAAGGGCGGATCGGTAACCTAAGCGCGCTGATCCAACTTTTACCTCGTTACCTCGTCCTAGGAGATGCCGCCGCCGTGAGCAGCAGCCTTCGACGCGGCGCCCTCGCCGCAGCCGCCATCGTGGTCTCGGTCGCCCCGCTCTCCGCCTGCGGAGCCGGGAACGACGCACAGACGCTGGAGGTCAAGCCCGACAACGCCGCGACGTCCGTCGGCGATATCAAGATCCAGAACGCCACCGTGGTGACCCAGCCCGACCGGACGGCGAAGGGCCCGGCCGTGGTCACGGCCCGGATCTTCAACAACGGCGACCGGGACGAGACCATCACGGCCGTCACGCTGCCCGACGCGAAGGCGACGGCGAAGCTGCACCCGGCCAAGGGCGCGGCCAAGGGTGCCAGCAAGATCGTCGTTCCGGCCGGCGGCTCCGTCGCCCTCGGCGGCGCGGGCAACGCCTCCGCCGTCGTCCCCGACGGCCGCGAGGCCGCCCGGGACGGCGACGCCCAGCGGATCGTCTTCGACCTCAGCTCGACCGGCAACGTGCCGATCACGGCGTTCGTGGTGCCCGCGACGAGCTACTTCAAGGGCTGGGGCCCGTCCGAGCTGCCGACCCCGGCCCCGTCCGCCACGCGCGGCGGTACGCCCTCCGGCGGCCCGTCGGCGAAGCCGGGCGACCAGACGCCGGGCGGCAAGCCGTCGGACGCCGCCTCCGGCTCGGCGAGCAACAAGCCGGGCAGCGGCCAGAACAACGGCGTCGCCTCCGGCGAGCCGACGCCGAACGGCCAGCACTGAGCGCTGAGCGCTGAGCACGCGCGAGGGCGGCCCCGGAGTCCCGGGGCCGCCCTCGCGTCGTGGTGAGCCGCGCCGTCACGGCTGAGGCCGGTTCACGGCCCGGCCGCGTACGTACTGGGGTACGCGAACGTACTGGGCCCGTTTACGGCTCGAACTTGTAGCCCAGGCCGCGCACCGTCACCAGGTAGCGCGGCGCACCCGGGTCCGGCTCGATCTTGGCTCGCAGGCGCTTGACGTGGACGTCGAGCGTCTTCGTGTCGCCCACGTAGTCCGCACCCCACACGCGGTCGATCAGCTGCATCCGGGTCAGCACCCGGCCCGCGTTGCGCAGCAGCATCTCCAGCAGGTCGAACTCCTTCAGCGGGAGGTCCACCTTGCCGCCGCCGACCGTGACCACGTGCCGGTCCACGTCCATCCGGACCGGGCCCGCCTCCAGGGCCGCGGGGGTGACCTCCTCCGGCTCGCCGCGGCGGCGCAGTACGGCCCTGATCCGGGCCACCAGCTCCCGCGACGAGAAGGGCTTGGTCACGTAGTCGTCGGCCCCTATCTCCAGGCCGACGACCTTGTCGATCTCGCTGTCCTTGGCGGTCACCATGATCACCGGGACGTTGGAGCGGCCGCGCAGCTGGCGGCACACCTCCGTACCGGGCAGCCCCGGCAGCATCAGGTCGAGCAGCACCAGATCGGCGCCGTTCCGCTCGAACTCGTCGAGCCCCTCGGGCCCCGTTGCCGCGATGGCGACCTCGAATCCCTCCTTGCGGAGCATGTACGACAGCGCGTCGCTGAACGATTCCTCGTCCTCGACGACCAGAACTCGGGTCACGGAAGGACCTCCGGAGCAGAAAGTTGTTCGTTGGTGAAGGTCTCGTACGGTCGTTCGCCGTCCTCACCATCGAGGTCGGATCCGGAATCGTACGGCTCGCCCGGCCCACCGGCCGGTCGGTCCCGGTCCCGCGCCGCACCGGCTTCCGGGAGCCTCAGGGTGAAGGTGGAGCCCTGTCCCTCAGCGCTCCACACCGTGACCTCCCCGCCGTGCGAGGCGGCCACGTGCTTGACGATGGCGAGACCGAGGCCGGTCCCTCCCGTCTGCCGCGAGCGGGCCGGGTCGACCCGGTAGAACCGCTCGAAGATCCGCTCGCGGTCCTTCTCCGAGATGCCGATGCCCTGGTCGGTCACGGCGACCTCGATCAGATCGCCGCCCGTCGCGGGGATGCGGCGGGCCGCGATGCCGACGCGGGTGCGGGCCGGGCTGTAGTTGACCGCGTTCTCGACGAGGTTGCCGAGGGCGGCGGCCAGCTGGCCGCGGTTGCCCCACACCCGCAGGTCGGCGGTGCCGCCGGTGGCCATCGTGATCTGCTTCGTACCCGCCTGGTGGCGGCAGCGGTCGATGGCCTCGGCGACCAGCTCGTCCACCCGGACCGGCTCGGCGTCCTCCAGCGGGTCGTCGTTCTGGACCCGGGAGAGGTCGATCAGCTCCTGGACGAGGCTGGACAGCCGGGTCGCCTCGACCTGCATCCGGCCCGCGAAGCGGCTGACCGCCTCCGGGTCGTCCGACGCGTCCATGACGGCCTCGGAGAGCAGGGAGAGCGCGCCGACCGGGGTCTTCAGCTCATGGCTCACGTTCGCGACGAAGTCGCGCCGTACGGCCTCGATCCGGCGGGCCTCGGTCAGGTCCTCGACCAGCAGCAGGACCAGCCGGGAGCCGAGCGGGGCCACTCTGGCGGACACGGCGAGGGCGTCGCCCCGGCCGGTGCCGCGCCGCGGCAGGTCCAGCTCGATCTGCCGGATCTCGCCGTCGCGCCGGGTGTCGCGGGCCATCCCGAGCATCGGCTCGACGGCGAGCTTGCCGCCGCGCACGAGTCCCAGTGCGTACGCGGCCGAGCTGGCCTTGACGACGGCGTCCGCCTCATCGAGGACGACGGCCGAGGAACGCAGTACCGAGAGCACGGTGTCCACGCCGGGCGGCAGGGCGGCATCGGTGTGCAGCGATGAGCGCGTAGGCTTCGCCTGTTCGCGCTCGCTCCAGCGGAACGCCAGCATGGCGATGACACCGGTGCACAACCCGGCGAGCGCCGCCACTGCGGCGATCGCCGCGTTCACGTTCATGCATCCAGGTTATGCGGGCGGGGACCGGCCCCCACAGCCCCGCATGGGACCTCTCGAACAGACGTTGCCGAGAGTTCACCGGGGGTACGGCGCCGGTTCACTCCCGACGCCCCACCGGCCGGGTGCCGCACGGGGTGGCGTGGGGGACGTTGCCGAGAGTTCACCTGGACGTTCGGGCTGGTTCACCGAGGGGCGCCGAGCCGGACGCGTTCCGAGCCGAACGTGGCAGGGTGGGGCACACGAGTCCACGTAGAGCGAAGATCCGTCAGCGAGAGTCAGTGAGAGAAGGTCAGTGATGCGCGACGCGTACCACGAGGAGCTGGATTCGATCGGGGAGGGCCTGGTCGATATGGCCCGGCTCGTCGGTTCGGCCATCGGCCGCGCCACCACATCCATCCTGGACGCGGACCTGAAGCTCGCCGAGAGCGTCATAGCCGCCGATGAGAAGGTCGACGACCTCCAGCGCGACCTGGAGAACCGGGCGATAACCCTCCTCGCCCGGCAGCAGCCGGTCGCCACCGATCTGCGGATCGTCGTCACCAGCCTGCGCATGAGCGCCGACCTCGAACGCTCCGGCGACCTGGCCCAGCACGTCGCCAAGCTCACCCGGCTCCGCTTCCCGGACAACGCCGTACCGGGCGACCTCCACGCCACCATCCTGGAGATGGGCCAGCTCGCGCAGCGGCTGATGGCGAAGGCGGCCGAGGTCATCGTCACCAAGGACATCGACCTCGCCGCGCAGCTGGAGCAGGACGACGACGCGATGGACCTGCTGCACCGCACCCTCTTCCAGCACCTGATGGACGACCGCTGGAAGCACGGCATCGAGACGGCCGTCGACGTCACCCTGCTGGGCCGCTACTACGAGCGGTTCGCGGACCACGCGGTGTCGGTCGCCAAGCGCGTCATCTACCTGGTCACCGGCGAGCACGCGGACGAGGTGGCCTCGAACGCCGCCCAGGAGGCCTGAGCCGCCCCGTCCGGGGCGGTGGCGCATCGGCGACGTGCCTCCGCGCGCCGTCGATGCGCCCCTGTGGGCGGGCCGTGGACCGGGACCATGAGCAGCAGGCGATCCCTCCCGAGGAGACGACTCATGGCGGACACCACCCGTCCCGAACCCCACCACCCCACCCACCCCGTCGCCGCCTGCGGCTGCGGCCCGGGCTGCAGCTGCGGCTGCCAGAACGGCGGCTCCTGCTCGTGCGGCGGCAACTGCGGCTGAGAGCGTCAGAGGGGCCCGGGACCGGCGAACGGTCCCGGGCCCCTCTCATCCCCGTCGACGTGCGGAGGACGGCCACTGCGGCGAATCTGGTCGTATGAACGATGAGACCCCCGCCCGGCCCCGCGTGGTCGTCGAGGAACCCCTCGACGGCCGCCGCCGCGTGCGGATCGACGGCGAGGACGTAGGGGTCGTGGTGAACCCCGACGAACTCCGCCACCTCCTGACCCACGCGGGCCTGACCGCCGAGGACACCCCCGTCGACGACCCGACCCTGATCGACTGGCAAGGCGGCGGCCCCGACGACTGGCCCGCGGCGTAGCTAAACAGTGGGAACCGCCATTGGGGCAGGCCCTCCTCCTGGACAGGAGAGCGGGCCGCGCGGCGGCTGAAGCCGCGTCGTGCACTGCAGGGCCCTCACCGTGGTGAGGAACTGATCCATCTCGGCGGCCCGGGTAAGGATGCAGTCGGACACGCATTCGCCCGACAGGGGTGCTCTGGAACGCCCACGCGGGCATGCTCTGGCGGCGCTTCTCGATCTACCTGCGGCGCGAGGTCGCCAAGCGGGCCGGACTCAGCCAGCGAGCACTCCGCAACCACGCCCGGCTCTCCTTCGCCAAGGTCGCCGACTACCAGAAGCGCGGCGCCGTCCACTTCCACGCCGTCATCCGCATCGACGGCCCCGGCGGTGGCGACACCCCGCCTCCGGCCTGGGCCACGGTCGAGCTGCTGACCGACGCCATCCGCGCAGCCACGCCAAAGGCCCAGGTTGCCGGACCGGTCATCGACGGACGGGCCCACACGTTCGCCTTCGGTGACGAGCTCGACGTACGGCCCATCAAGGGCGCCGACTTCAACGGCGGCCAGGAGCTGACCGACCGTGCCGTGGCCGCGTACATCGCCAAGTACGCCACCAAGGGCGCCGAGACCGCGACCGGAGCCCTGGACCGGCCCATACGGCTCATCGCCGAAGTGGCCCACCTCGACATCACCGACCATGCCCGGCGGCTCATCCGCACGGCTTGAGCGCTCGGTGCGCGGAAGGACCTGGAACACCTCCGGCTCCGCGCCTGGGCTCACATGCTCGGCTTCCGGGGCCACTTCTCCACCAAATCCCGCCGCTACTCCACCACCCTCGGCGCACTCCGCGACGCCCGCGCCGCCTGGCGACGTGCCCAAGCTGCCGCCGCCGAGCTGGAGCAGGACGAGACCACCCTCGTCCTCGCCCACTGGGCCTACGCCGGAACCGGCCTCACCCCCGCCGGGGAATGGCTCACCGCCACCCTCACCCCCGCCCCTGGAACAGCAGGAGAGCCCACCCATGGCTAGCCGACGTTGCGCTGTCGCAGAAGTGACCGCCGAGTCGCGCGCCTTGCAAACGCGGTACCTGACTCCTGAGGACCTGGTGGAGATGTTCGACCTGCCCAGCGTCGAGACGGTCTACCAGTGGCGCCGGAAGCGCACCGGTCCGCGCGGCTTCCGGGTCAGCCGACATCTGCGCTTCGACCCCGTGGACGTCCGGGCCTGGGTCGAGTCCCTGCGGGAAGGGGTTGCCGCCTGATGGCCGGGCACATCCAAGATCGCTGGTACAGAACCGAGACCGGTCCGGACGGGAAGGTGCGCAAGGTCAAGACGGAGCGGTACGGATCCGGGCTCCGTTACCGCGCTCGCTACGTCGGTCCGGACGGTACGGAGAAGTCCAAGAGCTTCCCCGACCGACAGAAACGGCTTGCCGATCAGTGGCTCGCCCACGTCGAGGCGGACATGGCGCGGGGGCAGTACATCGACCCCCGCGCCGCTCGGATCACCTTTCAGCAGTATGCCGAGGCGCTGGGTGGCCGCCCAGGGAGCCGATCCGAACACGCAAGCCTCGATGGAGTCGCAGCTTCGGTTGCATGCCTTCCCGCATCTGGGCGCGCGTCCGCTCGGTTCCTTCCAGCCCGCGCACATCCGGGACTGGGTGCGTCAGCTCCAGGAGAACGGCGGCCGGGGGTCGTACGCGCGGACGATCTACTCCAACGTGCGTGCCGCCCTGAGTGCGGCCGTGGACGACGGACACCTTCCCCGGAACCCGTGCGCCGCCCGCTCGGTCCGGCCGCCGACCGTCGACACGAAGCGTGTGATCCCGTGGACGCCGGAACGACTCTTCGCTGTCCGGGCCGCCATGCCGGAGCGCTATCAGGCCATGGTCGACCTGGGCGGCGGCTGCGGGCTCCTTCAGGGCGAGATCCTGGGCGTGGCCGTCGACGCGATCGATTTCGAGTC
The DNA here is from genome assembly GCF_044333065.1 of Streptomyces sp. NPDC021115. Taxonomy (NCBI): domain Bacteria; kingdom Bacillati; phylum Actinomycetota; class Actinomycetes; order Kitasatosporales; family Streptomycetaceae; genus Streptomyces; species Streptomyces sp. NPDC021115. The sequence goes on from NZ_JBIRQF010000008.1 coordinate 297,370, forward strand.
GGACACGCTCCACGTGGTCCAGCAACTGAAGCTGAGCCGCAGCAAGGCCGTGTTCGCCCCACCCAAGGGCGGCAAGCTCCGGGACGTACCGCTGCCCGGGCCAGTCGCCGACGCGCTCCAGGAGCACATGAAGCGGTTTCCGCCGGTCGAGATCACGTTGCCGTGGAAGGTGGCCGACGGTCCCCCGGTGGCCAAGCGACTGATCTTCACTGGGCCGCGTGGTGGGCACGTCTGGCGTACGTCGCTCAACGAGGAGGCGTGGAAACCGGCGCTGGCCACGGCCGGGGTCATCCCGGTGCCCGAGCGAGGTCAGCCGTACGCGGAGTCCCGCGAGAACGGCATGCACGCGCTACGCCACTTCTACGCGTCCGTGTTCTTGGACGCCGGAGAGAGCATCAAGGCCCTCGCCGAGTACCTCGGCCACTCGGACCCGGGCCTGACGCTCCGCGTGTACGCGCACCTCATGCCATCCAGCCAGGAGCGCACTCGTAAGGCCGTGGCCGCCGTCTTCGTGTGATTCAGGATTCCTATGAACATTGCACCCGGCGAGGAAAGTTCGGTGTAGTCCCTTCATCGACTCCAACATGAAATCACCATCCGTGAATCCATGGCGCCAGCACGGAAATTTCCTACTTCACCAATTCATCGGCGCCAACATTTGCAATCACCATCCGTGAACTTTCACCCAGGCTGGAAAGTTCATGTTTCGCGACCTCATCGACTCCGACATGGAATCACCATCCGTGAATCTCCTACGAACCGTGATTCAGTCTGAGCCTCAGGAGCCCGGCCGGGCGGCCGGTCGGCTGGGTGGCCGGGCGGGCACCTGGTCGGCCGGTGTGGGCGCCCGCCCGTCCGCCCGGCCGGGTAGGCGCCAGGAACTCAATCCGTCCACCGATGTATAGCTTTAAGAGTCGCATTGGAGGCTGGGCGCGCAGGTGAGCACATACGCGAGGGCCAGACTCACAGCGTTGCATAACTCGATAAAGGCGAGGCTTTGGGCTGCGGATTTGTGGGGGCACCAGGCAGCCGCTAAAGTCCACTAAGCCGTCGAGGGATCAAGAGGGGCCGCTCACGGCTATGAGCGACCCCTCACCCCGTCGGTGCACTTATTCCCCGCGCTATAGGAGAAGTAATGCGTCCCACGGAGGACCCCATCGTGCCACGTCGAGGCCTGCGTATCGAGCTCATCCCCCACGAGCTGCACATCGTCCTCATCTGTGTCAGCGGGGTGATCCTGGCCATGCACGTCGGCGTCGAACCGACCGTCGCCATCCCGGCGGGTCTCCTGCTGTCCGTCGAGAAGAGGGTTCGCCGCATCTGAACGGCGACGGCCCAGGCACACGGAAGAGCCCCCTCCTGGCAGAAAAACAGCAGGTAGGGGGCTCTTCGGCTCGGGTTACTTCTTCTTGCCCTGGTTCTTGACCGCCTCGATCGCGGCCTTCGCGGCCTCCGGGTCGAGGTAGGTGCCGCCCGGGTTGGTGGGGCGGAAGTCGGCGTCGAGCTCGTAGGAGAGCGGGATGCCGGTGGGGATGTTGAGGCCCGCGATGTCGGCGTCGGAGACGCCGTCGAGGTGCTTGACCAGGGCGCGCAGGGAGTTGCCGTGGGCTGCGACGAGGACCGTGTGGCCGGACAGGAGGTCGGGGACGATGGCGTCGTACCAGTACGGGAGCATGCGGACGACGACGTCCTTGAGGCACTCGGTGCGGGGGCGCAGCTCCGGGGGGATGGTGGCGTAGCGCGGGTCGGCGCTCTGGGACCACTCGGCGCCGTCCTCGAGCGGGGGCGGCGGGGTGTCGTACGAGCGGCGCCACAGCATGAACTGCTCCTCGCCGAACTCGGCGAGGGTCTGGGCCTTGTCCTTGCCCTGGAGGGCGCCGTAGTGGCGCTCGTTGAGGCGCCAGCTGCGGCGGACCGGGATCCAGTGGCGCTCGGCGGACTCCAGGGCGAGCTGCGCGGTGCGGATGGCGCGCTTCTGGACGGAGGTGTGAACCACGTCGGGGAGCAGGCCGGCGTCGCTGAGCAGCTCACCGCCGCGGACTGCCTCCTTCTCGCCCTTCTCGTTGAGGTTGACGTCCACCCAGCCGGTGAACAGGTTCTTCGCGTTCCACTCGCTCTCGCCGTGGCGGAGGAGGATCAGCTTGTACGGTGCGTCGGCCATGCGGTCGAGCCTACTGGACCGGTCGGAGGCGGTTGATTGACGGACCTGGTCAATTGAGTGGCGGTCCGGAGCGGGGGGTGAGTAAGTTGCGGATGCCGCTTGCGCCTCTTACATGAGGGCGCTCATCCGTGGGGGGTTGCGATGTCCGTTGCTCGGTTGAGAGAGGCCGCGAAGGAGAGCGTGTCGGGGCTGCCCCGGGCGTTCTGGTGGCTGTGGACGTCCACGCTGGTGAACCGGCTGGGCGGGTTCGTGGCGACGTTTCTTGCCATGTATCTGACAGTCGAACGGGGTTACTCGGCCACGTTCGCCGGGCTGGTCGGGGCGCTGCACGGGCTGGGCGGAGCGGTTTCGGCGGTGGTCGCGGGGGTGCTCACCGACCGGCTGGGGCGGCGGCCGACGCTGCTGGTGGCGCAGGTGTCCACCGCGGTGACGGTCGCCCTGCTCGGCTTCGTAAGGGATCCGGTGGCGATCGCGGTCATGGCCCTTCTGGTGGGCATGGCCGCCAACGCGTCACGGCCGGCGGTGCAGGCGATGATGGCCGACATCGTCGCCCCGGAGGACCGGGTGCGCGCGTTCTCGCTCAACTACTGGGCCATCAACCTGGGCTTCGCCTTCTCCGCGATGGCGGCGGGGCTGATCGCCCGGAACGGCTATCTCACGCTGTTCCTCGCCGACGCGGGCATGACGCTGCTGACCGCGCTGATCGTCTTCGTCAAGCTGCCGGAGTCCCGTCCGCAGGGGCAGGACGCGGGGCGCGGGGCGGACGGGAAGGGGGTCGGGCTCGGGGCGGTGCTGCGGGACCGGCGGTTCATGGCCGTGGTGGCGCTGACGTACCTCGTCGCGACCCTCTTCCAGCAGGGCTACGTCGCGCTGCCGGTGGCCATGGGCGCGGACGGTCTGTCCAGCGCGGACTTCGGGCTCGCGATCGCGACCAACGGGGTGCTGATCGTGGTGCTCCAGATCCCTGTCACGCGGTTCATCGAGCACCGGGACCCGACGCGGCTGCTGGTCATCGCCGCGCTGCTGACCGGGTACGGATTCGGGCTGACCGCCTTCGCCGGGTCGGTGGGCATGTACGCGCTGGCCGTGGCCGTCTGGACGCTCGGCGAGATCATCAGCTCGCCGACCCAGATGGGACTGGTGGCCCGGCTCTCACCGGCCCATGGGCGGGGCCGCTACCAGGGGATGTACGTGCTGGCGTGGTCGCTCGCCTCGCTGACCGCGCCGCTGGCGGGCGGCGCGGTGATCGACCGCTTCGGGGCGGCCACGCTGTGGGCGGCGAGCGCGGTGGTGGGCACGGTGGCCGCGGTCGGCTACGGGGTGCTGGGGCGGCGGCTGCGGGGCGATGAAGGGACGGGGGCGAAGGTGGACGGTGCCCGCGCGGAGGAGGCGGCGGGGGTGGCGGCCGCGTGACGTCCCGCCGGGTGGGTCAGGGTGTGGACCGGGGCAGGAGCGGGGCGATGTCGAGGCTCGGGCGCGGGATCGCCGTACGCCACGGCGGCGGCGCCGTCGGGAGCGCACCGGCCGGATACGAGGTCGGGTACGAAGTCGGGTACGAAGTCGGGTACGAAGTCGGGTACGAAGTCGGGTAGGGGTTCGGCAGGAGCGGGGAGTACGGGGGCTGGGTGAGGCCGTTACCCGGCTGGTTCCAGGGGGTTACGGCGGTGGCGGGAATCCTCGGGTAGCGGGGATCGTCGCGGTTCGCCCACACCGCGTACGACACCCCCGTCAGCCCGAGCAGCACGGTCAGGGCCAGCGCCCGGACCGCGGTGATACGCCGCCGGGCGGGCTCGGGTATCGCGGGGGCGATGCTGATCTCGGGCGGGCTGTCGGGGGCTGGGTCCGGGAGGTTCCGGGGCGTGAGGGTTCGGGGCGTGAGGGTTCGGGGTGGGCGCAGCGGGGCGTGTTCGTCCACTCCCAGGGCGGCCAGGTGCAGGCCGAGCCGCCGGGTCTGGCCGGGCTGTCGTACGGCGGCGTCGGCCCAGTCCCGGATGTCGTCGGGCGCGGTGCCCTCGGGCGGGACGAGGATGCCGGGCCCGGTCCAGTTCATCGCCCAGTACGCGGTGCCGTTCGCGACGAGCCGCGCCCCGATGAGGGTGGCCAGGGCGGCGGACAGCGGGCCGAGTGGGTCCCGTTCGGCGTCCTCCGACGGCGGGAGGGCGCCGCCCAGGGCGCGGGCGAGCGGCATGCGGCGGCCGCTGTCCAGCAGGCGTAACACCCGGTGGAGCGTCAGGTCGTTGGGCACCACGCCGCCGGTGTGCGTGTCCGACTCGGCGCGTTCGACCGTACGGACCGCCTTCGCCAGCGGCGCCAGGACCCGGGTCGCCCGGTGTTCGGCGAGGAGGCCGAGCCAGTCCCGCCACGGCATGGGCACCGCGTCCGGCGACCCCGCCGTACGGGCCAGCCGGGCCGCGTACCGCGACGGTACGGAGACCGGGTCGGCGGGCGGCGGCGAGCCCTCGGGGAGGCGGGCCAGCCGGGCCAGGCGGGTGGCCAGGTCGGGGTGGGGGTCGTCGGGGTCGGCTCGGTGTTCGGTGGCGCGGGCGCGCAGGGCGGCCAGGGGTTCCCGTAACTCGGGCGCGTCCACCATGTGCCCGAAGGCGCGGAACGGGTCGTCCGGTACGCATCCGTACGCCCGGCGCATGGGCGTGAGATGGACCGCGGTGAACTCCCGCCACGCCGCTTCGAGCGCGAGCGCGGCGCGCAGCGCGTCGGCGACGGCGCCGGGTCCGGCAGCCCGGGCGGCCTCACGGTCGGCTTCCAGCTCCTGCCGCCGCCGGACCGGGCGGGTGAGCCCGGCGAACACCCGGGCGTAGAGGCGGAGGAGGAGCAGGGGGCCGCCCGCGTACATCCGGACCAGGTTGTTGGCGGTCGCCGCCTCCACGATCGCCTGCCGTGCGGCGAGGAGCCCTGCCGTACCGCGGTGGGCGAGGACGCCGAAGCGGCCGTGGCGGCGGGAGAAGTGGCCCAGTTCATGGGCGAGGACGGCGCGCAGTTCGGCGGGGGTCAGGCCCATGAGGAGGGGCAGGCCGAGGTAGAGCGTGCGGCCACCGGGGGCCAGGCCGAGGAACGGGGCGTCGTCGGTGACGGACGCGTTGACGTCGGCGGTCAGCCGGACGCGGTCGGGCGGCCGGGTACCCACGGCGTCCGCCAGCTCCTCGACCACGGCCCACAGCGCGGGCGCCCCGCGCCGGGACACCGTCACCGCGTCGGGGCGCGGGGCGGCGGGCCGGGCGGTGCGGATCACGGCCCAGAGCAGGGCGGCGACGACCGGCGCGAGCGCGGCGCACAGCGTGATGACGCTGGTCGGGGGCGTCGTGGCGGTCGGCTCTCCGGCGCTCCACACCGCGATCACCAGGGTGGCCACCCACAGCAGGGCCACGGTCGCGACGAGTACGTAGAAACCGGCCAGCAGGGCGAGGGCGAGCGCGGCGCGGGCGGCGGCGATCATCCCGGCCCCTGCCGGGCAGCCAGCCCCCGCCGCTGCCGGGCGACGTGACGGTCGGCGCCCAGGCCGTCGCGCAGCCATGCGGCGGCGCCGCGCAGCGCCCCGCACACCGGGTCCAGCTCGTCGAGGGAAAACAGGTGCTCGCTGTCGGGGCGGACATCCGGGGAGAGGTCGAGCAGCAGGGTGAGCCGGGCGCGGGCCTTGTGGAGGTTGCTGCCGACGCTGCCGGTGGAGATGCCGAGTTCGGCGGAGATCTCCGCGTAGCTCATGCCCTCCAGCGAGTGCATCACCACCACCTGGCGCTGGCGCGGCGGCAGGGTGCCGAGCGCGCGCAGCACGGCCAGTGCCTCCGCGGTCTCCTCCACGGTGGCGGTCGTGGCGGCCGGGACGGTCAGCTCGACCGGCTTCCAGCGGAACCACCAGCGCCGCCCGTCGCGCGAGAGCTTGCGGCGCATGGTGGTGTCCACCCACGCCTCGGGCGAGGCGCACGTCCTGACGTGCGGCCAGCGGCGCATCGCCTCGATGTACGCCTCCTGGACCGCGTCCTCGGCGTTCTGCCGGTTGCCGCTGCGCATCACGGCGCGGGCGGCGAGCACCGGGTACGTACGGGCGTAGAACGCGTCGAACTCCTCGCCCCGCGCGGCTTCCTCGGCCGTATCAGTCATGGCCGCCCCCTCGGTGCACGGTGACCGCGGCGCCGTCGGCGCGGCGGTCGGTGAGCACCGTGCCCGGCTCCGACCTGTCCAGCATCTCGACCAGCATGCGCGCCCGGACGCGTTCGCCCGAGCGCGCCGCCAGCCAGCGGACGACATCCCCCATCAGCCGTAGCACCCCCACTGTCACGACCGTTGCCACCGTGAGCCACGGATTGTCCATGAGCACCGCTCGTCTCCCTCGTATGGTTCCCGGCTGTCGGTGCCGGTTCACCAGGGAGAGTCATCGGGGGGCGGTTTTCTTCACCGCGGGGCGGGAGATTTCAGCGCAGGGCGCGCTGGGCCTCGTACAGATTGCGCGGATGGACGGCCTCGGGGTGGCCGTAGGACTCGATACGGGAGTGCAGCGGCCCCTCGAAATCGGGGACGTCGATCTGGCCGGACTCCCGGACCTCGCTGATGCCGACCGTCGCGCTGTACGGGGCGACGTCGTCGATCCGGACACAGCCCGCGCGCTGATTGGTGACAGTGACGTTCCAGTGGGTGAACCGGGCGCCGTACAGCGGGCCCGCGGTCGCGTCGCCGCCGTGCGCGCCGGTGTTGTCGAGGGTGATCTGCGTGCGGACGTCGGCGAACGGCATGCCGCGGTGGGTGTCGAAGGTGCCCATCTCCATCCGGCCGCGCGACCAGACGTTGTAGCTGGACAGCCCCTCCACGTTGATGCCGTGCAGCTGGGTCCCGGCGGGCGCGGGCACGGTGCGCCGCGCGAGGACGAAGTCCTCGACCAGGTTGTCGTGCGAGCCCTCGCGGCAGCAGTACGGATGGTGGCTGCCGCGCCCCGAGACGGTCACCCGGCGCAGGGTGCACGCCTTCGCGGCGACGAGCAGGAAGCCGTTGTCGACGTTGTTGACGGTCACGTCGTCGACCCAGCAGTCCCAAGCGCACTGGAGCGCGACGCCGTTGTAGCCCTTGTCGAGCAGATGCTGCGCCTGCGGGGTCTCCACCACGTCGAGGGTGATCCCCTCGACCCCGGAGCCGGTCACGGGCCGGGTCAGGGTGGTGAACCGCGGCTGCCAGGCGGGCCGGGCGTCGAGCGGCAGCGGACGGTCCAGCGTCACCCGGCGGCGGCGCCGGTCGACAGCGGTGATGCGGCACGGCCATTCGTACGGGACGTACGAGGTCAGCTTGGTCTTGTCGGCCCACGGATACCCGGCGGCGCCCTCGACGTCCCCGGCCATGTGCCGGAGCAGGGTGTGCGCGCCGTCGTCCGCGAGCTGGAGCAGCACCCGGTCGCCGCGCCGGAGGGCGGCGGTGCTCTCGACGGGCACGGTCCAGTCGCCGCGCCGGGCCGGGCGGTCGACGGCGGCCAGCGTGCGCCACTCGTCGCGCCGGTTGCCGGTCCAGCCCTCGAACGGCCACGCCTGGGCCCTGATCGCGTCGGTGAGGGACCGCCAGCGGGCGTCCGGGCACACCCAGATGAGGCCACCGGCCCAGGACCAGGACGACTTGGTGCCGCCGTACCGGCTGCCGTAAGGACCGATAAGCTCCGTGAGGTTGCGGGTCGCGTACAGCGTGGTCCGCCCGCTGCCCGCGCCGCGCAGTACGACGTTGTCGTAGCCGATGCGGATGACGCCGTCGACGCGGTACGTCCCGGGCGGCACCACCACCGTGCCCCCGCCGCGCCGCCCAACCGCCTCGATGGCCCGGTTGATCGCGGGCGCGGCGTCGGCCGACCCGTCGGGCCGGGCGCCGTAACGCCGCACATCGGCGGCGACCGGATACCGGGGCAGCTCCGCGCGCCCGCCCCGGAACCCGGCGCGGCCGACGTAGGGGATCTGCGGATGCCGATACGGATCGGCGCGGAACTCGCGCCACAGCTCCGTCGACCCTCCGGCTGCCGCGGCGGGGGCCGCCCCCACCGCGGTCCCCGCGACCGCACCCGCCGCGGCGCCGAGGACGGTACGTCTGCCGAGGAGTGCGCGTGTGTCGTTTTCCCTGTCCATGAGGCCCACACCTTCCATGGATGTGAACGCCGTTCAGATGAGCGACGGCGTGAGCATGCCACGGCAGCAACGGGCGCGGAAGAGGGTCAGCGCGTGTACAGCCGGTGGGCCGACGTCCCGGCCCACCGCAGACCCGCCGCGCCGACCAGCAACAGCCAGCCGAGCTGCGCCGCGTGGAGGTCGCCGCTCCGGGTGACCGCCACGAGCACCGGGGCCGTCAGCGCCAGGGCGGCGAGCGGCCCGCGCAGATACCAGACGGCGGCCTGCAGGGCGCCCGTGTTGCCCATCGGGGCCTCGGCCCCGAGCAGGATGTGCGGCGGGACGGCGCCCCGGTACGAGCTGACCAGCGCCGCCGACACCAGCGCCGGGGCACAGGCGATGAGCACCGCGAGACCCGGCCTCCCCCAGCCGCCGAGCGCGGCGGCCGCACCGCACATGGCTGTCCCGGCGAGGAGCAGGAGGCCGGGCACGAGCGCGTGCCACAGGGCGAGGGACCGGGCCGGGTAGGGCAGGTTCGCGGACCGGCGGACGTCGTCGCTCTCCCGGCGCGCGGGCTCGGTGAGCTGGGCCGCGGCGAGATAACCGGCCGCCAGTGCCCCGACCGCGGCCACGGCCTGGGACCGGTCGCGCAGCACGGGGGCGGCAGCGGTCAGCCCCACGGCGGTGGCGGTCCACCCCGCGGCCCAGCCCAGCCGGCCCGGAGTACGCAGCAGCCCGGTCGCGTCCCGCCAGGGGATGACGAGCGGGCGGTGGCGTGGCATCGGCAGCCGCAGGACGGGCCGCGAGCCGCGTTCCCGCAGCGAGGGGAGCCCCGCCTTCGCCTGCCGCAGGTCCAGCGCGAACAGCGACGCGCCGAGCTGGGAGGCCACGGTCGCCCGCAACCGCAGGGCCGCCTGTGAGATGCCAGCCGCTTCCCGGCGGGCGCACAGCAGCGCGACGAGCACGAAGACGGCCGACAGCAGGGCACCCACCGCCCAGCCGGGCACCGGCTCACCGGCGGCCGCGACCAGCGGCTGCGCGGCCCAGCCCCACGGGCCCGACCACAGGAACACGGCGTCGAGCGGGGAGCCGTGCCGCCCCCGCACCACCGACACCGCCGCGACCGCTGCCAGGAGAGCGAGGACCGCACCGGCCGCACCGAAGATCCGGGCGCCTTGCCGGGCCATCAGCCGGTCCCGGCGCTCCACGACGGCGCCCGCCGCGGTGCCGGTGAGCACGGCTGTCGCGCCCGCCCACGCCCCGGCCGCGGTCACCGCGGGCCAGGACGGGGCGCCAGCGGCGTACACCAGGAAGCCGAGCACACCACCGGCGAACGCCCCGACCGCCCCCGCCACCAGCGCGGACGTCATCAGCCGGGGCAGGAGCAGGGGCGCGCGCGACAGCGGGGCGGGCAGCAGCCACGAGACGGTCGGCAGATCGAGGAGGACCGGCCCGCGCCACACCGCGCCGCGCGCCATCAGCAGGACGACCAGCGCCACCACTGTCGGTACGGTCAGCGGCAGGCTGGTCAGGACATGTGCGGCCAGCGGGCCGCGGGGCCCGTCGGCGCGGCCCGCTCGGGCGGCCGAGACGAGCAGCGGCACGCCCCAGGCCACCCCGACCAACGCGACGGCGTAGAGCGCGAACGCGCCGCTCTTGCGCTTCTCCCACCGGGCGTCACGCCGCAGGGCGCCCAGATAGGCCAGCGTCTCGGCGGCGGTGTCGGTCATGCCCCCGGGTACGGGATCCGGCTCCCGTCGCAGTGCCGGGTCGGCGTCCACTACCCGCCGCCCCGCGCCGCCACCGGTATCCCGCCGTCGAGCATGAGCACCCGGTCGGCGACCGTCGCCAGCGCCTCGTGGTGCGTGGCCAGCAGGATCGCGGTCCCGCGGTCCCGGTGGGCGGCCAGCCGACGCGCCAGCTCGCCCCGGGCCCGGCCGTCCAGGCGCTGTTCGGGCTCGTCCAGGACGAGCAGGTCGTGCGGGCGTACGAAGGCGGCGGCCAGCAGCAGCGCCTGGGTCTGCCCCGACGACAGCGCCGCGGGCAGCACGTCCGCGTGACCGGCCAGATGGTGTTCCTCCAGCACCGCTTCCACCGCCGCCTCCGCCCCGTCGCCGAGCCCATGGGCCAGCGCCACCAGCATGAGGTGCTCGCGCGCGGTCAGGTCGGGGTAGTGGGCGCCGGGGTCCATCACCGTGGCGACGCGGGCGCGGGCGACGGGGTCGTCCTCGTCGATCGGCGCACCGTCGAACAGCGCCCTCCCCGACGTCGGCCGCTCCCGTCCCGAAGCGAGCCTCAGCAGGGTCGACTTGCCGGAGCCGTTGTCACCGGTGAGCGCCACGCACTCCCCCGGCGCGACGTCCAGCGTGACCGAGCGCAGCACCTCACGGTCGCCGTAGGAACGGCTGACGCCGTCGAGCCGGAGCAGGGGTGTCACTCGGCCGCCACGTCGCGGGTCAGGTGGGCGAACGCCTCCAGGTTGCGGGTGGATTCACCGCGGGAGGTGCGCCAGGCGTATTCCTTGCGGATCGCGGTCGCGAAGCCCATCTCCAGGAGGGTGTTGAAGCTGCCGTCCGCGTTCTCCAGGACGGTGCCCAGCAGGCGGTCGAGTTCGTCCGGGGTGACGGAGGCGAGGGGGAGGCGGCCCACCAGGTAGATGTCGCCGAGCTGGTCGATGGCGTAACTGACCCCGTACAGGCGGGTGTTGCGCTCCAGCAGCCAGCGGTGCACCGCCTCGTGGTTCTCGTCCGGGTGGCGGACGACGAAGGCGTTGATGGAGAGCGAGTGGCGGCCGACCCGCAGGGAGCAGGTCGTCGACAGCTTGCGGGTGCCGGGGAGGGTGACGACGTACGTGCCGTCCTGCGGGCTCTCCCACTCCAGCTCGGCGTCGTTCAGCGTCCGCTCGATGACGGTGCGGGGGTCGGCCTGGGGGGTGGTGTCAGCCATGCGCCGATCGTAGGGGACGGCGCTCGCGCGGCGCGTCCGTGCACGGCCTCAGCCACCACGTCAGCCTTGGGCCGAGCGCAGGGGGCGCCGCTCGCGCATCGCGTCCGTGTACACCTCCGCCGTGGCCGCCGCGGCCGTGTCCCAGCCGAAGGACTGGGCGTGGTCGGCGGCGGCCGCGCCCATGCGGGTGGCGCGGGTCGGGTCGTCGGCGAAGGGGCGCAGGGCGCGGGCGTAGTCGCGGGGGTCGTGGCCGTCGACCAGGGTGCCGCTGACCCCGTCCCGTACCGCCACCGGGAGGCCGCCCACCGAGGCCGCGACCACCGGGGTGCCGCAGGCCTGGGCCTCCACCGCGACCAGGCCGAACGACTCGCTGTACGACGGCATCACCAGCACCGAGGCCGCCCGGTACCAGTCCGCCAGCTGGTCCTGCGCGACCGGCGGCTGGAAGCGGACGACGTCGCCGATGCCGAGGCGCGCGGCGAGCTTGTGCAGCCGCTCGGGCTTCGCGAGGCCGGTGCCGCTGGGTCCGCCCACCACGGGGACGACGATCCGCTCACGCAGCGAGGGCCGCTCCTCCAGCAGGTGCGCGACCGCGTGCAGCAGTATGTCGGGGGCCTTCAGCGGCTGTATGCGGCCCGCGAAGAGCGGTATCAGCGCGTCGGGCGGCAGCCCGAGCCGGGCCCGGGCGGCGGCGCGGCCGTCGGCGGGGCGGAAGCGGTCCAGGTTCACGCCGGGGTGGACGACGGCGACCAGGTCGCGGTCCGCCTCGTAGTGGCGCACCAGTTCCTCCGCCTCGTCGGCGGTGTTGGCGATCAGCCGGTCGGCGGCGCGGACGATCTGCTGCTCGCCGATGACGCGGGCAGCCGGTTCGGGGGTGTCACCGGCGGCGAGCGCGGCGTTCTTGACCTTGGCCATGGTGTGCATGGCGTGCACCAGCGGCACCCCCCACCGCTCGGCGGCCAGCCAGCCGACGTGGCCGGAGAGCCAGTAGTGGGAGTGGACGAGGTCGTAGTAGCCGGGCCGGTGACCGGCCCACGCCTGCATCACCCCGTGCGTGAACGCGCACAGCTGCGCCGGGAGCTCCTCCTTGGCCAGCCCCTCGTACGGGCCCGCGTCCACATGCCGTACGAGGACGCCAGGCGTCAGCTCGACGGTCGGGGGGAGCGTGCCGGTGGTGGCCCGCGTGAAGATCTCCACCTCGATGTCGATGGCCGCGAGGCGGCGGGCCAGCTCGACGATGTAGACGTTCATGCCGCCCGCGTCGCCGGTGCCCGGCTGGTGCAGCGGCGAGGTGTGCACGCTGAGCATCGCGATCCGGCGCGGGCGCCGGGCGTGCGTGATGCGCCGAAGGCGCTGGTGGGGCGGGCCGCCGAAGGGCGTATGGGAGCGGCCACGCAGGCCGCCGAGCCGGGACGCGTGCTGGCTCACCGCGCGATACCTCCTTACGGGGGCGGCTTGGGCGGGCTTCCCTTGCTCCTTCCCCGTTCAGCCCACAACACCGGAACCGGCCATTCCTATTTCCGCTTTGCCAAAGTGTGACGTTCGGGGGCGTGCCGGAGGGGGCGACGCGTGGTCAGAGGGCGGCCACGCAGCGCATAGGCTGCTGGCCATGTCCGCCCGTGTGCCTCCGCCGATCCGCCCCATCGGCTCGGCCACGCGCGGGACCACCAACCCCAACCGGCTGCGGCGCATGGACCGCTGGATCGCCGCCACCCACGGCACCGCGCTGCGGCGGGTGGAGACGGCCGTGGCCGTCGACCTCGGGTACGGCGCGGCGCCCTGGACCGCCGTCGAGCTGCTGGACCGGCTGCGGACCGTACGGCCCGGGGCCCGCGTGGTCGGGGTCGAGATCGACCCGGCGCGGGTCGCCGCCGCGCGGCCGTACGAACGGGACGGGCTCGCCTTCGCCCACGGCGGCTTCGAGGTGCCGCTGCCGGGCGGGGTACGGCCCGTGCTCATACGGGCGGCCAATGTGCTGCGGCAGTACGACGAGGACGAGGTCGCCGGGGTGTGGCGGCGGCTGTGCGCGCGGCTGGCGCCGGGGGGCGTGCTGGTGGAGGGGACCTGCGACGAGATCGGGCGGCGGCACGTCTGGGTCGCGCTCGGCCCGGCGGGCCCCCGCACGGTGACCTTCGCCGCCCGGCTCGGCGCCCTGGAACGCCCCTCCGACCTGGCCGAACGGCTCCCGAAGGCGCTCATCCACCACAACGTGCCGGGCGAACCTGTGCACACCTTCCTCCGCGACTTCGACCGCGCCTGGGCCGCGGCCGCCCCCTACGCGACGCTCGGCGCCCGGCAGCGGTGGATCCGCAGCGCCGAGGCGCTGCGCGCGGCGGGCTGGCCCCTGACGGACTCGCCCCGGCGCTGGCGGCAGGGCGAGCTGACGGTGCGCTGGGAGGCGCTTGCCCCGCGCGGGGCGTGAGCGCTCGCGCCGGGCGGGTGGGCGCCGGGCGGGTCAGGGGGATTCGCGGGAGCGGGTGAAGACGTGTTCGCGGGCCTCTTCCGTCGCCGTCGCCACCGCGCCCAGCAGGACCGCGTCGTCGCCGAGGGTGCTGGCGCGTACCCGTGGGCGGAGGGGGCCGATCCGGTGGAGGGTCGTGGTCACCGGGGGCAGCAGCAGGTCGGCGCCGCCGCCGAGGCCGCCGCCCAGGACCACCAGGTCCGGGTCGAGTACGGCGGCGACGGCGGCGATCACGTGGGCCAGCCGTTCCGCCTCCTGCCGTACGGCCGCCACCGCCGGTTCGACGCCTTCCCGCGCCGCGTCGAAGACGTCCTTGGCCGATCCGGGGTGGGCCATGCCCAGGTCGCGCGCGGCCCGGACGACCGCGCCGCCCGCCACCGCGTCCTCCAGGTCCCGCTCGCCCTCCCGCCCGCCGTTCGGCAGCGCCGGCAGGAAGCCGATCTCCCCCGCCGCGCCGTGCGCGCCCGTGAAGAGGCGGCCGTCGGCGACGACGCCCATGCCCAGGCCCGTGCCGACCATGACGAAGACGAAGAGCCTGCTGCCCCTGCCCGCGCCGAAGGTGTACTCGCCCAGCGCGGCCAGGTTGGCGTCGTTGTGGACGGACAGCGGCGTGCCCAGTTCCTCGCGCATCCGGTCCAGCAGGCCAGCCCGCCCCCAGCCGGGCAGGTTCACGGCGTACCGCACCCGGCGCCGCTCCGGGTCGTACACGCCGGGCGCGCCTACGACCGTGTGCGCGACCAGCGCCGGGTCGACCCCGGCGTCCGCGACGACCCGGCGGGCGGCGGCGACGGTGAGGTCGGCCATGGCGGCGGCGCTGCGGCCGCGGTTACGGACGTCGGAGCGGGCGACGACGGTCCCGTCGAGGTCGGCGGCGGCCACCCGCAGCCAGGAGCGGCCGATGTCCAGGCCGAGGACGTACCCGGCGGTGGGGTCCGGTTCGTACAGCACCGCGACCCGCCCCCGCTCCGGCGGCGCCTGACGGCCCGCCTCCCGGACGAGCCCCGCCTCCGCCAGGGCGGCGAGCGCGGTGGAGACGGTCGGCTTGGACAGGCCCGTGTCGCGGGCGAGCTGGGCGCGGGATGCGGGCCCTTCGGCGCGGAGGCGGGCGAGGAGGAGGCGTTCGTTGTTGCTGCGCAGCCGCTGGCGGTTCCAGGGGCGGGCGCCGTGCCGGGGCGGCTCGTCGCCGTCGCGGGGGGCGTCATCGGATACATCGGTCATCGCGGCGCCTCCCGGTTGTCTTCCGGACCCTTGACGGCATCAAGTAAGGCTCCTTAACTTAATCCATCCCACGGAGGTGGACATGTCCGGCACCGAGGGCGGCTTCGTCCGCCGCATCGGCCTCTTCCAGGCCACCGCCATCAACATGAGCCAGATGTGCGGCATCGGGCCGTTCGTCACCATCCCACTCATGGTCGCCGCCTTCGGCGGGCCGCAGGCCGTCGTCGGGTTCGTCGCGGGCGCCGTGCTGGCCCTCGCCGACGGGCTGATCTGGGCGGAGCTGGGCGCCTCGCTGCCCGGGGCCGGGGGCAGTTACGTCTATCTGCGCCAGGCGTTCCAGTACCGCAGCGGCAAGCTCATGCCGTTCCTCTTCGTGTGGACGGCGATGCTGTTCATCCCGCTGATCATGTCCACGGGCGTGGTCGGCCTCGTGCAGTACCTGGGCTATCTGTGGCACGGCATGAGCCAGACGCAGGGCGATCTGGTCGGACTCGGCGTCATCGCACTCGTCGTCGGGTTGCTGTGGCGCGGGGTCGAGCACATCGCGCGGATCACGGCCGTGATGTGGTGCGTGATGATCGCCTCGGTGGTGCTGGTGATCGCCGCCGCGTTCAGCCACTTCGACGCCAGCCAGGCGTTCACGTACCCCGCGCACGCCTTCGACCTGGGCAGCGGCCACTTCTGGACCGGGTTCGCGGCCGGGCTCACCATCGGCATCTACGACTACCTCGGCTACAACACGGCCGCGTACATGGGCGCCGAGATCAAGGACCCCGGCCGCACCCTGCCGCGCGCGATCGTCGCGTCCATCCTCGGCATCATGGGCATCTATCTGCTGCTCCAGATCGGCACGCTCGGCGTCGTCGACTGGCACCAGATGCTCGACCCGGGCTCGGTGGCGTCCCAGTCGGTCGCCTCGGCCGTGCTGGAGGAGACCTGGGGGAAGACCGCGGCGAACGTCGTCACCGTCCTCATCCTCGTCACCGCCTTCGCGTCCGTCTTCGCCGGGCTGCTGGGCGGCTCGCGGGTGCCGTACGACGCGGCGCGCGAGCGCGTCTTCTTCCGCCCGTACGGCACGCTCCACCCGCGGCACCGCTTCCCGGTGCTGGGGCTGGCGACGATGGGGGTGGTGACCGCGGTCGGATTCCTCATCGGCCGCCACACCGACCTCGCCACGCTCATCCAGCTGCTGACGACCGTCATGGTGATCGTGCAGGCGCTGGCCCAGGTCCTCGCCGTCACCGTGCTGCGGCGCCGCCAGCCGACGCTGCGGCGGCCGTACCGGATGTGGCTCTATCCGCTGCCGAGCGTGGTGGCGCTGGTGGGCTGGCTGGTCATCTACGGCTACGCGGACAAGAACTCCCCCGGGCGGCACCCCATCGAATGGTCCCTCGCGTGGGTCGCCGCGGGGTGTGTGGCGTTCGTGCTGTGGGCGCGGGCGGAGAAGGTGTGGCCGTTCGGGCCGAAGGAGATCAGCGAGGAGTACGTGGAAGACGGGGAAGAGGGCCCCGACGTGGCGGGCACGCGGGGCGGCGGCGCGGCGGTGTGACGGCCGGGGGCGCGAGGCTCAGGCTCGCGCCCCCACGCCCACCTCCGCCTCCAGCCCCGCCGCCAGGGCCCGCAGCGCCCGCTCCGACGCGGAATCCTTCTCCGTCGTGTACGTGCACAGCGTCTGCCCCGGATCGCCCGGGAGGACGAGCGCCTCGTACGCCACCACCAGATCCCCCACCTCCGGGTGCCGGTAGCGCTTCGTACCGCGCGTCCGCTCCTGCACAGCCTGCGCCTCCCAGCGCCACCGGAATTCCTCGCTCCGCTCCCGTAGCCGGTGCACGACCCGGCACAGCCGCGCGTTGCCCGGGGTGCGGCCGATCTCGGCGCGGAGGGAGGCCACGGTGTCGTCGGCGACCTCGTCCCAGTTCGGGTGCAGCTCGCGCGCCCGGGGGTCGAAGAAGATCAGGAAGGCGCCGTTGCGCTCGTCCTCAGGAAGCGTGTCGAAGTCGATGCCGATGCGGCCGCCGAGCCGGTTCCAGGCCAGGACGTCCATGCCCGGGCCGAAGACGAAGGCCGGGATCCGGCCGTCCATCGCCTCCAGCAGCCGGAGGATCTCCGGCCGCACGCGCGGGCGCGGGTCCGCCTCCGCGCGGACGGGCCGCCGCGGCAGGGTGATGTTGCGCAGATAGGTGTGCTCGGACGGGGTCAGCCGCAGCGCCCGCGCCAGGCCGTCCACGACGGAGTCCGAGACGGCCGGGGCGCGCCCCTGTTCGATACGGGTGTAGTAGTCGACGCTGATCCCGGCGCGCTGCGCGACCTCCTCGCGGCGCAGCCCGCGCACCCGGCGCCGTACGACGCCCTCCGGCAGCCCCACCTCGGCCGGGTCGAGCGCGGCGCGCCGCGCCTTGAGGAACGCCTTGATCTCCGGTTCGGAATGGCCCATCGGTCCATTATCCGGTTGTCCGGCGGACATCCCGGGTGGTTCCGGCAGACCCAGGTTGGGTCGGGCCTGGTCCGGTACTCGTCGCGAACAGAGGCTGTGTCCAGTCCCACCGGAACCACTCAGCGGGAGGCATACCCATGAAGCGCAGGATTCTCGGCGGCACCGGCATCTCGGTCAGCGAATACGCCCTGGGCGCGATGATGTTCGGCGTCCAGGGGAACCGCGACCACGACGACTCGGTACGGATCATCCACCGCGCCCTCGACGCGGGCATCAACTTCGTCGACACCGCCGACATCTACTCGGCGGGCGAGTCGGAGGAGATCGTCGGCAAGGCCCTCAAGGGGCGCCGCGAGGACGTCGTCCTGGCGACCAAGGCCCATGGCTCGATGGGCGACGACGACAACCACAGCGGCAACTCCCGCCGCTGGATCACCCGCGAGATCGAGAACAGCCTGCGCCGCCTCGGCACGGACTACATCGACCTCTACCAGATCCACCGCCCCGACCCGACGACCGACGTCGACGAGACGCTGGCCGTCCTGTCCGACCTGGTCCGGGCGGGCAAGGTGCTGGCCGTCGGGTCGTCCACCTTCCCGGCCGAGCAGATCGTGGAGGCCCAGTGGGTGTCCGAGCGGCGCGGCCACGTCCGGTTCCGCACCGAGCAGCCGCCGTACTCGATCCTGGCGCGGAGCGTGGAGGCGGCGGTGCTGCCGACCGCGCAGAAGTACGGGATGGGCGTACTGAGCTGGGGCCCGCTCTCGGCGGGCTGGCTCACAGGGCGCTATACGAAGGCGTCCGACATCGACCTGGCGGGCGGCCGGGCGTCGCTGGAGCGGTTCAAGTTCGACCCGTCGCTGCCGGAGAACGCCCGGAAGCTCGAAGCCGTCGGGGAGCTGAGCAAGCTGGCCTCCGACGCCGGGCTCTCCCTGCCGCACCTGGCCGTCGCCTTCGTACGGGCGCACCCCGCCATCACCTCGGTCATCATCGGGCCGCGCACGATGGAGCAGTTGGACGACCTGCTCGCCGGTTCCGAGGTGGAGCTGAGCGCGGACGTACTGGACCGGATCGACGAGATCGTGCCGCCGGGCACCGACCTCAACCGGGCGGACAGCTACTACGTACCGCCGTCCCTCGCCGACAAGCCGCTCCGGCGGCGCTGACGCGTCAGGGTCAGGACGGGTCGAGCGCGGTGAGCAGCGCGTCCACGAGCGTGCGGTCGTGGTCGTAGGTGAGGCGGCTGCGGGCCGCCTCAGGGGGCAGCCAGAGCAGCCGGTCGACCTCCCGGTTCGGCACGAACGCCTCGTCGGGGACCGCCTCTGCGGCCCAGTAGCGGACCTCCTTCGGGCGGCCCCTGGCGTCGTAGTGGAGGGTGGGCAGCTCCGCGCCGGGCGTGCAGCCCATGCCGGTCTCCTCCACCACCTCGCGCACCGCGCAGTGCAGCGCGTCCTCGCCGCGCTTGAGCTTGCCCTTGGGGTGCGACCAGTCGTCGTACCGGGGGCGGTGGACGAGGGCGATCTCCAGCCCGCCGTCCCGCCCGGTGGGCCGTGCGTCGCGCGGGGTGTGCCGCCACAGCACGCAGCCCGCCGCCCGCACGGTCGTCGTCACATCCTCCCGGGAGTCGTCCCGGGGTTCACCCTGGCTCATCCGGCCGTCCCGCCTCCCCTGGCGTCTGTCCGTCCTCAGGAGGTCCGGCCCACGACCCGCCGCCACATCCGGCCGAACGCGAACCGGGCCGCCTCCACCTCGTGCCGCTGATCGGCGTGCAGCACGCCGAGCGCGTACGCCGTCGCCGGGGCGATCCGCGGCGTACGGGCCGCTGCCGCGGCCGCCGCGGCAGCCTCGGCGGCGTCACGGTGCCGCTCCAGCGCCTGCCCGGCGGCCTGCAGCCGGGTGGCCTGGGACGGTTCCGCGTCCGGCTGCGCGTTCAGCGCCGGGGGCGCTGCCATCAGGTCCAGCACCTCCAGCGCGTACCGCCGCATCCGCACCAGCCGCCGCACCTGGTGCCAGGGCGCGTCCTGCCGGTCGCTGGCGGGCGGCGAATCGGCGGCAGGCGTCGCGGCAAGCCCGTGGACCAGCGCCTCCGCGTTGTACGGATGCCCCGAACGGCCCAGCGGAAGCGCCTCCACCGCCTCGAACAGCCGCCGATTGGCCAGCTCGGCGAGCGGCGGCAGCACCTGCTCTGCGGGCCGCCCGGCGGTCGCCTCGTCGAGCGGCACCTCGGAGGCGAGCAGCGCCACGGTGTCGGCGACCGCGTGGAAGCGGGACGAGCCGAGCGCCTGGAGCGCGGCGGTGTGGGCCCGGGTCCGGGCCAGGGTGAGCTGACGTTCCAGCAACGCCCCGGCGCGGGCGGCCCCCACGGTCAGCGCCCCGCCCCGGGCCTCCTCCGCGTCCCCGGCCCGCTGATGCCCCGCCGTGCGTTCCTCCGGGGCGCCGCCGCCCCGACCCCGGCCACGGGCCGCCTCCGCGCCCCGCGTACGCCCGGCCCGACCACCCTTGGCCCCCCGCCCGGACGCCTGCCCGGCAGCCCCCGCGGACTCGGCTCCGACCGCATCCGTATCGCCTGTACCCGCGCTCCCGGCCGCACCGCTGCCCGGCGCACCCGCGCCGCCCGCACTGACCGCACCGGCGGCCTCCACGGCGGGCCCGCGGCCTGGCACACCCGGGTCGCCTGCGCCGTCGCCCCCGGCTCCGGGCACCGGCCACGCGGCATCCGCACCGGCTCCCGCAGCCCGGCCGCCCTGCCCCGGCGCGTCCGTACCGTCGGCGGACCCCGCCGCACCCGCGGCATCCCAGCCCGGCGCGCCCGAGCCCGGGCCCGTGCCGTTCGGCCCGGCGGGGGCCTCCGGCGTGCCGTCGTCGTTCCGCTCCTCGTACCCCTCGTACGGGCGGCGGGGCGCCTCCTCGCCCCGGGACCGCGTCGTGCGGGCGCCCGCTGCCGTCGGGTCCTCCGGGGACGGGCCCCTGCGGGCCGGGTCCGGGGTGCCGGTGGCCAGGGAGACGCTGCGGCGGGTGGTGCGGGACGAGCGGGGGGCGGCGGGCGACGGGCCGTCGATCCCCGCCGTGACGCCACCGCGCGCGGTGCGGGCCGCGAGGGTGGTGGGCCCGGAGGCCCCCACAGCCTCCGGATCCACGCCACCGGCCGCCGGTTCCCCGGGCGCCGCGTCCCCGTGCGGCGCCCGGTCCGGCGGTCCCCCCGCGCCCGAGAGCCGGTACAGGGCGTCGCGCAGCCGGGCCAGCCGCCCGGCGTACGCGTGCTCCAGCGCCAGCGTGCCCGACAGCCACGCCAGCTCGGCGCGCAGCTCGTCGGACCAGGCGGTGTCGGTGATCGGGCGGTAGACGGAGAGCGCGCCGCTGATCCGGCGGGCGGCGCGGCGCAGCAGGCGGGCGGCCTCGGCCGCCTCCTCGACGTCGGCGCCGCTCTCGGCGTGCAGCCGCAGGCTGCGCAGGAAGTCCCCGGCCTGGGCGTGCAGATACGCCGACAGCACCTCGCCCGCGGTGCCGGGAGCCTCGATGGCCGGGCCGTCACGGCCGTCACCGGCTTCCCCCGGCGCGGGGGCGGACGGCTCCGGGAGCCGGTCGGCCGCGCGCTTCGTCATGTCGTACCCCCCGGGACCCACGGCTGCGGCGGCGGTGCGGGGCGAGGTGCCGGGCACCCCCGCGGCCCCGGTAACCCCGACCAGCGGCAGGTCATGTCGTTGAACCACGCCGTCGCCTCCGGGCGTCTATGAGCATCTCCTGTACGTTCCGCAGCGGCTGGCCGTCCGCGTCCGTCGCATGCCGGGTCCAGCTGCCGTCCGGGCCCAGGTGCCAGGAGGAGGTGGAATCGGACATGCCGGTCTCCAGCAGACGGTTGAGCGAGGCGCGGTGGGCGGGGTCCGTGACCCGCACCAGCGCCTCGATGCGGCGGTCCAGATTGCGGTGCATCATGTCGGCGCTGCCGAGCCACACCTCCGGCTCGCCGCCGTTCCCGAACGCGAAGACGCGCGAGTGTTCGAGGAACCGGCCCAGGATGGAGCGGACCCGGATGTTCTCCGACAGCCCCTCGACGCCCGGCCGCAGCGCGCAGATGCCGCGCACCCAGATGTCGACCGGCACCCCGGCCTGGGACGCCCGGTAGAGGGCGTCGACGACGGCCTCGTCCACCATCGAGTTGACCTTGATCCGCACGGAGGCGGGCCGCCCGGCCCGGTGGTGGGTGATCTCCTTGTTGATGCGGGTGACGAGCCCGTCGCGCAGCGATCTGGGGGCGACGAGCAGCCGCCGGTAGTTCTCGCGCCGCGAGTAGCCGCTGAGCCGGTTGAACAGGTCGGAGAGGTCCGCGCCGACCTTGGGGTCGGCGGTGAGCAGCCCCAGGTCCTCGTACAGCCGGGCCGTCTTGGGGTGGTAGTTGCCGGTGCCGACGTGGGCGTAGCGGCGCAGCGTGTCGCCCTCCTGGCGGACCACCAGGGACAGCTTGCAGTGGGTCTTCAGCCCGACCAGGCCGTAGACCACATGGCACCCGGCCTCCTCCAGCTTGCGCGCCCACTTGATGTTGGCCTGCTCGTCGAACCTGGCCTTGATCTCGACCAGCACCAGCACCTGCTTGCCGGACTCGGCGGCGTCGATGAGCGCGTCGACGATCGGCGACTTGCCGGACGTCCGGTACAGCGTCTGCTTGATCGCGAGGACGTCCGGGTCGGCGGCGGCCTGCTCCAGGAACGCCTGGACGGAGGTCGAGAACGAGTCGTACGGGTGGTGCAGCAGCACATCGCGCTCGCGCAGCGCGGCGAAGATGTCGGGCGCGGAGGCGGACTCCACCTCGGCCAGATCGCGATGGGTGCCCGCGACGAACTTCGGGTACTTCAGCTCGGGCCGGTCGGACGCGGCTATGTCGAACAGCGCGGTGAGGTCGAGCGGGCCGGGCAGCGGATACACCTCGGCGTCGGAGACCTTCAGCTCGCGGACGAGCAGATCGAGGACGTACGGGTCGATCGACTCCTCGACCTCCAGCCGCACCGGAGGCCCGAAGCGGCGCCGCAGCAGCTCCTTCTCCAGCGCCTGGAGCAGGTTCTCCGCGTCGTCCTCCTCGACCTCCAGATCCTCGTTGCGGGTCACCCGGAACATGTGGTGCGCGAGCACCTCCATGCCGGGGAACAGCTCCTCCAGATGCGCCGCGATCACGTCCTCCAGCGGGACGTACCGGTGCGGGGAGGCCTCCAGGAACCGGGAGAGCAGCGGCGGAACCTTCACCCGCGCGAAGTGGTCATGGCCGCTGACCGGGTTGCGGACCACCACGGCGAGGTTCAGCGAGAGACCCGAGATGTACGGGAACGGATGCGCCGGGTCCACCGCGAGCGGCGTCAGCACCGGGAAGATCTGCTGGCGGAACAGGGTGAAGAGGCGGGACTGCTCCTTCTCCGTGAGGTCCGCCCAGCGGATCAGATGGATGCCCTCCTCCGCGAGCGCCGGGGCCACGTCCTGCTGGTAGCAGGCGGCGTGCCGGGCCATGAGCTCGCGGGACCGGGTCCAGATCAGCTCCAGCACCTCCCGGGGCTGGAGCCCGGAGGCGGAGCGGGTGGCCACGCCGGTCGCGATGCGCCGCTTGAGCCCCGCGACCCGCACCATGAAGAACTCGTCCAGGTTGCTGGCGAAGATCGCGAGGAAGTTCGCCCGCTCCAGCAGCGGGGTCGCCGGGTCCTCGGCCAGCTCCAGCACCCGCTCGTTGAACGCCAGCCAGCTGCGCTCACGGTCCAGGAACCGGTTCTGGGGCAGCTCGGCACCGCTCAGGTCCGTGCCGGCGCCCTCATCCTCGTACGTGTCCGGATCGGCGTCCAGATCGGGATCCAGCGCCCGCACGGGCGCGGAGGCGACCGCGTGCGGACGGTGCGCCGCGATGGACCCGACCGACGGCTGGGGCTGGGGCTGCGGGACGTGGACCGGTGCCTGACCGCTGGACTCGTTCATGACCTCATTGTTCCGCGCCGCGACGGAACGCGGCGTGGCGGAACGCGGCGCGGGAGCGGCACGGAGCCTCCGGTTCGAGGGATCGGGCACAGCGGGCTGCATTCAGTGATGCTTGCAACCGAGATTGAACCGTCGGTAACGGAGACATGGCGTTTGGGAAATCGGGACTCGACCCGCAGGAGTCCCGACCGCCCCGGGCGCCCCTCCCGTAGGCCCCCGCCGGGTACCCCCTGCCCTCAGGTCTCGGTGCGATACATCAGATCCGTCTCGTGCGTGACGAAGCCGAGCCGGTCGTAGACGGACACGGCGGCGAAATTGTCCGCGTCGACGTACAGCATCGCGGTCGGCAGCCCCCGCGCGGCCAGGTGCCGCAGCCCGATCGCGGTCAGCGCCCGGCCCAGGCCGCCGCCCTGCGCGTCCGGCCGCACCCCCACCACGTACACCTCGCCCAGCCGCTCCTCGGCGTGCTCCTTCGTCCAGTGGAAGCCGACGATCTCGCCCGCGCGCTCGGCCAGGAAGAACCCGGCGGGGTCGAACCACACCTCGCCCTTGCGGTCGTCCAGGTCGCGCTGGGTCAGCGAGCCCTGCTCAGGGTGGTGGGCGAAGGCGGCGGCGTTCGCGGCCAGCCAGGCGGCGTCGTCCTCGCCCGGGCGGAAGGCCCGTACGGTCACGCCCTCCGGCAGCGTGGGCTCCGGGATGCCCAGCTCGTCCGGCGACCCCAGCGGGCGCCGCATCTGCCGCAGCTCACGGAACAGGGTCAGCCCCAGCACCTGCGCCAGATGGCGCGCCGAGGCGTGCCCGCCGTGCGCCCACACCCGCAGCCGCTTCCCGGACTCCCTCAGCAGCGTCACGCCCAGCGCGCGGCCGTGCCCGCGGCCGCGGTGCGCCGGACGCACCACCAGCTCGGCGGCCGGGGCCTCCACCGGGTCGGTGTCCTCCAGCTGTGCGTAGCCGACCAGTTCCCCGCTGGGCTCGCGCAGCACCAGATGGCGCACCCCCTCCCGGCGCCCCCGCAGCTGGAGCCGCCCCTGCTCGGACACCGCCTGCTGCCCGTCGGCGCGCGCGGACTCGGCGATCAGCCGCAGCACGTCCTCCACCACGTCGGGGGCCAGCTCCTCCAGCACCTCGATCCGGCGTGCACCAGGCGTTTCGTTCACCACGTCATCCATGGGACCGAGCCTACGACCGCCCCCTTGTCCGGCAAGCCGCCGGACTCCCCGTCCCCGGCGGGTCACCCGGCTGACCGATCGTCACCGGCGGGAACTTCGGGTACGGGAGTCGACCACCGGCAACCAGCTCGTAACCTCCATCCCCCTGCCCCGCTACGCGCGTTGACCGTAAGCTTCCGCCCACCACTCACCACGGGGCACACAAGGGGACGACATGTCAGCGAGACTTGGGCGGCGCGGGGCGGCACGCCGGTTGGCCACGGCGGTCGCCGTGCTGGCCACCGCTGCCGGGGTACTGTCCGCCGCGAACCCGGCGGGGGCCGACGCCCAGCGGCACCGGCCCGGCCGCACCGTCGACGTACAGCTGCTGTCCTTCAACGACCTGCACGGCAACCTGGAGCCCCCGCAGGGCTCCTCCGGGACGGTCACCGAGGCCCAGCCGGACGGCACGACGAAGACCATCCCCGCGGGCGGCGCCGAATACCTCGCCACCGCGCTCCGCCAGGCCCGCAAGGGCCACGAGTACTCCGTCACCGCCGCGGGCGGCGACATGATCGGCGCGAGCCCGCTGATGTCCGGCCTCTTCCACGACGAGCCGACCATCGAAGCCCTCAACAAGCTCGACCTCGACGTCACCTCCGTCGGCAACCACGAGTTCGACGAGGGGCGCGCCGAGCTGACGCGCATGCAGAACGGCGGCTGCCACCCCGAGGAAGGCTGCTACGAGAAGGGCAAGACCTTCCGCGGCGCCGACTTCCCGTATCTCGCCGCCAACGTCACCGACGAGAAGACCGGCAAGCCGATCCTCAAGCCGTACACCGTCTGGCGCCACAAGGGCGTGAAGGTCGGCTTCATCGGCGTCACCCTGGAGGGCACGCCCGACGTCGTCACCGCCGAGGGCGTCAAGGGCCTGGAGTTCCACGACGAGGTCGAGACGATCAACAAGTACGCCAAGGAGCTCCAGCGCAAGGGCGTGAAGTCGATCGTCGCCCTCATCCACGAGGGCGGGCTGCCCGCCTCCGCCGCGTACAACGCCGACTGCGACAACGGCGGCGCGGGCAAGGGCATCTCGGGCCCGATCGTCGACATCGCCAAGAACATCACCCCGAAGGTCGACGCCCTGGTCACCGGCCACACCCACCAGGCGTACGCGTGCACGATCCCGGACCCGTCCGGCACCCCGCGCACCGTCACCTCCGCCGCCTCCTTCGGCCGCCTCTACACCGACACCACCCTCACCTACGACCGCCGCACCGACGACATCGTGCGCACCACGGTGAAGGGCGCCCACGCGGCGAACCACGTCGTGGACCGCGACCGGTCCAAGGCCGCCGACATGACCTCCCTCATCGGCCGCTGGAACAAGCTCGCCGCCCCCATCGCGAGCAAGCCCGTCGGCTATGTCTCCGCCGACATCAACGGGCGCGGCGCGGCGACGTACGAGACCCCGCTGGGCGACGTCATCACCGACGCCCAGCGCGAAGCGCTCGCCCCGGACGGCAAGGGCGGCGCCCAGATCGCCCTGATGAACCCCGGCGGCATCCGCTCCGACCTCGCCTACAAGGCGTCCGGCAGCGAGGGCGACGGGGTCGTGACGTACGGCGAGGCGTTCACCGTGCAGCCCTTCACCAACATGATGAACGTCCTCGACCTGACCGGAGCCCAGCTCATCACCGCGCTCCAGCAGCAGGTCAGCGGCTCCAACGAGGCATCCCCCAAGATCCTCCAGGTCTCCGAGGGCCTGACCTACACCCTCGATCTGACCAAGTCCGGCAAGGACCGGATCGTCACCGACTCGGTGAAGCTGAACGGTGAGCCGATCGATCCCGCCAGGACCTACCGCGTCGCGATGAACGAATTCCTCGCGGGCGGCGGCGACGGCTTCCCCGTCTTCAAGGACGGCAAGAACAAGCTCGTCGGCGCCTCCGACCTGGAGGCGCTGAACGCCTACCTGGGGGCGCACTCGTCGGCGTCCAAGCCCCTGGATCCGCCGAAGGCGGACCGCATCACCCTCGTGAAGTGACCCCGCCGTGAAGTGACCCCGCGCCTGTGGCCCGGCCCGAAGGCCGGGCCACAGGCGTGTCCCAGGGCCTCAGCCCAGCATCTCCCCGATCATCTCCTCGATCAGATCCGCGGCCCGCGCCGTGCCGCCCTCGGCCCGCACCTGTGCCCGCAGCTCGGCGGCCCGCCGGGCCACCTCCGCGTCCGTGGTCAGGTCGAGCAGCGCGGCGCGCAGCACCTCGGCGGTCGCGTCCGCCGTGTCGACGCGGCGGGCCACGCCCAGTTCGACCAGCCGGTCGGCGTTCATCGGCTGCTCGGCGCCCTGCGGTACGGCGATCATGGGCAGCCCGCAGTACAGGCCCTCGCCGCTGCCGCCCATCCCCGCGTGGGTGACGAACGCGTCGGCCTGCTCCAGGATCGCCAGCTGCGGCACCCACCGGTGCACCTCGACATGGGCCGGGATCTCCCCCAGCTCCGCCGGGTCGACGTAGCGGCCGATCTGGAGCACCACATGCCATCCGGGCAGATCGCCGAAGGCGGCCAGGCATTCCCGGTAGAAGCCGGGCTGCCGGGTGTAGGCCGAGCCCAGGGAGACCAGCAGCACCTTCTCGGCCTCCGCTGGGCGCTCCCAGCCGCCCTGGTCCGCGCGGTCGCCGAGGCAGGGCCCGACGAACGTCACCACCTCCTCGTCCACCCGGTCGGCGTTCGGCTGCATGGCCCGGGGGATCAGGGCGACGGCCCGCCCGGGCGGCCCGCAGAAGGCGTTCACATCGGTGGTGACCGCCCCGCAGCCGGACAGCCACGCGGCGAACTTCGCCTGGTACGCGTCGGCCCCCGGCAGCGCCATGATCTGCGCCGCCACCTCCTGCTCGTAGCCCTTCCACCCGACGAAGGACGGCGAGAGCTGCACCGCCGGGCGCCCCTGCGCCTCGGCGAGGGCCCGCCCGGCGTACCCGCCGATGTCGTACAGGTAGAGGTCGGCGGGGTCGTCGTCGTACGCGGCGCGCAGCTGCGGCAGCGCCTGGATCGCGTCGTCCAGGAAGACGGTCATCGCGGCGACGGGGTCCTCGGGCCAGTCGTTGTCGGCGACGGGCAGGGTCGAGTCGTACGGGACCAGCTCGGCACCGGTCGGCGAGATGACGTCGGCCAGATGGGAATCGTTGGCGTACGTCACGCGGTGACCGCGCGCCACCAGCTCCCGGATGATTTCCAGGCTGGGGAGCGTATGGCTGATGGCGGGGATGCCGACCATCGCGATATGGGCACGGCGGCGAGGCGTGCGAGATCGTGACATGAGAGATCACTCGATTCAGGTCTGCGGCGAAAGGGACACGGCGAACCGGCGCAGCGGCGGTCTCGCCGGTGCGCCGGAGGGAGCGGCGTGTCAGCCGTAGATCTGAAGGAATGAGTCCATGCGGGGAACGCTACCCCGGCTCTTCGCCCCGACGCCTCCCCTTTTCGCCACCGCCCCGCCCACCGCCGAACTCAGCCCGCCATAAGCGATCCCTCAGCGCCCGGCCATAGGGTCGGCCCTGCGACGGGCCGCCCGTTCTCCCCCCTCTCCCGGCGGGCCGTCGCCCTCAAAGGCTCCCCGGCGGGACGCGCTATCCCGGAAAGGGAAACGCCGCCCAGTTTTGCCCGAGCCTTTCGAAAGGGCCGCAGAGGGGCCGGGAAGGCCCGCGGACCCGTGAGCACAGCAAAAGGGGCCGCCGGACCGTGCGATACGGTCCAGCGGCCCCTCAGCCGCTCACAAGGTGACGCTTATGCGTCCTTGCTCAGGTTCGGGCCTCCACCGGCGGCGGATTCGATCGGCGGGGTGTCCGGCAGCGCCGACTTCTCCTCGCCGCGGAAGGTGAACTTCTTCTCTTCACCCTCGCCCTCGACGTCCACGACCACGATGTGGCCCGGACGCAGCTCGCCGAAGAGAATCTTCTCCGAGAGCACGTCCTCGATTTCCCGCTGAATGGTCCGGCGCAGCGGCCGGGCACCCAGCACGGGGTCGTATCCCCGCTTGGCGAGCAGCTTCTTGGCGTCACCGCTGAGCTCGATGCCCATGTCGCGGTCCTTGAGCCGCTCGTCCACCTTGGTGATCATGAGGTCGACGATCTGGATGATGTCTTCCTCGGTGAGCTGGTGGAAGACGACGGTGTCGTCGACACGGTTCAGGAACTCGGGGCGGAAGTGCTGCTTCAGCTCCTCGTTGACCTTGGCCTTCATCCGCTCGTAGCCGGTCTTCACATCGCCCTGGGCGGCGAAGCCCAGGTTGAAGCCCTTGGAGATGTCCCGGGTGCCGAGGTTGGTGGTCATGATGATGACCGTGTTCTTGAAGTCCACGACCCGGCCCTGGGAGTCGGTCAGCCGACCGTCCTCCAGGATCTGCAGCAGCGAGTTGAAGATGTCCGGGTGGGCCTTCTCGACCTCGTCGAAGAGGACCACGGAGAACGGCTTGCGGCGCACCTTCTCGGTGAGCTGGCCGCCCTCCTCGTAGCCCACGTATCCGGGCGGGGAGCCGAAGAGCCGCGAGACGGTGTGCTTCTCGCTGAACTCCGACATGTCGAGCGAGATCATCGCGTCCTCGTCGCCGAAGAGGAACTCGGCGAGAGTCTTGCTCAGCTCGGTCTTACCGACACCGGACGGGCCCGCGAAGATGAAGGAGCCGCCGGGGCGCTTCGGGTCCTTGAGGCCCGCACGCGTGCGCCGGATGGCCTGCGAGAGCGCCTTGATGGCGTCCTTCTGGCCGATGACGCGCTTGTGCAGCTCGTCCTCCATGCGCAGCAGCCGGGAGGACTCCTCCTCGGTGAGCTTGAAGACCGGGATGCCGGTGGCCGTGGCCAGGACCTCGGCGATCAGCTCCTCGTCGACCTCGGCGACGACATCCATGTCGCCGGCCTTCCACTCCTTCTCCCGCTTCGCCTTCGCGGCCAGGAGCTGCTTCTCCTTGTCGCGCAGGCCCGCGGCCATCTCGAAGTCCTGCGAGTCGATCGCGGACTCCTTCTCCCGGCGCACGTCGGCGATCTTCTCGTCGAACTCGCGCAGGTCCGGCGGCGCGGTCATCCGGCGGATCCGCATCCGGGAACCGGCCTCGTCGATCAGGTCGATCGCCTTGTCCGGCAGGAAGCGGTCCGAGATGTAGCGGTCGGCCAGGGTGGCGGCCGCGACCAGGGCCGAGTCCGTGATCGAGACGCGGTGGTGCGCCTCGTACCGGTCCCGCAGACCCTTGAGGATCTCGATGGTGTGCGGCAGCGACGGCTCGGCGACCTGGATGGGCTGGAAGCGGCGCTCGAGGGCCGCGTCCTTCTCCAGGTACTTGCGGTACTCGTCGAGCGTCGTCGCGCCGATGGTCTGGAGCTCGCCCCGCGCCAGCATCGGCTTGAGGATGCTCGCGGCGTCGATCGCGCCCTCGGCGGCGCCCGCACCCACCAGGGTGTGGAGCTCGTCGATGAACAGGATGATGTCGCCGCGGGTGCGGATCTCCTTGAGGACCTTCTTCAGGCGCTCCTCGAAGTCACCGCGGTACCGGGAACCGGCGACCAGGGCGCCCAGGTCCAGGGTGTAGAGGTGCTTGTCCTTGAGGGTCTCGGGCACCTCGCCCTTGACGATGGCCTGCGCCAGCCCCTCGACGACCGCCGTCTTGCCGACGCCGGGCTCGCCGATGAGGACCGGGTTGTTCTTGGTGCGGCGCGAAAGCACCTGCATGACCCGCTCGATCTCCTTCTCGCGCCCGATGACCGGGTCGAGCTTGGATTCGCGGGCGGCCTGCGTGAGGTTGCGGCCGAACTGGTCCAGGACGAGCGAGGTGGAGGGAGTGCCCTCCGCCGGGCCGCCGGCCGTGGCGGCTTCCTTGCCCTGGTAGCCGGAGAGCAGCTGGATGACCTGCTGCCGCACCCGGTTCAGATCGGCGCCCAGCTTCACGAGGACCTGGGCGGCGACACCCTCGCCCTCGCGGATCAGGCCGAGCAGGATGTGCTCCGTACCGATGTAGTTGTGGCCGAGCTGAAGGGCCTCGCGGAGCGACAGCTCCAGGACCTTCTTGGCACGGGGGGTGAAGGGGATGTGCCCGGACGGGGCCTGCTGGCCCTGGCCGATGATCTCCTCCACCTGCTGGCGGACCGCCTCGAGCGAAATCCCGAGGCTCTCCAGGGCCTTAGCGGCGACACCCTCACCCTCGTGGATCAGGCCCAGGAGAATGTGTTCGGTGCCGATGTAGTTGTGGTTGAGCATCCGGGCTTCTTCCTGAGCCAGGACGACAACCCGCCGCGCGCGGTCGGTGAACCTCTCGAACATCGTTAATCGCTCCTCAGAGCGGTCAGAAAGATCGGGGACGATCCCCTCCCTGTCCTTCCGCATGCTAGTCCCGCAACCCGGGACAGCTCATTCCAACTGCCGACAACCGTCCGGATCGACCCCAGTCTCACGGGGCACACAGCAGATGGCCTCCTGCCCGAACAGCCGACAACTGCTCCAACCCGATGGTGCGAGACGATGTTCCCGCAGGCCAGGCATATACGCCCACCGTCAGTACGCCGATGGCGAACGCCCCTTTCTCCCGACACGCGGACCGTCCCTCCCACTAGGGATGTCTTACCCGCACGCACGGACACTCCATGCCGGGCGGGCCGGTTCCCTCCGCTACGGGCGAACAACCTTGCGCCCGTTCACCACCCCTGCACGCCCCCGGACGCTCACAGCACGCGGTCGACCGCGCACGGGACGTAACCTTCGGGGAGGGAGACAGTTTCTCTGGGCATGATCTCCACCGCCGCGGCGCCGTCCGGCCGCTCAGAGGACCGCCCGGCCCCCGGACCGTGCCCGCGGGAGCGGGGCGCACAGGAGTGCGCGCGGTGGTACGAGCGGGAGCTGAGCTGGCCGACGACCGGCAGCGGTCCCGTCGAACTGCTCACGGGGGTGGCATTCGACGTACTGGAGCTGCCGGTCGCCGCCGGTTTCGCGCTGCTGCGACGCGTACCGCGGACCGGTCCGGTCGCGGTGGAGGGCCCCTGGATGCGGCTGCTGGTGGCCGCGGGCGGCGCCGACGAGCTGCCGGGGCTGCTCGACTGGCTGGAGTGGGGCGGGATTCCGCTGGACCTGACCGCACTCGGCGCCGGCGGCCGGATCACCGCTCCGTGCCCCTCCGCCTCGTGGCCTCCGCCCGGAGGACCCGCGGCGCCAGGGACATCCGTCCGACGGTGCCCGCAGGAGGCCGCCGTATGGCTGCGGCCTCCCGAGCCGGGGGGCGGGGTGGAGCCGACGCTGCCGGTCACCGGCTTCGGGGACGATGGGGGCGCCCCCGACCTCGTGCGGCTCGTGGGTGCGGCGGCCACGGAGTGCCACCGAGCCCGGTTGCTGCGCGCCCGGCCACTGCCCAGGCAGCGGCGGGCCGGGGAAGGGTGACGCGGTCAGCCGTTGGCCTTCTCGTACGCCTCACGAACGGTCGCCGGAACACGGCCGCGGTCGTTGACCTCGTAGCCGTTCTCCTTGGCCCAGGCGCGGATCTTCGCGGTGTCCTGACCGCTGCCCGACGCGGCGCGCGCCTTGCCACGGCCACCGGAAGCCCGGCCACCGGTGCGACGGCCACCCTTGGTGAACGGCTCCAGGGCATCCCGGAGCTTGTCCGCGTTGGTCGTGTTGAGGTCGATCTCGTAGCTCTTGCCGTCCAGCGCGAACGTCACGGTCTCGTCCGCCTCGCCGCCGTCGAGGTCGTCGACAAGAAGGACCTGAACCTTCTGTGCCATGGGGTTCCTTTCAGGGAAAACGGGGGGCTCGGGGGTGCGGCGTTAGCCGCTGATGTCTCACCCCCAGGTAATTACACTACGGGAGAATAGGAAACCGCTTTTCCCGGAAAAACACAAACCCTCCGGGAAGGTTCGGCCGATCGACCAAGCGGGAAGGCTGATGGAACCCTCTGTTCCGGAGCTATGTGATAGGGGCGCGATTCGGACATAGGCACCGCGATCACAGTTGCAGAAGCATCCGGCTGTTGCCAAGGGTGTTCGGCTTCACCCGTTCGAGACCCAGGAACTCGGCGACGCCCTCGTCATAGGAACGCAGCAGCTCGCTGTAGACATCCCCGTCGACCGGCGTCTCGCCGATCTCCACGAAGCCGTGCTTGACGAAGAAGTCGACTTCGAAGGTGAGGCAGAAAATGCGCCGGACGCCGAGCCAGCGCGCCGTCTGCAACAGCTTGTCGAGCACCAGGTGGCCTACACCACTCCCCTTGTGGGCGGGATCCACCGCGAGAGTACGAACCTCGGCGAGGTCTTCCCACATGACGTGGAGTGCGCCGCAGCCAATGACCTCAGCGTCCTCGTCCCGCTCCGCGACCCAGAACTCCTGGATGTCCTCGTAAAGGGTCACCGTGGCTTTGTCGAGCAGGATGCGATCGCCCACGTAGGAGTCGATGAGCCGGCGCACGGCCCGTACATCGCCGGTCCGGGCGCGGCGGACGGTGACTACTTTTGATAGTGCAGAGGACATGGCCGGACGCTATCGCCCCGGCTCATCCCCCCGACTCACCGGGGTTCTCACCGGCGCTCTCTCCGGGCTCGCCGAGTTGTGCGACGCGCATGGCATCCCGCAGTGCATCTCGCTGCTCTTCGGACATCATCCCGAAGAACGCGACGAGAGCGGCTGCCGGGTTGTCACTGGTCGACCACGCTTCGTTCATCAGTGCGGCCGAGTAGGCGGCCCGGGTGGAGACCGCGGCATATCGATAGGCGCGGCCTTGGACCTCCCTGCGGAGCCAGCCCTTGTGATGGAGGTTGTCCATTACGGTCATGACCGTCGTGTAGGCGATCGAGCGTTCTCGCTGAAGGTCTTCCAGGACTTCTCGGACCGTGACCGGGCGGTTCCACTTCCACACCCGCGTCATGACCGCGTCTTCCAGCTCTCCCAATGGCCGAGGCACATGTGAATAATAGTGGGAGATGTACCGAATGTCGGGGGATGGGCACGGCGAAAGGCCGCACGCCCCGGGATGCGGGTGGCATCCCGGGGCGTGCGGGTGAAGGCGTGGGGCCGGGGGTCAGGTCGCGTCGCGGCCCGGTGCCTGACCGGCCGACGCCGTGCGGTCCGCCTCGGCTCGGGCGAGCGCCGCGTCCACGAGGTGGTCCTCCTTCGCCTTGTTGGCGCCGCCCTGGCTCTTGATCATCGTGACGATCAGAAAGGTGAAGGCCACGGCCATCACCAGGGGCGGTACCAGCGCGGAGACGTAATCCATCCCTATCGGCCTCCTTTTGCTCGATGCCCCCAGATTACGCGGCGCCCGCGTCGGCCCCCGCGCCGGGCCCGGCACCGGGCCTGACGCCGCGGCGGGCGCCCGGGCCGAGCCGGGACTCCTCATCCGGCGGCGGGGAGGGGCGGCGGCGCTTGGGCGGGAAGACCTCCGCGGGCGTCGGCACGGGCCGCTGCGGGCGCGGGGTGCCACGCCCCGGCTCACGCCGCTTCGGCTCCTCGCGGTCGCCGCGGTCGGGGGCGGGAGTGGGCTTCTTGCGCGGCTCCTGCTTCGGCTCCTCGTCCTTCAGCACCGGCCCGGCCGCGACCGCCCCCGCTCCGGCCCGCACGCCGCCCGGGAGGGCGCGCAGCCGGGCCTCCACGGGGCGGGGACGCGGCGGGGCGGCCGCCACGGCGCGCGTCGCGAGCCGGGCGCGTACGCAGCGCTCGGCCAGGCGCTCGCAGTGGCTCAGCAGCGCGCGGCGGCGCGTCGCCTCGCCGTCCGACACGGTGGCCCGGCACAGCGTGCGGAGCGCGGCCAGGTCCTCCGGAAGCGGCTCGTAACCGGCGGCCAGGGCGCCCTCGAGCTGCCCCAGATAGCCGACGGCGGCGCCGGGGAGAGCGGCGCGGTAGCGGGCCAGCTCGTCGAGCAGGAACGCTCGCAGCCGCCCGCCCTCGCGGACCGCCTCGTCCACGGCCTCGGCGAGCCGGAAACAGTCCTGGACCTCCTCCGCCCGGTCCGGGCCGAGGGGGCCGGGGGGAGTGACGGGTTCGGGTTGAAGGGCGATGGCGAGGGCGCGTCGGAGCACACGCAGCTCATCCGCACTGAACGCCATTCCGCCGCGGGATCCATAGGGCGTGGGCATGGGAGGACTTTAAGTGCTAAGCGGACAAATTTCGCTGAGCGGCGGGCGGTGCGGCGCGTTGCGGGGGCGGCCATTCGGCGGTGGGAGCCGGGGCGCGGGGTCGCCGCCGCTCCGGAGTCCCACCCGGGGGGGGGCGAGCCGCGGCCGGGCGGGTTCCGCTTGTCGATCCCGAATTCGACGGGACGGCATTCCTCGACTGCGGCTCGGCAGTCGCTGGAGTGGCCTCACCGCCGCCCTGTCGAAAGACCGGCGCGAAGAACGGGACGATGAACAGGGTGATGAACAGGGCGCGGAAGAGCGCGCGGAATTCGTTTCGTAATGCCGCCAATAGCGCCGAGTTCGCAGGTGAACGGTGTTTTCGGCGTGATCGGCCGCCGAACGGCCCGATCAGTACGAGAACGGCCCGCTCGGCACCGCCCGGCGCCGCTCAGCCGCGCGCGACGTTGCGCTCGTAGACCAGCCGCAGGCCGATCAGGGTGAGCCAGGGCTCGTGCTCGTCGATCACCGATGCCTCGCCCAGCACCATCGGGGCCAGACCGCCGGTGGCGATCACCGTCACCTCCTCGGGGTCCTTCGCCAGCTCACGCGCCATGCGCCGGACGATCCCGTCGACCTGGCCCGCGAAGCCGTAGAGGATGCCGGACTGCATGGCCTCCACGGTGTTCTTCCCGATCACGCTGCGCGGGCGGGCCAGCTCGATCTTGCGCAGCTGCGCACCGCGGACGCCCAGCGCCTCGACCGAGATCTCGATACCGGGCGCGATCACCCCGCCCACGTACTCACCGCGCGTGCTGACCGCGTCGAACGTCGTCGCGGTGCCGAAGTCGACGACCACACACGGGCCCTCGTACAGCTCGACGGCCGCCAGGGCGTTGATGATCCGGTCGGCGCCGACCTCCTTCGGGTTGTCCATGAGGATCGGCACACCGGTCTTCACGCCCGGCTCGACCAGGACGGACGGCACATCGCCGTAGTAGCGGCGGGTGACCTCGCGCAGCTCGTGCAGGACGGAGGGGACGGTGGAGCAGATGGAGATGCCCTCGATGCCGTCGCCCAGCTCCTCGCCGAGCAGCGGATGCATCCCCATCAGGCCCTGGAGCAGGACGGCCAGTTCGTCGGCGGTGCGGCGGGCGTCGGTGGAGATCCGCCAGTGCTCGACGATCTCCTCGCCGTCGAAGAGGCCGAGGACGGTGTGGGTGTTTCCCACATCGATGGTCAGCAGCATGGGCGACACCGCCTCCGGTCGGACTCACGGCAGAGGACGAGTTCTGGGGTGGTGGGCGGGGCGACGGGCGGGCCGATGGTCAGCAGCATCGCTCGGTCACCCCGTCTCGCGCAGGTCCAGGCCGATGTCGAGGATCGGGGACGAGTGGGTGAGCGCGCCGACCGCCAGGTAGTCGACGCCCGTGTCGGCGTACGCGCGGGCGTTGGCGAGCGTCAGGCGGCCCGAGGACTCCAGCGCGGCCCGGCCCGCGACCAGGCCGACCGCCTCCCGGGTGCGCTCCGGGGTGAAGTTGTCCAGCAGGATCAGATCCGCGCCCGCCGCCAGGACCGGCGGGATCTGGTCGAGGGTGTCGACCTCCACTTCGATCGGCAGGTCGGGGAACTCGGCCCGGACGGCGCCGAACGCCTCCGCCACGCCGCCCGCCGCGACCACGTGGTTGTCCTTGACGAGCGCCGCGTCCGACAGCGACATGCGGTGGTTGACTCCCCCGCCGCAGCGCACCGCGTACTTCTCCAGGGCGCGCAGCCCCGGCGTCGTCTTACGGGTGTCGCGGACCTTCGTCTTCGTGCCCTCCAGCACGTCCGCCCAGGCGCGGGTCGCGGTCGCGATGCCGGAGAGACGGCACAGCAGGTTGAGCGCGCTGCGCTCGCCGGTGAGCAGGTCGCGGGTGCGCGTGCGGACGGTCAGCAGCTTCTGGCCGGGCTCGACCCGGTCGCCGTCCTCCACGTGCCGCTCGACCTCGAACTCGTCCGTACAGACGACGGACAGGATCGCCTCCGCGATCCGCAGCCCGGCCACGGTGCCCGCCTCACGGGCCGTGAAGTCGCCGGTGGCGAAGGCGTCCTCGGGGACGGTCGCGACGGTCGTCACGTCCACGCCCTGGTCGAGGTCCTCCTCGATCGCCATGTGCGCGATGTCCTCGACCTGGACGGGGTCGAGCCCGGCATCGGCCAGCAGCTGGGCCAGATCGGGGTCGAGGCCGCACTCCATCGGGTCGAGCCCGTACGCGCCGTCGTCGTCACTGCCGCAGCCGCAGGCGCTGCCGCAGCCACCGCCCTCGCCGCCGCCCGGGACGCCGATCTGGAGCAGCGGAAGGTCCACGGGCCGTGGGGGGCTCTGCTGGCGGTCGTCGGAGGTGCTGCTCACGGGTGGGACTCCGTCTCGGGTGGGGTGGTGGGTGAGGGGAACGCCGCGGAGTCCGTCGTACGGACGTCGAGCGAGCCGTCGGGGGCGAGGGTGACCAGGAGGTGCCGCCGCCACGCCGCGTCGTCCCGGTCGGGGCGGTCCTCCCGCCAGTGGCAGCCGCGGGTCTCCTCGCGCCGGAGCGCGGCGGCCACCAGGACCCGGGCGACGAGGAGGAGGTTCGTCGCCTCCCAGCTCTCGACGCCGGGCTCGGCCGTCTTGCCGTTGCGGCGCAGCGTCTCGACGGCGTCGTCCCGGACGCGGTCCAGCTGCGCGGCGGCGCGGGCGAGGCTTGTCGCGGAGCGGAGGACCCCGGCGCCGGTGGTCATGACGCGCTGGACGGCGAGCCGCGCCTCGGGCGCGAGCAGGGGCCCTGGTGCGGGAGTGGGGGCCGTGCGCGGGGGCGCGGGCTCCGGCGGGGAGGGCCGGTCGGCGATGTCGGCCGCGATGCGCTCGGCGAAGACCAGGCCCTCCAGCAGCGAGTTGGAGGCGAGCCGGTTGGCGCCGTGGACGCCCGTACAGGCCGTCTCGCCGCACGCGTACAGACCCGGGACGGTCGTGCGCCCCCGCAGGTCCGTCCACACCCCGCCGCTGGCGTAGTGCGCGGCGGGGGCCACCGGGATCGGCTCGGTGACCGGGTCGATGCCATGGGAGCGGCAGGCGGCCAGGATCGTCGGGAAGCGGTGCTCCCACATCCGGGCGCCGAAGTGGCGGGCGTCCAGATACATGTGGGCGGCGCCCTGCTCCCGCATCCGCCGCATGATGCCCTTGGCGACGATGTCGCGGGGGGCCAGCTCGGCCAGTTCGTGCTGCCCCACCATGAAGCGCACCCCCTGGGCGTCCACGAGATGCGCGCCCTCGCCGCGCACCGCTTCCGACACCAGCGGCTGCTGCCCCTCGGCCTCCGGGCCGAGCCACAGCACCGTGGGGTGGAACTGGACGAACTCCAGATCGCTCACCTCCGCCCCGGCGCGCAGCGCGAGGGCGACGCCGTCGCCGGTGGAGACGGCGGGGTTGGTGGTGGCGGAGAAGACCTGGCCCATGCCGCCCGTCGCGAGGACGACGGCGCCCGCGCGGACCGCTCCCACGCCGTCCCGCGCGCCCTCGCCCATGACGTGCAGGGTGACGCCCGCGGCGCGGCCGGAGGCGTCCTTGAGGAGGTCGAGCACGAGCGCGTGCTCGACGATGTCGATCCCGGCCGCGCGCACCGCGTCGACCAGGGCGCGGGAGATCTCCGCACCGGTCGCGTCGCCGCCCGCGTGGGCGATGCGGCTGCGGTGGTGGCCGCCCTCGCGGGTCAGCAGGATCTCGCCGGTCTCGTCGTCGGCGTCAAAGCGGGCGCCGGTGGCGATGAGCCGCCGCACGGCGCCGGGGCCCTCGGTGACCAGCATCCGCACGGCCCGCTCGTCGCACAGCCCGGCGCCCGCGACGAGCGTGTCGTCCAGGTGCTGCCCTGGGGTGTCGCCCTCGCCGAGGGCAGCGGCTATGCCGCCCTGGGCCCAGCGCGTCGAGCCGTCGTCGAGGCGGGCCTTGGTGACGACGGTGACCTTCGCCCCGGCGGCGGCGCAGCGCAGCGCCACGGTCAGGCCCGCGACGCCCGAGCCGACGACCACGACATCAGCCTCGGTGGCCCAGCCGGGCGCGGGGGCGCGCAGGGCGGTGGCGGGCGCAGTGGCGCCGGACAGGGCGGTCATCGGGCGGCTCCGCACCACAGCCGGATGTTGTCGATCAGCCGGGTGGAGCCGACCTTGGCGGCGACGGCCAGGATGGCCTCGCCGGTGTGGTCCTCGGGCGCCTCGGTGAAGCTCTCCGGGTCGATCAGGTCCACGTAGTCGAGGACGAGCGGCGGATCGAGGAGCGCCGCCTCCGCCAGCACCGCGCGCGCCGCGGCCCGTACGGCGCCGGGTGAGGCGACCCGGACCAGGCCGTGGGTTTCCCCGCCTTCGGCGCTTCCGGCGGACCGCGCCGCCGACACCCCCGCGTCCCGCCCGGCGAACAGCGCCCGGGACAGGGCCAGCGCGGTCTCCCGGTCCCGCGCCGAGAGGTAGCGGTTGCGGCTGGAGAGGGCGAGCCCGTCGCCCTCCCGGACCGTGGGGACGCCGACGATCTCCACCGGGAAGTCCAGGTCGTGCACCATCCGGCGGACCAGCACGAGCTGCTGGGCGTCCTTCTCGCCGAAGAAGGCGACATCCGGGCGGGTGAGGTGGAGCAGCTTGGCGACGACGGTGAGCACCCCGTCGAAGTGGCCGGGCCGGGTGGCGCCCTCGTACCCCTCGCCCATGGCCCCGGCGGACATCCGTATCCGCGGTTCGCCGCTCCCGTAGACCTCGTCGGCCGAGGGCGCGAAGACGATGTCCGCCCCGGCGGCGGCCGCGACCTTCAGGTCGGCGTCGAGGGTGCGCGGATAGCGGTCCAGGTCCTCGCCCGCGCCGAACTGGAGCGGATTGACGAAGACCGTGACGGTGACGAGGCCCTCGGCGCCGACCCGGGCGCGCGCGGCGCGGATCAGCGAGGCGTGCCCGTCATGCAGCGCGCCCATGGTCATGACGACGGCCGTACGCCCCGGCACGGCGAACCGCTCCAGCGCCGCGTCGAAGTCCGCGCGGCGCGCGAACAGCTCGGCGTCCGGCTCGCCGGGGCCCGGCTTGGTCCACAGCTTCGGGCTCATGATCCCGCTCCTCCCCGGCCCCGGGCGTCCGATGCGTCCGACAGAACGCCCAGCAGGTTCTCGGCCAGCTCCGGCTTGAGCATCCCGTGCGCGAGCGCCCGGTCCGCCGTGGCACGGGCCATCGCGAGATATCCGGCGACGGCGTGCGGCGCGTGCCGCCGCAGCTCCTGGACGTGCGCGGCGACCGTGCCCGCGTCGCCGCGCGCGACCGGGCCGGTGAGCGCGGCGTCGCCGCTGCGCAGCGAGTTGTCCAGGGCCGCGCCGAGCAGCGGGCCCAGCATCCGGTCGGGCGCCTCGACACCGGACGCGCGCAGCAGCTCCATGCTCTGGGCGACCAGGGTGACCAGGTGGTTGGCGCCGATGGCGAGGGCCGCGTGATACAGCGGACGGGACTCCTCCGCGATCCACTCGGGCTCGCCGCCCATCTCGATGACCAGCGCCTCGGCCGCCAGCCGCAGCTCCTCGGGGGCGGTGACGCCGAAGGAGCAGCCCGCGAGCCGCTGGACGTCGACCGGGGTGCCGGTGAAGGTCATCACCGGGTGCAGCGCGAGCGGCAGCGCACCGGCCCGCAGAGCGGGCTCCAGCACGCCGGTGCCGTAGCGCCCCGAGGTGTGCACCAGCAGCTGGCCGGGGCGCACCGCACCGGTCTCGGCGAGGCCCGCGACCAGCTCCGGCAGGGCGTCGTCGGGGACGGTGAGCAGCACCAGCTCGGCCCGCGCCAGCACCTCGGCCGGCGGGACGATCGGGACCTCGGGGAGCAGGGCGGCGGCCCGGCTCACGGAGGCGTCGGAGACACCGGACGCGGCGACGGGCCGGTGCCCGGCCAGCCGCAGCGAGGCGGCGAGCGGCGGACCGACGCGACCGGCGCCGACGACGCCGACGGTGAGCCGGGCCGGGCGGTCCCGCGGATCGGGAAGTGGTTGTGCGTTCACGCGACTGCGGCCTTCCGTTCCAGTCCTCAGGGGGTACCGGACGATTCCCCGCCATGCTACGCGAGTGCCCCGGCGGGGCCCGGGTGCCTGTGAACAACGCCGTTGGACGCTGGGCAAGGCGGCCTGTGGATAACTCCGGGCGCGCGCCGTCCGTGGGTCATCATCGGGTCATGGCCGACATGGCGGATGTGGGGGATGTGGTGGACGTGGTGGACGTGACGGAGGCAGCGGAGGTTTCTGACGAGACCGAGGAGGCGGTGCGGGCGCGCAGGCTCGCGGCCTGGCGCGGCTCCGAGCGGACCCTGGTGCGGGGCCCGGTCGAGCGGCGGATCGGCGAGCGGCTGGCGGACCTGACCGCCGCCCCTGACCTCGACGGCGCCCTCGACGACTGGGTCGACATGTACGGGGACGGGGTGGTCGAGAGGCTGGAGCGGCGGGTCGCCGACCTGCTCGGCATGGAGGCCGCGGCCTTCTTCCCCACTGGCACCATGGCCCAGCAGGTCGCGCTGCGCGCCTGGGCCGGGCGCACCGGAAACCCGGTGGTGGCCGTCCATCCGCTGGCTCATCTGGAGGTCCACGAGCGGGACGCGTATCTGACGGTGAGCGGGCTGCGCGCGGTGCGGCCGACCAGCGAGCCCCGGCTGCCCACCGCCGCCGAGATCCGCGACCTGGACGAGCCCTTCGGCACCCTCGCCCTCGAACTGCCGCTGCGCGACGCGGGCTTCGTGCTGCCGGAGTGGGACGATCTGGTCGCCGTCGTGGCGGCCGCCCGGGAGCGGGAGGCGGTGGTCCACTTCGACGGGGCCCGGCTGTGGGAGTGCACGACGCACTTCGGGCGCGGGCTCCCGGAGATCGCCGCCCTCGCGGACACGGTGTACGTGTCCTTCTACAAGTCCCTCGACGGCATCGCGGGCGCCGCGCTCGCGGGCCCGGAGACGCTGATAGCGGAGGCGGCGGCCTGGCGCCACCGGTACGGCGGCCAGCTGTTCCAGCAGTGGCCGACGGCGCTCGCCGCCCTGGCCGGTCTCGACCGCGAACTGCCGCGGCTGCCGTCGTACGTGGCCCATGCGGCCGTCGTCGCGCGGGCGATGCGGGAGGCGTTCGCGGCGGCCGGTGCCGGGGTGGCCTGGTCCCGGGTGCATCCGGAGGTGCCGCACACCCATCAGTTCCAGGTGTGGCTGCCGTATCCGGCGCGGGTGCTGGACGAGGCGGGGCTAC
The DNA here is from genome assembly GCF_044333065.1 of Streptomyces sp. NPDC021115. Taxonomy (NCBI): domain Bacteria; kingdom Bacillati; phylum Actinomycetota; class Actinomycetes; order Kitasatosporales; family Streptomycetaceae; genus Streptomyces; species Streptomyces sp. NPDC021115. Next base: position 339,089 of record NZ_JBIRQF010000008.1, read on the forward strand.
GGCTGGCCGAGGAGACCCGGACGACGCTGTTCCGGCGCTGGTGGGAACCGGGGCCGCCCGGTCTGGCCATGTCCGAGGTGACGGTGGCCGCGCCCGCCCTGGACTGGACGGCGGAGGAGGTGACGGAGGCGGTCGCCGCGTTCCTGACGCGGGTGCGGGCGGTGCTGGCCGAGGACGGCGCGGACGAGGGCACCTGAGCCGCGGGCCGGGCGGCGGCTCAACCGGTGGTCGGGCGGACGGGGGCGTCCCCGCACGACGTCCCGGCGGCCGACGGCTGTGCGGCACGTACGGTCCCGGCTGCTTGTGCGGCGCGTACGGGGCGGGCCGCGCCCGCCGCTGCCGCGCGCAGCGCCCGCAGCGCCCGCAGGACGGCCCCGCGGCGGCGCCGGGCCGGGCGGTCGTCGATTTCGTCGATGACGGCCTGGAAGTCGCGGTACTCGCGCAGCGACCGGAGGGCGCGCCAGTCGCCGTGGCCGGGAGCTGGCGGGGCGGGCTCGCCACGCTGGGCGGCCCGGTACAGGTCGAGTGCGTACTGCTGAGTGATGGACATGGCATGAGCGTCGGACCACCCGCCGCCGCCCGTCACCTCGTTTGACGATCGCCGTCAAACGAGGCCGGGGCGCGGCGCGGGCTGCCGCACCATGGGGTCATGGCCAATGTCGTGGACATCACCGGGCTGCCGCCCGAGCGCATCGTCTTCAGTCCGTCGCCGCTCGCCGAACTGGGCGCCGCGCTGCACGTGCTGTCCGAGCCCGCCCACCACCCCGGGCTGCACGGCTGGGCCACCGCGACCGCCGCCGCCCTCAAACCGGATCTCGCCGACCGGCTGTGCGAGGCGGACTTCCTGTGGGGCACCGCCCGCTCCGATTTGCTGCTGCCCTCCGCCCCCGGGGCGACACTCGCCGAGGACCTGGACTCGCTGGACCGGATCGACGACGAGGCGTTCGTCGCTGCCGCCTTCGAGATCAGCTGCTCCGCCAACTACGACCGGCCGACGCCGTCGCCGCTGGTCGACCGGGACGAGCGGGACCGGGTCCGGGACATGGCCCGCGCCCGCGGACCGCGGCAACTGGCCTTCGTGGACCGCATGCTGGCCGACCCGGACGGGCTGCGGGTGTGGCTGCGGCGGCTGCTGGAGGACTGCGACCAGGCGTTCTTCGCCGACACCTGGCGGCGGGTGCGGATCCAACTGGCCGCCGACGCCCGCCACAAGGGCGAGCTGTTGCAGCGCAAGGGGCTTGCGGAGGCGCTGTCGGCGGCCTCGGCCGCGCTGTCGCTGGAGGAGGGCGCCGACGGGCGGACGCGCGTCCTGGTCGACAAGCTGGCCGCGGGGCGGACGACGGCGACCGGGTCCGGGCTGACCCTCATCCCGACAACCTTCGGCTGGCCGCATCTGCTGCTGGTGCACGCGCCGGGCTGGCGCCCGGTGATCCAGTACCCGATCGCCGCACCCGAACTCGCCCCGCCCGCCGCCCTCCAGCTCGTCCAGCAGCGGCTGGAGGCCCTGGCCCACCCGATGCGGATGCGCATCTGCCGCACCCTGGCCCGTGGCCCGCACACCACGGGCGAGCTGGCCGAGGCGTACGCCATCACACCCCCGGAGGTCTCCCGCCACATCGCCGTCCTGAAGAAGGCCGGCCTCCTCCACACCCGCCGGCGGGGACGGTACGTCCTGCACCAACTGGAGCTGGGAGTGGTGGCCCGGCTGGGCAGCGACTTCCTGGAGGGCGTCCTCCGCTAGCCCTGACGCGGCGTCTTCCCCACCCCGCCCCTTCCCGAACCGGGGGCAACCCCCGGCCCCCGAATGCGGGGCTCCGCCCCAGCGCCCCGCAGGTGGCAGACCACTGCCGCGGGCCGCGCCGCAACGGCCACGCCCACGCGGGTGCTGGCGCGGAGCCCTGCGGCCCCACAGGCAGTGGGGCCGGGCCGCGACGCCGGGGCCCAGCGCTCCGGAGCGGGCCCGCCCGGGGCCCGCGGCAAGCCCCGCCTCTGGGGGGCGCCGGGGGAATCCCCCGGTTTCGGGAAGGGGCGGGGTAGGGGAAGCCCCGGCGGCGCCGCGCGGTGGCCCGACGCGCCGGGGCGGGGCACTGCCCGTGGAGCGGGCCCCACCGGCGGAGCCGGGCACTCCGGGGCGGGCCCGCCCGGGGGCCCGCGGCCAACCCCGCGCCTGGGGGCCAGGAGGGGGATCCCCCGGACGCCGTGCTCAGCGGGGGGTGCCGCCGGCTCGGACCAGGCCGGTTTCGTAGGCCATGACGACCACCTGCACGCGGTCGCGGAGTTCCAGCTTCGTGAGGATGCGGCCCACGTGGGTCTTCACGGTCGCCTCGGACAGCACCAGGCGGCCCGCTATCTCGCCGTTCGACAGGCCCTGGGCGACGAGCATCATCACCTCGCGCTCGCGCTCGGTGAGGCGTTCCAGCTCGGGGCGGGCCGCGGCGCCCGAACGGCCGCCGAGGGGGCCGCCGGTGCCCGGGAGCATGGGGGCGAAGCGGTTCAGCAGGCGGCGGGTGGTGCTGGGGGCGACGACCGCGTCGCCGCTGTGGACGGCGCGGATCGCGGTGAGGAGTTCGCCCGGCGGCACGTCCTTGAGCATGAAGCCGCTCGCACCCGCCTTGAGGGCGGAGAAGGCGTACTCGTCCAGGTCGAAGGTGGTCAGGATGAGCACCCGCGGCGCCCCCTCGCGCTCACAGATGCGCCGGGTCGCCTCCACCCCGTCCAGCTTGGGCATGCGGACGTCCATCAGGACGACGTCCACCTCGGCGGAGCGCACCGCCTCCAGCGCCTCCTGCCCGTCGCCCGCCTCGGCGACGACCTCCATATCGGGCTGGGCGGCGAGCACCATGCGGAAACCGGTGCGCAGCAGCACCTGGTCATCGACGAGCATGACGCGGATCGACATCCGGTCGGGTCCCTTCATTCGGTTTCCCTCCGTGCGGCGCTCGCCGCGTACGTACGCGGCGAGCGGACGTGTCCGCGGTTCAGCCCGCCGGTTTCAGCGGCAGCAGCGCGCTGATGCGGAAGCCGCCGCCCGGGCGCGGGCCCGCGTCGAGCGTGCCACCCACCATGCCGACGCGTTCACGCATTCCGATCAGCCCGTGGCCGCTGCCGTCGGCGCCGCCGTCCTCGTACAACTCGCGCTGGGCGCCCCGGCCGTCGTCCTCGACGAGCAGGCCGAGCCCGTCATCGAAGTAGGTGATGCGGACGCTGGCGCCGACGTCGGGGCCGCCGTGCTTGCGGCTGTTGGTGAGCGCTTCCTGCACGATGCGGTACGCGGTCAGCTCGACGCCGCTGGGCAGCTGGCGCGGGCTGCCGACGACCCTGAAGTCGACCGGGAGCCCGGATCCGCGGGCCTTCTGGACCAGTTCGTCGATCTGCTCGACGTCCGGCTGCGGGACGTAGTCGCTGGCCTCGCCCGGCTCCCCGGTGCGCAGCACGCCCAGCAGCCGCCGCATCTCGGCGAGGGCCTGGCGGCCGGTGCCGGAGATCGTCTCCAGCGCCTGCCGGGCCTGGTCCGGGGAGGCGTCGAGCACGTACGCGGCGCCGTCCGCCTGAACGACCATCACCGACACGTTGTGCGCGACGACGTCGTGCAATTCGCGGGCGATACGGGCGCGTTCCGCGGCGACCGCGACCTTCGACTGCGCCTCGCGCTCCTTCTCCAGCCGGGAGGCGCGCTCCTCCAGCTGGGCGTAGTAGGCGCGGCGGGTGCGGATCGAGTCGCCGAGCACCCAGGCCAGGACGAAGGGGATGGTGATGAAGACCGTCGAGACGACGGCCGCCCACGCGGACTCGTGTTCGCTGGGCCAGCGAAGGGTGGCGAGCGACGGCGCGCAGATCGCGGCGCCCAGCGCCAGCCGGGAGGTGCGGCGCCCGGCGGTGCACGCGGCGGTGTAGACGATCACCAGCATCGCGAAGTCGACGATGTTGGTCCTGACGTCCAGCGCGAGCTGGGCGACGCCGCACGCGATGGCCAGCCACAGCATCATCGTGGTGGCGCGGCGGCGCAGCGCGACGGTGGCGCAGAGCGCCAGGGTGATCGGCACGGCCGCGAGCGGTGGCTCGTTGCCCGGGGCCGCCCCTACGAGCCACAGGAGACCGCAGCCGAAGAGGAGGACGCCCCAGAAGGCGTCCACCCCTGTCGGATGGCTGCGGAGGAAATCGTAGAGGCGCTGCACGTCACCCAGAGTAGGCAGTACGGATACCCGGGCGGGTCAGCCCGAGGAGCGATCCGTGCAGCCCCGCCCTACTCCCCAAGGTGGATGCCGCTCCGCTTTAGCGTGGTGGATGTGGCAAGTGAACAGCAGGAATGGCACGGGTGGCGGGCAGCCGCCCAACGCGCGCTCTACGGGACGGACGGCTTCTTCCGGCGAGCGGAGGGACCGGCCGGTCACTTCCGCACCTCGGTGCACGCCTCACCGCTGTACGCGCGGGCGGTCGCGGAGCTGCTGCGGCGGGTGGACGAGACGCTGGGACGGCCGCCGAAGCTGGCGTTGGTGGACATGGGCGCGGGCCGCGGCGAGCTGCTGACCGGGGTGCTGGCGGAAGTCGCGGGGCTGCCGCACGGGCTGGCCGCGCGGCTGCGGCCGTACGCGGTCGAGCGGGCGGCGCGGCCGGAAGGGCTCGACGGGCGGGTGGAATGGCGGGAGACGGTCCCGGAGGGGTTCACCGGGCTGCTGTTCGCCAACGAGTGGCTGGACAACGTCCCCGTGGACGTCGCCGAAACGGACTCCGACGGCGTCCCGCGCCGGGTCGAGGTCTCGGCGGCGGACGGCGCCGAACGGCTCGGCGCCGAGGTGACCGGCGAGGACGCGGCGTGGCTGGCCCGCTGGTGGCCGCTGTCCGGCGCCGAACCGGGGCTGCGGGCCGAGATCGGCCACCCGCGCGACGCGGCCTGGGCGGAGGCGGTGCGATGCGTGCGGGCCGGGCTCGCGGTGGCCGTGGACTACGGCCACGAGCGCGCCGCCCGGCCGCCCTTCGGCACGCTGACCGGCTTCCGGGAGGGGCGGGAGGTGCGGCCGGTGCCGGACGGCTCATGCGATCTCACGGCGCATGTGGCGCTGGACGCGTGCGCGGCCGGGACGGACGCCCGGCTGATCCCCCAGCGCGACGCGCTGCGCCACCTGGGCCTCGACGGCGGCCGCCCGCCGCTCGCCATGGCCGCATCGGACCCGGCCGCCTACGTACGGGCCCTGAGCGCGGCGGGCGAGGCGGCGGAGCTGCTGGACCCGGCGGGCCTGGGCGGCTTCCGCTGGCTGGCCCGCCCGGTGGGCCTCCCGGCGGGCGTCCCGCACGACGCGCTGCTCCCCTGACGCCGGGTCCAGGGGCTGGACCCGGTTTCTGGACGGGGCGGGTGTCGGGACAGACTGTTCCCATGACGGAGACGACAGTCGGCATCGGCGGCGCCGCGGAAAGCACCGACATGGTGCTGAACATCGGCCCGCAGCACCCGTCCACCCACGGCGTGCTGCGGCTCCGGCTGGTGGTCGACGGGGAGCGCGTGCAGCACGCGGAGCCGGTGATCGGCTACATGCACCGCGGCGCCGAGAAGCTGTTCGAGGCGCGCGACTACCGCCAGATCATCATGCTCGCCAACCGTCACGACTGGCTGTCCGCCTTCTCCAACGAGCTGGGCGTCGTGCTCGCCGTCGAGCGGATGCTCGGGATGGAGGTCCCGGAGCGCGCCGTATGGATGCGGACGCTGCTGGCCGAGCTGAACCGGGTGCTCAACCATCTGATGTTCCTGGGGTCGTACCCGCTGGAGCTGGGCGGCATCACGCCGATCTTCCACGCGTTCCGGGAGCGCGAGGATCTCCAGCACGTCATGGAGGAGATCTCCGGCGGCCGGATGCACTACATGTTCAACCGGGTCGGCGGGCTCAAGGAGGACCTGCCCGCGGGCTGGCTCGGCCGGGCCCGGGCGGCCGTGGCCGAGGTCCGGTCGCGGATGGACGTGTACGACGGGCTCGTCCTCGGCAACGAGATCTTCCGGGGCCGCACCCGCGGGGTGGGCGTGCTGTCCGCGGAGGCCGTGCACGCGTACGGGGTCAGCGGCCCCATCGCCCGCGCCTCGGGCGTGGACTTCGACCTGCGGCGCGACGAGCCGTATCTGGCGTACGGGGAGCTCCAGGACACCCTGAAGGTCGTGGTGCGCGAGGAGGGCGACTGCCTCGCCCGCTTTGAATGCCTGCTGGAGCAGACGCACAACGCCCTGGCGCTCGCCGACGCCTGCCTGGACCGGATCGCCGAGCTGCCGCCGGGGCCGATCAACCAGCGGCTGCCGAAGGTGCTCAAGGCTCCCGAGGGCCACACCTACGCCTGGACCGAGAACCCGCTCGGCCTCAACGGCTACTACCTCGTCTCCAAGGGCGAGAAGACGCCGTACCGGCTGAAGCTCCGCTCAGCCTCGTTCAACAACATCCAGGCGCTCACGGAGCTTCTGCCGGGCACGCTCGTCGCCGACATGGTGGCGATCCTGGGATCGCTGTTCTTCGTCGTCGGCGACATCGACAAGTAAATCGACAAGTAAGGCGACGCCCACGGGGTGTCTCAGGAGATCGCGCTGCGCAGCCCGTCGATCCCCAGGTGCTCGTGCTCGTTCTCCTCGTGCGCGGTGAGGTCGATGACCTCGCCCACCGCTCCCTTGCGGGTCTCGGCGAGGGTTTCCGCGCCGATCACATCGGCGAGGTCCTCCTCGGCCTCCGGCTCGGGCTCCTGCTGCTTCGGCGGGGTCTTCTGGGTGCCGAAGTAGTCGAAACCGCCCTGCGAACGGGAGGCGGCCCGGCGTGCCGCGGCATACGGCACCACGGCGGAGGCGGCCGTACGGGCGTGTGGCGGCGGCACCGGGGAGCTGCCCGGGCCGTCACGCTCGTCGGCCGCCGGGCGCTTCCCCGGGACGGCTGCACCGTCCTCGTCCGGGTCCGCGGCCGCTCTCCCGGCCTTGCCGTCCTTCGCTTCCGCTTTCTCCTGCTCCTTGGCCTCGGCCTCGGCCTTTTCCTGCTCGACGGCCAGGGTCCGCGATTCCGCTTCGGCCCGCTCCCGCTGCTGGCGGGCGCTGGCGACGAGGCGGCTCAGCGCCTGGTCGGCGCGGGCGTACGCGTCGAGGTCGTCACCGAGGGACTCCACCGGCTCGGCGGACTCGCCGTTCTCGTCGGCCTTGTCGGACGGCGACGCGCCCGCGGTCAGCTCCTTCGACGGAGCCGCGGCCTCCAGGGCGAGCCTGCGGCGGCCCTCCAGGGCGCTGGCGCGCTCGGTCTCGGCCGTGGCGTAGCGGCGCAGCAGCTCGGCGTGCTCGTTGCGCAGCCGGGCCAGTTCGGCCCGCTTGGCGCGCAGGCTGGTGTTGAGCGCGGTGCGCAGCTCGGTCGCCTTCTCGGCGTCCGCCTCCAGCTCCGCGATCCGCTCCTCGTACTTCATCTCCTGGCGGGCGGTCTCGCTCGCGGCCTCCGCGACCCGGCGGCCGGCGGCGCGGTCCCAACGGCGTGTCAGGACCGAGCCGACGACCGCGGCGGTGGCCGCGGTCGCGGCGAGTCCACGGATCACAACCGTGTCGCCGACCAGCCAGGCACCGGCGGCGCAGGTTATTGACGCGGCTGCGACCGACAGCGGGGGAAGTAGCCTGTGCAGGGGTGGGGATTGGCGGTGGCGTCCACGTGGCATGGGCCGAAACTTACCGTGCGTACGCCGGTTTTGGGGGGTCGGCAGGCCACATCCGTTGTCAATCCGTTGGCAAACTACTTCACGAGCCCCTTCTCCTTGAGGTAGTCGGCCGCGACATCGGCGGGCTTGAGCCGCTCGGCGTCAACTTTCTTGTTGAGTTCGGTGAGATCGGCCGTGGTGAGCACGCGGCCGAGCTTGTTCAGCGCGTTTTCGATCTTGGGTGAACCGGCGGACTTCGCATTCACCACGGGAAGTACGTTGTCGGCATTCTGGAGATTTTTGTCGTCGTCGAGCAGGACCAGTCCGAACTGGTCGAGCGTGGCGTCCGTGGTGGTCGTCAGGACCATCTGGTCCTTGCCGTCCTTGACCGCCTGCTTGGCCTGCACGCTGCCGATGTCCAGCGGGTCGATGCCCGCGATGTCGATGCCGTAGCGCTTCTCCAGACCGGGCTGGCAGAACGGCCGCTTCGGGCATTCGTCCCCCGCGGCCAGCTTGACCTTCTGACCGGACTTTCCGAGATCGGAGAGCGTCTTGAGGTCGTGCTCCTCCGCGAACTTGCCGCTCACCGCGAAGGCGTTCTGGTCGACCGCCTTGCCGACGTCCAGCACCTTCAGCCCGCGCGGCTCGGCGAGCTTCTTCAGCGCCTTCACCGTGGCGTCCACGTCGGAGGAGGCCACGGGCTCGGCATTCGGCCCGTTCTTCTTCTGGTTGAGGAATTCGGCGAGCGTCGCCGCGTACTCCGGTACGACATCCATCTGACCCTTCTCCAGGGCCGGTTCGTACAGTTCGCGGGTGTCCACCGTCTTGATGGAGGTCGAGTAGCCGGCGTCCTCCAGCAGCCCCGCGTACAGCTCGGCGAGGACCTTCGACTCGGCGAAGGAGGCGGTGCCGATCACCAGTGAGCCCTTGCCGGGCTTGCCCGAACTGTCGCCGCCGCCGGACTTCTCCAGGCTCTCGCCGCCGCATCCGGTCGCGCCGACCGCCAGCGCCACGGCGCTCGCCGCCGCCCCCACCACTCTGAAGATCTTGCTCATGGGTTCCCCATCCATAGATATACGTACACACACGTGACGACGGGTTTTACGACGTCAGCGCGGGCGCCTTGGGCGCCTGGTCGGCGGGCGGGCGGCGGAACGCGACCGACCGGCGGCCCGTCCTCCGCCGCATCGGGTCCAGCAGCAGCCCCAGCACCACGAACGCGCCCTCGACCAGCAGCGCGAGCGCCGCGACCAGCACCGCCCCGGCCACCACCTGGGGGGTGTCGGTGAGCCGGAAGCCCGCCGTGATGATCCGGCCGAGCCCGCCCCCGCCGGGCAGCGCCGCCAGCGTCGCGGTGGCGACCACCTGCACCGCGGCGGTCCGTACGCCCGTCATGATCAGCGGGAACGCGAGCGGCAGCTCGACCCGGAGGATCAGCTGGCCACCCGTCATCCCCATGCCCCGGGCCGCCTCCACGACCTCCCGGTCGGCCTCGCTCACCCCGACGTACGCGTTGGTGAGCAGCGGCGGGACGGCGAACAGCACCAGCGCGATGATCGTGGGCCACTGGCCGTGGGTGCCCAGCGGGCTGAGGAGCAGCAGCACCAGCACGGCGAAGGTGGGCACGGCCCGGCCCGCGTTGGAGATGTTGACCGCGATCGCGCCGCCCTTGCCGATGTGGCCGAGCAGGACGGCGACCGGCAGCGCGACCGCGCACGAGATCGCCAGGCAGACGAACGTCAGGAACAGGTGCTGGCCCAGCCGGTGCCACACCCCGTCCCCGCCCGACCAGTGCGATCCGGTGGCCAGCCACTGCCACGCGTCGCCGATGACCCCCAGGCCCATCAGGCCCTCCTCTTCTTGCGCGCCCAGGGCGTCAGCACCCGCTGCACGCCGAGCAACAGCAGGTCCGCCACGACCGCGAGCGCCACGCACAGCACCGAGGCGGTGAGCACCTGCGCCTTGAAGAAGCTGTGCATGCCCTCGTAGATGAGGTTGCCGAGCCCGCCGTAGCCGATGATCGCGCCGACGGTGGTGAGCGAGACGGTGGAGACCGTGGTGATGCGCAGCCCGGCCATCAGGGCGGGCAGCGCGAGCGGCAGTTCGACGCCGAGGAGCAGCCGCAGCGGCCCGTACCCCATGCCGCGAGCGGCCTCCCGCGCGTCCTCCGGCACGGAGGCGAGGCCCGCCATGATGTTGCGCACCAGGATGGTGAGCGAATAGAGCACCAGACCCGTGATCACGACCGCCTGGGACACCCCGAAGACGGGCAGCAGCAGCGAGAACATCGCGAGCGACGGGACCGTGTAGAGGATCGTCGTCAGCCCCAGCACCGGGCCCGCAACGCCCTGGCGGCGGCGGGCCAGCAGCGCGAGCGGAAAGGCGATCACGAGACCGATCGCGACCGACGCGAGGGTGATCCCGACATGCTGAAGCGTCGCGTCCGTCAGCTCCTGACCGCGCGTGCGCACATACTCGCCGCAAATCCATTCGTTACTGATCAGACAGTTCTGGTCCGCCATACGCTCACCTCCCCCGGGCACGTGGTCGTCCAATTCCTGGGTGACCCTATCCCCGGGAGATGACAATCTCGTCCGATCGCCACACAACAGCAACAATGTCTGCCACGAATGCGGCAACAATGGGGAGCCATGATCCGTTTCGAGCATGTCACCAAGCGCTACGCCGACGGCACGACCGCCGTGGACGATCTGTCCTTCGAGGTCGCGGAGGGTGAGCTGGTCACGCTCGTCGGACCCTCGGGGTGCGGCAAGACCACCACGATGAAAATGGTCAACCGGCTCATCGAGCCGACCTCCGGCCGGATTCTGGTGGAGGGCGAGGACATCGCCGAGACCGATCCGGTCGCGTTGCGCCGCCGTATCGGCTACGTCATTCAGCAAGTCGGTCTCTTCCCGCACAAGACCGTGCTGGAGAACACCGCGACCGTGCCGCATCTGCTGGGGTGGCAGCGGAAGAAGGGGCGGGACCGGGCCGCCGAGCTTCTCGATCTGGTCGGACTCGACCCTTCCGTCTACGGCGACCGCTATCCGGACCAGCTCTCCGGCGGTCAGCGGCAGCGGGTCGGGGTGGCCCGGGCCCTGGCCGCCGACCCTCCGGTGCTGCTCATGGACGAGCCCTTCGGCGCCGTCGACCCGGTCGTCCGCGAACATCTCCAGACGGAATTCCTGCGGCTTCAGTCGCAGGTGCGGAAAACCGTGCTCTTCGTGACGCACGACATCGAGGAGGCGGTGCGGCTCGGCGACCGCATCGCGGTGTATGGCTCCGGGCGCATCGAACAGTTCGACACCCCGGCGGCGGTGCTGGGCGCCCCCGCCTCGCCGTACGTGGCCGACTTCGTCGGCGCGGACCGCGGCCTCAAGCGGCTCTCGGTGACCCCCATCGAACCCGGCGACCTCTGGCAGCCCCCCGTCGTCCACCTCGACGACCCGCTCACCAAGGCCGCCGCCCGCCTCGCCTCGGACGGCGCCCGATGGGCCGTCGTCCTGGACGACGCGGACCATCTGCACGGCTGGATCCCGGCGGACTCGGCCGACGGGCCGGACGGGACGGTACGGGATCACGCCCGCCGCATGGAGGCGTGGCTGCCGGTGGGGGCGCCGCTGAAGCAGGCGTTCAGCACGATGCTCCAGCACGACGCGGGGTGGATCGCCGTCCTGGACGGCGACCGCTTCCTCGGCGTCCTCACCCCGGGCCGCCTCCACGAGGCCCTGCGCCGCTCGATCGACGCCGACGCCGGCGGAATCGCCCGAGGCGACGTAAACCTCCAGACGGTCGCCGACACGTAACCCCCACACCGGGCCCAGCCCCACGCCGCGCGTCCAGCAGCCCGCCGCAGGGGGCTGGGCCCGCAGCCAGCCCTCGGCCCCGCCGCGCCCCACGCAGCCCGCCGCGCCTGCCGGACGGGTCTGTCCCCTGTCCCGCCCCTTCCCGAAACCGGGGCAAGCCCCGGACCCCGCGCCCGGTTGCGGGCGGGCGTCGGCTCGCAGCCGGGCCACCCCTGTCGCCGCCCGCACCCGACCAGGGCACACCCGAGTGCGGGCGGTCCGGCCCCGCCGGGGTCCGGGGCGGAGCCCCGGGTTCGGGGAGGGGCGGGGCGGGGAAGGAAACCCGGGTCAGTTGGGGTCGAGGCGGGTGCCCAGCCATTCCAGGGCGGGGGAAACCTCGCGCTTCCAGGTGTTGAAGTTGTGGCCGCCCGTGCCGAGGATCATGGACGAGATGCGGGTCGGCTCGCCGCGGCGGTTCAGGTCCCGCACCTTCGCGACGAACCGCATCGTCGCCCCGTAGTTCTTCTCGCCGCGCTCGCTGCTGCTCACCAGCAGCGAGACCGGCGGGGCGGGGCAGTGGTCGAGGCGCCACATGAGGTCGTTCTCGCGCTCCAGCCGGCGGCTGCCGCCGAAGAGGTCACCGGTGGTCGGGTCGGTGGGGGCCCGGTAGAAGGGGGACAGACCGGCGGCGGCGGATAAGGCGTCGGGGTGGCGCATCGCCATCTTCAGGGCGCAGTAGCCGCCGGTGGAATTTCCGATGACGCCCCAGTTACGGGCCCGGGTGCCCGCCCGGTAGTGCTCGGAGACGGCCTTCGGCACGTCCTTGGTGAAGAAGGTCTCGGTCTGCGGCCCGCCGGGGACGTCCATGCACTCCGTGTCCCGCGGCGGCGCCACCGTGGGCCGCATCATGACCAGGATGGTCGGCTGCATCCTCCCCTCTTTGACCAGCTTCTGGGACTTCTGGGGGTATTTCAGGCCATTGATGAGGGCCTCGGTCGTACCCGGGTAACCGGTCAGCACGAGGGCCGCCGGGAACTGCCGCTCGGCGTACCGGGGCTGGAAGTACTCCGGCGGCAGGTAGACGTACGCTGGACTAGCGATCCGCGAGACCGGGCCCCGGAAGGTGACCTTGTCGATGCGCCCTGCGGTCTCCGGCGACGAGCCGCCGGAGACCTTGAGCTTGCGGGTTTCGGTGACCTTCACCCTGGTGCCGGGGGTGTCATGGTCCACCACCACCCCCACCTCGTCCTCCGTGCCGAGGAGGTCGGACCAGGAGCCGTAGAAGCCGAAAGACTGATTGGCGAACAATCCAAAAGCCGCGAACACCGCCACCTGAGTAGCCAGTAGCATGCCGACCCGGCCCAGCACGGCGGTCACCCCGCGTCCGGCCACCCGCGGCCACAGCCATATCGTGGCCGCGAACAGCAGCACCGCCGCGACGACAGCCATGATCACGACGTTGTTGCTCGTGAGACCCATCACTATCTTTCTGCCGGGCGGCGGTCGTCCGTGCCGCGGGGTGGCGCTCCCGGCGGGAGCCGGGTGCGGAACCCCGCCGCCTCGAACCGCATCTAGATAGACGCAAATCGTGCGGAAGCTGCGTCAGAGAACCAAAGATCCTTTGACCGAAGCGACGGGAATGCGAATGTCTGACAGTCCAGATGCCGAAAAGTCCGGAGGGGTTCCCAACCGGATACGGCGCGTGCTGCGCGGGCCACGGCCGGAGGCGGTCCCCACGGCCGTCGGTACGGCCTGCATGCTGATCGGATTCGTGGACATCGTCTTCCCGCGGCTGAGGCACAGCCGGGTGCACTCGCTGGCGGAGCTGCTGCCCGGCGCGGTCAGCTCGCTGGCCGCCGCGGCGTCGATCGTGGTCGGGCTGCTGCTGCTGATGCTGGCGCACGGCCTGAAGCGGCGTAAGCGGCGCGCCTGGGTCGCGGCGGTGGCGCTGCTGCCGGTCGGCGCGGCAGCCCAGCTGCTGTACCGGCACTCGGTCCTGGGCACCGTCTTCTCGCTCGTCCTCATGCTGGTGCTGATCCGCTACCGCCGTGAGTTCGCGGCGCTGCCCGACCCCCGCAGCCGCTGGAGGGCGCTGGCCAACTTCGTGGTCATGGGCGGGGTGAGCGTCGGGGTCGGACTGCTCATCGTGCGGTCGCACCCGGACACCATCGAGGGTAGTCCGTCGCTGGCGGAGCAGCTGGAGCACGTGCTGTGGGGGCTGTTCGGCTTCGAGGGCCCGGTCGGCTACCGCGACGGCGCGGACTACACCGTCGGCTACTCGCTCGGCGCGCTCGGCCTGCTGACCGTCGCCACCACCGCGTACCTCGCCTTCCGCCCCGAGCACCCGGCCGCCCGGCTGACCCCCTCCGACGAGGAGAGGCTGCGGGAGCTGCTGGACGCCCACGGGCGCCGGGACTCGCTCGGCCACTTCGCGCTGCGCCGCGACAAGGCGGTGATCTTCTCGCCCAGCGGCAAGTCCGCCGTCTGCTACCGCGTGGTCTCCGGCGTGATGCTGGCCAGCGGCGACCCGGTCGGCGACGTGGAGGCGTGGCCGGGCGCGATCGCGGCGTTCATGGAGGAGGCGCGGGCGCACTCCTGGACGCCCGCGGTGATGGGGTGCAGCGAGACCGGCGGCGAGGTGTGGACCCGGGAGACCGGACTGGACGCCCTGGAGCTGGGCGACGAGGCGATCGTGGACGTCGCGGACTTCACCCTGTCCGGGCGCGCCATGCGCAACGTCCGCCAGATGGTCAAGCGCATCGAGCGGGCCGGTTACGCGACGAAGGTGCGGCGCGTCGCCGACCTCGGCGCGGAGGAGCTGGAGACCGTCCGGCGCGCCGCGGCGGACTGGCGGGGCACCGACACCGAGCGCGGCTTCTCGATGGCGCTGGGCCGGATCGGCGACCCGGCGGACGGCGACGCGGTGATCGCCACCGCCCACAAGACCGCCGAGGACGGCGCCGAGGACGGTCCGTACGGAGACCTCAAGGCCGTCCTGCACTTCGTGCCGTGGGGCCGGGACGGGATGTCGCTGGACCTGATGCGGCGCGACCGCAGCGCCGACCCGGGCATGAACGAGCTGCTGATCGTCGCCTCGCTCCAGGCCGCCCCGGCGCTGGGCGTCACCCGGGTGTCGCTGAACTTCGCGATGTTCCGCTCGGCGCTGGCGCGCGGCGAGAAGCTGGGCGCGGGCCCGGTGCTGCGCGGCTGGCGGGGGCTGCTGGTGTTCCTGTCCCGCTGGTTCCAGATCGAGTCGCTGTACAAGTTCAACGCCAAGTTCGGGCCGCGCTGGGAGCCGCGCTTCGTGGTCTTCCGCACCACCCGCGACCTGCCGCGCATCGGCCTGGCCGCGATGCAGGCCGAGGGGTTCGTCTCCCTCGCGCTGCCCCGGCTGCTGCGCCGCGGTCGGCGCGCCGAGCGCAGGCCCTGCGCACACCAGGCCCCGGCCCGCCGCCGCGAACTGGAGCAGGCCGCCTAGGGCGGATCCGAACAAGCACCCCGCCCCCGCGTCCCGCGTCCGGGCTGCCCGTACGTCTAGCCTTAAGGTCATGAGGACGTTGCGCGAGCGGGGCCGAGTGGCCGGACTGCCGGAATGGGACCGGTGTGCGGTCATGGGCGTGGTGAACGTCACGCCCGACTCCTTCTCCGACGGCGGCCAGTGGTTCGACACCGACCTGGCCGTCAAGCACGGTCTGGACCTGGTCGAGGCCGGGGCCGACCTGGTGGATGTCGGAGGCGAGTCGACCCGGCCGGGCGCGGCGCGCGTCGACGAGGCCGAGGAGCTGCGCCGGGTGATCCCGGTGGTGCGGGAGCTGGCTGCGGCGGGTGTCCCGGTCAGCGTGGACACCATGCGGGCCACGGTCGCCGAGCGGGCGGTCGGGGCGGGCGCGCTGCTGGTCAACGACGTGAGCGGCGGCCGCGCCGACCCGGCGATGGTGCCCGCGGTGGCCGCTGCGGAGGTGCCGTTCGTGGTGATGCACTGGCGCGGCCAGTCGATCGACATGAACAACCGGGCGGTGTACGAGGACGTGGTCGGCGAGGTCGTCGCCGAGCTGCGCCACAGCGTGGACCGGGCCGTCGAGGGCGGGATCGCCCCGGAGCGGATCGTGCTGGACCCGGGTCTCGGCTTCGCCAAGGAAGCGGAGCACGACCTGGCGCTGGTGGCGCATCTGGGCACGCTGCGCGAACTGGGCCGTCCGCTGCTGGTGGCGGCCTCCCGGAAGCGGTTCCTGGGCCGGGTGCTGGCCGGGGACGGGGGCGCGCCGCCACCCGCCAGGGCGCGGGACGCGGCGACCGCCGCGGTGACCGCGATCGCCGCGCGCGAGGGCGCCTGGGCGGTGCGGGTGCACGAGGTGCGGGCGAGCGCGGACGCGGTGCGGGTGGCCCGGGCCGTCGAGATGGCCGAGGCCGGGTACCCCGAGAACGTGGCGGACGCGGCGGGAGCGCTGTGACTTCCCTTACGGACAGCGAGCGAGTGGCGCTGGTGAACACCGCCCTGTACGAGGCCATGGAGCAGGGCGACCACGGGGCGCTGGACCGGCTGTGGCTGGATTCCGCGGAGACCGAGGTGTCCTGTGTGCACCCGGGCTGGCCGGTGCTGCGCGGCCGGGGCGAGGTGCTCCGCTCGTACGCGCTGATCATGGCGAACACGGACTACATCCAGTTCTTCCTGACCGACGTCGAGGTGTCGGTGGTGGCCGACACCGCGCTGGTGACCTGCACGGAGAACATCCTCAGCGGCGCCCCGGCCGAGGAGGAGGGGCAGCTGGGCCCGCTGGTCGGGCAGCTGGTGGTGGCCACGAACGTGTTCCGGCGCACCGACGAGGGCTGGAAGGTGTGGTCGCACCATGGCTCCCCGGTGCTCGCGGAGCGTGACGACGAGGGTCCGGAGGGGCCCGATGACGACGACCGGCTGATGCCGGGCTGAGAGCTCTGCTCGGGGCCCTGTTCCCGGCCCCGAGCAGGGCTCCGCGATGGCTCGAATGGGTTCCGTTCGAGCCGTGCGAGGTGCGGGTAGGTGAAGGTGGCGCGGGGCTGTGGGAGGCATCCGCCGCGACCCCGTGGGCATGTGCGGCCGTCATTCGCAGGTAGATTCGAGGAGGTTCCCCGCCGACGGCAGGGGGTCATTGGTGCGCTCCGGACCGGCCGGGGCGTGCCCGCGTAACCGACGACCAGCAGGAGTGATTCGGGTGGATCGTGTCGCGCTGCGCGGCCTGAGGGCTCGTGGGCACCACGGCGTGTTCCCGGAGGAGCGCGAGGAGGGCCAGACGTTCGTCGTGGACCTCGTGCTCGGCCTGGACACCCGTCCCGCCGCCGCCGACGACGACCTGACCAAGACCGTCCACTACGGCGTGGTGGCGGAGGAGGTCGTGGAGGTGGTGCGGGGCGAGCCGGTGGAGCTGATCGAGACCCTGGCCGAACGGATAGCGGACACCTGCCTGAAGCATGATGTGGTGCGCGAGGTCGAGGTCGTCGTCCACAAGCCGCAGGCCCCGATCACCGTTCCCTTCGACGATGTCACCATCACCATTACCCGGAGCCGAGTATGAGCAGCAGCGACCCGACCGTGCAGCCCGTTCCCGCCTCCGTGGTGGAGAAGGTGGACGCCGCCGATGTGACCCTGTCCAACCCCAAACGGGCAGTGATCTCCCTCGGCAGCAACCTGGGCAACCGCCTGGAGACCCTTCAGGGCGCGGTGGACGCGCTGGAGGACACCCCGGGCCTGCGGGTCAAGGCCGTCTCCCCGGTGTACGAGACCGAGCCGTGGGGTGTCGATCCGGGCACCCAGGCGACGTACTTCAACGCGGTGGTGCTGGTGAAGACCACCCTGCCGCCCGTCTCGCTGCTGGAGCGCGGCCACGCCATCGAGGAGGCGTTCGAGCGGGTGCGGGACGAGCAGTGGGGTCCGCGCACCATCGACGTGGACATCGTGGCGTACCAGGGCGTGGTCTCCGACGACCCGCTGCTGACCCTGCCGCATCCGCGCGCCCACCAGCGGGCCTTCGTCCTGGTGCCGTGGAACGACGTGGACCCGCAGGCCGAGTTCCCAGGCCGCGGCAGCGTCTCGGCACTGCTGGACGAGGTGGGCCAGGACGGCGTACAGGTCCGCGGGGATCTGGAACTGCGACTGCCCGAATAGACGTTGACCCGGGTAGACAACCGGGGATGGCAGCTTTACGGATGCATGGAGGGGCGACCGCTCGGTGAAGCAACTTCGGATCAGGGTGCTGGTCGGGCTGTTCGTCGTGGCCGCTGTGGTGTCGTGGGCGGGGGCCCGGCTGTGGGACACGCTGGGCTCGCTGCCGAGCATTCCGGTCGCGGCGCCGATCGTGCTGGCCCTGATCGCGGTCGTGCTGGTCGCGACCGCGCTCTCGCTGCGGTCGCGGCTGCGCGCCCAGCGGGAGCGGGAGCCGGACGCGAAGGGCGTGGACCCGATGGTGGCCGCCCGCGCGGTGGTTTTCGGCCAGGCGAGCGCGCTGGTGGCGGCGCTGGTCGCGGGGATGTACGGCGGGGCCGGGCTCTTCCTGGTCCTGGAGCAGCTGGACGTACCGGCCCGCCAGGACCAGGCCATCTACGCGGGCGCCTCGGTGCTCGCCGGGGCGGGCGTGGTGGCCGCCGCGCTCTTCCTGGAGCGGGTCTGCAAGCTGCCGGAGGACGACGACGAGAACCGGCCAGGGTCGGGCGCCTCGGCACGGGCCTGAGCCCGGCCTGAAACCGACCCTGGCCCGGTGGCCCTGTCCTTGCCCGGCCCGGCCCTGAACGGGGCTCTGGGGGCCGTCAGCGGGCCATGATGAGGCTCATCGCCTCGGCCCGGGTGGCCGGATCGCGCAGCTGGCCGCGCACGGCCGAGGTGAGGGTCTTGGCGCCGGGCTTGCGCACCCCGCGCATGGTCATGCACATGTGCTCGCACTCGACCACGACGATCGCCCCGCGCGGTTCCAGTATCCGCATCAGCGAGTCGGCGATCTGGGTGGTCAGCCGCTCCTGGACCTGGGGGCGGCGGGCGAACACGTCCACCAGCCGGGCCAGCTTCGACAGTCCGGTGATCTTGCCGTCGTGGGACGGGATGTAGCCGACGTGCGCGTACCCCACGAACGGCACCAGGTGATGCTCGCACGAGGACATCACCTCGATGTCCTTCACCAGCACCATCTCGTCGTGGCCCAGGTCGAAGGTGGTGGTCAGGACGTCCTCGGGCTCCTGCCGCAGCCCCGCGAAGATCTCCTTGTACGCGCGGGCCACCCGGCCCGGCGTCTCCCGCAGCCCCTCACGGTCCGGGTCCTCGCCGACGGCGATCAGAAGCTCACGGATGGCGTTCTCGGCGCGCTTCTCGTCGAACACGCCGAGGGTGCTCTCGCCGTCCAGCGTCACGGGGTCCGTCATGGAGCTGCCTCGTTCCTTGTGCACAAATGCGGAATGCCGCGTCCCCCAGGCTAGAACCTGGGTGACGCGGCATTCATTCCGGGTCCTCCCGGGGCCCGTGGAGGCCCTGGGAGGCCGGGATCAGCTCTCGGAGCCGGAGCCCGACTCCTCGGGCCGCTCAGCGCCGTCCTCGGGCGCGGTGGCCTTCGTGAGCGAGGCCGCCGAGGTGGGCTGGGCACCGTTCGCCGGGGCGAGCTCCCGGGGGGAGAGCACCGGCGGGCGGGTGGAGGGCGTACGCCGCGAGGAGCCGGTCCACGCCGGGCGGGCCGGACGCTTCACGATCGGGGCGAAGATCTCGGCGATCTCCTCCTTGTTCAGCGTCTCCTTCTCCAGCAGCGCCAGCACGAGGTTGTCGAGGACGTCGCGGTTCTCGACGAGGATCTCCCACGCCTCGTTGTGCGCGGCCTCGATGAGCTTCTTGACCTCCTCGTCCACCAGTGCGGCGACCTCTTCCGAGTAGTCGCGCTGGTGGGCCATCTCCCGGCCCAGGAACGGCTCGGAGTTGTCGGAGCCGAACTTGATCGCGCCGAGCCGCTCGGTCATGCCGTACTGCGTGACCATCGCGCGGGCCGTCGCGGTCGCCTTCTCGATGTCGTTCGAGGCGCCCGTGGTCGGGTCGTGGAAGACCAGTTCCTCGGCCGCCCGGCCGCCCATCATGTAGGCGAGCTGGTCCAGCATCTCGTTGCGCGTGGTCGAGTACTTGTCCTCGTCCGGCAGGACCATGGTGTAACCCAGGGCCCGGCCTCTGGAGAGGATCGTGACCTTGTGCACGGGATCGCTGTTCGGAGACGCCGCCGCGACCAGGGCGTGACCGCCCTCGTGGTACGCGGTGATCTTCTTCTCCTTGTCGCTCATGATCCGGGTCCGCTTCTGCGGGCCGGCCACGACACGGTCGATCGCCTCGTCCAGGAAGTGGTTGTCGATCAGCTTCTTGTCGCTGCGGGCCGTCAGCAGGGCGGCCTCGTTCAGCACGTTCGACAGATCGGCACCGGTGAAGCCGGGGGTACGGCGGGCGACGGCCGACAGGTCGACGTCCGGCGCGACCGGCTTGCCCTTCTGGTGCACCTTGAGGATCTCCAGGCGGCCCTGCATGTCCGGGCGGTCGACGGCGATCTGCCGGTCGAAGCGGCCGGGGCGCAGCAGCGCCGGGTCCAGGATGTCCGGCCGGTTGGTGGCGGCGATCAGGATGACGCCGCCCTTCACGTCGAAGCCGTCCATCTCCACGAGCAGCTGGTTCAGCGTCTGCTCGCGCTCGTCGTGACCGCCGCCCATGCCCGCGCCACGGTGCCGGCCGACCGCGTCGATCTCGTCGACGAAGACGATGGCCGGGGCGTTGGTCTTGGCCTGCTCGAACAGGTCACGGACCCGGGAGGCACCGACACCGACGAACATCTCGACGAAGTCGGAACCGGAGATCGAGTAGAACGGGACGCCCGCCTCGCCCGCGACGGCGCGCGCGAGCAGGGTCTTACCCGTACCGGGCGGGCCGTACAGCAGCACACCCTTGGGGATCTTGGCACCGACGGCCTGGAATTTCGCCGGCTCCTGGAGGAACTCCTTGATCTCCTGGAGTTCCTCGACCGCCTCGTCGGACCCCGCCACATCGGTGAAGGTCGTCTTCGGCGTGTCCTTGGTGATCAGCTTGGCCTTCGACTTCCCGAAGTTCATCACCCGGGAGCCGCCGCCCTGCATCTGGTTCATCAGGAACAGGAAGACCACGACGATCAGTACGAACGGAAGCAGCGAGAGCAGAATCCCGACGAACGGGTTCTGCTTCGATGTCGAGACGTTGTACCCGTCGGGGATCCCGTTGTCCTTCTGGGCATTGGCCTGAAGGGTCCTGGCGAGGTCGACGCCCTGGTCGCCGATGTAGGTGGCCTGGAGCTTGTTGCTGCCGGAGACCTTGGCGACGTTGTCCTTGAGTTCGACCTTGATCTTGTGCTCGTCGCCGGTCGTCAGCTCGGCGGACTGGACCTGGTTCCTGTTGATCGCCTTGACGACCTGGCTGGTGTCCACCGACTTGTAGCCGCCGGACGAGCCGACGACCTGCATCAACACGACCACGGCGAGGACGGCCAGCACGATCCACATGACCGGCCCACGGAAGTAGCGCTTCACGTCCATCCATACGGGGCGAAACCGCCCCGTCCCTCCTGCCACAGTGAGGCACGGCAGCCCTGGAGGGGCGCCTGTGCGTGCGGTGTATTGCGGTGTATTTAGTGGTGTATGAGCTGTGTAATCCTCAGTCTCGAAAAAGACTGACCTTCGGACGGTACCCCAGCATTGTCACCCGACGCCGCCGTGGAGTGTTAACACATCCGCCTTCCCCTGCTCCAACGGCGGAAAACCGCGCCAGGTTCCCAGGGGAAGACGGTGTGCCTCAGCCGCCGTAGACGTGCGGGGCGAGGGTGCCGACGAACGGCAGGTTGCGGTACTTCTCCGCGTAGTCGAGGCCGTATCCGACGACGAACTCGTTCGGGATGTCGAAGCCGACCCACTTCACGTCGATGGCGACCTTGGCCGCCTCCGGCTTGCGGAGCAGCGTGCACACGTTCAACGAGGCGGGCTCGCGCGAACCCAGGTTCGACAGCAGCCAGGACAGCGTCAGACCGGAGTCGATGATGTCCTCGACGATCAGGACGTGCTTGCCCTTGATGTCGGTGTCCAGGTCCTTGAGGATGCGCACCACGCCCGAGGACTGGGTGCCCGCGCCGTACGACGACACGGCCATCCAGTCCATGGTGACGGGTGTCGAGAGGGCCCGCGCCAGGTCAGCCATCACCATCACCGCGCCCTTGAGCACGCCGACGATCAGCAGGTCCTTGCCCTCGTACTCGGCGTCGATGCGGGCGGCCAGCTCGGCCAGCTTCGCGTTGATCTCTTCCTCGGTGATGAGGACCGACTTGAGGTCGGTGCCCATGTCCTTGTCGTCCACCCGCGCCACTCTCGTTCGACGTAACCGGCTCATCTGGCTCGGGCGGATCAGCCCTGCCGGATGACCAGTCTGCCACCCTCCCGGCGGACCTCGACGCGGCCGGGGAGGTTGATGGCCCGCTGGCCGCGCCAGCCGGTGATCAGCCGGTCGACTTCCTCGATGTGGCGGGCGAAGAGCGAACCGGCGGGCGCGCCCGCGGCGATGGCCGCGCGGCGCAGCACCCGGCGGCGGACGGCGGGCGGCAGCCCGTGCAGGCCGACGGTGTCCAGTTCGACGGCGTCGGCGGCGCCGGACCCGGCCCCGGGGGCGGGGGTCGGGGCGGTGCGCACGACGTCGGCCTCGGCGCGGGCGGCCCAGGCGTCGAGGGCGTCGGCGTCGTCGCGGGAGAGCTGGGCGGTGCGGGCCAGCGCCTCGACGACGCCCTTGCCGAGGGCCTTCTCCAGGACGGGCAGCGCCTCGTGGCGGACCCGGGAGCGGGTGTAGGCCGGGTCCACGTTGTGCGGGTCGTCCCAGACGGGCAGCGACTGGGCCAGGCAGGCCTGGCGGACGGTGTGCCGGTCGAGCTGGAGGAAGGGGCGGCGGTAGCGGCCGCCGGTGCCGGAGACGCGGGCCATGCCGGACAGCGAGCGGGTGCCGGAGCCGCGGGCGAGGCCCAGCAGAACCGTCTCGGCCTGGTCGTCGCGGGTGTGGCCGAGCAGCACGGCGGCGGCGTCGTGGCGTTCGGCGGCGAGGTCGAGGGCGGCGTAGCGGGCGTCCCGGGCGGCGGCCTCGGGACCGCCGTCCCGGCCGACGACCACGGCGACGGACTCGACGGGGGCCAGGCCCAGCTCCCGCATCCGCTCGGCGACCTCGGCGGCGCGCACGTCGGAGCCCGGCTGGAGGCCGTGGTCGACGGTGACGCCTCCGGCGCGCAGGCCGAGCCGGGGGGCCTCGAAGGCGAGCGCGGAGGCGAGGGCCATGGAGTCGGCGCCGCCGGAGCAGGCGGCGAGCACGAGGGGGCGGCCGTCGAGGGAGGCGGAGCCGCGGGGCGCGGGCGCCTGGGCCGGAGCGGCCGGGGATCCCGGGGAGGACGCGGCGGACGGCGCGGAGGCGGGGGCGGCCGGGAAGTCGATCAGGAGGTCGTGGAGGACGCGGCGGACCGCCAGGCGTATCGCGGCGACCGCTGGATGGGGACCCATGTCCGTTTCCCATCTGTCATGCGAGGGGGTGCCTCGGGGGAGCGTGCGAGATGTCGTCACGCGGGGGGATTCGTCACGCTGTGTATGTCGATGGTGACAGAAGCGAGCTGTTCCCCGAGCATCGCACGCCTACCCGCCGTCAACGGTCCCTCGGACGAGTGATTAACGGGAGCATTCATCCGTTCCCAAGTGAGCCGGTTTCACGACTCTGCCTTACGGTGCACCCGCGCGACCCACTCCGCGGGTTTGCTGATCTCCGACTTGGTGGGAAGCGTGTTCGGCGACGTCCAGACCCGGTTGAAGCCGTCCATGCCGACCTGGTCCACCACGGACCGTACGAACCGCTCACCGTCACGGTACTGCCGCAGCTTGGCGTCGAGCCCCAGCAGCTTGCGCAGCGCCTGGTCGAGCCGTCCCGCGCCGCTGGCCCGCCGCTTCTGGAACTTCTCGCGGATCTCGGCCACGGTGGGCACGACGTCCGGCCCGACCCCGTCCATCACATAGTCCGCGTGCCCCTCCAGCAGCGACATCACGGCGGTCAGCCGGGCCAGGATCTCGCGCTGGGCCGGGGTCTGGACCAGCTCGATGATGCTGGGCGAGCCACCGCGCTCCGCGGCCTCCTCGCCGTCCGGCCGCCCGCCGCCCAGCGACTGGACGGCCTCCCGGATCCGCTCCAGCAGGGTGGCCGGATCCACGTCGGTCTCGCCCAGGAACGCCTGGATCTCGGACTCGATGTGGTCGCGTAGCCAGGGCACCGCGGTGAACTGCGTACGGTGCGTCTCCTCGTGGAGTGAGACCCACAGCCGGAAGTCGTGCGGGGCCACGTCCAGCTCGCGCTCCACATGGACGATGTTGGGGGCCACCAGCAGCAGCCGCCCGCCGCCCGCCGCCCCCGCGGGCAGCTCACGGCTGGCGGGCGCGAAGGTCTCGTACTGGCCGAGCACCCGGGACGCCAGGAACGACAGCAGCATCCCCAGCTCGACGCCGGTCACCTTGCCGCCCACCGCGCCCAGCACCGCCCCGCCGGGCAGCCCGCCGCGCCGGTCCTGCATCTTGCCCAGCAGCGGCGACAGGATCTGGCGGAAGCCCGCGACATTGGCCCGGATCCAGCCCGCGCGGTCCACGACGAGGACGGGGGTGTCGGACGCCGGGCCGCCGGGGACGGCCATCCGGGTGAAGGCGCGTACGTGCTCCTCCGACGATTTCGCGTGCCGCCGCAACTCCGCGACGACCGCGCGCGCCTCGTCCCGGCTCACCTCGGGGCCCGGGCGCACCAGCCGGGTCGCGGTCGCGACGGCCAGGTTCCAGTCGACCATCTCCACACCACCGATGCTCGTCATGGCTTCACGGTACGTGGCTCGCGCCCCATCCGGGAGGAGACGGGTCCCCCGCACACGCGGCCGCACCCGGCCCGACCGGGCGACGCGTCACCCCGGGCCCACCCCATCGCGCTCCCGCCTCACCGGCATCCGCAGTTGGCGAGCGCCGAGGCCATGGTGTCCAGGGCGCGCTGGGCGCCCTGCGGGTCGGTGGTGCCGTTGGTCATGAAGGCGAAGACCAGCAGCCGCCCGTCGGCGTCGACGACGCTGCCCGCCAGGGTGTTGACCCCGGTCAGGGTGCCGGTCTTGGCGCGCACCACGCCGCGGCCGACGGTGTCCGCGCCGTAGCGGGTGCGCAGGGTGCCGCTGAATCCGGCCACCGGCAGCCCGGTGAGCAGCGGCCGCAGCTCGGGGTGGCCGATGTCCGCGGCCCGCACCAGCACCTGGGCGAGCAGCGCGGCGGAGACGTGGTCCTCGCGGTCGAGCCCGCTGCCGTCCGCGATCCGGGCGCCGGAGAGCGGCAGCCGGAGCTTCTTCAGCCGGGCGGTCACGGCCTTCGCCGCGCCGTCGAAGCTCGCGGGCTCACCGGAGGCGACGGCGGTCTGCCGGGCCAGGGCCTCGGCGATGTCGTTGTCGCTGTTGGTCAGCATCCGCTCGACGAGCGCGGACAGCGGCTGGGAGCGGACGGTGGCCAGCGCCCCGGGGTGCTTTCCGGCCTCCTGGGGCCGCGGGTCCCCGGTCACCTTCACGCCGCGGTCGCGCAGCAGCGAGGCGAACGCTCCCGCGGTGTCGGCGGCGGGGTCCTCGGCGCGCGCGGCCGGGCCGTGGTCGCTGTCGTCCATGCGGCCCTCGTCGGCCATCAGCGGGGTGACGGGCGAGATGTTCTCGTTGGGGCCGATGGGGTGCAGCTTCGGCCCCGAGTACAGCGAGGTGTCGTACCCGAGCCGGACCGACGCCGTGCCGCGCTTCTTCAGGGCGCGGGCGGTGCCGTCGGCCAGGGCGCGCAGCGAGGCGGGGCTGTCGGTGCCCTTGGCGGCGCGGGCGGTCAGGGTCGGGTCGCCGCCGCCGACCAGCACGATGCCGCCGTCGCCTCCCTGGACGACGGTGGTCTTGATCCGGTGGTCGGGGCCGAGGGTGGAGAGCGCGGCGGCGCCGGTCGCCAGCTTGATGGTCGACGCGGGCACCACGGCGTCCTTCGCGCCGGTCCCGAACACCTGCTGGCCCGTCGTCACGTCCACGACGGACGCCGAGCGGTCGGCGCCCAGCGCCGGGTCGTCCAGCAGCGGTTCCAGGGCGTCGGCCAGCCCGTTGCCGGTGGGCGGCGGGACCGCGTCCTCGCCGCTGTCCGGCGACGGCACCGCGCCGGGCGCGCCGAGGGCGGCCAGCACGGGCGCGGCGCTGGGCGCCGACGTACCGGGGTGACGCTCGCCACCCGCCGCCGGGCCCCGGGCCGCGCGGGCCCGTTCGGCCGTACGCTGGCCGGTGTCCCAGGGCCCGGCGACGAGCACCGATCCGGCCGCGACGGCCAGGCCGACCGTGCCGGAGACGGCCACCAGCCGCCAGGTACCGCGCTGTTGGGGCGGGGTGCGCTCCCAGCGCACCCGGGTCCGGCTGCCGCGCCAGCGGGTCCGGAGGCGTTCGTGGAGCGGTTCCCGGACCGGGGCGTTCCACCAGCGCTCGCGAAGCCGTTCGAGCGCCCGGCCCGGGCCGCGGAGCCGGGCGCGGCGCCACTGGTCCCGCACGAGGGTCCGCCCGCGCGCGAGCAACTCCCTGAACTGCCGTGATCTGGCTTCAGGCACGACGGACCAGCCCCTTTCGCCACCACACACCTGCGTGGGGGACACTTAATCACCAGACGTATGTGTTGATCATGGAGGAGCCACCCGTGGAGTTCGACGTCACCATCGAGATCCCGAAGGGTTCGCGGAACAAGTACGAGGTGGACCACGAGACGGGGCGCATCCGTCTCGACCGTCGGCTCTTCACTTCGACCAGTTACCCGGCGGACTACGGCTTTGTCGAGAACACCCTCGGCGAGGACGGCGACCCGCTGGACGCCCTGGTCATTCTCGACGAGCCGACGTTCCCCGGCTGCCTGATCAAGTGCCGTGCGATCGGCATGTTCAGGATGACGGACGAGGCGGGTGGCGACGACAAGCTGCTGTGCGTGCCCGCGTCTGACCCGCGGGTCGAGCATCTGCGTGACATTCACCACGTGTCCGAGTTCGACCGCCTGGAGATCCAGCACTTCTTCGAGGTCTACAAGGACCTGGAGCCCGGCAAGTCGGTCGAGGGGGCCAACTGGGTGGGACGCGCCGAGGCCGAGGCCGAGGTCGAGGCCTCCATCAAGCGCCTGGAGGCGTCCGGCGGCCACTGAGCCCCGACTCCCGAACGCACCCCGAACGGGCCGGTCTTCAGGACCGGCCCGTTCGCGTTTTCGCAGGTCGGAGCGGGATGGCCGCGGGTCAGAAGCCGCGGGTGCGCTTGGCCGCGCGACGGCCCGAGGGGTCGTCCCCGCTGCCCGGGATCCTGAGGAACAGCCGGGCCGCCTCGCCACCCAGGTTCACCCCGATGGCGATCGCCAGGGCCAGTGCCGCCGCCTGGGTGAGATGCGGGATGCCGCGGTCCAGATTTCCCTGGGCGAGCGCGAGCAGTCCGAAGTACGTCGCGCTACCGGGCAGCAGCGGTCCGATGGCCGCCGTGACGTACGGCAGCGCGGACACATAGCGGTAGCGGGAGAGCAGCTGCGCGAAGAGGCCGACCAGCCCGGCGGCCACGGTCGTGGCGGCGACCGGCGGCACCTTCGCGGTGTCGGCGAGCGCGCCGTAGACCACCCAGGCGACCCCGCCGTTGAGGGTGGCGAACAGCACGGTGTGACGTTCCTGCTGGAGCAGGATGCAGAACGTCAGCGCCAGCAGCATCGCCGCCAGGGTCTGGGTGACCGGCCGCACGTCGTGGCCCAGCGCCGCCTCCGGGTTCAGCTTGGCGTTCAGCTGGAGCCCGCCGTACAGCACGGTCAGCACGCCGCAGACGATGCCGACGATCAGGTAGCCGACCTCCAGCAGCCGGGCGGCGGCGGTGATGTAATACCCGGTCAGCCCGTCCTGGACGCTCGCCACCAGGGCCCGCCCGG
This sequence comes from Streptomyces sp. NPDC021115, assembly GCF_044333065.1. Classification (NCBI taxonomy): domain Bacteria; kingdom Bacillati; phylum Actinomycetota; class Actinomycetes; order Kitasatosporales; family Streptomycetaceae; genus Streptomyces; species Streptomyces sp. NPDC021115. The sequence continues at coordinate 366,496 of NZ_JBIRQF010000008.1, forward strand.
GGATCAGCGCGAACAGCCCACCGGTGATCACCGCGGACGACTGGAGCCCCGCGCCCAGGAGGCTGAGCGCGATCCCGATCACGGCGGGCGGCATCGCGGCGACCACGAACTGGTAGAACTCCGGCAGTCCGCGCCCGGACGCCAGCCACGCCAGCCGGTCGCCGAGTATCGCGCCCATCGCCGCCGCGAAGAACATCGGCCACGCGCCGCCGACGAGCATGCTCGCCGCACCGGCCAGCCCGCCCGCGGCCACGGTGAGCGCCCAGCCGGGGTACGGGTGGCGGTTACGGCGTATCTCGGCGAGCCGCCGGTACGCCTCCTCCAGCGTGAAGTCCTGCTGCGAGGTGATGTCGTCGACCAGCCGGAAGACCGCGGCCAGCCGGGTGTAGTCGGTGCCCCGGCGGCGCACCGTACGGCTCGCGGTGACCGGGTCGTCGACCAGCGAGGGCTGGTAGCTGACCGACAGCAGGGTGAACGTCACGGTCGGCTCGCAGCGGTCGAGCCCGTACGCGTGCGCCACGCCGAGCATCGCCGCCTCGACGTCCTCGGCGCCCTCGCCGCCCGCGAGGAGCAGCTCGGCGATGCGGAGCGTGAGATCGAGCACACGGGGGACGGCGGGCCCCGTGTCGTCCTGCGAATCGGCGCGCTCGGCGGGCGTCGGACGCTCGCTGATCGGCATCCGCAGCATCGTGCGCATCCGGTCCTGCCAGGGCGAATCCTTGGTCAGCCGGACCATGGGTATGCCGTTCGGCGGTGTGAAGGCCGGGAAACCGCCGGTGGTCTGGTTGACCGAGGTGGTGACCCCGGGGGGCGGTACGAAGGCCGAGCTCTCCAGCTCGGGCCCGGTCAGTTCGGCCGCCAGCCCCTCGGGGATGGCGAACTCCGAGGTCGGGTGCTCGCCATCGGGCGAGGGCGGCCTCGGTACGCCCTGGGGCGGGGTGAAGGCGCTGTGCGCCTCGTCGGACTGCGGCTTGCGGTTCTCCGCCGTATCCACGTCCTGCGTGCCCGCGACACGCTGCCCGTACTGTCGGTCCGACCCCACTCTTCCTCGCTCCTCGACCGCCTCCCCGTGCACTCTTCCAGCAGCCACGATGCAACATCGACGGCCACCGGAACCCCATTGTGCGGGGAGGTGGCCGCCGAGTGGGAGTGGGGGCAGTGTGCGCGACGGGTGTGTAGTGGAGTGACGCCTGTGAAGTGAGGGTGAAGATCCGTGCCGGAACGGAACGCCGGGGCCCGGAACGCCGTCCGGTCAGCGCTTGGCGTGGCGGCCGCGCGCGCCCTGGTCGGCCGACGGCCCGGCCGGTGCCTCGGCGGCCGCCTTCTTGGACTGGCTCCGGGCCCGCAGGAACTCGATCACGATCGGGATGACGGACAGCAGGACGATCCCGACCAGGATCAGCTCGATGTGCTTGTGGACGAAGTCGACCTTGCCGAGCGCCGCGCCCAGCAGGGTGACGCCGGTGCCCCACAGCACACCGCCGACGATGTTGAAGATGATGAAGGAGCGGTAGTTCATCCGGCTCACGCCCGCGATGATCGGCGTGAACGTCCGCACGATGGGCACGAAGCGGGCCAGGATCAGCGACTTCGGGCCGTGCTTCTCGAAGAACTCGTGCGCCTTCTCCACGTTCTCCTGTTTGAAGAGCTTGGAGTCCGGGCGCTTGAACAGCGCCGGGCCGACCTTCCGGCCGAAGAGATAGCCGACCTGGTCACCGACGATCGCCGCGACGGCGACACCCACGCACACCAGCCACAGCTCCTGCTTGATCACATCGGTGGTGACCAGCAGGCCGGTGGTGAACAGCAGCGAGTCGCCCGGCAGGAAGAAGCCGATGAGCAGGCCGGACTCCGCGAAGACGATGGCCAGCACGCCGAGCAGCCCGAAGGTTTCGATCAGATAGTCCGGGTCCAGCCACTGAGGGCCGAGCGCGAGGGTGGTCACGGGTCACAGGCTCCTGGGTCGAGGGGTGCAGGCTCGTGCTCGTGCGAGGCCCGGCCGCAGGGTCGGGTACGGACTGACTGCGGGGTATCGCTTCGCAGTGTGCCGCCCAAAGCTATCAACGCCATGTGCGTGCCCATGGTTCCCGCTGTCCCCTCGCCCTCCCCGGGTGTCCCCCGGGACGCACCCTTACCCGTGGCGCTTACCCGTGGCGCTCCGCATTGGCCAGGATCGCACCCCTGAGGTAGGCGGCGAGGCCCGGCTTGGCCTTGTCGATGTTCTCGGTGAAGCGGTGGTCCGTCACATACATCTCACCGATGCAGGCGTGCAGCCGGTGAGGGCAGTCGTAGTGGTTCCGGCTCATCCACCGCCGGTGCTCCTCGGCCAGCTCCATCGCGGCCTCGGACTCCGCCGGGGCGCCCGACTCCATCAGCGCGATGAAGCGCCCGTTGATCGCGTCGCCCTCGGCCTGGATCCGCTGCCAGTCCTCCTTGGTGTACGTGGCCGCCCTGCGCTGGGACTCCCGGTACGCCTCGGTGTTCCCCCAGCGCTCCTCGACCTCGTCCGCGTACTGCTCAGGGTCGGCGTCGCCGAAGACCTCGAACTTCTCCTCCGGGGTCAGATTGATGCCCATCTTCCGTGCCTCCATGGCGTGTTCGACGGCGGCGGCCATCTTCTGGAGCTGCTCGATCCGGCTGGTCAGCAGCGTGTGCTGGCGCCGCAGGTGGGCCTGCGGGTCCACGTCCGGGTCGTCCAGGAGGACCGCCACCTCGTCGAGCGGAAAGCCGAGTTCCCGGTAGAACAGGACGCCCTGGAGCCGGTCGAGGTCGGCGTCGTCGTACCGCCGGTGCCCGGCCGCGCTGCGGGCGCTCGGGCGCAGCAGCCCGATCTCGTCGTAGTGGTGCAGCGTGCGCACCGTGACCCCGGCGAAGCCCGCGACCTGTCCCACCGAGTAGCTCATGCCCCTGGTCCGCTCTTCCCTGTGTGCCGTACGGGGTGTTCCGTACGGGCTCCACGGTGGCGCCTCACGTCGCGTGAGGTGCAAGTCCGGATGCCGAAATGATGTGGGCCGCCGCCGCGCTCCCTGGCATCCTGCCGATCGTGCTGGGGATAACCGATCTTTCGACGTATCTGGCGGGTCTCGCGCTGATCATCCTGCTGCCGGGCCCGAACTCGCTCTATGTGGTGTCCGTCGCCGCCCGCCGCGGCCCCCGGACCGCCTACCGGGCGGCGGGCGGGGTGCTGTGCGGGGACGCGGTGCTGATGGCGCTGTCCGCGGGCGGCGTGGCGTCGCTGCTCCAAGCGAGCCCGGCGCTCTTCGCCGTGGTGAAGTTCGCCGGTGCGGGCTATCTGACCTGGCTCGCGGTGGGCATGCTGCGCGGGGCGCGGAAGCTGTGGCGCCAGGGTCCCGGCAGCGCGCGTGCCGCCGCCGAGTCCGCCGAGCCCGCCGGGGACGGTGCGGTGGGTGCGGACGCCGTGGCGGCCGGGGCGGTCGAGCGGCCGTACCGCCGGGCGCTGGTCGTGAGCCTGCTGAACCCGAAGGCGATCCTGTTCTTCATCTCCTTCTTCGTGCAGTTCGTCGACCCGGAGTACGCCCATCCGGCGCTGTCCTTCGTGGCGCTGGGGCTCTGGGCGGAGCTGTTCAGCATCACCTATCTCTCCCTGCTGATCTTCGGCGGTACGTATCTCTCGGCCCTCTTCCGGCGGCGCAAGCGGCTGACGGCCGGGCTGTCGGCGGGCGCGGGGGCCGCGTTCCTGGGCTTCGCGGCGAAGCTGTCGCTCAGCAGCGCGGGCTGACGGCGCGGGAGCCGGGTGTTTGTGCCGTATGTCCGTAATTTAATGGACATGGCACTTCACGGAGGCAAGCACGGCGCGGCAAAGCGGTCCGACATCTCGGTCAACCCCTTCTACGGAGTGGCCGACCCGGTCAGCGGCATGACGACCAACCCGCCGCGCCGTCACCTCCCGGACGGGCCCATGGCGCCCTCGGCCGCGTACCAGCTGGTGCACGACGAGCTGATGCTCGACGGCAACGCCCGTCAGAACCTCGCCACCTTCGTCACCACCTGGATGGAGGCGCAGGCGGGGCTGCTGATGTCGGACTGCCGGGACAAGAACATGATCGACAAGGATGAGTACCCGCGCACCGCGGAGCTGGAGCGGCGCTGCGTGACCATCCTCGCCGACCTGTGGCACGCCCCCGATCCGCATGCCGTGATGGGCTGCTCCACGACCGGGTCGAGCGAGGCGTGCATGCTCGCCGGGATGGCCTTCAAGCGGCGCTGGGCCCAGCGGAACCCCGTCCGCTATCCGGCCACCGCCCGGCCCAATCTGGTCATGGGGATCAACGTCCAGGTGTGCTGGGAGAAGTTCTGCGCCTACTGGGAGGTGGAGCCGCGGCAAGTCCCCATGGAGGGCGACCGGTTCCACCTCGACCCGCGGGCCGCCGCCGAACTGTGCGACGAGAACACCATCGGCGTCGTCACCGTGCTCGGCTCGACCTTCGACGGGTCGTACGAGCCGGTCGCCGAGGTGTGCGCGGCGCTGGACGACCTCCAGGAGCGCACCGGGCTCGACGTACCGGTCCATGTGGACGGCGCCTCGGGCGCGATGGTGGCGCCCTTCCTCGACGGGGAACTGCTGTGGGACTTCCGGCTGCCCCGCGTCTCCTCCATCAACACCTCGGGTCACAAGTACGGCCTGGTCTACCCGGGGGTGGGCTGGGCGCTGTGGCGGACGCCGGAGTGCCTGCCCGAGGAGCTGGTCTTCCGGGTCAACTACCTGGGCGGCGAAATGCCGACCTTCGCGCTCAACTTCTCCCGGCCCGGCGCCCAGGTGGCCGCCCAGTACTACACCTTCCTGCGGCTGGGACGGGACGGCTACCGCGCCGTCCAGCAGACCTCCCGCGACGTGGCCTGCTCACTCTCGGCACGGATCGCGGAGCTGGGCGACTTCAGGATGCTCACCCGCGGCGACCAGCTGCCGGTCTTCGCCTTCACCACGGCGGAGGAGATCACCAACTTCGACGTGTACGACGTGTCGCGGCGGCTGCGCGAACACGGCTGGCTGGTGCCCGCGTACGCGTTCCCCGCCAACCGCCAGGACCTGTCGGTGCTGCGGGTGGTGTGCCGCAACGGCTTCTCGGCGGACCTGTCCGACCTCTTCCTGGACGATCTGCGGACGCTCCTGCCCGAACTGCGGAAGCAGCCCGCGCCGATGGGGCGGCCCGAGGCCGTCGCCACGGCCTTCCACCACTAGGGGGTGTCTTGGGGCACGCGCCGGGGGTCAGCCCGGCTGGGCGGTGGCGCGGAGCAGTTCGACCCTGCGCCGCACGGCCTCCAGGGCGCCCGGCCTGCGGCCCGGGACCCGGCCCCGCAGATCGATGAGCATCGGCGCGAGGGCATGCGCCCTGGCCGGTTCCTGGACGAACTGCCACTGGTGGTGGGCCCGGTCCACGGCGCCCTCCACCTCGGGGTGTCCGGTCGGCTCGCCGTTGCCCAGCCGGGCGTCGGCCACCGCCAGCCACAGTTCACACGCGCGGGCCGGATCCCCGGCGATCCGGGCGAGGTCGGCGCGGACCTCCAGCCAGTGGATCGCGTCGGAGGAGCGCGGACCGGCCGACCGCAGGGCCTCCTGCTCCCAGGCGGCGGCCATCGAGGCGGCCTCGCTGTGCCGTCCGGCGTGCGCGGCCTCGAATATCGCGGCGTGCGGATCGGGGATGGGCGCGCGTGCGGGCTCGGGCCGCCGGGCCGGTGGTGCGGGCTCGGGCGCCGGGGCGCTCCCGGGCGCGGGCGCGGCGGCCGGAGGCGGCGGCCCGGGCGGGTGCGGCGCGGCGGACGGGGCGGCCGGGGCGTGGGCGGTCGGCCCTCCGCCGGGGTGCCGGCCGCCCTCGGGTATCCGGGCGTCGTACGGAGCGCTCGCCCCGGGCGGCTCGTACGCACCGGGCGCCCCCTGCGGCTCGTACGCGCCGGGGACCCCGTACGTCCCCGGCACCTCGTACGCCGCGTAGCCCTCCACCGGCGCGCCCAGCAACAGCGCGGGACCGGTGCCAAGACCCGCCTCGGCGGCGGCCTGCTGGTGCAGCAGGGCGAACGGCGGGCCGTCCGGGGCACCGCCGCGCAGCAGCCCGGCGAGGGCGCGGCTGTAGACCGGCGCGGCGAGTTGGCGCTTGGGCGGAGCCGGGGCGATCGTCCCGTACAGCGTCAGCCCGCCCGCGAGCGTGTCGACCGGCAGCCGTCCGTCGGACAGCCGTGGCCAGGCCGTCTCGTCGGCCACCAGATCGGCGAGCACCGTGGTGCCGCCCGGCGGCCGCTGGGCCAGCTCGGCGGCCAGCCAGTGCCACGGCAGCGCGGTGTAGCGGGCGGTCCTCGGCGTCGTACGGGCCAGCGCGAGATGCGGCAGCCGCTGCTTGTGGTCGATGGTGAGCTGCCCCGCGAGATAGACGAGCACCGGCCCCGGATGGGCGGCCGCGGTGCGCAGATGCGTCAGTACGGTCTGCGGGTCGGCGGGGTCCACGAGTTGGACGACGCTGGCGCCGCCGGGCGTGCCCAGCAGCGCGGCCGGCGGCACGGCCGCGAGCTGTGGCAGCGCGGCGGCCGCGTCCATCAGCCGCTGCTTGCCCATCGGACCGGCGGCGAGGAGCAGGGCATAACCCGGCCCTCTCGTCGTAGCCGCCCCCGTGCCAGCCGTGTCGTTCCCCATACGTGCACCGTATCCGCATCCGGCGACGGCGGGTGTGGGTGTGACATACGTGGCATCGGGGACGGCGGATCGGCGACTCAGCGGCCGAGCCCCCGGTAACGGCCCCCGGTGAGCGGGAAGAAGACCACGAGGAGCGCCAACCGCCAGCGGACGGCGAGGAGTCCGGCGAGGTCCGCAACCCGGGAGCCAGCCCCGCCCTCGGGGCTCACGGCCATTACTCGCGGGGCTCCGCCGCGTGAGGGTACGGCGCGCCCTCCGGCAGGACGTCCACCGAGCGTTCCCCCTCGCCCGCCATGACGTACGCCCCGCCCTCCAGCCGCTCGATCAGCCCGCGGGTCCACTCGGCGCCGCTGTCGGCCGAGTGGACCCAGAGCTTCATGATCTCGCCGATGTGGCCCCACGCATCGGGGGCGCCCTGCGGCGGCGACCAGTGGCGGGTGACCTCGGTCCGCCACGCCTCCAGTGCCGCCACCCGCTCCTTGAGCAGCCCGATGGCCTCGGCGCGCGGCAGATCGACGATGAACCCGACCCCGGCCGTCAGCTCGTCGATCTTCTGGTCGTGCCGCAGCAGGGCGTCCCGCAGCAGCCGGAAGTACTCCTCCTCGCCCGCCGCGGTCAGCTCGTACTCGGTGCGCGGCGGGCCGCCCGCGGTGCTCGGGGCCACGTCGTGGGCGCGCATCAGGCCCTGCTTCGCCATCTGCTTGAGCGCGTGATAGATCGATCCGGGCTTGGCGTTGGACCACTGGTGCGCGCCCCAGAACTCCAGGTCGTTACGGACCTGATAGCCATGTGCGCGCCCGTGCCGGCGCACCGCTCCCAGCACCAGCAGCCGGATCGCCGACATGTGCCCGTCTCCCCATCCTGCCCCCGCCTGACCTGCGCTGGGGTCCAGAGTAGGGGTGTCAGCCCTCCATGAGCGACCAGTCGGGCTCGGGCATCGCACCGGTCTCGAAGACCAGCTCGAACGCGTTCTTCCCGTCGATCGTCTCGCGGATGACGTCCGCGTGCCCCGCGTGCCGGGCGACCTCCTCGATCAGGTGGAGGACCAGCCAGCGCCAGGTGCGGGTGCCGCCCTCGTCCCACGGGTAGCGGGGCGACTCGAACGTCTCGTCCATCGAGGACAGGGCGCGCACGGCCTCATCGGTCGCGCGCGCCACCGCCTCGTACCGCTCCAGCAGCACCGGCACCGTCTCGTCGGCCGTGGGGACGAAGCTCTGCTCGAACTCCGCCAGCGCCTCGGGCGACAGCCCGGGCTCCGCCTTGCCCTGGCCCTTGAGGATCCAGCCCTCCTCGGCGGAGGTCGCGTGCTTGACCAGCCCGGCGAGGGACAGCGCGCTGGCGCTGGGCGCGCTGCGGGCCTGCTCCTCGGTCAGTCCGTGCACGGCGCGCCGGATGCCGCCGCGCTGCGCGTCCAGATAGGCCAGCAGCGCGGAGCGCTCGTCCTTGCAGGCTTCGGAGTTCACGACGGTGGGCATGGCTGCCGCCTTTCACCTGGAGGGCGCCCGGGTCGGGTGCCCTTCGACGAACCCCACGTTAGGAAGGCTTGCGGTCAGCTTCTGTCCGCAAGCGCGGAAATCCGCAAGCCTTCCTCCCAGCGGATTCAGAACGGGAACTGGCTGCGGCCGTGCTGGATCGAGATCCACTTGGTGGTGGTGAAGTCCTCGATCATCGATTCCCCGTTGAGCCGTCCGACACCCGAGTGCTTCTCCCCGCCGAAGGGCACGATCGGCTCGTCGTGCACGGTGCTGTCGTTCACATGGATCATGCCGGTGTGGACGCGCTGGGCGAGGCGGACGCCGCGCTCGATGTCGCCGGTGTGCACGGCGCCGCTGAGGCCGTAATCGGTGACGTTGGCGATCCGTACGGCCTCCTCGTCACCGTCGAACGGGATCAGCACCACGACCGGGCCGAAGACCTCCTGGGTGAGGATGGCCGAGCCCTCGGGGACGTCGGCGAGCACGGTCGGCTCGACCAGGGTGCCCTCGGCCCGCCCCCGCACCAGCGCGGTCGCGCCGTCGGCGATCGTCTGGTCGACGAGCGCGGTGATGGACTCGGCCTGGCCCTCGTTGATCAGCGGGCCGATGTGGGTGGCCGGGTCGCCGGGGTCGCCCACCGTCAGCGTCTTCACCTTGGCCACGAACTTCTCGGTGAACGCGCGCTCCACCGACCGGTCCACCAGCACCCGGTTGGCCGCCATGCAGACCTGTCCCTGGTGGACGAAGCGGCTGAACACCGCGGCGTCCACCGCGTAGTCGAGGTCGGCGTCGTCCAGCACGATCAGGGCGCTGTTGCCGCCCAGCTCCAGGATGGAGCGCTTGAAGTGCGAGGCGGCGACGGTGGCGACATGGCGGCCGACCCGGTCGGAGCCGGTGAACGAGATGACCTTCGGGACCGGGTGCTCGATCAGTGCGTCACCGATCTCCGCGATGTCGGTGACGACCACATTGAGCAGCCCGGCGGGCAGCCCGGCCTCCTCGAGGATCTTCGCGACCAGACCGCCGCCGCATATCGGGGTGTTCTGGTGCGGCTTGAGGACGACGGCGTTGCCGAGGGCCAGCGCCGGGGCGACCGACTTCAGCGACAGCAGGAAGGGGAAGTTGAACGGGCTGATCACGCCGACGACGCCGACCGGCACCCGGTAGAGGCGGTTCTCCTTGCCGTCGCTCGGAGACGGCAGGATGCGGCCCTCGGGGCGCAGCGCCAGCTGGACCGCCTCGCGCAGGAACTCCTTGGCGAGGTGCAGTTCGAACCCCGCCTTGACGTGGGTGCCGCCGCACTCCGCGATGATCGCCCCGGTCAGTTCCTTCTCGCGGTCCTCGATGATCCGCAGCGCCCGCTCGAACACCGTCCGCCGGGCGTACGGGTTGCGGGCCGCCCACTCCGGCTGGGCCCGCTCGGCGGTGCGGTAGGCGAGGTCGACCTCGTCGACGGTGGCCACGGTGATGGAGGCCAGCTTCTCCCCGTCGTACGGGTTGAAGTCGACGATGTCCCAGGAACCGCTGCCGGTGCGCCACTCACCGCCGATGTACTGAAAGGCCAGCTCGGAGAAGTAGGACATGCCATCCCTATCTGGAGGACGCGGGACCGCATCCGGACACCCGCGAACGCGTGGGGGGTAATTCCTGACAGGACGTCATCCTACTGATCGGTCAGAGCTCATGCAGGAGCCCCCGGAGCAGGTCCCGGCTCTTCTCCGGGGAGAGGCTGTCCGCCCCCAGCCGCTCCAACACCCGCTCGTACTGCCCCACTTCATCGGGCTTGTCCAGGTAGAGCGCGCTGGTGAGCTGTTCCAGATAGACGATGTCCGGGAGGTCGGACTCGGGGAACCGGAGCAGGGTGAACGCACCGCTCTCCCCCGCGTGCCCGCCGAAGGCGAACGGCATCACCTGGAGCCTCACGTTCGGCGCTTCCGAGACGGAGATGAGATGCCGCATCTGGGCGCGCATCACCTCCGCCCCGCCGTAGGGACGGCGCAGCGCGGCCTCGTCCAGCACCACGTGGAACTCCGGCGCCCGCTCGGAGACCAGCAGCTTCTGCCGCTCAAGACGCAGCGCGACCCGCCGGTCCACCTCGGAGCCGCACGCCTGCGGCTGGCCGCGGGTGACCACGGCGTGGGCGTAGCCCTCGGTCTGGAGCAGGCCGTGGATGAACTGGACCTCGTAGACGGCGATGTGGGACGCGGCGCCTTCCAGCCCGACGTACGTCTGGAACCAGCCCGGCAGCACATCGCCGTAACTGTGCCACCAGCCGGTGAGGTTGGCCTCGCGGGCCAGCCCGAGCAGCGCCGCGCGCTCCGCCTCCTCGGTGACCCCGTACAGGGTGAGCAGGTCCTCGACGTCGCGCGCCTTGAAGCTCACCCGGCCCAGCTCCATCCGGCTGATCTTGGATTCGGAGGCGCGGATCGAGTATCCGGCCGCCTCGCGGGTGATGCCTCTGGCCTCGCGCAGCCGCCTGAGTTGGGAGCCCAGGAGAATGCGGCGCACCACCGACCCACTCGACTCGCTTGCGGTCATCTGTCCGTGACCCTCCCTGTGCGGAACGCGCTCTTCCGGCGATGGGCCCCCGCAACCCGGCAGGCCGAAGTCTGCCACTTTTCGGGCTCCCGGCTGTGTCCAAGTAGTTACCCGACCGGGAGTGCTACGCATATGTACGTAGCAAGAAAGCATGGCAAAGCCGGGCGCACCAGCTCAATACCTCTGCGTGCACGTGCATTTGCCCTTGCATTCGCCGTCGGCATTCGAAACGATGAGATACGCGCACGTGCAAGCTCGTACGAGATCTGGCCAGGATTCGTCAGGGCCACGGATGCAGGAGTGCTCGCATGGGGAGCGAAGGTACGGCCCTGCTGGAACCGCTGTGGAGAGGACTTCCCGCGGTCGATCCGTCCGCCGTCTCCGGCGCCGTCTCCTGTTCGCTTCCCGCGCGCTACGACGCGGTCAAGGGGGCCCGGCAGTTCACCGGGGCCACCCTGCGGCAGTGGGACATCCCCGAACTGCTCGACGAAGTGGCCATCGTCGTCTCCGAACTGGTCACCAACGCGCTGCGGCACGCGGTCTCCGGGGCGCTGCCGGGCGGTGCGTCCGGTGCGCCCGGTCCGTCCGACGACGGACCCGAACCGCCCCTGGTGCGGCTGCACCTGATGTACTCCGCCTCCCGGCTGGTGTGCGCCGTACGCGACCCCAGCGAGGACGGACCGGTCGCCGGGGAGGCCGGTTCCTGCGCGGAGTCGGGGCGGGGGCTGCACCTGGTGGAGTCGTTCACCGACGGCTGGGGCTGGCATCCGCTGGCCGGAACGCTGCCCGGCAAGATCGTCTGGGCCCTGTTCCGGCTGCCCCGCACCTAGGCAGTTTCGTTTGGATCAGCAGGTCGTTGGTTCGGGTGTGCCGTTGACTGATGCGCAGTGGGCGCGGATCGAGCCGTTACTCCCGGACCGG